>NZ_OV350343.1:2071282-2761710 GCF_923868895.1 Halomonas sp. TD01
ACGCTTTCTACCAAGTCTTGAATCTCCTGCGGAGGCTCTTCCGTTGCGCTAGAGACAGCAAACGCAGTTGCAAAGTTAATCATCGCACCTACTGCACCGAAGGAGAGCGGTGAAATGCCCAGGATCCAATTATCTGGCGTGTTGGCCAGCATGTTGGTGCCGGGTACAAAGAACCAGCCGAGGTAGGTGAAGATGTAGAGCAGGGTGCAGATCAAGCCCGCTAGCATGCCGCAAATCGCGCCTTTGCTGTTCATGCGCTTGGAGAAAATACCCATCATCAGCGCTGGGAACAGTGAGGCACCGGCGATACCAAAGGCAAGCGCAACGGTCTGTGCTGCGAACCCGGGTGGATTAAGCCCGAGATAGGTAGCCAGAAGAATTGCACCGCCCATTGAGATGCGTGCTGCCAGCATTTCACCCTTTTCAGAGATTTTCGGATTGATCATTGTTTTGATCAAGTCATGACTAATGGCTGACGAGATAGCCAATAGTAGGCCAGCCGCTGTTGAAAGAGCTGCAGCGATACCACCTGCCGCAATAAGGCCGATAACCCAGCCCGGCAAGTTGGCAATTTCAGGGTTCGCCAGTACGAGAATGTCATTATTAACGGTTAGCTCGTTACCTTCCCAGCCACGATCAGAAAAGTCGACAGCATCGTTGTACATCTGGATGCGGCCATCATTGTTGAGATCGTTGAAGGCGATAAGCCCTGTTTCTTCCCAAGTGCGAACCCACTCAGGGCGATCTTCGTAGAGAATCGGATTGTTGGCAGCTTCTTCGTAGTTCTCCACCTGCCCTGCCATATCTGGATAGACGGTGGTAGCCAAGTTTAGACGTGCCATGGAACCAACCGCTGGTGCGGTGAGGTACAACAGTGCAATGAACACGAGAGCCCAGCCAGCAGACCAGCGTGCATCAGCAACTTTCGGTACAGTGAAAAAGCGGATAATGACGTGGGGTAAACCAGCAGTACCGACCATCAGCGACAGGGTAAACAGCACCATGTTCAGCTTATTATCGACGTCAGCAGTATAGTCGCGGAAACCAAGCGCATTGACTACTTCGTCCAACTTGGTCAGCAGCGGAATGCCGGATTCAGTATGAGTACTGAACATGCCGAACATAGGAATCGGGTTGCCGGTTAGCTGCATGGCAATGAACACCGCCG
The DNA here is from genome assembly GCF_923868895.1 of Halomonas sp. TD01. GTDB lineage: Bacteria > Pseudomonadota > Gammaproteobacteria > Pseudomonadales > Halomonadaceae > Vreelandella. The sequence goes on from NZ_OV350343.1 coordinate 2,072,451, forward strand.
GAATAGTGTAGGCGATGATAAGCACTACGTACTGGGCGACTTGAGTGTAGGTAATGCCTTTCATGCCGCCGAAAACGGCATACAGGAAAACAATCAATGCTGCGATCCAGATACCCCAGGTGTTGCTAACTTCCAAGAAGCGTGAGAAAGCAACGCCCGCACCGGTCATTTGACCGATGACGTAAGTAACAGAGGCAACGATCAAGCACACAATCGCGACGAAGCGCGCAGTGTTGCTGTAGAAGCGGTCACCGATAAAGTCGGGCACTGTAAACTTGCCAAACTTACGCAGATAAGGCGCTAGCAGCATTGCCAAGATAACGTAGCCGCCGGTCCAGCCCATTAAGAAGGTGGAGTTCGCGTACCCGCCAGAAGCTAGCAGACCGGCCATTGAAATAAACGATGCGGCTGACATCCAGTCAGCGGCAGTGGCCATGCCGTTGGTGATAGGGTGAACGCCGCCACCGGCGACGTAGAAGTCTTTGGTCGACCCGGCTCGTGCCCATATCGCAATCCCGATATAGAGCGCAAACGACGCGCCGACAAACAATAGGTTAATTGCAAACTGGCTCATACTGGCTTACTCCCCAAGGCCGAATTTTGCATCGAGCTTGTTCATTCTCCAGGCATAGAAGAAGATCAGCACGATGAAGGTGAGGATGGAGCCCTGCTGAGCGAACCAAAAGCCCAAGTCAGTCCCACCAACGGGAATGCCCGCCAATAGCGGACGAAAAAGGATGGCACATCCATAAGAAACGAACGCCCAAACGACCAAGCATCCAAAGATTAATCGGACGTTGGCTTTCCAGTATTCAGCAGCGTTGGATTTGTCATCTGCCATTGTGGTGCTCTCCAGTTGTGATTTTTAGGGTTGGAAAGTTAACTCAGGATAGCGTGTGATCCATCAGGGCAATCCTTCATAGAAAACCGCTCTTTTAGTTGTCTGTGATGATTTAGTGCGATTAGACGCATCACCTTGTCAGTTAAGTTGCTCTGCTGGTTAATGGATTGGCAAGGTTTTCTTCAGTGTCTTGATAAGTATTTAACAAGTATCACATGAACATCCTGTATAGCCCGTTGTTAATAGTGGGCAATAATTGCAAAAAATAAATCCCAGACTTTGGTATCAATGAGCTTTCAGGGCGTATTGTGATGTTTGTATGGGAAAATAAATACTTGTTTTTGAAGTTTTTTGAACGTTTCTGTCTATGTGATAGGACGATGGTCTATGGGTCGCTTAAAAGCAATGTTTGCTACTTTTAATAGGTGGTATATTAAATGGCCAAGTTTGCTAAGTCATGTCGCTACTTTGGTCGCTAAACAAACGTCGTTAAGACGTTAGCGGTATAGCAAAAGGTATAATAAAAGGCGCTGGTTAAAAAACAATCAAACCTTAAGCCATTCTTGTTCTTCATCGCGATTAAGTGGGGTCACTCATGATTGACGTTGATCTTTCCCAATTGCCTTTCACATTAATTGATGATGAGGGGCGTGACCACGTACGTCGTAGTATGGACATCGCCTATTTTGATCGTGATGAAATTATTATCGAGATGGGGCAAGCGGGGGAATCAGTTTTTTTGATTCATAAAGGCGAAGTCGCTGAGCTTGACCCTACCTTGCCAGCATCCAGTGCACGGATTGGGCACTACACGGCTGGTGATCTGTTTGGTGCTATTAGTATTCTGAATGGTAAGAGTCGCTACCGATTCCAAGCCGAGCAAGAATGCTTATGTTATGTGATGCCTAAGGCGCTCTTTATAAAGCTGTGTCGTCATCATCCTGACTTCGAAAATTTCTTCAAGCAGTCGTTATCGCACAAAGCGCGCTTGATGACTGAAAAGCGTGCCGAAGGCGGTGTGACCATGGCCGGCTTTATGTTGGCTAAGGTCAGCGAATGCATGCGCGAACCCCTTATCATGGACGCATCAACAGATATTGCCAGCGCGGTGCGTCAACTCAACGATAGCCATGCGGATAGCTTGCTAGTCAACACCCAGGGCGAGTTTGGCATTGTCACTAAAACCGATTTGCTCAATGGCGTCGTGCTGAATAACTATGAACATACATCGCCCGTTGAGGATGTGGCCCATTTCTCGTTGGTGACCGTTACCCCGAATCAGTACCTATTTGAAGCGCTTGTGCTAATGACACGGCATAAAGTAACGCGCGTGGTGGTTATGGAGCAGGGGGCCCTGAAAGGGGTGGTAGAGCTGACGGATGTGCTTAGTTATTTTTCGAGCCGTAGCTATGTCGTTAGCTTGCAGGTGGAACAGGCTAATAGCTTAGAAGCCTTAGCGGCTGCCAGCCAACGCACGCCAGAGCTGGTGAATGCGCTTATGGCGCAAGGGGTAAAGCTACGTTTTGCCATGGATCTACTGGCCGCGTTGAATGGCCGAATTATGAATAAGGCGTGGTCATTTGTTATTCCTGAACAGTACCACTCCCAAAGCTGCCTGATGGTCATGGGTAGTGAGGGGCGCGGTGAACAAATTCTTAAAACAGATCAGGATAATGGCCTGATTCTAGCTGATGACAGCCAATGGCCTTCGCTTGCCGAAGATATGAATACGCTGACCCAAACGCTGATTCAGCTTGGCTATCCTCCATGCCCAGGTAATATCATGGTGTCTAATCCTGAGTGGGTTGGCACGGTGTCGCAATGGAAAAACAACATTGCCAAATGGGTGAGTGCAAGAGATGGCGATAGCCTAATGAAGTTGGCAATTTTGCTGGATGCCCATGGTGTTGCTGGCAATCCGCAACTGCTAGATAGCGTGCGTGCGGCGCTGTTTGAACGCTGCTCTAGGGATGAGTTACTGCTGTCATATTTTGCACGCGCTGCGCTGCGCTTCTCTACGCCGTTAACGCTATTTGGTTCCTTAAAAAAGCCCCAGCATGGGATTGATATTAAAAAAGGCGGTATTTTCCCCATTGTCCATGGGGTGCGCACAATGGCGCTCGAACGACGAATTAACGCGACTTCTACCTTAGACCGGCTGGACGCTCTGGCTGAAGATGGTCGTCTTGATCGCCGTTTTGCTGACGATTTGGGCGAGGCGCTGGCGCTGTTTACCGAACTACGTTTAAAGCAACAGCTGCAGACAGCGGAAGCGTCGACTGAGCAGCGCAGCAACCGCGTGGTGGTGCAAGAACTCTCATCCCTTGAGCGCGATTTATTGCGTGAGGCGCTGCACATCGTAAAAGATTTTAAACAGCGGCTCTCCCATCGTTATCATTTGGAGTATTCGTGAGCGGAATGCGCTTGTTAGACCGGCATATGTCATTACTCAGTGGCTCGCTACGTACGTTAATGCAGCGCGAAAGCGACCGCCGCCGCTGGGCAGATTCCCCCTACGCATGGCTTTTTCAGCCCTACATGGGCGAGGAAATGGTCGCGCTTGCCTGTCAGGTTAGCCCAGGTCAATCTCCGGTGCTCAGCGTAGCGGCTGTTGTCTTAAGTCCGGGGAGAGTGCATACCAGCCGAGCCTGGGTGGCTACTTTGGCAGGAGAGCAAAACAACAATGGTTCTACGCTGCGTCGACATCATCAGCTGTACGCGACGGACACGGTACTGGCACCTAACGCTGAGCATCTTGGAGCGCTGGCTGAATTCATCGGTAATCGGCCGCTAATTGGTTGGCAGCTAGGCCGTTCGGTGGAACAGCTTAATCATTTGTTTAAAGCAGGGCTGGGGTTTGGTTTGCCTAATGCCCAGGTCGATGTGGGAAAACTGCACTATCGCCAGTTGCGTCGCTTACATCCACAGTGCGAGACGGGCGGCCGCCTAACGGAAGCACTTGCTCGTTGGCAAATGCCCGCTCTCCAATGGATGGGGGTGTTGGGGGATGCAACCGCAAGTGCGCTTTTGTATCTGCGTTTGCAGCGTGAGATCGCCCAGCAGGGGTAGGGTTACGACCCGCATACGATGAATCCACGGGTTTATCTTGGGTGGACGTGGTGAGTATTGTTAGAATGCCTGCTGCTTCTTCTACCATCGGCAGTGCCTACACCATGCTACAACCTGATTATTTTGATCCCGCTGCGTCTAAAACTGTTGCTGTTGGCAGCACTTCTGTTGATCACTTACAGACTCAGTCCGAGCATCACGACGCCAAGCAGAAGCGTGAATTCAATAAGCTACAAAAGCGCTTACGGCGAGAAGTTGGCAACGCCATCATTGATTATCAAATGATTGGCGAAGGCGACAAGGTGATGGTGTGCCTGTCTGGTGGCAAAGATAGCTATACGATGCTGGAGATACTGCTTAACCTGCAGCGCAATGCGCCGGTTAATTTCTCCTTGGTCGCCGTTAATATGGATCAAAAACAGCCAGGTTTTCCAGAGCATGTGTTGCCCCAGTACCTGGATAAAGTGGGTGTTGAATACCACATTCTAGAGCGCGACACCTACTCGGTGGTGAAAGAGAAAACCCCTGAGGGCAAAACGACCTGCGCGCTCTGCTCACGATTAAGACGTGGTTCTCTTTATGGCTTTGCCGAGGAGATTGGGGCGACGAAAATTGCTCTAGGGCATCATCGTGAAGATATTTTAGAAACGTTGTTTCTTAATATGTTCTTTGGCGGCACCTTGAAAGCAATGCCTCCTAAACTCTTATCTGATGATGGTAAAAATATTGTGATTCGCCCCCTTGCCTACTGCAAGGAGGCAGATATTGCAGAGTTTTCTCGTTTAATGGAATTTCCCATTATTCCCTGTAATTTATGTGGCTCCCAGCCGAACCTCCAGCGACAAGTCGTCAAAGATATGTTGGCGGAATGGGATAAAAACACCCAGGACGTCTAGAAAGCATGTTTAAGGCAGTGACCAATGTAGCGCCTTCACAGCTGGCAGACCGCCATTTATTTGACTTTGCTGGCCTTGAAGCCAAACAAGCGGCATTGATGGAAGGGCGTATTCAAGCATTTACCGTGGACTAGCCGTTAGCTCTTCCTCTTCAGCCAATGTGATGAGGCGTCGCATATCTAGGATATTAACCTCGCGACCTGAAACAGCCACCACGTCTTGCTGTTGAAAGCGGCTAAGAATACGGCTGACCGTTTCTACCGCCAAGCCTAAGTAATTGCCAATGTCAGCGCGGGACATGGAGAGTCTGAAACTGTACGGCGAGTACCCTCGTCGACGGAAACGGTCTGAGAGAGTGACCAAAAAGCTCGCCAGCCGCTGGTCGGCTGTCTTGCGCGACAGTAAACGCATCATACGGCGGTCGTCACGCAACTCTTTACTCATACTTCGATACAGCTGACCGCGTAGTTCGGGCAGCTCTTCGGAAAGCATATCCAGGCGGTCAAACGGGATTTCACACACCGTGGTGGTTTCCAACGCAATCACACTGCCGGGGTAGTGCTCTTCATCAATTCCGTCCAATCCCACCAGTTCGCTGGGAAGGTAGAAATTTGTCAGTTGATCATTACCGTTACCCTCGCTGGTCACCTGTTTCAGGCTGCCTGAGCGAACGGCATACACACTGGTAAAGCGATCACCCTGGCGAAACAGTGGCTCGCCTTTTTTGAGTGGTGCGCGACGACGGATGATGGCATCAAACTGACTCATGTCCTCAAGCTCTAAGGCGAGCGGTAGACACAACGAGCTTAAGCTACAGGTTTGGCAGCGCGCCTCTTGCAGCAGTGAACGTCGTTGGCTGACGGGGTGTGGCATATTATTCTCCCTTTCTCGTTAGCCATCATAGGCCCAGGGGCAAGACGTCTCAAGAAGCTTATACAATCTTCGAGTAGCGCTGAGTAGGTTGGTCACCTAGGCGAGCATCAAAGGCCATCGCCAAGTGGCGAATCAGCAGCTGTCCAGTGGGAGTGGCGCTAATAACTTGCTGATGGCGAGTGATCAAGCCGTCTTGCTCAGCTATTTCCAGCTGTTCAGTTGCGGTGGAGAAATAGTCATTAGCATCGATGTGCCAACGCTTTCCAACGTCCGCTAAATCAATATGCATGTCGCACATTAGCCTTTCAATAACGTCTCTTCGTATTAGGTCATCCTTATTTAACCTTAATCCTTTGACGGTTGCTAGCTTACCTTTATCTAAGGCCGCTTCATATTGGTCAAGCCGAGTCGGGTTTTGTGCGTAAACGTCGTCCACCCGTGAAATGGCGGATACGCCTAATCCAACTAAATCGCACTGTGCATGGCTAGAGTAGCCCTGGAAATTGCGCTGCAAGGTGCCGTTACGCTGAGCAAGCGCTAGGCTATCGTCAGGGCGCGCAAAGTGATCCATACCAATATGTACATAGCCTGCGTTAGTCAGCATTTCAATGGTGGTATGCAAAATAGCCAGTTTTTCATCGGCACTGGGGAGGTCTGCTTCGTTAATGCGTCGTTGAGGAGCAAAGCGGGTGGGCATGTGCGCATAATTAAATACGGACAGCCGTGCCGGGTTTAGTTCGATAACCTGACTCAGCGTTTCGGCAAAGCTTTTTTCCGTTTGAAATGGTAGCCCATAAATTAAATCAAGATTGAGCGAGCGAAAGCCAAGACGGTGGGCTTCTTCCATTAACGTTTCGGTGAGTACCCGGGGCTGTACACGGTTGATGGCTTTTTGTACCTGCGGGTTTAAATCCTGTACGCCAAGGCTTAGCCGATTAAAGCCGAGTGACTGTAGGTGGCGCAAGGTAAACACGTCTGCTTCGCGGGGGTCTATTTCAATGGCGTAATCGCGATCAGCTGAGCTAGATAAACCGAAACGGGCATCTAAGCGATCAATCAGATCTCCCATTTGAGCCAAGGTAAGAAACGTGGGCGTGCCGCCGCCCCAGTGTAGCTGTTGCACCGGGCGAGAGGTGTCTAAATGACGGGCCGTAAGCACCATTTCTCGATCTAGCCGAGAAAGGTAAGGTTCCGCAAGGGCGGTATTTTTCGTCGCGATTTTATTACACGCGCAATAGAAACAAATTTTTCGACAAAAGGGCACATGCACATATAGGGATAGCGGTCGGCTGCTTTCATTACTGCGCTCTAGCGCCTGGGTAAAATTATCGGCGCTAAACTGCTCGTGAAACGCGAGAGCCGTTGGGTAAGACGTGTAACGCGGGCCACTTTTGTCGTAGCGACGAAGCAACGCTTCATCCCAGGCTGTGGCCCCAGGCGCTTCAGTGTTGGGAAGAGAGAAGGCGGCAGTGGCATGGACGGGCATGGCGAGCGCTCCGAAGTGAAAAATAAACAAAAGGAGTGACTGAGCGCAGTCGCTCAGGGTTCTCTTGGCATGCTACTTCGGCGTTACTTGGAAAGCGTTGAGCTATATCAAGCTATAGGAGTATCTGCCTAATGCGCTGCGTGGGGAATAAGCGTCCATAGCTGCCAAAGGGCGAAGCTGATGATCGACAGGGCGGCAATGCTTCGAGTGGCGGGATGGCGAATTAAATGGCTGAGCTGCTGTGCTGCCAGACCCGTTGCCAGTAGGGCGGGGAGTGTACCCAGGCCAAAAGCTCCCATTAGGAGAGCGCCATCGAGTGGGTCTGCAATGGCGAGGCTCCAAGCTAACATCGAATAAACCAGACCGCAGGGCAGCCAGCCCCATAGTGCGCCTAGGGTGAAGGCTTGAGGAAGGTGTACGACAGGCATCAAACGTCTCCCTACCGGCTCTATATAGCGCCAAAGGTGCCTCCCTACTGCTTCTATTTTTAGCAGCCCCTTCCACCAGTTAGCGATATAGAGTGCCATCAAGATAAGCATTAATGCGGCGAAAGCCTGCAGCGCAATACGTGCAGTCGGTGAGAGTGAAATAAGTGTGCCAAGTGCAGCAACAATCGCACCCGCCACCATATAGCTGAGAATACGTCCCGCGTTATAGCTAATCAGCAACCCACCCATGCGTGCAGGGTGTCGCATGCTAGGCGGCACGGCAAAGGTTAGTGCGCTCATAATACCGCCACACATACCGATACAGTGGGCGCCGCCCATTAAGCCAAATACAAACGCGGCTAGTAGGGGCGGTAAATCAAAGCCCGTAGGATTCATGCGGGTGGCTCTTGATTATCTTGCGAAGAAGAGGCGGTTTTTTTACGTGCTGCGCGCTGCTCAGGGGGCAGGTCATTCTCATCATCGTCGAATAGGATACGATGGGCCGGGCCTTCCAGGTCGTCGAACTGGTCGTGCTTAACGGCCCAGAAAAACGCCCACACCGCGAGGCCCAGTAGTATCAGTGAAAGTGGAATCAGTAAATATAAGATCGTCATGCCGTCACCGGTTTTGATAGGGCAACCTGAGGGGCGGACGGCGTACGCCAGCGCGTAAGACGAAGCGCGTTACCTACGACGACCAGGGAGCTTAGCGACATGCCAATCGCAGCAAGCCAGGGGGGGATTAATCCCATTGCCGCTAAAGGGAGTGCCGAAAAATTGTAGCAAACCGACCACATCATGTTTTGACGCATAATGCGACGCGTGGCGCAGGAAATATCAATTGCCTCAAAAATACGCATTAGACGCGGACTGAGCAATATAGCGTCGGCGCGGGTGCGGGCGAGATCTGTGGCGCCATTCATGGCAATGGCGACGTCAGCACCGGCCAGCACCGGCACATCATTGATACCGTCACCAATCATCACGACACGTTCACCGCTGGCTTGCAGCTCACGTAACCGCTCCAGCTTGCCCTCAGGCGATTTGCCAGCATGCCAAGTGGTGATGTTGAGCTGCTCAGCTAAGCTCTCTACCGCCTCTTGTGTGTCACCGGAAAGTAGCTCTACTTCCAGTCCGCGGGCTTGAAGTGCGGCAACAGTTTGGGCCGCATCCTCGCGGATGCCATCGTGCAGCTTGAACCAAGCACGCGGCACACTGTTTTCACTGAGTAAAAGCCATTGGCCGGTTCCTGGCGGAGGCAGCGCGGTTGTTGTAGCAAAATCGGGTTTGCCTAATCGCCACGTTGCGCCGTTCAAAGTGCCTTCTAGGCCGCTTCCGGTCACGCTTTTAACGTTGCGTGCTTGCAGTGTGGCATCTCGGAATGGGCGGAAAGCCCTGGCAATTGGGTGTTCAGAGTGCGCTTCTAACGCCGCTGCAATGGCTTGTGCATGCCCTTCACTGAGCGGCGTATTGCTGTTGGTGAGATGCTGTTGAGTAATAGGGTGTGTTTGGGTCAGTTGCATCTCACCGCGTGTCAACGTACCGGTCTTATCAAAAATCACGCGGGTAACGTTGGAGAGTGACTCTATCGCGTCAGCGCGAGTAATCAGTACGCCTCGCTGGCGCAGTTGACCATGTCCTGCTGTCAGCGCAGTGGGGGTGGCCAGTGCCAGTGCACAAGGGCAAGTGACTACTAATACCGAGAGCAGCACCCATAGCACGCGAGATGGATCAATAAACCACCATGCGACTGTGACACACGCGGTAACGATCAGCAGCCGTAATACAAACAGGTGCGCCATACGCGCCGCCATCTGGGCAAGTCGTGGGCGACTTGCAAAGGCGCGATCGGTTAAATCGACAATACCGGCCACTCTGGCGCTATTGCCAGCATGGGTTACCTTTATGGTGAGCGGGTTTTCCATGTTTTGGCTGCCACCCACCACGCTTTCGCCTACCCGTCGAGTCACTGGCAAATACTCACCGGTCAGCATCGACTCGTCCAGGCTGGATTCGCCGTCTTCGATAATGCCATCAGCGGGAACGCCATGACCGGGCTTGATGAGCACGCGGTCGCCTTCTTTAAGTTCACTGGCAGGCAGAATGCGTTCACTGCCATCAGCTTCAAGGCGAATAGCAGACACTGGCAAAACTCCGCTCAGCGCATTGCCACTGTGGCCGCTGCGCCGCCTGGCCCTACCTTCTACATAACGGCCAAATAGCAAGAAAAAGGTAAACATGGCGACTGAGTCGAAATAAACATCGCCAACGTTAAACAGCACTGCATAACTGCTCGCCAAATAGGCGCCGCCAATGGCTAGCGAGACCGGCACATCCATGCCAAGAACGCCCGTTTTCAGGTCACGCAGCGCGTTACGGAAAAAAGGTTGTGCTGAGAAAAACACCACGGGCGTAGCTAGGGCAAACGATAGCCAGTGAAACAGAGCGTAAAAGTCTTCGCTAAGCTCACCAGGCCCCGACACATAAATGGGAATGGAGAACATCATGACCTGCATCATCCCGACTGCCGCGACAATCAGGCGGCGCACATTCATGCGTTCTTCATGTTGCAAGCGCGTTTGGGCTTGGTCAGGTTCATAGGGCTGCGCATCGTAGCCAATGGCCGCTAGTTCAGCGAACAGCTGTGAGAGGTTGATGACAGTAGGGTCCCAGCTAACACGTAGACGATGATGAGTAAGGTTGACCGCGCTAGAAGTGACGCCATCAAGTGCATTCAAACGGTGTTCAATGAGCCAGGCGCAGGCTGCACAGGTGATGCCGTCTATTGCTAGTGTGGCTCGTACTTGTCCTTCGTCACCCTCTGGGTGAACAAACTGGGCTTGTAGCCCTGGGTCATCAAACACTGACCAGGTTTCTGCTTTGACAGCCTGACGCTCGTCAGGGCGCTCAGGCATTTCTGTGCGATAGCGATAGTAGCTTTCTAGCCCGCCATCGACGATGGCATGAGCGACAGCTTCGCAACCGGGGCAGCACAGCGGGTGGGGGGTGTCGTCAATGTTAATACACCACGGTGCCCCTTCGGGCACCGGGTTGCCGCAGTGGTAGCAGCTGAGGGCGGTCGTGGTCATTCGTTCTCCGAGCGCCCACCAGGTAGTAATGCAATAGTGTTTTCATCAGGGAAGCGTGCTTCGCCGATTAACCGCCAATCTGCTTCACTACCCTGCTCTGGCTGCAGCTGTAGATACCAGCGATAGCGCAAATTGTCAGGCCCTTGGGTGATGTAGCGACCTTCACGCACATGTTCAAGTACAAACGACTGGTCACGGTCGTCTTCGGTGGGGAAAATAAGATCTAGATAGAGCTTGTCTGGGCGAGCATCACCAGCAAGATCAATAACGATATCGCTGGTAAGCGGGTCAATGCGTAGCTCGGCGCTTAAGTTCAAGGCGCGGGCTTGCTCTTGCTTCGCGAATATCACGTTAATCGCTTTACCGTGCTCGTAATAATCTTCCTGCACCACCATACCGTCGTAGCTTTTAATCGACAAAACCGCAAAGGTTGTGCTGACCACAATGGATGAGAACAGCAGGCCTAACAAAAACCATGGCCAGAACTGTTTGTACCAAGGCGTAATCGTAGGGTCTGACATAACGCATTTATCTCCTGGCATTGCCTAAGAAGCGGGCTTCACGCTCTTGACGGATTTGCTCATCTTGTTGTGCTTGTAGCACAAAAGTAATGGGGTGGCTGGGTTGGCTCAGGTCTTGTGGATTTGCGAGAACGGTCACTACCTGAATGCGTGACTCGCCAGCTGGTACGCTAATCGATGTATTATCTAGCGTTAAGCTAGGTAAGCCTGACGCACTGATTTGATAAGTGTGTGGCTCGTTATCGAGGTTACGCACTGTGAGACTGTAAACATTGCTGATTTGCCCTTCTCGGGTCATTTGGTAGAGCTGTGTGCGCTCGCGTTCAGCGTCGAAACTAAGCGGTATGCGGTCATTAACCGCCCAGGCAAACGCAACCACCATAATGATCAGTGCGGTAAAGTAGCCCAGTAGTCGGGGGCGTAAAATGTGGCTTTTTTTGCCTTCCAGCGAGTTTTCCGTTGTGTAACGAATGAGCCCTTTAGGGTAGCCCATTTTGTCCATGACGCTGTCGCAGGCATCAATACAGGCGGCACAGGTAATACACTCATACTGGAGTCCATCACGAATATCGATACCTGTCGGGCAAACCTGAACACATAGCTCGCAGTCGATGCAGTCGCCAAAGCCAGCTTCTCTCGCCTGAGTGTGGCTAAGCGACTTCTTGCGTCGACCTCTTGGCTCGCCGCGTGTTTCGTCGTACGACACAATCAGCGTGTCGCGATCAAACATGACTGACTGGAAGCGTGCATAGGGGCACATATAAATGCACACCTGTTCGCGCAGCCAGCCCGCATTTAAATAGGTAAATACTAAGAAGAAGCCAACCCAAAAATAGGACCAGCCATGGGCTTCTAGCGTCGGTAACTCCATTACAAGCGTGCGAATAGGAGTGAAGTAACCTACGAAAGTAATCCCGGTAGCCAGGGCGATCACTAACCAAACGGTATGTTTAGCCCCTTTTCGCCACGCTTTGTCAGCGTTCATTGACTGCTTGTCGAGCTTAATACGATGGTTTCTAGACCCTTCTATGCGATGCTCAACCCAGATAAACAAAAATGTCCAGACACTTTGTGGGCAGGTATAGCCACACCAAACTCGCCCAGCAAAGACGGTGATAAAAAATAGCCCAAAGGCACAAATAATAAGCAGCCACGAAAGCAATACAAACTCTTGCGGATAAAAAGTAGCAGCAAAAATATGGAACTCTCGGCCTGGCAGGTCAAACCATATGGCAGGGCGATCGCCCCAGTTCAGCCAAGGGAGCAGGAAAAAGCCCAGCATCAGTGCCCAGTTGGCGCAGCGTCTTACTTTTTGGAAGAGGCCTTTAATTTCGCGCACATAAATATGTCGGCGCTTAGCATACATATCCTGAGTGGTGCTTTCACCTGGGGTATGGTGCCCAACGGGCGGCGGCGTAATATCTTGGCTAGGTATTTTTTCCATGGCGATGATCGCAGCTCAATAAGGCAAGAATAGGCGGCAGCATGGATATCGTGGCGTTAAAACCTACGACGCTAGATAACGCAGCGGTATGCCGTGTCGCTAAACAATAGTGTAACGGATAGAGAAGGTGTCTGGATGAGCGATGGATGAAGAAAGGGTGCGGTATGAAACCGCACCCTTATACGCCTATAGATCTATGCAGCTAGCGAGAAACTAGTCGTTGAAGCGCAGGCTGTAGACATAGGCTGCCACTAGGTGAACACGCTCTTCACCGATATAAGCCGCTTGCGCTGGCATGTGGCCGTTACGACCGTTACGCAGCGTTTGGCGGACAGAGTCGGCAACACTTTGCCCTGGCGCTTGATAAAGCCAAATATCATTCGTCAGATTGGGTGCGCCCAAGGCGATGTTGCCCGTTCCACTCGGTGTATGACACGCGGCACAAGCCGCAAGGAACGTGCTTTCACCGCTGGCTGCACGCTCTGCATCGTGCTCCAAATCGGAGAGGGAGAGTACGTACTGGGTGAGGTTCTCAATGTTATTCTCACCTAACTGTTGCCAAGCAGGCATTAACCCATTACGCCCATTATTCAATGTCATCATGATGTTTTCCGGCTCGCCACCATAAAGCCAGTCATCATCAGTCAAGTCTGGGAAGCCGTAGCCCCCTTGGGCGTTAGAGCCGTGGCATACCGCACAGTTGTTCAAGTAAACACGCTCTGCTACCCGCATTGCTTCAGCGTCTCTTGCCAGCTCAGGAATAGGTATTTCCTGATACTGGGCAAAAATCGGCGTGAAGCGCTCTTCGGCATCAGCAACTTCTTCTTCCCACTGACTTTCTTGGGACCAGCCCAACACGCCTGCGTAGTTACCCAAACCTGGGTAAAGCACCAGGTAACCCAAGGCGAAAATGACGGTGAGTACAAACAATTGGAACCACCAACGAGGTAGTGCGTTGTCGTACTCTTCGATCCCGTCGGCCGCGTGGCCAGTGGTTTCGACATTGCCATCGGCATCTGGCGTTTTATCGGTTCGGCGGTTGGCAAATAAGATCCAAACGCTTAGTGCGATAGTGCCCAGCGTGATGACAATAATCCAGGCGCTCCAGAAGCTGGATAGGGAGTCACCCCATAAATTATTCATGTATTTTTATCTCCCCTGTCGTGGCGGGAATCCACTTCGTGTTTAGGCGAAGTATGCTTATCACGGGGCGGTTGCTTATCATCATCGGCGAAGGGCAGGTTGGCTGCTTCGTCGAAGTCTGGTTTGCGTCGCTTTGAATAGGCCCATATAAAGATGCCAATGAAAGCGACGATCAAAATCAGCGTGATAAGACCGCGGAAAGTTCCCGTATCCATAACTTAACGAGTGCCCTCGAGCACGGTTCCTAACTGCTGCAGGTAGGCCACCAGTGCGGTAATTTCCTGGGTGCCGCGAACCTCTTCTGTCGCAGTGGCGATATCGTCATCGTCATAGGGCACACCTAGTTGACGCAGGGCGCGCATTTTTGCCGGTGTTGATTCGCCATCCAGGGTGTTTTCAAACAACCAAGGATATGCAGGCATGACCGACTCGGGTACCACGTCACGGGGGTTATACATATGTGCGCGGTGCCAGTCATCGCTATAACGTCCGCCTACGCGAGCAAGGTCCGGTCCGGTGCGCTTAGAGCCCCACAGGAAGTTGTGCTCGTAAACCTGTTCGCCGGCTACGTTGTAGTGGCCATAGCGCTCGGTTTCTGCTCGGAACGGGCGAACCATCTGTGAGTGGCAGCCTACGCAGCCCTCACGGCGATAAATGTCACGTCCTTCCAACTCCAGTGCGGTGAGGGGCTGAAGACCCTCAACCGGCTCGGTCGTTTGCTTTTGAAAGAACAGTGGCACGACTTCGGCCAGGCCGCCAAAGCTGATCGCAACCAGGATCAACACGGCGAGCAGGCCAACGTTCTTTTCAACAATCTCGTGTTTCATTGGTCTCAACTTCCCCGGTTTAAGCGGCTTGTGGCGCGGAATAGCTACCAATCGTTTCGCGACGTTTGACAGTCATGTAAACGTTGTATGCCATGATCAGCATGCCTACGACCCAGAATAGGCCACCTATTAAGCGAACAAAGTAGCCTGGGCCGCTAGCTTCGACGGACTCCACGAAGGTATACATCAGCGTGCCGTCAGCGTTAATCGCGCGCCACATTAGGCCCTGCATAATGCCGTTGACCCACATAGCAGCGATATATAGCACCGTGCCGATAGTAGCTAACCAGAAGTGCACGGCAATCAAATTGACGGAGTGCATTTCAGTGCGCCCGAATAAGCGTGGGATTAGGTGGTACATTGAGCCGATGGTAATCATTGCTACCCAACCAAGTGCGCCCGAGTGTACGTGACCAATGGTCCAGTCGGTGTAGTGGGATAGCGCGTTAACTGTCTTAATTGCCATCATCGGCCCTTCGAAGGTCGACATGCCGTAAAACGAGAGTGCGACTACCAAGAAGCGAAGGGTAGGGTCGGTACGCAGCTTATGCCAGGCACCCGATAGCGTCATCATGCCGTTAATCATGCCGCCCCAAGATGGCGCAAGAAGAATAATAGACATGATCATACCCAGCGACTGTGCCCAGTTAGGCAGCGCTGTGTAATGCAGGTGGTGAGGACCTGCCCACATGTAGATCATAATCAACGCCCAGAAGTGGACGATTGAGAGACGATAGGAGTAAATCGGGCGTTCTGCCTGTTTTGGCACGAAGTAATACATCATGCCCAGGAAGCCTGCCGTTAGAAAGAATCCAACTGCGTTGTGGCCATACCACCACTGCACCATCGCATCTACCGCACCCGCATAAATCGACGTGGAGTACATTGGTGTCACGGGTATGGCAGCGTTATTAACGATGTGTAGTACGGCAACGGTTATGATAAATGCCGCAAAGAACCAGTTTGCTACATAAATATGAGACGTTGCGCGCCTTTTTATCGTCATCAAAAAGACAATGGCGTAGCTGATCCATACGACCGCAATCAAAATATTGATTGGCCATTCGAGCTCTGCGTACTCCTTGGTAGTGGTATAGCCGAGCGGCAATGACACTACAGCAGAGAGGATAACCGCTTGCCATCCCCAGAAGGTGAACGCTGCGAGCTTGTCAGAGAACAGACGAGTCTGACAGGTACGCTGTACGACATAGTAGGACGTCGCAAATAGCGCTGAGCCACCAAAGGCGAAGATAACGGCGTTAGTGTGTAACGGACGAAGACGCCCGAAGCTTGTCCAAGGTAAGCCGAGGTTCAGTTGCGGCCAAACTAGCTGGGAGGCAAGGATAACGCCGAGCGTCATACCTACAATGCCCCACACAACGGTCATGATCGCGAACTGCCGAACTACCTTGTAGTTGTAGGTCGGGTGTTCCAGTGCTGTGCTCATTTCATGTTCCCATCGAACGCGGTTAGGGGGTAACCCGTAGCATTTTGCATTAGCATTTTGCACGGGTGCGGCCACCCGCTTGATGATGCAGGTCAAGATCCGATATAGATTCTATCGCAGCCACGCCCTAAGCTGAACACGCCAATAGAAGTAACATTGAATTATTAGGAGTTAATCGTGTCGTATTACGCTGATTCTGGTTTTGTCGATATACACCCAGAAGCTTTGAGCGATGCGTTAGCTACTCCCGCTGTGCAGCGGTTTATGGTGGCTGGGCACGGCCCGCTCTCAATCGTGGGACTGCCTAAGGTTGGTCGAGTAATGCTCGCTCATGGCGCGGGGGCGGGTCATTGCTCTGCGTTTATGCGGCAATTTGCCGCGATGCTGGCAGCCCAAGGTGTACAGGTGCTGGCAATTGATTTCCCTTATATGCAGCAAATTAACGAGCAGGGTAAACGCCGTCCGCCGCCCCCAATTAAGCAAACGGTGGCTAATTTTGCCTCATGGTACGCGCTACTTGCACCTTTAAGCGATCAGCCCTTATGGGTTGGCGGTAAATCAATGGGTGGGCGTGTTGCGACTTTGTTCGCCAGTGAAATGTTAGGTTATAAAATGCTACGTTATAACGTGCATTGCCACGGTGTTATTGTCGCTGGCTATCCCTTCCATACCCCTAGAAAGCCAGATAAAACCCGCTTGGAGCACTTTCCCGCTATTAATTGCCCTGTGCAGATTCTGCAAGGTGAACGAGACCCCTTTGGCAACGTAGACGAGGTTTCAGGTTACATCCTGCCTGATAATATTAACGTTTCTTGGCTTGCTGATGGGGATCATGACTTTAAACCCAGACGTGTTTCTGGGTTAAGTCAGCAGGTTTTGATTGACGAAGCGGCCATACTTGCGGCATCCTTCGTCCGCGCTCACCAAGCAGGTGCAGCAGGATACGAGTAGCAAAAGGCAATGCGCTGGTTTAAATCGGAAATTTAAACGCACTGTATTGACATCTTCCTAAGCTCCTGTAGAATGCAGCGCCACGTGACCAGCGGGTGGTTAGCTCAGTTGGGAGAGCACCAGCCTTACAAGCTGGGGGTCACTGGTTCGAACCCAGTACCACCCACCATTTATTTGGTTGTTTGGAAACGTAAAGCAGTATGTGAAATAGTAGCAATTGATGCATTAAGTGGACCGGTAGTTCAGTTGGTTAGAATGCCGGCCTGTCACGCCGGAGGTCGCGAGTTCGAGTCTCGTCCGGTCCGCCATCATCAATTTTACTGTGTAGTATAAGTTATCGCTATTCGGACCGGTAGTTCAGTCGGTTAGAATGCCGGCCTGTCACGCCGGAGGTCGCGAGTTCGAGTCTCGTCCGGTCCGCCACGATAGCTTGTGTAGTTGTACCCATTGTAAAGCATACAGCTTTCGATGCCCGGGTGGTTAGCTCAGTTGGGAGAGCACCAGCCTTACAAGCTGGGGGTCACTGGTTCGAACCCAGTACCACCCACCATTTAGCTTGATGTTTTGAAGCGCCTCTGAACCGTTTCTAAATAGCTAGTTTTATGGTTAGAAAGAAGTGACTTAAAGTGGACCGGTAGTTCAGTCGGTTAGAATGCCGGCCTGTCACGCCGGAGGTCGCGAGTTCGAGTCTCGTCCGGTCCGCCATTTAAGCACTTATCGGCTTTTCAATTTAGTCGAACGAATTCTAAAAAAGCCCAGATCATTGATCTGGGCTTTTTCTATTGCGTGTAATTTAGTATCTCAAACGTATTGCGTGCAGCCATTAAGCTGCACGCTAGCGTCAGGCAATAGCGCTTACACCTGCTTTAGCAATCTGTACATCCTGGTCGGGTTTTACGCCTGAGATGCCGACAGCGCCGACGACGTTGCCATCTACAATGATGGGAACGCCACCTGATAGCAGGCCCTGTAGCGGAGCAGACAAAAATGCAGTGCGGCCACCGTTAATCATCTCTTCAAAAACTTGTGTCTCTTTACGGCCCAACGCTGCGCTGCGGGCTTTTTGTGTAGCGACATCTGCACTGAAAGGTGCAGCATTATCTAAGCGGCGCAGAGCGAGCAAGTGCCCTCCATCATCGGTGACGGCAATGGTAACTGGCCATCCGTTGTTATCGGCTTCTTTTTGAGCAGCATCTAGTACCTGAATGACATCGGTCTGGCCGAGAACAGCTTTGGTTTGCATCAAACGTTCCTTTTTATCAAGGGGAGAAAAGAGCCGCGCTCGTGTTTGCTTGTAAAAGCTTGTTAGCGCGGCAAAGTGAATTAGTGTTTATACCAGGGCAGCATCAACCACTTCCACCCAGTGTCGTACCGGGGTGCGATTGGCGCTAGCAAGGTGGGTTTGGCAGCCAATATTGGCAGTGACGATAACCTCTGGGTTGCTGGCTTCTAGCGCGTTGAGCTTATTGTCGCGCAGTTGGGTGGCAAGCTCCGGCTGAGTGACCGAGTAGGTGCCTGCCGAGCCACAGCATAGATGCGCATCTTTTACCGGCGTTAGCGCAAACCCGAGCTTGCTTAGCACGCCTTCAACCGCGCCATTAAGCTTCTGGGCATGCTGCAGTGTGCAAGGGCAGTGAAACGCGAGGCGTTGATGCTCTTTCAGCTGCAGCTTCTCAACTGGCTCATCGCGCAGTATTTCGACAATATCTTTTGCCAGTGCGCTGACTTTTTGCGCTTTCTCGGCATAGGCTGGGTCGTCTTTGAGCATGTCGCCATACTCTTTGACAAACGCGCCGCAGCCGCTGGCCGTTTGAACAATGGCTTCAGCACCCTGTTCTATCTGTGGCCACCATGCATCGATATTGGCACGCATGCGAGTACGGCCATCGTCCTGGGCATTAAGGTGGAAATCGATGGCACCGCAGCAGCCTGCTTCACTGATCGGGGTCACACTAATGCCGAGTCGATCTAGCAGTCGAGCCGTCGCTGCATTGGTATTTGGCGAAAGGCCAGGTTGAACGCAACCTTCTAATATTAGCACTTTGCGTGTGTGACGTTGGTTATCAGGACGTTGGCCTGCGTCTACTGGCGCCGGTGGCATCTTACTGCGTAGCTTGCCAGGCACCAGGGGCTTGAAGGTTTGCCCTAAGGTTAGAAGTGCTTTGAAGCGCTTAGGGTCTACCAGCATTTTACGCAGCGCATAGCGTTGGGCGCGCTCAGCCATGGGTCGAGGAACCCGGCGATCGATTTCTGCGCGACCGATATCCAAAAGTTTGTGGTACTCCACACCCGAAGGGCAGGTGGTTTCACAATTGCGGCAGGTTAAGCAGCGGTCTAAATGTAGGCGTGTCTCTTCGGTGACCTGATCATCGTCATCGCGGCTTTCCAGTAGCTCTTTCATTAAATAGATGCGCCCGCGAGGCCCATCTCGTTCATCGCCTAGTAGTTGATAGGTCGGGCAGGTGGCATTACAAAAGCCGCAGTGTACGCAAGTGCGCAGAATGCGCTCGGCCTCCTGAATATGCGGTTTTTGGCGATCAGCATCGGTAAAGTGCGTCTGCATGTCAGCTCTCCTGATTAAAACGCCGCATAAAGACGGCCTGGGTTGAAAATGCCGTAGGCATCCAACTCGGCCTTCAGGTTGCGATGATACTTTTCGACCACGGGGTTGAGTGGGGTGAAAGGCGATTCTGCTCCGCCTTGGGCATGGGGGGTAAAGCAGGTGGCATGACCACCTGCTTGCTGGCAAACCGTGCGCAGCGTATCAGCAGCCACGTTGGTTTTTATCCATCGCTGGCTGCCGCCCCAATCATAAAAAATATCGCTTTGAGGAATATCCAAGGCTAGCGGCGGCGTATTGGGGGGTAATGACAAGCGCCACAGTACTTGCCCTTCGTTCAAGCTGAAGAAAGCGTGCTGATGGTCGCGCAATTGCTGCCAAAAATCGCCAGGAAGTGACTCACCACCCAGGCGTTCTTTGGTCGCATTAACTGAACTTGCGCCACCTTCCAAACGAATAAATAGCTCGCCTGAGTGCCATCCGGCGGCGGTAATGGGCAGTGGCTGTCGCCCTAGTTCGGCGAGCTTACCCAATGCATCTTCAAGATCCATGCTTAGGCGAAGGCTGTGGCTGGCGGTGGGAATGGGAAGTACTTTAAATGAGATATCAGCGAGCACACCTAGCGTCCCCTGAGCGCCTGCCATCAAGCGTGAGAGGTCGTATCCGGCGACGTTTTTCATAACTTCACCGCCAAAACGCAATAGCTTGCCTTCTTGGGTGATCACACGGGTGCCTAAGACAAAGTCTCTCGCTGCGCCAGCCCATGGACGGCGTGGGCCGGACATGCCGGTGGCGACGGCACCGCCAATGGTGCTGGCATCGCTGAACGCTGGTGGCTCAAAGGCCAGCATTTGATTTTTTTCGGCTAGAGCTGCGTTGAGTGCGCTTAACCGCGTACCGGCACGGACAGTAACCACAAGTTCTACCGGGTCATAAGAGACAATACCGCTATGTGCCGCCATGTTGAGGGCGTTGCCTTCTACCGGCCGTCCGTAAAAAGCGCGAGTATCGCCACCTACTATGCGCAGTGGCGTGCGGTCGGTATAGGCGCTGCGCACCTGTTCGCACAGGTCGTCAGCGATATCTCGATCGGCAGCATGTATCGCTAGTTCAGTCATGGTGATTCCTAATAATTATGCTTCCTAGTGGTCAGTCGGCTAGGAGTGGCATCAGAAGCGTGGTAGTTCCGGATGCGGTAGTTCGTTGTTGTGCACATGCATGGCACCAAACTCAGCACAGCGCGCCAGGGTAGGAATATTTTTCCCTGGGTTGAGTAAGCGCTGTGGATCAAAGGCGGCTTTCAATGCATGGAATACCGTTAGCTCATCGGATTGAAACTGACTGCACATCTGATTGATTTTTTCGCGGCCGACGCCGTGTTCGCCAGTAATAGAGCCGCCTGCCGCCACGCATAGCTCCAGGATTTTTCCACCGACGTCTTCTGCCAGGGCCAACTGGCCCTCTTTATTGGCATCAAACAAAATCAGCGGGTGCATATTGCCGTCACCGGCGTGGAAAACGTTGGCAATCGCCAATCCACTCTCTTCCGATAGGGCGGCAATACCTTTAAGGACGCGTGGGAGTTCGCGGCGAGGAATCGTGCCATCCATGCAGTAGTAATCAGGCGACATGCGGCCCACAGCGGGGAAAGCGTTTTTTCGCCCTGCCCAAAACTTGGCGCGCTCAGCCTCATCGCGAGCTTGCTGAATATCGGTCGCCCCTGCTTTTTCTAAGACTCGGCGAACGGTTTGGCAGTCATCGTCCACATCGGCTTCAACACCATCTAATTCGCACAGAAGAATGGCTTCTGCCTCAACGGGGTAACCAGCCTTGATGAAATCTTCTGCAGCCTTGATGGCCAGCTTATCCATCATTTCTAATCCGCCAGGAATGATCCCCGCGGCAATAATGTCGCCAACAGCACGGCCCGCTTTCTCTACGTCATCAAAGCTGGCCATGAGTACCTTGGCGGTTTCGGGTTTGGGCAGCAGCTTTACGGTAATTTCAGTGACCACACCCAACATGCCTTCAGAGCCATTCATCAAGGCGAGGAGGTCAAAGCCCGGTGCATCCAGTGCTTCGGAACCTAGTGTCATGCGCTCGCCTTCAATCGTCATGACATCAACGCGCATTACGTTATGAACAGTGAGGCCATACTTGAGGCAATGCACGCCTCCCGCGTTTTCCGCCACGTTACCGCCAATAGAGCATGCAATCTGTGACGATGGGTCGGGCGCATAATAGAGCCCATAAGGAGCAGCAGCTTCAGAAATAGCTAAGTTGCGCACGCCTGGCTGTACCCGTGCAATACGAGCATCCGGGTCAACGTTAATGATGGTGTTGAAGCGTGACATCACTAGCAGGACGCCGCGTTCAAGGGGTAAAGCCCCCCCTGAAAGTCCCGTACCTGCACCGCGAGTAACGACCGGAACGCCCAATGCATGGCAGCGCTTTAAAAGGCCTTCTACCTGCTCCAGAGTCTCTGGTAATGCAACCAGCATGGGCAGGATGCGATAAGCGGCAAGGCCATCGCATTCAAAAGGGTGTAAATCCTCTTCACG
This sequence comes from Halomonas sp. TD01, assembly GCF_923868895.1. Taxonomy (GTDB): domain Bacteria; phylum Pseudomonadota; class Gammaproteobacteria; order Pseudomonadales; family Halomonadaceae; genus Vreelandella. The sequence goes on from NZ_OV350343.1 coordinate 2,094,586, forward strand.
GTGAAGCAGTGTTAAGGACGGCACAGCGTTCTGCAGATCTTCCAATACGTCTGCTTTATCGCGGTGAATGAATTCGCCGTCGAGGCGTTCATCGAAAAGAATGTTCATGTTAGCTCCTGTGGATGAGGAGGGCAGAAAGTATCTAATCACTTTATGGAAAAGCTTTCCATAAATAATAAGGCGGCACTGGAAAACTTTTGCATACTGTGAAAAGGCTAATCACGCGTTGATATCGCTTAGCTTACTGAGCAGTAGAACGTTTCTGATGGGTTGCTGGGTAGCCCAAAGGCTACCCAGCGTAGATGGCTCAATGTTGATTAACGATTTCCTGTCACATCAGAGGATCGGTAATGCCAATTACATAAAAAGCAATGAGCGCGATGATTCCAGTAAAGATCAGATAGTAGATTGTGGGAATAATTGTTTTACGAATCGTTGTACCTTCGCGGCCCAGTAGGCCAACCGTTGCTGATGCGGCGACGACGTTGTGAATCGCAATCATGTTACCCGCCGCTGCACCAACGGCTTGCAGAGCTACCATCATCGCCGTAGACAACCCAAGTGTTTCGGCAACGCTAAACTGGAATTCCGCTAGCATTAGGTTAGAAACGGTATTTGAACCGGCAATAAAGGCACCCATCGCCCCGACCGCAGGTGCAAAGAAGGGATAAATACCGCCCACACTGTTAGCTACCGCTTGGGCCATCATGACGGGCATTGACACAAGGTCCGCACCATTCACGCCAGAGTTAATCAGGATGCGCACCATCGGAACGGTGAAGATCAAGACAAAGCCAGCACCGAAGATGGTTTTAGTAGATTCAGACACGGCAGCGCTGATTTTCTGTGGGTTCATGCGGTGCAAGAAGTAGGTGACGATGACTACCGCGATAATAATGCCGCCAGGCAAATAAAGTGGCTGCACGCCACCGCTAACACCGGCCTCGCCTAAAATGTTGTTCCAGCTCAGGTTGACGGAGGTCAACGCGTCTTTCAGCGGTTCCACGATGCGTGAAGCAACCAAGAATACGGCGAGTAAAACGTAAGGAATCCAGCCCTTGAAAGTTGACATTGGCGCTTTGCCAGCGACGTCATCCAGCTTGATTTGCAGGTTGCCGATCCACTCGTCTGGCCATGAAGTTGATTCAGGGAAGTCCCAAGTATCTTTCGGCAGCAAGAAGCCTTTGCGAGCAGCGGGTACAACAATCGCTAAGCCCACCATGGCGCCAATCATAGACGGGAATTCTGGGCCTAAGAAAACGCCGACCAGCATGTAAGGCACGACGAACGAAATGCCAGTAAAGATCGCAAAGGGCGCAATGGATAGACCTTCTTTCCAGGAGCGGTTAGCACCGAAGAAACGCACCATGATCAATACCAGGATCAAAGGCATCAAAATGCCTACGATGCCGTGCGTGATGGCCACAGAGCTAGTGACTTGCTGGAAAAACACGTCCCACGTAGAGCCGTTGGCTTCCAACTGAGCAGTAATACCTGCGCGATCAAGCCCGCTACCCACACCAACAACAACCGGCGTGCCGACGGCACCAAAAGAAACCGGTGTGGACTGGATCATCATGCCGACAACAACCGCTGCCAGCGCAGGGAAGCCAAGCGCTACCATCAGTGGTGCAGCCACGGCGGCTGGTGTACCAAATCCTGAAGCACCTTCGATGAAGCAGCCAAACAACCAGGCAACAATCAGCGCCTGAACGCGACGGTCAGGGCTAATGCCTGAAAAACCGTTACGAATCGCAGTGATGCCGCCAGAATGCTTAAGCGTATTCAGCAGCAAGATAGCGCCAAAGATAATCCAAAGAAGGCCTGCTGTTTGAATCAGCCCTTGAATGGTAGACGCGGCAACGCGACTAAACGACATATCCCAAGCGGTCAGACCAATAATGGCTGCCGTCAGGAAAACAATCGGCATCGCTATTTTTGCGGGTATTTTAAAACCAATGAGCAAAATACCGGCAAGCAACAGCGGCAGAAATGCCAGAAGTGCAAGTGTAGTTTCATTCATGTTAGGAATGGCCCCTTGTTATTGATTTGGTGTACTCGGCAGATGCCAGCGTTCGTGGCAATGCTGGTCGGGTCAATGCGAAAGATACGGTTAGGTAGAAAAAATGGCTATATTGGATAATTGGTCTTACCAATTATGGGTGGTTGTAGGTGTAGGTCATGAGCCACTTTTTTAAATTTAACGATTTGTTTTTATTTGTTTTTAAATTTCCTCAATGCAGGATGTCTGCCAGCAAGCTATTAGACTAATAGACAGTACAGTTTCCATCCAAGAGAGCAGTACAGGGGCAAACGAGAGAAGATAAAATTTCTCGCCCATTCAGGTCATGCGATTGCTCCAGGATAATGTCCGTCGCTAGTGAATCTCGCCCCTTGCGTCCTTGTTGGCTTGCGCCCATTGTTGTTAGCGGATAATTGGTTCTAACCACGTTTCTTAACAATAAGGAGGCCGTCACGGTGGCAATAATCCTTTATGACTTATGCGGACGCGATGAACGCTTACGCTTTTCTCCCTATTGCTGGCGCGTTCGTATGGCACTGGCACACAAAGGTCTGGAATATACGACGGTTCCTTGGCGTTTTCGTGATAAAGAGGCACTTGCCTTTGCTAACTACGACAAAGTGCCGGTGTTAACCGATGGTGACACTGTTGTCACTGATAGCTTCGACATCATGCGCTACTTAGATAAGGCTTACTCTGCCAATCCAGTATTGGGAGAGGGGGTAAGCTATCAGCGTGTCCAATTTTTTAAGCTCTATGTTGAGCGTAGCGTTACCCCGGCACTTTTTCGAACGGTCGCACTAGATTTATTAGCGGCCATCCATCCTGATGATCGCGCCTACTTCCGAGAGACTCGCGAAGCCCGTTTTGGTATGCGATTGGAAGAGGTCAATAACCCAGAGCAGGGCCGAGCACAGCTGAAACAGCTGTTGGCCCCTGTGCGTGATCAGCTTCGGATTAGCCCATTTTTGGATGGAGAAGCACCTAGCGGAGCAGATTACCTACTATTTGGCAGCATGATGTGGGCATATACCGTGTCACTTGAGCGATTAGTTGACGCTAATGATCCGGTTGATGAGTGGTTTAAGCGTATGCTGGAGGTGCACGACGCAGTCGCGGGTAAGGCCGTCACTATTCGTGATCTATAATGTGTCAGGCGGCAGCGTTGCCGCCTGTATCAATCGTACGCACTAGTAAAGCCACACAAGCGGCTTATGCCGTATGTGTGAGAGGAGATGGCAATGATTGACCTGTATTACTGGACAACTCCCAATGGCCACAAAATCTCCATCATGCTTGAAGAAGCTAAGCTTCTTTATCGGGTAAAACCTATCAATATAGGGCGTGGTGAGCAGTTTGATCCCGAATTCTTAACCATTGCGCCGAATAATCGCATTCCTGCCATTGTTGATCATGCGCCTCAAGACGGCGGCCAGCCCCTGGCACTGTTTGAGTCAGGTGCTATTTTAGAATACTTGGCCGATAAGTGCGGACAGTTTCTGCCTTCCGAGGGTCGTGAGCGCTATGTCGTGCTGCAATGGCTTCATTGGCAAATGGGCGGGTTAGGTCCCATGGCGGGCCAGAACCATCATTTTTGCCAGTACGCGCCGCAGAAAATTGAATACGCTATCGGACGTTACGTTCGCGAGACGCATCGCTTGTATAGTGTGCTAGATCAACGCCTATCCCAGCAGCATTACGTGGGCGGCGATCGTTACTCCATTGCAGATATGGCGATTTATCCATGGGTTGTGCCATGGGAGAAGCAGCGCCAAACGCTAGAAGAGTTTCCTGACTTAGAACGATGGTTTGATGAAATAGCGCAACGCCCTGCTGTCCGAAAAGCTTATTCTTTGATCGAAGATGTCAACCCGCAGGCGGGGGGCGAAATGGATGAGCATGCACGTAAATACTTGTTTGGCAATCGCTAAGTAGTCACTGGTTGGTTGATGGGGTTGTTGTTGTCGGTGGCTAGTCGCAATGTTATGAAAAAATCATGTTGCGCTGCACAAAAAGCACTGCTAGCTTTGTTGTTAGTAAAGGCAACCGCCTGATCATCGACCGCTCATCGATGCGTGTCGAATCGCTAGCTCACTTAAGGAGATTATGTGATGAACAAGGCCGCAGAGAAATCCACCCAGCAGTTTGAGTCTGTCTTTGTATCGCCAATGCGTTCTTATACCTTGGCAGCGCTTGACTACTATCAGCAGGTTGTTAGCGCGCAAATGGATGCAGCACGTGCTTACTCAGATATGACTATTGCCCAGGCACGTACATGGTTAGACGTGAAAGATGCCGACAGCTTCAAAAAAGCCATGGAAAGTCAGCAAAAAACAGCGTCTGACCTAATGGAGCGCATGAAAGGAGACTCTGAAAAAGTCACCTCTATTAGCCAAAACTTTATGCAAGAGAGTCAGAAAATGGCGGAAGAGACCACTAAAAAAGCAGTGGAAACTGCTAAGCAATAAACGCTATTAATTGATAGATAAAATGCCGCACCGTCATCATCAGGTGCGGCATTTTTTTGTTTACACGCATCTGAAAGCGTTGTGGAGCGCTATCTCGCCAGGTACAAAAAAGAGTGGCTGTATGCGGTAAGTGGCTTTTCGCGGTGATGTGCCAATTACGGCAGCTGCTGCTCAGCCCGTACGTTTAGCCTAAAGCGGGCGATACGGATAATCTCCTTAATGGCCGTTTCACGCTCTTCAGCTAAACCATTGTGTAAGCGTACTTCAAACGCTGCCAAGATGGCGTGGCGATCAAGTCCCTTTACGGCAATGACGAAGGGGAAGCCAAATTTTTCTTTGTAAGCGGCATTAAGTTTTTCGAAGCGGGCAAACTCTTCAGGCGTACACTGATCTAACCCAGCGCCTGCTTGTTCGCGGGTAGAGTCTTGAGTCAGCTCGCCCGACATCGCCGCTTTGCCTGCTAAGTCAGGGTGAGCCTGTATAACAGCGATTTGCTGTTCAGGTGTTGCCCGCTGCAGCATAAGTCCCATTAGATCAGCTAGCGCGTCCGGTGCGTCATGCACATCGCTTAACCCTTCCTTCCAGGCAGCTTCTGCCACCCAGGGAGAGTGTTCGTACACATCGCCGTAATGTTGAGTAAATGTTTCCAAGCTGCATGTGCTAGGGGCGGGCGAAAGCGTGAGTGATGTTGAGGTAGACACTAAATCTCTCCAGTGTGTTTAATAATGGAAATACTGTATACAATAAATAGCATCAACGGTACTCTTTGACCAATAGGTTAAGTCGAACAACTATGATCAACAACCGTGATTATTAAGGAGTTGCTATGGGACGGTTAACTACTCACGTACTCGATACCGCCAAAGGACAGCCCGGTCAGGGGATCACTATTGACGTGTTTCGTTTGGCAGGGAACACGCGCGAACACTTGTGCAGTGTCATCACCAACAGTGATGGTCGTTGTGATGCGCCTATTTTGGAAGGTGATGCCCTAACGGTAGGCGAGTATGAGCTGGTTTTCCATGCAGGTGACTATTTACGCGCCCAAGGCATTGCTTCCCAAGAGCCGCGCTTTCTAGACGTAATTCCTTTACGTTTTGGCGTTGCGGATGCCAGCCAGCATTACCATGTGCCGCTGCTGCTATCTCCTTACAGCTACTCCACCTACCGCGGTAGCTGAGAGGGTCTGTTATGCAAGCTTATATTATTGATTTTGTTAATTTACTGCTTCGCTGGTTGCACGTTATCGCGGCTATTGCCTGGATCGGTGAGTCGATCTATTTTGTCATGCTGGATAACGGCTTAAGAACGCCGAAAGCAGCCGAAGATCGTGAAAAGGGCGTATTTGGAGAGATGTGGGCCGTGCATGGCGGCGGTTTCTACCATAACCAAAAGTATGCCACCGCGCCTGCCAAGCTGCCGAATGACCTTCACTGGTCGTTCTGGAAAGCCTATACGACGTGGCTTTCGGGTTTTGCCCTGTTCGTTATTCTTTATATGGCAAACCCAGGCTTCTATCTAGTTAACCCCAACAGTAACTGGGCGTGGGCAGCCAGTATGACAGGCTGGCAAGCCAATCTTCTTGCGTTGGCTTTCTTGCTCGGTGGTTGGGTGGTCTACAACGAGCTATGTAAACGCATAAGCCCTAACATGAACCGTGATGGTCTTCTCAGCGTTGCAGTTGCGGTGATGATGATCGTGGTTGCTTATTTAAGCACCCAGATGTTTACCGGGCGTGCCGCTTTCTTATTAACAGGGGCTGTGATGGCCACTGCCATGTCGGCCAACGTGTTCTTTTGGATTATTCCCGGCCAACGCCGCATGGTGAAAGCCATGAAGGCAGGCGAGACGCCTAACCCATTAGATGGCAAGCGGGGCAAGCAACGTTCGGTGCACAACACCTACTTTACGTTGCCGGTAGTGCTGTTGATGGTGAGTAACCACTACTCTTTCATCTACTCCCACGAGCTTTCCTGGGTAGTGATGGTGCTGTTTATTTTTGCCGGAGCCCTTATTAGGCAATTCTTTGTATTAATGCATGCAGGAAAAACGCAGCCTGCCTATCCTGCCGTTGGGATAGGGCTTATTCTATTAGCATTCTGGGTGGCAGCACCTAGCTCCAATGCTGGTAATGCAAGCGCCGCGGGCGTGCCCAGCCAAGCTCAAATTTCGGGGTTAATTGATCAGCATTGTACTCAATGCCATGCTCGTAACCCTGAACATGCTGGTTTTTCAGCGCCGCCCGCAGGCTTCGCATTTGATACTTGGGATGAAATCCTGGGCCATCAGGCGCAAATCCAGCAAGTCGTCGCGAGTCGGTATATGCCACTTGGCAATATCACCAACATGAGTGATGAAGAGCGCGATATCATTGCCGCGTGGGAGGAGTGATTAAAGTCGCAGACAGGAGACCCTATGAGTGATGCGCAGGCGGCGTTAAAGCAAAGACCCTCGGAAAAAGAAGGCGAGGAGCGTCACGAGTCAATCTATCGTGCGGTTAGCGACGCCATTGTAGAGCAGCGGCTAAAGCCGGGTGCTCGGCTGCGCGAAGACGCCTTGTCTGATGTCTTTGGCATCAGCCGTACCGGCATTCGTAAAATCTTGCAGCGCTTAGCGTTAGAGCAATTAGTGACGCTCACGCCACGTCGTGGAGCCAGCGTGACACGGCCTACTGCCGAAGAGGCTAAGGATGTGTTCGACGCACGCCAGATGATTGAGTGTGGACTAATGCCTGACGTGGCAAGGCGGATCGGAGAGAAAGAAGCCGCTGAACTGCGTGAGATGGCTCGCCAAGAACGTCAGGCGTTGCGCAATGGCCAGCAGAGCATCGCCATCCGTTTGTCTGCGGATTTTCATGTGCGCCTTGCCCAGCTTTCGGGTAACGCAACGCTGGCCGAGTTTGTTGAGCGGTTGTGTTCACGGTCATCATTGATTTTGGCGGTTTACGGTCATCGCGGCCACTTAGGCTGTGAATCCCACGATCACGATGATTTGATCGGCTACCTGGAGGCGGGTAACGGCGAGCGAGCGAAAGCGTTTATGAGCCGCCATCTCAAAGCGATTGAAGCCTCACTTTCAATGGTTGAAGAAGAAGAGAATGTGCCAGACTTGCAGCAGATTTTTGGTGGTTAAGTCTATTCAGTGGTGAAAATAGGCAGTGAAAAAGCCCAGACCTGAAGGCCTGGGCTTTTTTGTGAAGGTAGGTAGTAAATGCTGTTTGAGTGTTTATACCGCAGGAGCGGGCGCAGTCTTAAACTGGCGCATTAAGCCAAAGTAGAATAGCCCTCCTAACCCCGCGCCAAGCAGCCAGCCATAACCGCCAAGGCTTTCGAACGCGGGCACGACGACCGTAGAAAGCGAGAACAGCGCTGCACCGCTGAAGGCAATCAGTGCGCGGGTATTCCAGCCTTTTACGTAATAGTAGGCGCTACTGGGAGCGGAGGAGAACAACTCTTGCATATTGAGCTCCTGGCGCTTAATGAGATAGTAGTCCACCACGATAATACCGTAGAACGGCGCAACGATTGCACCCAGGGTATTCACAAAGCCAGGCACGCCGATTTGGCTAATCACTGAGATCCACAGCGCGCCCACAAAGAAGGCAATCACTGCGGTAATCAGGCCTCCCATTTTAAAACTGATTTTGCTGGGAAACAGGTTGGCAAGGTCGTAAGCCGGGGGGATGAAGTTAGCCACCAGGTTAATGCCTACCGTCGCGGCAAAGAACGTGAGTGCGGCCACAATGGTCAATGGCAGAGAGTCAACGCGTTCAACAATATCAGCGGGGTTGGTCAGTGCATCCCCAAACAGCACCAATGTTCCGGCAGTGATGATCAGCGCAATAAATGAGAAAAACGCGACGTTCAGTGGCAGGCCGAGCAAGTTGCCAAGCTTCATTTGGCGCTCTGTTTTCACAAAACGGGTGAAATCACCAAAGTTAATCACTACCGCCGCAAAATAGGCCACCATGGTGCCAACAATCGCCAGGAACGCGCCAAGGCTGCTGCCACTGTACTCACCGCTGCCGCTAAAAATAGTGCTCACTGCGGGAAGTAGTTCGCTGCCTGCCTGGAACCACACAATGATCATGAGTACGACCATCACTAGGTAAACCAGCGGGCCTGCCCAGTTTAGAAAGTGCTTGATGCGCTCAATGCCTTGCCAGAAAATGGCGATTTGAAATAACCAGACGATAATGAACGACACCCAGGCAACGCCTGATAGGCCTAGAAAAGTGCTGCCATTGCCTGCCCCGAAAAGTGCCGTGATGAGCAGCGCCACAGCCGTCGATGCAAAGTAGGTCTGTACGCCATACCAAAAAATGCCAACGATGGCGCGTAACATCGCTGGCAAGTTAGCCCCTCGCACTCCCATGCTGGCGCGAACCATAACAGGAAAAGGGATGCCGTATTTGACGCTTGGTTTACCGGTCAGGTTAACCAAAAACATAACAATGACGCCGGCCAGAATGATCGCGGTCATGACCGCCCAGCCATTCAGTCCATAGGACAGGAACAGTGACGCCGCTAGGGTGTAGCCAAACAGGCTTTGAATATCGTTCGACCACACGTTGAAGATTTCAAACGCTCCCCAGTTACGGTCTTGGGGTTTTAAGGGCGCAAGATCTTCATTGTAAAGGGTGGGGTCAATGTGCTGTATGTCGAGCTCACTGTCAGACGGTTTATTCATCATCAATGCTCTCTTGTCGAAATGTGTGCCTGCCACACATAGTGGGCAGGCAGGTACAAGGCATATTTACTGAGTGAAACGCTGGCAGGCAGACCAATGTTTCATCAGTAGGTAGTAGGTCAGCCCTGCGGGTATCAGGCTTGCGTACCAAGAGATTGAAGAGAATGTCAGCGCGGCAATAATGCCCACCACTGTAGCAATTAAGGCGGCAATGTTGAGCCCCTGATAAGGGCCGGAAGGGTCGTAAAGCTTGCTGATATCTAACGTGCGGCGGCGGATGATGTAGTAATCCACAACGAGAATGGCAAAGATAGGACCAAGGAACGCCGAATACGTTTGTACGAAGAGTTGTAGGCCAGCAGCCGACTCAGGCTGAACAAGCTTCCAAGGGAAGGTGGCAAATGCCAGTAACCCAACAATAATAGTAGCGACCGGAAATTTAAGTTTGAATACGTCCATCAATATGTAGGTGGGTGGCACCACGTTGTTAAGCACGTTGGTGGTTACCTGCGCAAAAGCGATGAATAGCAGCGTGGTCATTAGTAGTGGCGTGTTGTCCACGGCGTTCGCAAATACTTGGATGGGGTCTGCTGTGCCCGTTGCCTCTGACACCATGTAGCCAATCAAGCCCATAAACAGCGTACACGGCAAAATCGACATGGCGTAAATGGTGGTTAACAGGCTCTGTTTGGTACCTTTCTTATGCTCTCGTGAATAGTCACTGACATTGAGCATCATGGTGCTGTAGATGCCCAGGAACAGCATGGTGGCACTCCAGAACGGCAAGCCCCAAGAGCCTTCCATGGTCAAAATGCTGGCCGACAGTTCATCGCCGTAGCGTTGTACTGTGGCGTAAAACATATACATCAGCGAAAGCAAAATAAAGACGCTGCCGATATTCTCAAGCCATTTAATGCCCTGAAAGCCCAGCACCGACAAACCAATCTGCAGAAATTGGAAGGTAATAAAGTAGAAAATTAAATTATCGAAGCCGAACAACGTGGCAGACACCATATTCAGTGCACCTGCGCCAATCCAGCTTTGAAAGCCATACCACACTACCGCAGGCACAGCCCTTACAAGACCAGGAATACGGGTGCCGGTAAAGCCGAAGGCACTACGTGCCTGCACCATAAAAGGAATGCCATATTTGTAGCCAGCTGCACCGTTAATCGCTAGTGCAATGCCGATTACAAAGCAGCCAATCGCAATAGCTAGTGTGGCTTGCAGTAGGTTTAAGGTGCCCACCACGCTTGAACCCATGGCGAAGGTGCCAATTGAGACACACCCACCAAACCAGGCTAAAAAGTAGGAGGTTCGCCCCATAATTCGCGTGCTTTGCGGTGCTAAGCTTTCAGCGCCTGGTGCTTTGCTGTCTGTTGCGACGTTCGCATCAGACGATTCTTCTGACGTAAGAATCGGGTTGGAGTTGCTCATGTTTCCGTCCTCGCAAGATTATCGGTGTTATTGGCAGCTTGAGCGCATTACGCGCTCAAGGGATGCTTGCGGCATGGCGTGCTAACGGGAATGCAGTTATTTTTTGAGGTTATTGTTTTTAGGGTGTGTCTTTAAGGTCAGGATTATTAGTGTGTTTTTTTAAGTTATGTTTACCTTGGTGAGGGGAGTTTGAGGTCGGAGAGTGCAGAGAACTTGCCGGTAAATGCCTTCGGGCGGGGGTAGTCCAGGTCACCGTGTTTGCTGGTGTGGAGACCTAGGCTAACCAAGGATTCCGCAAGCTTTAATGCAGCGCTAACGCCCTCTATCACCGGTACGCCAACCTCACGGCTGATCTCTTCAGTTAAGTTCGCCATTCCGCCACACCCTAAAACGATGGCACCAATGCCGTCTTCATCGCGGGCACGGCAGCACTCTTCAACAATGCGGGTAAAGGCGGCATCAGGGTGATGTTCAAGATCGAGAACCGGAATTTCTGCAGCGCGAATGCGGCGGCAGTGGTGGCGGAACCCATACTGTTCGAGCAAGTGTTCTGCAATAATGCCGGTACGCCCTAACGTCGTTACAATTGAGAAGCGGGTACTGACGAGCGTGGCCAGATGAAAGGCTGCTTCCGCAATGCCAATGACTGGCGCACGGGTTAGCTCTCGGGCTGCTAATAAGCCTGGATCGCCAAAGCAGGCAACCACGTAAGCATCGATGCCACCTTCGCGTTCACCTTTAAGAACTTCTTCGGCAACGCCTACTGCGCTAATGGCCTCGTCGAAATGACTCTCGATGGATACTGGCCCCGCATCGGGCTGGGTGGCGGTAACGGTTGTCGATGCCGCTGCCTGTCGCTGGGCGGCCTGATGAATGGCAGCCGTCATAGAGGCTGTTGTGTTTGGATTGATAATGCGGATATGCATGTTGAATCGCTCGCTGGTAGACAAAGTTGAGCATCTTGTATACGAAAATAGGGCGGTTTTGCGTGGATCGCAAGCCTTTTTACGTTGTTTAAATGTAGGTACGGCTTGACCAGGTGTTCAAGTTTCAACAGGTTAGCGTCTTGCTTGTTTTAAAATGCTAATCATCTCAGCTAATTAAGCGGCTGTTGGATTGCGGTTGTTCTATAAAGGCGCTATTTTGTATACAATTATTTCCTGTATTGTAGATCTTTAATACCAATAAAATGCTCTGCAACCACTAAAGGAGCCGTTGAATGTCCCATTCATCTGATCGACCATCGAATGCTTATCCTCGTGACCTGACGGGTTATGGCCGCACCCCCCCTCATGCCAACTGGCCAGGCAACGCTAAGATTGCTGTTCAGTTTGTGTTGAATTACGAAGAAGGCGGGGAGAACTGCGTACTTCACGGTGACTCAGGGTCAGAGCAGTTTTTGTCTGAGATTATTGGCGCGGCCAGCTATCCAGATCGCCATCTAAGTATGGAATCGATCTATGAATATGGTTCTAGAGCTGGCGTTTGGCGGATTCTGCGGGAGTTCGAAAAGCGTGACTTGCCGCTGACGGTATTTGGTGTGGCAATGGCATTAGAACGTAATCCTGATGTCGCCCAAGCGTTTAAAGAACTGGGTCACGAAATTGCCTGTCACGGCTATCGCTGGATCCATTACCAAGAAGTCTCCGAGCATGTCGAGCGAGAGCATTTGCAGAAAGCCGTGGACATCTTCCAGCGCCTTTACGGTGAAAAGCCTGAGGGGTGGTATACCGGGCGCGATAGCCCGAATACGCGGCGGCTGATTCTGGAGGAAGGCGGCTTCCTTTACGATAGCGACTATTACGGTGACGATCTGCCGTTTTGGACCTCTGTGACCGATAGCCAAGGTAGTGAGCATAATCATCTCATCGTGCCTTATACCCTAGATACTAACGATATGCGCTTTGCTGCCCCGCAAGGATTTAATACGGCGGATCACTTCTTTACCTATCTGCGAGATGCCTTCGATGTGCTTTACGCTGAGGGAGATGAGTCGCCCAAAATGCTCTCTATTGGCATGCACTGTCGACTGCTAGGACGTCCTGGACGTTTCCGTGCTCTGCAGCGCTTTTTAGACCATATCGAGGCTCATGACCGCGTATGGGTAGCTCGTCGTGTGGATATTGCTCGCCATTGGGCAGAACACCATCCCGCTCCAACCCGCTGAAAGGCAAAATAATGAATAAATCTCCTTACTACGCCCCTACGGGGGGGCACCCGCCGCAAACCCAGCTAACCGCTGATCGTGCCGTATTCACAGAAGCGTATGCGTTAATTCCCAAAGGCGTGATGCGGGATATTGTCACTAGCAACCTGCCTTTCTGGGAAGGCACTCGATTATGGGTGCTGGCGCGTCCGCTTTCTGGTTTTGCTGAAACGTTCTCTCAATACATCATGGAAGTTCAGCCTGAGGGCGGCAGCGAAAAGCCGGAGCTAGACCCCAAAGCCGAAGGCGTGCTGTTCATTGTGGAAGGCGAGTTAACGCTTACTCTGGCGGGCGAGCGCCACACGATGCGCCACGGTGGCTATGCATTTATCCCTCCAGGTAGCCACTGGCAAGTGCGCAATGAGTCGTCTTCTCCTGTGCGTTTTCACTGGATTCGCAAGGCGTATGAGTTTGTGGAAGGGCTAGACGTACCGAAGGCCTTTGTCACCAATGAGCAAGACATTGCCCCACTCGAAATGCCGGGAACCGAAGGCCGCTGGGCAACCACGCGCTTCGTCGACCCTGCTGATGTGCGCCATGACATGCACGTCAATATCGTGACTTTCCAGCCGGGCGGCGTAATTCCCTTTGACGAAACCCATGTAATGGAGCACGGGCTTTATGTGTTGGAAGGGAAAGCTGTGTATCACCTTAATCAGCAATGGGTTGAGGTAGAGGCTGGTGACTTTATGTGGCTACGCGCATTCTGCCCCCAGGCGTGTTACGCCGGCGGCCCAGGGCCATTCCGTTACTTATTGTACAAAGACGTCAATCGCCACGCCGCACTTAAGCTCTAACGTTGAGTTCTGGTATTTAAGTTCTGGTATTTAAGTTCTGGCGTTGGCTGCTTCGCTGTGTGCTTACTCGGCGAAGCAGACTATTTTAGGATTTTATAATGATTAAACTGATAGCCGAACCGCTAACAGCCGAGGCGTTTGCGCCTTTTGGCGATGTGATTGATGCCCGCACGTCAGCGTCGTTTCCCATTAATGCAGGTCGTACCCAGCGTCACCACGACCTAGCACGTGTAGAAACGCTAGGTGACAACGCCCATACGCTGATTAATATTTTTGTCAGCCAGCCGATTACGTTACCGTTGGAATTAACTTTTTTAGAGCGCCACCCTCAGGGTAGCCAGGCCTTTATGCCGCTACATCAAGAGCGCTTTATTGTGGTGGTAGCCCCCCCTGGAGACACAATTGACGCAGCGAATGTCCGCGCTTTTGTCACTGATGGTCGTCAGGGCGTCAATTACCGTGCAGGTACTTGGCACGCTATTCAGTCGGTGCTTGAGCGTGAGGGCGAGTTTTTAGTGGTGGATAGGGGAGGTGATGGCAATAACTGCGATGAGTACTCGCTTGATATTACCGTTACTCTAGGCGAATAACTTGCGCTAACAGCATACGGTTGTCATCTTGCTCAGGTTAGCTTTTGACTGAACGAGAAAAATAGAGCGCACATTGCGCGTAGGAGACCAGCATGTCACAAGCCCACCGTTTGCCAAAACTACTCAAAATGCTGCGTCACTACGACGATCCAGTCAGCGGTGCGGATCTGGCTGAAGCGCTAGGTATACCGCTGAGTGTTCTCTACAAAGATATTGCTGTGCTTAGAGCCGTTGGGGTCGAGATTGTTAGTGAACCAGGCCAAGGCTATGTGCTCCCGCCTAGCGCTCAATTACCTCCCCCAGCGCTGAGCGAACCGACCAACGCACTGTCTGACGAACTGATTTTCTATACCCACCCCCTTTCGCGGGGAGGCATTGTGCACTGGATGCTTGAAGAGCTGGGTGTACCTTATCGCTTAGTGGTCCTGGAGTACGGGGCCACAATGCATTCGCCAGACTATTTAGCCATCAACCCGATGGGCAAGGTGCCGGCTATTCGCCACGGTGAGCGAGTGGTCACGGAGGCTGCCGCTATCTGTGCTTATCTTGCCGATGCCTTCCCCGAGGCGGGTTTGGCACCGCCGCTTTCAGCAAGAGACGACTATTATCGCTGGCTATTCTTCGCTGCTGGGCCGCTAGAAGCTGCTGCCTCGCTTAATAGCTTGGGCTTCCAACCTAATGCAGAGCAGCGGATGCGGCTAGGTTCTGGCGACTTTGCGACGGTGATTGAGGCTCTGGCTGCGGCCGTCAATGGACGCCGCTACATCGCTGGTGATGCTTTTAGCGCCGCCGATGTTTATGTCGGCTCCCACATTGGATGGGGAATGCAGTTTGGAACCCTGCCACGCCGTCCTGAATTCGAACATTACTGGGCGGGGCTGCAAAACCGTCCTGCACGGCAGCATTGCGAGATGTTCATCCAGCAGGCGTTGACACAGTAGTTGCCCTGTAAAATGGTGACGCGCCAGAGGTAGTCGTCCCCACGCTGATGAACGCTTATATAAGTTTTTATTCTCATTCTATTAATAATTAGGAAAATTATGAACGCACTGCACTTCTCTTCGATCCGTCGTACTAAAATTGTCGCCACCCTTGGGCCCGCCAGCGACCGGGAAGGTGTCTTAGAAGCCATGCTAGCGGCGGGTGTTGATGTGGTGCGTTTAAACTTCTCTCATGGCACCGCAGACGATCATCGTCGACGCTTAGTGCGCGTGCGGGAAATCGCCGCCCAACTGGGCCGAAGCGTAGCGGCGCTGGGCGATCTTCAAGGCCCTAAAATTCGTATCGCACGCTTCAAAGAGGGTGCTGTGGTTCTTCAAGAGGGCCAGTCGTTTGTCCTCGATATGGCGCTTGATGGCGATGCGGGTGATGTTAACCAAGTGGGCTGCGACTATAAAACCTTGGCGGAAGACGTGGCAGCCGGTGACCGCCTGTTGTTAGATGACGGCCGTGTGGTATTGGATGTAACCCGTGTAGAGGGCCAGCAGGTGCACACCGACGTGGTCGTAGGCGGTAAGCTTTCCAACCATAAAGGTATTAATAAGCAGGGCGGAGGACTTTCTGCTCCCGCGTTGACCGAGAAAGATAAAATCGACCTAAAAACCGCTGTTGAGATTGGTGTCGATTACCTGGCTATCTCCTTTCCCCGCCATGCGGAAGATATGCTTGAAGCGCGCCGTTTACTCGGTGAAGCAGGCAAGGATATTGGCTTAGTTGCCAAGGTGGAACGTGCCGAAGCCGTGGCAGATGAGGCAACCCTTGACGGCATTATCGAAGCGTCGGAAGCGGTCATGGTGGCGCGTGGCGATCTGGGTGTTGAGATTGGTGATGCCAAGCTGGTCGGCGTGCAAAAGCGTATGATCAAACGCGCGCGTTCGCTTAACCGCGCCGTGATTACCGCCACACAAATGATGGAAAGCATGATTTCAGCGCCACTGCCTACCCGCGCAGAGGTGTTTGATGTTGCCAATGCGGTGCTGGATGGTAGTGACGCAGTAATGCTTTCCGCCGAAACAGCCGCAGGCGACTACCCACTAGAAACCGTAGAGGCTATGGCGCGGGTATGTTTAGGCGCCGAGCGTGAGAAAACTGCCCAAGAGTCAGGGCACCGTATTCACGAAGGCTTTTCGCGGCCAGACGAAACCATTGCACTTTCGGCAATGTATGCTGCTAACCATATGAAAGGCGTTACTGCGATTGCCTGTATGACCTCCTCGGGTTATACGCCGCTAATTGCCTCGCGTATTCGCTCAGGCTTACCTATTGTTGGGCTTGCCCATACTCCCATTGCCCAGCGTCGTATGGCGCTTTATCGTGGTGTCGTGTCACTGCCGTTTGATACCTCTGAAATGAGTGCCACAGAGTTGAATGACGAAGCACTGACACTGCTGGTCAAACAGGGTGTCGTTACGCTTGGCGATCACGTGATTCTGACTCGAGGTGATCATATGAATGCCCATGGTGGCACCAATACCATGAAAATAATGGCAATTACCGAACAGCATGTTGAGCAAGCGCAGCGCTGATCGATGCGAATACTGCTATTAACGTGGTTACTGCTTGTTACTGCGCCTGCGTTTGCAGGCGCACCTATCGTTGCGGCAGCCTCTAATCTGCAGTTTGCATTGGAAGAGGCCGCGGAGCGCTTTACTCAGCAAACGGGACATGCTCTGCGCCTCAATTTTGGTTCCTCCGGAAATTTTCGCCGCCAAATTGCTCAAGGGGCCCCCTTTGAGCTGTTTCTTTCGGCGGACGAAACATTTGTACAAGCGCTTTATCAAGAGGGCCATGTCGATAACGAGGGCGTTATTTACGCCCGTGGTCGACTGGCGTGGGCGCAGCCTAAAGGAAAGTATTCACCACCTGATGAGCAGACACCGCTTGCTGGTGTGCATGAGGCCATCGCCGCACGTGACGCCGGGCAGCGTCAGCGTATTGCCATTGCCAGCCCAGAACACGCTCCTTACGGGGTTGCTGCCCAAGAAGTACTGCAAAACGCTGGTTTATGGCAAGCTTCTGAGCCGCTGCGCATTCAAGGTGAAAATGTGTCGCAAACGCTGCAGTTTGCTCTTTCGGATGATGCCCGCGGTGGGTTGGTAGCGTACTCTTTGGTGCTTGCTCCAGCACTTAGTGAGCGTAGCGAGTTTGTGTTGATCCCTGAAGCGTGGCACACGCCGTTGCACCAACGCATGGTATTAACACCTCAGGCAGGAGCAGTAGCGCAGGCTTTCTATGCATGGCTTCAGCAAGCAGACGCGCAGGCTATTTTCCAACAGTACGGGTTTAATACAGATTAATGGACTGGACGGCGCTTTCGGTATCGCTGCGCTTAGCAGGCTTGACCTGCCTCTTTTTACTGCCTGTGGGCGTGTGGCTAGGCCGAACGTTGGCCACTGCACACTTTCGAGGTAAAGGACTTTGCGAAGCGTTAGTGGCGTTGCCGTTAGTGTTACCGCCCACCGTGCTCGGTTTTTATTTGCTACAGCAATTTGGTCGCGATGCGCCTCTGGGAAGTGTTTGGGCCTCGCTCACGGGGGGCGGACTCAACTTCACCTTTAGCGGTATATTGCTAGCCTCGTTAATCGCTAATTTGCCTTTTGCGATTCAGCCTATTCAGCGTGCGTTTGAAAACGTACCGACTAACTTGCGTGAAGCTGCTTGGTGCAGCGGATTGAGCCCTTGGCAAACATTTTTACGCATTGAGCTACCGCTGGTGTGGCCGGGCATTCTCTCTGCGGCGGCATTAACATTTGCTCATACGCTGGGGGAGTTCGGGGTGATTTTAATGGTCGGTGGCGCGATTGATGGTGAAACTCGCACCCTAGCGATTGCCATTTATGATCGGGTACAGGCATTTGATGAACAGGGGGCTGCACGAATGTCGGCACTGCTGCTTCTAGTGTCGTTAACGACCCTGGGCCTGGTGTATGGGCTTGCAGGCAGACGTAGGTGGGTGCGTGGTTAAGGTGATCTCGGACAGTGGACTGGAGGTGATGGCCAAGCAGCGCGGCCCGATACCGCTGGACGCGTCATTTAGCTGTCCGGCGGGCGAACTTCTGGCGTTGGTGGGGCCGTCCGGTAGTGGCAAAACCACGCTACTGCGAACCATTGCTGGCTTGTACAAGCCTGAGCTGGGCCATGTGGCGTGTATGGACAACACTTGGTTGGCTACTGAGCGGCGCCACTCTCTTACTCCCCAGCAGCGCAAAATCGGCATGGTGTTTCAAGACTATGCATTGTTCCCCCATCTCAATGCGCTAGCGAATGTCCAACTCGCCATGGGGCACCTGCCTCACTCCGAACGTCCGCTCCGTGCGAAACAGTGGCTTGCCAATGTGCGCTTGGAAGGGCTGGAAAAACGCTTTCCCAGCGAGCTGTCTGGCGGGCAACGCCAACGCGTGGCGCTTGCACGCGCTTTAGCCCGCGAGCCGCAGGTATTGTTGTTAGATGAACCCTTCTCAGCCGTTGACCAAGTGACCCGACGCCGACTGCAGCGAGAGCTAGCATTGTTGCGTCAGCAGATCTCTATCCCGATTATTCTGGTTACTCACGACTTGGAAGAAGCGGCGGCGTTGGCAGATCAAATTTGCGTGCTGCATAACGGCGTCAGCCTACAGCAGGGTAGCCCTGAAGCTTTGTTTCGGCGGCCTGCTTCGCCGTTGGTGGCGAGGCTGTTAGACCGTCACAATATTTTTGAGGGTGAAATTACCAGCATTAATGGCCAGCAACGGTTGCAGTGGGGAGAGTACCACTTAGAAGTTGCCGAAGGCCTAGTGGGCCTGCCGTTAGGCGAAACAGTGGCTTGGTACTTACCGCCTTCCGATATTGTACTCCACCGACGTGACCGACCTTCACAAGGTGAACGCGAAAATCCGGTGGCTGCTACGGTGCATGAAATGGTCGTACTTGGCGGTATCACCTCGATCTCGCTGCGCGTTACTCATGGCGATGTGCTACGTTTCGATATCGCTACTCATGCCGCTCGGCGCAACCAGTTAGCGCTGGGGGAGCAGGTATATGTGTCGCTGCTTGCTGAAGGCATTCATATTATGTCGGGAAAGCATGTTGCTATGCCGTCACGCCATATGCCTTCAAACAGCCTGTCTTCCGATAACACGTCTTCTCATCATAAAAGGAACCTGTCATGACCGTTACGCGCCGTCAGCTACTGAAGACGTCTTTGGGGGTTTCGCTAGCGGCGAGCTTACCGTTGCCGCTGTTGAACGCTTGGGCGGATGAGTCTCGCCAAACCTCCACATTACCGCTGGCGATTCACAGCCAGGAAGGCCCTCACCGATTAGATGTTGAAGTGGCCGAGACCGCCTCTCAGCGACAGCGGGGCTTGATGGAACGTGAGCACCTGCCAGAAGCGCGTGGCATGCTGTTTCGATTTGAGAGCGAACAGCCCGCTGGCAATGCCTTCTGGATGTACCGCACGTTAATCCCGCTGGATATTGCTTTTATCAACGGTGAAGGTCGCATTGTAGCGATTAACACCATGCAACCCTGCGCATCTGATACGCCCCGCGAGTGCCCCGCTTACCCAGCCGGTGCGTCTTACCATGCCGCGTTGGAAGTTAACGCAGGCTACTTTGCTGAGCGTGGTATTCAGGTGGGTGACTGCGTATCAGTTCCTGCGCTGGCAGGGTTTTGCCGTCCTGATGTATAGCATTTATAACGAGCACTTAGAAACAGGACGCCGAAA
This sequence comes from Halomonas sp. TD01, assembly GCF_923868895.1. GTDB lineage: Bacteria > Pseudomonadota > Gammaproteobacteria > Pseudomonadales > Halomonadaceae > Vreelandella. The sequence goes on from NZ_OV350343.1 coordinate 2,114,500, forward strand.
TCAACTTGCTAAAGGGCCTTTGCTGGAGGACGTTTGCCAACGTTGAGCACGATCAGGGCAATACCGGCAACCACGAGCCCGCCGCCTAACAGCTTATGGATACCTAGGCTGTCGCCCATTAACAGCGCGCCCAAGCCAACAGCGAGTACCGGTACCAGCAAGGTCATTGGCACCACGCGATTCACAGGGTGGCGGCGTAGTAAGGCGTACCAAATGCCGTAAGCGATAATTGATGACATCACGGCGGTGTAAATCATCGCCGCCCACCCCCGCCAACTCGCTTGTTGAATGGCTTGCCACTGGCCAGTTTCAAATAGCCAAGACCCTAGCGCGACCTGGGGAATCGCAAACAGCGCTACCCAGCCCGCTAATGCTAATGGAGCAATAGGCGGGCCGCGCTTAATCAACAGCTGGGAAACTGCCCAGCCCAAGGCGCTTAACAAAAGAATGGTCAGCGGCAGCGGCGAGGGTAGCGTTGGCCCGCCGGCCAGCACAATGACGCCAGCGAAAGAGAGCAACAGCCCCGCGATGCGCTTTGCCCCCAGTTTTTCTTTGAGAAACACCACCGCTAGCAGCGTGGCAAAAGGCGTGCCCATCTGCACCAGAAGTGCGCCCGTGCCTGCCTCTGCTTGGCCTAAGCCAATAAATAGCAGTGCAAAATGCAGGCTGCCAAACGTAAACGAAAGCAAGAGCAAAAAAGGCAACTGAGCACGGGCGACAGGGTAGAATGGCACCAACAGGGTAGCGACCAGCATAAAGCGCAGGGTGGTCATCAGTAGCGGCGGAAACTCTGCTACGCCGATTTTGATAACAATGATATTCAGCGCCCAAATAGCGATGACAAATAGGCCTAACAACAGGTCGCGTAGTGGCACGTTAATGTCCATTGGTAATAAATAAAAAGTGGTTTCAGCATATCAGTAAGCGCTACTGCAGCGTAATAACTCGATGTTCATCCCTCCAAAGTTGATTGCGAAAGGCTAACGATTGGCTTCCTTTAAACGCATGAGTGCCTACAATGGAGCGTTGTCCGCTTTATCGCTTTTTTAGCAAGCAGCGGCGGACTGAGGGTGAATAATAGCTATCGCTGAATACCAACTGATAAAAAAGGATCGACAATAATGACGCTGACACGCTCTATGGCTCGTTTAACGGCAGGCTTGGCCGGTGCTGCCCTACTATCTGCTTCGCTCTCTGCGCAAGCTCGTGAGCTCTCGGTTTCCACTGTCTTGTCTGACGCTTTCCCTTGGGGGCAGGCGGCGGAAAAATGGGCGGAGTTGGTGGAGGAGCGCAGTGGTGGTGAATTAACGCTGCGGGTCTACCCGAATTCCCAGTTGGTATCGGGCGACCAAACCCGTGAGTTTTCGGCTATGCGTTCCGGGCTAATTGACGCTGCAGTAGGCTCGACCATTAACTGGTCGCCCCAGGTACCTGAACTGAATTTATTCTCTTTGCCATTCTTTATTCCCGATGAGGCCGCTGTGGATGCCGTTACCGGTGGGGAAGCGGGGGAATTGGTCTTTGCAGCGATCGAATCACGTGGTGTTATGCCTCTGGCATGGGGCGAAAATGGCTTCCGCCAGGTCTCGAACTCTCGTGGAGCGATTAGTCAGCCAGGGGATTTGGATGGTCTGAAAATCCGTGTGGTTGGCTCGCCACTGTTCCAGGACACTTTCTCTGCTCTTGGCGCAGACCCAACGCAGATGAGCTGGACGGACGCCCAGCCAGCGTTAACCACTGGCGCGGTTGATGGGCAGGAAAACCCGCTTTCAGTGTTTGATGTTGCGCGTATTGATCAGGTGGGGCAAGTACATTTAACGCTCTGGAACTACATGAATGATCCGCTGATTTTTGCGGTTAACCAGCAGGTATGGCAATCGCTCGATGAAGAGCAACAAGAGCTGTTACGTGAAACGGCAATTGAAGCGGGAGAGTGGGAAATCGCCATGACTCGTGAGGAAGAAAGCGAGCGCCTGTCGGCTATTCAAGAACGCGGTGTGACGGTTACCGAATTAACGGATGAACAGTACCAAGCCTTCGTTGAAGCCACCCAGTCCGTGTATGAAAAATGGGCTCCGCGGATTGGCGAAGATGTGGTTAACGCGGCTCAGTCGGCTATCGACGCACGTTAATAACTCCTTTGGTGTTTTAACTACCGGCCTTCAGGGCCGGTAGCTTTTGTTGTGAGGCTGCCATGAAAGGCTTTCCCGATGCACGCCCTGAGCGCTGGCTAGGCGCGCTATCACTTATTGTTATTTCGTTGATTAGCTTGGGAAATGTGGTCACGCGTTATCTAACAGGCGGCTCATTTTCGTTTACCGAAGAGTTTTCCGTATTCTTACTGGTAGTGCTAACGTTTGCAGGAGCATCGGTGGCGCTTAGGCGAAACCGCCATATTCGTATCGGTTTTTTAGAGAGAGCGCTGCCTAGGCGTTGGCGCAGTGCACTTATTCTATTTCAAGCGCTGTGTGGGTTTACCGTTCTGGGCTTAATCACTTGGTACGGTGGAAAGCTGGCTTGGCAAGAGTATCAGTGGGAATCGCTATCGCCAGGGTTAGGGCTCCCCCAATGGTGGTACTTGGTATGGCTACCGGTATTATCAACTGCCATGGTATGGCGTCTCGTTCAGCAAACCCGTGATCGATTAAAGGGAGGGCTAATTGATGACGCCTGATGTCTGGATGATTCTCGCCTTTGCCGGATTTTTGATAGCGGGTGTGCCAGTTGCATTTTCGCTCGCGTTAGCTGGCTCAGTGGGTATTGTGGCCGGGCTTTCGCCAGATATGTTGGCAACGCTGGGCACCAATACCTATAACAGCATTGCCAAGTATCCTTTAATCGCGATACCGCTATTCATACTGACAGGTCTGATTTTTGAGCGCTCTGGTGTGGCGTTACGCTTGGTACGCTTTGCGCAGGCGCTTATTGGGCCTCGCCATGGCGGTCTGGCGCTGGTTGCGGTGCTGGTGTGCATGATTATGGGGGGCATGAGTGGATCAGGCCCTGCGGATGCAGCTGCAGTGGCCATGGTAATGCTTCCAAGCATGACAAAAGCGGGCTATCCAAAGCCATTTTCCGCAACACTCATTGCCGCATCGGCATCCACCGCTATCCTAATCCCACCTTCCGTGGCGCTAATTCTTTACTCGATTGTGGTACCTGGCGTTGATCTACGCGCGTTATTTGCAGCAGGCCTCTTTCCCGGCATTTTGGCAGGGCTGGCGCTGCTGGTGCCTGCAATGATTGTCGCTAAGCGCTATGGCTGGGAGGGGACGCCAGTAGAGGGTGCTGAAACGTTGACCGTTCGCACGACGTTCCGGCAGGCGTTACCCGCCTTGTTTGCTCCGGTACTCATTTTAGGAGGGCTGCGTTCAGGCCTATTTACCCCGACCGAAGCCGCCGTAGTGGCGGTTGCTTATGGCACCGTCGTGGGGTTATTTCTGACGAAAGAGCTCTCGTTACGTGACCTGTGGGAGTTGTTAGGAGAGGCCGCGATTATTTCTGGGGTGGTGATGTTGATTATCGCCCTGGCGGGTATTTTTGCTTGGGCCGGTACGATGCTAGGCACTTTCCGCCATTTGGCAGAGTGGATTATTAGCTTAACGGATAACGGTGTTTTGCTGCTGGTGCTTGTCATGCTGGCGGTACTGGTCGCTGGCATGTTGCTTGATGCTATTTCTATTTACCTCATCATGATGCCTGTGCTTATTCCGGTGATGCAGCACTTTGAATGGAACCCCGTATGGTTCGGCATTCTCTTGGCTATGAACATCGCTATTGGGCAATTTACTCCGCCGGTTGCGGTGAATTTGATGGTAACGACAGAGGTTGCAAAAATCCGCTTGGAAGAGACGCTGGGCTGGGCATTCTTGTTTGTTTTGGCGATGGGGTGTGCTTTAGCCCTGGTGGCTATTTTTCCGAGTATTGCTCTGTGGTTGCCATCGGTACTTGGTTATAACATCTGAAGCACACCTCAGTTCGTGCCCTGAATTGACCCTAAGATGCTCTACCCGCTATACGCTATGCAAATACGGCATGGTAATTAACGGTAACTAAACGTTGTACATGAGTAATCTGAATTTGTTGTTTGAGCTGCTTGTGGTAGGTGATGCCATGCTTTTTGTGCACTACCACTAAGCATTAAGTGTATTTGCTGAGCAGAGGGACTGAATAGCAAGCACGAGGAAGTATCTAAGCGATAAACCCATAATGACTTGCCGTGTACTTCGCCAAGTAGGTTTTTTTTCGCTAAAGTAGTAAGTGTCGGCTGTGTTAGTCGACGTTGATAACAGATTGTCTTGAAAACGTTTTGGCAAAAAAACACCTGAGGGAATCGTTTAGCAGGTGGAGTTAAAGCGTATAACGCTCACAACATCAAGATAAAGAGGTGTGTCCATGAAACGCCATGTATTTTCCACTGCCGCCTTCTCTGGCGCGCTGATTGCGGCCGCTACGTTTGCATCTCCGGCGGTTGCACAGGAACGCTTCATCACTATCGGCACCGGTGGCCAAACAGGTGTGTACTACGTAGTCGGTCAGTCGATCTGTCGATTGGTGAACCGTCTGGAAGACGCAAATATCAAATGTAATGCTCCTTCCACAGGTGGATCTGTTGCCAATATTAATGGCATCAAGTCTGGCGAATTGGACATGGGTGTTGCTCAGTCGGATGTCCAGTACCAAGCTTACAATGGCACTGGGAATTTCGAAGGGGAGCCTTATGAAGAGCTTAGGGCTGTGTTCCGTGTTCACGGTGAGCCTTTGACTCTGCTTGCGCGTGCTGACTCAGGAATCGAAACACTCGATGACCTAGAAGGAAAACGCGTCAATATTGGTAATCCAGGTTCAGGTCAGCGCAACACCATGGAAGTGGTGATGGATGCGAAAGGCTGGACTGAAGATACCTTCTCCTTAGCATCTCAGCTTGATGCCGCAGAGCAAGCGGCAGCTCTTTCCGATAATAACATTGATGCCATGGTTTATGTGGTGGGCCATCCCAATGGTTCCATCCAAGAAGCTACCACCACCGTTGATGCTCGCCTGATCTCGCTTAATGACGAAGACATCCAGGGCATCGTTGATGAATACCCGTACTATTCAACATCGGTAATTCCGGGGGGGCTGTATCGTGGTAACGACGAAGATGTCGAAACTTTCGGTGTGGCGGCTACGTTTGTAACAACTGCTGAGGCTGATGAAGACGTCATCTACCAGACCGTCAAGGCAGTTTTTGACAACTTTGATCGCTTCAAACGCCTGCATCCGGCCTTCGAGAATCTTGATCCGGAAGAAATGGTAACTCAGGGGCTTTCTGCACCTCTGCATGATGGGGCAGCGCGTTACTACCGTGAACAAGGCTGGATCGAGTAACCGTATAGCTTGACGTACTGTTACCTTGGTAAGAAATGCGCGGCTACCCCAGGGTACCGCGCATTTTAGCTTAGAATGTTTATAGGGCATTTCGATATGGCAATTAGGCGTCAATCGTCTCGGAGAAGGGCAGGCATATGACTGAAGATAAGAATAGACCTTCGGGAGCCGGAGTAGACTTGGAGGATATGGTAGCCTCCAGTGACACGGGAGCCCGTAAACCGAGCGGCATGCCCGGTAAGCTTCTGGTGAGCATTGCAGCGGTGTGGTCTCTGTTTCAATTGTGGATTGCTTCTCCAGTGCCCTTCATTTTGGGGTTTGGTGTTTTTAATGCCACTGAAGCCCGCTCTATCCACTTAGCTTTTGCGCTGTTTCTGGCATACATGGCCTATCCGGCACTCAAGCGTTCGCCTCGTGACCGTATTCCGATCCAGGATTGGATACTTGCAGCAACGGCAGCCTTTTGTGGCGCTTACATGTTTATGTTTTACGAGCAGCTATCCCAGCGCCCCGGCGCGCCAATAATGCAGGACGTTATTATTGGTATCGCAGGGATACTGCTACTGCTTGAAGCGACCCGTCGTGCGCTTGGCCCGCCGTTGATGATTGTGGCGTCAGTTTTCCTTATCTATAGCTTGGCTGGCCCTTGGATGCCGGGCATTCTTTCACATGGTGGCGTTAGTCTATTCGGTTTGATTAATCACCAGTGGTTGACGACTCAGGGGGTCTTCGGTATCGCTCTGGGGGTCTCAACTAGCTTCGTGTTTCTATTTGTGTTGTTCGGTGCTTTGCTAGATAAGGCTGGTGCTGGCAACTACTTTATAAAAGTTGCATTTTCGCTGCTTGGTCACTATCGCGGTGGTCCAGCGAAAGCTGCTGTAGTCGCCTCTGCAATGACCGGTTTGATTTCCGGTTCTTCGATTGCCAATGTCGTGACCACCGGTACTTTTACGGTGCCAATGATGAAAAGGGTAGGGTTTTCCTCCGAAAAGGCGGGCGCTGTCGAAGTGGCGTCATCGGTCAACGGACAGATTATGCCTCCGGTGATGGGGGCTGCTGCCTTCCTGATGGTCGAGTATGTAGGTATTTCTTATGTCGAAGTAATTAAGCATGCCTTCTTGCCTGCACTGATCTCTTATATCGCACTGGTCTATATTGTTCACTTGGAAGCCCTGAAGGCCAATATGCAGGGGCTTCAGAGTAGCAATCCGCCTAAGCCGATGGTCAATAAAGTGATCGGTTTTCTCGGTGGTTTGCTACTGATGATGATTACCGCTCTAGGGGTCTATTATGGCCTTGGTTGGCTCAAACCAGTACTGGGCGACGCTACTCCCTGGGTGGTGGCCGTTGGGCTGACAGTGATCTATATTGCACTACTCAAACTGGCGGCAGGTTACCCCGAACTTGAGCTTGATGATCCTAACCAACCAATCTATTCGCTGCCGCAGACGAAGCCTACAGTGCTGGTTGGCTTGCAGTACATTTTGCCTGTCATTGTGTTGGTCTGGTGTCTGATGGTCGAGCGCTTGTCGCCAGGGCTGTCGGCTTTTTGGGCCACTGTTTTCATGATCTTCATCATTCTTACTCAACGTCCCATCACTTCGATCTTCAGGGGTCGCGGCGATATGGCTGCGGATTTGCGTGAAGGCGTTATGGATCTGTGGAGCGGCTTAGTCACTGGTGCCCGCAACATGATTGGTATTGGCATCGCCACTGCCACCGCCGGCATCATTGTCGGTGCTGTATCGCAGACCGGGGTGGGTCTGGTACTGGCTGAGGTAGTGGAAACGCTTGCCATGGGTAACTTGATGCTGATTTTGCTGCTTACAGCAGTGCTCAGCTTGATTCTTGGCATGGGGTTGCCTACGACGGCTAACTACATTGTAGTATCGGCGTTACTGGCGCCAGTTGTCGTCAGCTTAGGTGCTGAAAATGGCCTGCTAGTACCATTGATTGCGGTGCACCTGTTTGTGTTTTATTTCGGCATCATGGCGGATGTTACGCCGCCGGTGGGACTGGCGTCCTTTGCGGCGGCGGCAGTATCGGGTGGCGATCCCATTCGGACAGGTTTCCAGGCTTTCTATTACAGCCTTCGTACCGCGGCATTGCCGTTTTTGTTCATCTTTAATACCGATCTGCTGCTAATTGATGTGACCTTTCTTCAGGGGGTTCTGATCTTTGTCGTTTCGACTATCGCCATGCTGATCTTCGCTGCGGCGACCCAGGGCTTCATGATTACACGCAACCGTTGGTATGAATCTATCATTCTGTTGCTGATCGCGTTCACGCTGTTCCGCCCCGGTTTCTGGATGGATATGATCCATGACCCCTATGAGTCGATACCTCCCGATCAATTCGTTGAAGTGCTTGGCAGTGTCGACGAAGACTCTACTCTGCGTTTGCAGATTGCAGGTCTTGATGACTACGGCGATCCGATGACGACCTACATGATACTTCCGGTGCCAGAGGGGGAAACAGGACAAGAGCGGCTCGATAACCTTGGCATGGAGCTTTTTATTGAGGATGGAACAGCGACTGTTGATATGGTGGCTTATGGCAGCCAAGCAGCAGATCTCGGCTTAGATTTCGATCAAGAAATCATCGAGGTATTGGCTCCTGTTGACCGTTGGACTAAAGAACTGATGTGGATTCCTGCGTTCCTGGTTTTTGGGCTGATTGTATTGATGCAGCGCCGGCGTCGTAATAACACGTCAGCTACCGCTGCTGCATGAAGGAGAATGCCATGTACAGCAAGATCATGTTGCCGGTGGACTTGAATGAGGAAGCTTCTTGGTCAAAGGCACTGCCTACAGCCCTGACGTTATGTCGTACTTTTGGTGCTTCGCTACATGTGGTTACGGTACTGCCGGATTACCGTATGCCTATGGTGGGTTCCTATTTTCCCAAGGACTTCGCTAAAAAGGCGCACACAGCGATAACCGAGGCACTTCATGACTTCATTAAGGAGAAAGTGCCTGAGGACATTCAGGTGCAAAGTGTCACTGTGGATGGATCCCCATGGGAGGGGATTATCAAGGCTGGTAAGAAACTGGATGTGGATCTGATCGTTATGGCATCACATACCAAGCGTAAATTTGTAGATTATGTCTTGGGGCCTAATGCTGAACATGTGGTTCATCATTCTAAGGTATCGGTAATGATCGTGCGCTGACGTTTCAGTACCGAGTTGTTTGTTAAACGAACTCCAGGCCATTTGGCCTGGAGTTTTTGTTTGTGGGGTTATATTAACGTTGGCTAACGCATCGAATAAATTGGCGTTAATGGCATGAAAGCAGGATTTTTTGTACGCGATGTCTTTAGACGGCCCCAGCCTGTCAATGCTCAGCTACATTAAAGGTACGTTAAGCCATTAACTCATGGTTAACGAACTCATGCATGTGGCAACTCTTTTCAGGTATTCGGTAAGCGTTACTCCAACCTGACCTGGGTTTAAAAGGCCACCGCTGCAGTGGGGTAAATCTAAGGAGTCATGCCATGAATGCAGCTACAACAAAAACGCACGACCGAGCAGATATGTCTAACGTGAAAATTACTATTAATAAGGTTGGTATGGATCGGCCGCGTGCATGGCTTGCCGCGGGGTTTGAGGATTTTCGTCGTGCAACAGCTATTAGTTTAACCTACGGCATGTTTTGGGTGGGATTGAGCATAGCCATTACTGCGGGCGCAGTAACACTTGGCTATTGGTACTGGTTATTACCCATGATCGCTGGGTTTATGTTTGTTGGTCCACTCGTTGCAGTCGGTTCCTATGGTATTAGTCGCGCTATTGAACATGGGCGAGTACCTAACTTGGGAGATGCTTTCGGAAGTTGGCGCCCACATGCAGGCCAATTGGCAATGATGGGGGTGATGATGATGATTTTCTTCCTCGCCTGGATTCGTCTGGCAACACTACTGTTTGCGCTGTTCTTTGGATTTGAAGTACCTAACCCAGCCACCCTTTATACATCACTCCTAACCACGCCTGAAGGCTTGGGGATGATTGCAGTAGGCACGGTTGCAGGTGGTATACTCGCCTTTGGTGCGTTTGCAATTAGTTCAGTGGCGATTCCCACGTTGATGGATCATGACTTGACCTTTATGGAAGGCATCGAAGCCAGTGTCCGTTGTGTGGCTAGCAACTTCCGCCCAATGCTGCTGTGGGCCGTTATTCTCACCGGTTGTGTACTGGTAGGCGTAATGACCTTTTACATTGGCTTGGCGCTAATACTGCCCGTGCTAGGCCATGCAAGCTGGCATGCCTATGAGGATCTAGTTCGTATTGAGCCAGTCGAAGAACTTAAGACCTAGAGCGAGTAAGAGGTAAGAGCTACGGAAACGTTGAGACTCACGTTAGGCATCAAGCAAAAAAGCATTTAACCTGACCCGGTAGAAGAGATAGCGTAACCTTTGCGCTATCTCTTTTTTTATCCAGAGTCCTGCTTGTCCTGAGGGTTGGCAGAAATGGGCCATATTTTCAGGGCATTGTGTCGTGAGGTAACCGTTGTGAAAGCGTTGTTATTGGGGTGTATTATGCTGGTGTTCAGCATTCCCCTGGCGGGTCATGAGCGGGAAAGAGGGTTTCTAGAGTTGCCAGATGGGCCTGTTATTCTGACAATTAACGGTGGCATAACACATTTCAACGCAGCCCAGGAGGCGCGCTTTGATCTTGCCATGTTACAAGCCTTGCCACAGCACTCCTTTGAAACGGGCACGCCGTGGACAGAAGGCAGCAGTGCATATAGCGGACCGTTAATGCGAACATTATTAGAGCATGTTGGACTGACTGGTTCTGAAGATGGTTCTGGAAATGGTTCTGGAAATGGTTCTGGAAATGGTTCTGGAAATAGCGTCTACGTTTCTGCCTTAAACGGGTTCGAAGCGGAAATACCGGTCAGTGATTTTTATGAGTACGATGTGATCTTAGCATTAGAGCGGAATGGGCAAAGCATCCCTATCCGTGAATATGGCCCTTTGTGGGTGCTCTATCCTTTCAGCCAAGATGAGGCTCTTTTGAGCGAAAAAATGCGTTTTAGAGCTGTTTGGCAAGTCATGCAGATAAATGTCCGTTAGTCGGTCTATTTCTCGAGCGCCCCGCCTGCTGCGTTATCCGCGTCGCTTTAAAGTGGTTGCCATGATTACCGTTCTGCTGTTCGCAGCAGCACTGGTAGTGGCAGCCTTAGCAGCTTGGCGTCAGGATAATTTGACGCAAAGCTTGAGAGAAGATACGGCTTGGGTAGCCTATAAGCTTGATCGCGATGCGATTCAGCTATTCAACCATTTACTTGCGACCACTCGCGGCCCGCTTTCACCTTCCGATCAAGATGATTTAAATCTGCGTTTCGAACTGCTGTATAGCCGAATTATGCTGTTGCAAGAGGGCGAAGTGAGCCTTCTGTTAGAAAATATCAGCATGGCAAAAGCATTATTAGCTCAAATTCAGCAGCAGCTAGATACGCTAGATCCCATGTTTGAGCCTTACGCGTCGCTAACTCAACTACCGATTACTGAGCTAGAGGAAGAGCTGCTGGTGCTCACCCGGCTTACAGAGCGATTTGTTATCGCTATTAATGGTTATCTAGCGGAGTCTGCGACTGAAGAGCGAGTTCTATTAAGTGTTTTATATAAGCTTTTAATGTCGTTATTGGTCGGTATGAGTTTGGCGGTATTGCTGGTAATTGTATTTCTCGTGCGCGAAATGCGAGAAAGCGCCGCCGCTCGTCGTGAGCAAGAGCAACTGAGCCGTCAACTTGAAGTCACTGCCACGCAGGCACAGGCTGCAAATCACGCTAAATCAGACTTTTTAGCGATGGTTAGTCATGAAATTCGCACGCCACTCAACGGGGTTATTGGTATGAGTGAGTTACTGCGAGAGCCATCTAGCCTTGCGCAAGTAGAAGACTATGCCCGCACGATTCATGACAGCGCTAATCAACTGCTGGCGATGATCAATGAAATTCTTGATTTCTCAAAGATCGAAGCGGGGCACCTAACGCTTGAAACCTCGCCCACTGCCCTTAAACCATTAGTCGACAGCGTCATATCGCTATTTGAGCCTCGCGCTAAAGCTAAAGGCCTGCAGTTAACGTTATATATCGATCCTTTAGTACCTGGATGGGTAATGATCGATGCCAGCCGACTGCGCCAGATTTTGCTTAATCTTATTGCCAACGCTATTAAGTTTACTGACCATGGTGAGGTCAATATATGTATTTATTCCACGGTAAAGTGCCTGTCATTTGACGTTCGTGATACCGGTTGTGGCTTGAATGAGGAGCAACAGGCGTCACTATTTGAACCATTTCAGCAAGCGGATGAGTCCGTTGCTCGCCGGTTCGGCGGTACTGGATTAGGTTTGGCGATTTGTAAACGTCTGAGCGAAGCTATGCAAGGACGACTAGGGGTTCGTAGCACTCCTGGACAGGGCAGCACATTTTGGTGTGAGTTGCCCCTGGTAGAAGCTAGCCCCGTCAACGCCCCGTTGCCGTCTGAACCGATGCTAGATTTTGCGGGCATATCCTTACTGCTGGTGGAAGATAATGCCGTCAATCGTAAAGTCGCCACTGGGCTACTGTCTCGTCTCGGTTGCGACGTAGTCTGTGCTGAAAATGGCCAGGATGCTCTAGACATGGTGCAGGCTCAGCAAGTGCATCTCATCTTTATGGATATCCAGCTACCGGATATCGATGGCATTACCGTGACTAAACGGCTTCGCTCTCAAGGTGGTTGGTTGGCTGATGTGCCTATTGTTGCCATGACGGCTGGTGGCGTAGAAGGTGTTCGCCAGCGCTGCCTTGCAGCGGGAATGAGTGATTATATTACTAAACCGCTGTCCTTACTTACCCTTAGCAATGTGCTGTCACTGCAGCTGTTTACGGTTTCGCGCCCATACGCCTTGCCGGTGTTGCCTTCAGATCTGGAGCAGCATGAATTACAGCCACTGATTAACCGTGAAACACTAGAGACACTAGCTGTGTCGTTGGGGGCTGAAAGTGTCGATCAACTCATCATGCTATATCACCAGCAAGTAAGTGATTACGTTGCTCAGTTGGCTGCTTACCTGAGAAGCACGGCATTGCTAACGGCGGAGCAAACCAAGCAAGTGGCGCGCTTAGCACACCAACTGCGCGGCGAATCGCTCGGCGTAGGGGCAGAACGTTTGGCCGCCGAGGCCAAACGGCTCGAAATAATCGCCAGTAGCAGCGATTCTTCACCGCAGGATTTTAATGAAACCCTGAGCCTGCTGAGACAAACCGCTTCGCGAACTCATGCAGCGTTGGAGAAATGGCGCCGTGACGATAGCACCGAAGAATAGCGGTATTCAGACCGCCGCCAGTAATCAGCTAAATCCCTTCCAAGCCGCCCGTGAGCTGGCTCAACAGCTAGGCCATGAGCACTTAGGCTTTGTGTTATTTTTTTGCAGTGCTGAGTATCCGTTAGAGGAACTAGCCGCCGCCCTTGGCGGTGCGTTTGATATGGTGCCGATGAGTGGTTGCACGACGGCGGGCGAAATTACACCGCAAGGCTATGACCGAGGCTCTGTAGTAGCGATAGGTTTTGATCGCCGCGTGTTTGCGATTGAAACCGCACTGGTAGACGACCTTGAACACTTTGACCTTAGCCGTGCACAACCCCTCGTGGATACCTTGCTGGAGCGTTGCCGGCAGCAGGCTGTAGCACCGGTGAACGAGCATAGCTTTGCGCTCACCTTGCTAGATGGCTTGTCCAGCCGTGAAGAACAGGTTTTAGCAACCTTAGATGCCGCTCTTGGTCGTATTCCCAGCTTTGGTGGCTCGGCTGGTGATGATAATCATCTTGCCCACACCCATGTTTATGCGAATGGACAGTTTCATACCCGCGCCGCCGTGGTGGTAATGATTAACACGCGGCTGCCGTTTGAGGTGTTTTCTACCCATCATCTTGAGCCGCTTGCCCATAAATTAGTAGTGACAGACGCTGATCGGGAACAGCGCCGAGTGTTAGAACTCAACGGTTTGCCCGCCGCAGAGGTTTATGCAGCGTTAGTCGACTGTCCTGTTGATGCGCTATCGCCATCCATTTTTGCCCAGCATCCGCTGGCGGTTTATATCGGCGGTCAACACTATATCCGTTCAATACAGCGTGTGAATGAAGATGCTAGCTTAACCTTCTACTGTGCGGTAGAAACGGGCATCGTGCTAACCGCGATGCGGCCTACGCCGTTACTCTTAGATCTAGAGGTGATGTTACAGCGCGTGCAACAACGCCTGGGTGCAACAGCGCCTGCAATTATAGGTTGCGACTGTTTTTTACGACGCATGGCGCTTGAGTCATTGCAACAGCTGGGTCAGGCATCAGCGCTGCTTCGTCAGGCACGGGTGGTGGGGTTTAATACCTATGGCGAACAGCATCATGGCATGCACGTAAACCAAACTTTTACGGGGGTGGCCTTTGGCGCTCTTCCAACTAGCGGCGGATAGCGATACAGCGCAGGATAATGCCACGCTGCGCGAGGAAAACCGTCGTTTGCGTAAGGTTTGCCAGGCGCTGATGGAGCGTGTGGAGTCCGGAGCAAGCCCCAACAGCGCTCCCTATGCAGCGTTTGAGCGCTCGGTGCTGCTGGCAGAGCAAGTGCGCGAACGCACTGATGCACTTCACCGCACATTAGACGAACTTAGCCAAGTGAATGCACGACTGCTGGCAGCGAACGCCGAAGCAGAGGCGGCTAACCTTTCTAAAACGAAATTTTTAGCGGCGGTTAGTCATGACCTGCTTCAGCCGTTAAACGCTGCCCGGTTATTCGCCAGTGCCTTAGAAACACATGCGTTACCCGAGTCCTCTCAAGTCTTAGTAGGGCACATAGGGCGCTCGTTAAAAGATGTCGAAGGGCTCTTAGGCACACTGGTGGATATTTCCCGCTTAGATGCAGGGGTACTCCACGCGGACAAAGCTCCTTTTGCGGTGAGCACACTGTTAGATGCCTTGGCAGAAGAGTATCGGCAAGTGGCTGCCGTGCGTGGGCTGACGCTTCACTATGTACCGTCGAGCGTGGTGGTCGATTCAGATCTAGCGTTGGTGGCGCGTGTCGTGCGCAATTTCCTCAGCAATGCCGTGCGTTACACCGAGCATGGCCATTTACTGCTTGGCTGTCGACGACGCGCCAACGGCCTTGAAATTATGGTGGGCGATACCGGTCCAGGTATACCAGAGCCGCAGCGTCAGGCGATTTTTCTGGAATTTCGCCGCGCCAACCAGTCCCAGAGTAGCCACAGCCGAGGGCTTGGATTGGGACTAGCGATCGTCGATCGAATCAGCACCATGTTGGAGCACCCTGTGTCGCTTACCTCACAGCTTGGACGTGGCTCGCTATTTTCTGTGTTAGTACCTTATGCAGCTCCAAACGCTGGCGCATCGACCGTTACGCATGCTCAAAAAGCATTACCTGCGTCTGAACGTTGGCAGGACGATCCGTTACAAGGCTGCGTCGTATGGGTGATTGATGATGATCCCGCGATTATAGAAGGGATGCAGGCATTGCTGGGCAGTTGGGGATGCCGAGTGAGGGCGGCTGCTACAGTGAGTGCGTTGGAAGCGGCGAGTGATGGTGAACGCCCGGCCGTACTGCTGGTGGATTACCACCTTGGAGATCACCGCGAAAATGGGATCGATCTAGCTGCACGACTGCGCCGTCGTTACCCGGGGTTAGCCACAGTGGTCATTACTGCCAATCATGAAGCCTCCTTGAAGAGGGCTGCACGCGAAGCAGGTATGCACTGTTTATTAAAACCACTTAAGCCACTTCGCTTAAAGATGCTATTGGGAACGCTCTTAGAGAACCACGCTTAACGGGAGGTCGGTGACTAGTTGGTGGAGGTGCGTCTGGCAAGATAAGCACCTAGCTCCTCTTCGCCTGCGATGACGATGGCATGCACTCTACTGGTTGCGCCTAACTTACGTAAAATAGCCGAGACATGCGTTTTAACCGTAGTTTCAGCGATGAACAGTTCTCGCGCGATTTGTTTATTGGACATCCCTAGCGCCATGCAGCTCAATACATCTAACTGTTTGTCGGTTAAGCGTATTAGCCGTTCTCGCGAGACCTCCGATGAAGACGTCAATGCTGATGACTCCATGCGTGGGGGAGGCTGGCGCATAATATCCGCAGGCAGATAAAGTTGTCCCTGAAGAATTTGGTTAAGTGCCGCTAACAACTGCTCTCGGGGGGTTGATTTTGGAATATAGCCAACGGCACCTTGGGTAATTGCGTCTAACACCAACTGGCGTTCCTGATGTGCCGAGACAATGGCGACGGGAAGCCATGGGAACCTTTCTCGAAGTATTGTCAGCCCTTCTAGTCCATCGGCATCGGGCAAGCTTAAATCGAGTAATAGCAGATCAAGCTCATCGTGGGTGTCTATCGTGTTAATAGCCCCCGCCAAGCTGTCCGACTCCAACAGTTGGGTATCTGTTAATCCAGCGCTAATCACCGCGTTCAGGGCATCGCGAAACAGCGGATGGTCATCTGCCACTAACAACGAGTACATGGCGTCTCCTACCAAGGGATGAGGGTGCGTCCTGCCATCGGGCTATATCGTAAATGGCGCGTGTAGCCAACACTGGGTAGGCACCTTATTTAATAATCATAATACTCAGGAGCTTTACCATGATCTACGCCAACCCGGGTGATGCTGGTTCCGTTGTGTCCTTTGAAAAACGCTTCGGCAACTATATCGGCGGTGAGTTTGTTCCCCCCGTCAACGGCCAGTACTTTGACAATATAAGCCCTGTGAACGGCCAAGTATTCTGCGAAATTCCCCGCTCTAGCGCTGAAGATATTGAGAAAGCACTGGATGCAGCTCACAAAGCAGCACCTGCCTGGGGTAAAACCTCCGTTCAAGAGCGCAGTAACATCCTACTTAAGATTGCCGACCGCCTCGAGCAAAACCTTGAAATGCTGGCTGTCGCCGAAACCTGGGACAACGGGAAAGCGGTCCGCGAAACCCTGAACGCGGATATTCCGCTTGCCGTTGACCACTTCCGATACTTTGCTGGCTGCCTGCGTTCGCAAGAAGGCACGGCTGCGGATATCGATGCCAACACAGTTGCCTATCACTTCCATGAACCACTGGGCGTTGTTGGCCAAATTATTCCCTGGAACTTCCCGATTTTAATGGCTGCTTGGAAGCTTGGTCCTGCACTTGCCGCTGGTAACTGCGTCATACTGAAGCCAGCTGAGCAAACCCCTGCCTCTATCTTGAAAGTCATGGAAGTTATTGGCGACCTGCTGCCACCCGGCGTACTGAATGTTGTTAATGGGTTTGGTGCAGAAGCTGGCCAAGCACTCGCCACCAGCAAGCGTATTGCCAAAATTGCCTTTACTGGCTCGACGCCGGTTGGCTCGCACATTCTTAAATGTGCCGCAGAAAATATTATCCCCTCGACAGTGGAGCTGGGTGGTAAATCGCCCAATATCTATTTCGCTGACATCATGAACGCCGAGCCGACGTTTATTGACAAAGCCGTCGAAGGCCTGGTGCTGGCATTCTTCAACCAAGGCGAAGTATGTACTTGTCCTTCTCGTGCGTTGATTCAAGAGAGCATGTATGACGAGTTTATGGCCAAGGTGGTTGAGCGGACTAAAACAATCAAACGTGGCAACCCGCTGGATACCGACGTGCAAGTAGGTGCTCAGGCGTCTCAAGAACAGTTCGACAAAATCATGTCGTACATGGACATCGCGCGCGACGAAGGCGCCGAGTTCCTTGCTGGCGGTGATAAAGAGAGCTTGGATGACAGCATCAATGGCGGTTACTACATCCAGCCGACACTGCTCAAAGGCAACAACAAGATGCGCGTCTTCCAGGAAGAGATATTTGGTCCTGTGGTCGCTGTTACCACCTTCAAAGATGAAGAAGAAGCGCTCGCCATTGCCAACGATACCGAGTTTGGCCTGGGTGCAGGCGTGTGGAGCCGTGACATTAACGTCGCCTTCCGTATGGGCCGTGGCATTCAAGCAGGTCGTGTATGGACTAACTGCTATCACCAGTACCCCGCCCATGCTGCGTTTGGCGGTTATAAGAAATCAGGCGTAGGTCGCGAAACCCATAAAGTGGCGCTTGAGCACTATCAGCAAACTAAGAACTTGCTAGTGAGTTACGATATTAACCCGCTAGGTTTCTTCTAATACGCTATTCTGCAGTGATATCGCCCGGCCGCTGCCGGGCGTTTTGCTACTCCCCTGACGCTTACTCTACCGATAAGAGCAATCACAAGTTGCCACATCGAAAACCATCAGGAGTCGCATCATGGATAACACAATGCGGGCGGCAGTCGTACGTGAGTTCGGCCAGCCACTAACGATAGAAGAAGTAAGCGTGCCTCGCCCCAAGCGGGGAGAGGTGCTGATGAAGGTGGCGGCCTCTGGCGTTTGCCACACTGATTTACATGCAGCACACGGCGATTGGCCGGTGAAACCGTCACCACCCTTTATCCCAGGTCATGAGGGGGTAGGACATATAGTGGCGGTGGGTGAAGGCGTCTCTCATGTGAAAGAGGGTGACCGTATAGGCGTGCCGTGGCTCTACTCTGCTTGTGGTTACTGTGAACACTGTTTGGGCGGGTGGGAAACCCTGTGCGAGTCCCAGCAAAATACCGGTTACTCGGTCAACGGCGGGTTTGCCGACTATACCTTGGCGGATGCAGGCTATGTAGGTCGTCTACCGGACGCCGTTGATTTCATCGAAATAGCCCCAGTACTGTGTGCGGGAGTGACGGTTTATAAAGGTTTGAAAATGACCGATACCCGCCCCGGCCAGTGGGTGGTTATTTCAGGCGTCGGCGGCCTGGGGCACATGGCGGTGCAGTACGCAAAGGCAATGGGGCTGAACGTCGCTGCTGTTGATATTGACGACGGTAAATTAGCCCTAGCCGAACGGCTAGGTGCCACGGTGACGGTTAATGCGATGAAAACCGACCCAGCAGCGTATCTGAAGAAAACCATTGGTGGTGCCCATGGAGCACTGGTCACAGCGGTATCGCCGAAGGCGTTTGATCAAGCGCAAAACATGCTGCGCCGTGGTGGCACTCTGGTGCTCAATGGCTTGCCACCGGGTGACTTCCCGCTGCCGATCTTTAGCACGGTGCTTAACGGTATTACCATTCGTGGCTCTATCGTGGGAACGCGCAGTGACCTTCAAGAAGCGCTGGATTTCGCCGCCGAAGGCAAAGTCAAAGCGACCGTGGCGACCGACACACTAGACAATATTAACGACGTTTTCCAGCGTATGATTGACGGCAAGATAGAAGGCCGCATCGTGCTGGATATGGCGAGCTAAAATATGTCTATGCAGCACTTACGCGCAGTAAAATAGCGGGTCACTGATTTAGTGAGTGCCTAAAATCGCGCTTGAACACTAACCGCAAAGTAAAAACCTACTGGTTTTTCTAAACGTCATTACTCCCGCTCAGGCTGTGTGTCTGAGCGGGCTAACAGCTTTTCTCGCACTTTTTTGCTTCACCCCCTCGTTTTGCACCTTATTGCTATAAGGCTGCAATGGTTTGCTTCATCATAGTGCCTTTACCCAATACAAGGCAGGCCATGAGCGATATAGAGGCACCGGATTTACATCAGCAGCGGCTTCTTCACGTGATGGATCTGCTGCGCGCTAGCGGTGTTCGGAAAGTGCTGGACCTAGGATGTGGTTCGGGTGGGCTTTTGCAATATTTACTTCATCAGCCACAGTTCGAGAAACTGGTAGGCCTGGAATTGAGCGGAGAACTACTGGCTCAGGCAAAATTTCGATTAGGGCAACTGCCGCAAGCTCGCCAAGGGCGCTTAGAACTGGTGTGTGGTTCTTATACTGAACATCATCCTGCACTCATCGGGTTCGCGGGCGCAGCGATGGTGGAGACCATTGAGCATATACCGCCTGAGCGTTTATCTGCTGTTGAGTTGGGGGTTTTTGGCGGATTACGCCCTGGTTACTTAGTCATGACTACCCCGAATAGTGAATACAACCCGCTATTCGATTTGGCCGACGGTGAATTTCGTGATCCAGACCACAAGTTTGAATGGTCACGCGACCGTTTTCGTGATTGGGCCCATGGCGTAGCACGCCGTAACGGTTATCGCGTGCGTTTTAGTGGCATTGGGGAATGGCACCCCCTACTTGGTCAGCCTACCCAATTGGCAGCTTTCGAGCGGCACCATTAAGAAACACCAGCCGGAAAGACTAGGAGAAAGCGCATCGCGGAGTCGTTGACGCATAAAAAAATCCCGGCTCGTAGGCCGGGATTTCGTGTTTCACTTAAAGGCTAACGCCGTTACATCTGAGAATCTTCCGGCGGTTCGCCGATAGTGCCAGGCATTGCTTGTACATGGCCCATCTGTTGGCCTGCCAGGGTGAGGAAGTGCAGGTGGCGTTCGTACTCTGCTACGAGGTCACCAATCACCTGGCCACGGGTATAGCCGTTCAGGTCTTTATCTTGACCGCCCTCAGCTAAGTACACGTCCAAGCGTACATAGAAGTCGTCATCCGCAGGTATGAAGCTTGGTGTACGCATGCGGTGCGGACATACCTGATAGACAAAGCTGGTCGCGTCGCCTAGATCGACCTGCAGCGTCAGATTGGGAAGCGACTCGCCATCAAGATGCTCCTCGGTCACGTTGGCGGTTTGGCCACGGCTTTCAAGCTCTTGGGCAAATTGCGTCATCGCTGGGCGAATAGAGTGCTGAATGGTTGCCGCGGCACCCGCACGGTTAGAGGTATCTAGCGCACGATCCAAACGCTCGCGCCAGTCGCCGCCAGGCGCGCCACCGGCAATCATACGGCGTGCATCGGCCTTGCTGCCTTCTAGCTTCAGGGCTTTATACATCCCCACCATGACCGCGAAAATTACCAATGAGAAAGGCAGTGCGGTAATCACCACGGCGCTTTGCAGGGCGTTTAGGCCGCCAGCCATCAACAGAGCAATGGTGATCAAGCCAATCACCACCGACCAGAAAATACGCAGGCGTATCGGGGCATCGTGGTTAACATCACTCAAAATAGAGGTGAAGTTGGCCAGTACCAGCGCACCGGAGTCTGCAGAAGTAATAAAGAACACAATCCCTAATACCGTTACCACCGCTGCGGTAAGGCCTACGTAAGGGTAGTACTCAAGCAGTGTATAAAGTGTTGTTTGCGGAGTGTTGAGCGCCTGTTCACCCAGCTCAACCACACCTTGGTTGGCCACCAGTTCAATGCCGCTGTTACCGAATACCGACATCCACACCATCATAAAGGCCAGTGGAATAAACAGCGCACCGGCGACAAATTCACGAATGGTGCGGCCACGTGAAATGCGTGCCAAGAACAGGCCGACAAACGGTGTCCAGGCAATCCACCAACCCCAGAAGAAGATAGTCCACCACATTTTCCACTCTTGAGCGCCTTCATCGGCAAATGCGTAGGTGTCAAAGCTAGCGCCTACAAAGCCCGAGAGGTAGTCACCGGCGTTATTAACCACTTTATCTAGCAATACCAGCGTATCACCTGAAAAGAGTACAAATAGCATCAGTGCCAGCGCGAGCAGCATGTTGAACTCAGAGAGTCGGCGGATGCCTTTCTCAACGCCGGTCACCACGGAAATAGTTGCCAAAACCACGACCAGTACGATCAAAATAACCTGCACGGTAAGAGTTTCTGGCACGCCGAACATATAGGTGAGGCCGTAATTGAGCTGCATCACCCCAATACCCAGGCTAGTGGCAATACCGAACACGGTGGAGATCACGGCGGTGATATCCACTGCGTTACCAATCGGGCCATGGATACGCTTGCCCAAAATTGGGTAGAGTGCGCTACGGATCGCCAGCGGCAAGCGGTGGCGGTAGCTGAAGTAGGCCAAAGCCATACCCATCAACACGTACAGCCCCCAGCCGGAGAGCCCCCAGTGCAGATAGGTTTGAACAACGGCGTTACGCATGGCAGCTTGGCTTTCTGGCGTTAAGTCGGGCGGTGCCAGATAGTGGGCAACCGGCTCGGCAACGCTGAAAAACAGCAGGTCAATACCGATACCCGCAGCAAACAGCATGGCTGACCATGACAGCAGCGAAAATTCAGGCCGAGAGTGATCTGGGCCAAGGCGAATGCTGCCAAAGCGCGACATGCCAATAATCACCACAAATACCAGATAAGCCACAATCGCCAGCATGTAGTACCAGCCGAAGGTTTTACTTACCCAGGCAAGCCCTGCATCGAAAAAAGCGCCGGCCTGCTCGGTAAACACCATGGTAAGAACCAAGAAGACGAGAATGCCCGCCACACTCCCGTGGAAAACCACGGGATTGAGGCGGTCGCGTGAGGGGAGGTTGGGGTTGTCTTTCGCCATGGAGGCGGACTCCTGTTGTTAAGACAAGGATTAAAAACAGCGTTATTTTTGAATGAACGTTCAAATAAAATACGCGGTTTAAGTGCTCACTTCAAGTCGACGTGAAGCTTTCAGCCCAACAATTAGAGCGTTTCCCAGGAGTATAGAAACAAAAATGCCCGGCTAAGCCGGGCGTTAGAGCGGGGTTTGACGTTTAATAAACGCTTACTCTGCGGTACTTTCCTCGGCAGACTCGTCGTGGTGTCCGCGACGCTCATGATCGCGCTTGCCATGACTGCCTTCACCATGTCGGCGCTCGCCATGCTTCTCAGCATGCATGTCGCGCATGGCATCGCGCAGTGCCTGTTGCTCTTCTTCGGTGAGGATCTCGGCCACCTGAGCCTGATGCTCTTCGCGTAGCGACAGCATGGCATCACGATGTTCAGCGTGTGCTTCGTTTAAGGCAGTTTGTTGCTCTTCGCTTAGTCCGGCGCGCTGATAAACTTCCTGGCGGCGCTCTTCCATGCGTTCCTGCATCGCTTCGCGGTCAATACTAGCGCTATTGTGGTGATCTGCATGGGCGCTGAAGGCTAACGGCATCAGAGCAACGGTAAGTAGTGCAGGAGCAAATAGTTGGCGTAATGTCATGTTCATAGCAGACCTCGGAACATTTTAAAAAGTGGCAAGTTGTCGATGTCAGTATCTTAGGGCTTGGTGTAAAACGTTTGCACAAAGTGTGCAACAACCGTGACCTTATCGTAGCTTACGCGGTCACAATTGCTTGGGTGAGGGGCCGTTGTTTTCAAAACACGTGTTGAAAAGTCGTATTGAGGAGTTTTGAATGCCAGATTTACGCGTTATGCGTCGATACCTAAGCCTAAGCGCACTTGCCCTCTTAATTAGCGGCTGTGGTGCAACGCACCAAGTCAGCCAAGGCCTACCTGCCATTGAACAGGGAGCATTGAATGCTCCGCAGACGTTCACCCGACTACCTGCCCAACGTTATACGCCCGATGATTGGGCACAAGCATTAAACGCCCAGGTGCTGCTGCCGAATACACCAGACGCAAAGCGGCGACCTGCCGCACTCATTGTCCATGGTGGTGGCTGGCGCAATCGTGGTCCTGACGACATGGAGAGTATTGCGGAGCAGTTAGCAGAGCAGGGATATGTGACTGTGAATATTGAACACCGCTTTGCACCCGAGTACCGATTTCCTGAACAACTGCATGATTTACAGCAGGCAATGACCTGGATTCACAGCAACGCTGAGCGTTGGCAGGTGGATACTAACCGTATCGTAGGCGTTGGCTTTTCATCAGGCGCGCATTTGATAAGCCTCCTTGCCCTGGCTGACGATAAAGGCCCGCTTGGCGATCCTTATGGCGGCGAGCAAGCCCAGTTGGCGGCCGTGTTAGTAGGCGGTCTACCCAGTGACCTGCTGAAGTTTGATGACGGTCGCTTGGTGGTCGACTTTATTGGCGGCACCCGCGCCGAAAAACCAGAGGCCTATGCACTGGCTTCACCTGCGCGGCAAATCACCCCTCAGGCGCCACCGTTTTTTCTGTTTCATGGCAGTTGGGATCAGCTAGTACCCGTTGATCATGCGACTGACTTCTATCAAGCACTCCAGGCTCAGGGCACCGAAAGTGAGCTTTACTTACAGCGTGGCTACGGCCATTTTGCCAGCTTCCTACTTCGCGGCAGTGCTATTGAAGCCGGTATCGCCTTTTTGAATCGTCAGGTTCAGCCGTAGATAGTAAATAAAAGATAGTACATAAAAGATAGCAAATAGACGGTTTATCCTTCTGGTTGATACTTGTAACCGACTCCGTAAACGGAGCGGATGATCTCCAGCTCGGGGAGCGCTTCATGGATTTTTTTGCGTAGCTTCTTAATGTGGCTGTCCACGGTGCGTTCCGAGACAATGCGGTTATCCCGGTACATGTGATCCATCAACTGCTCGCGACTGAAGATACGTCCTGGAGATTGCATCATAACGCGCAACAGTTGGAATTCTACGGCGGTGAGGCCGAGGTCGTGCCCATTAGCAAGCGCCTGCCAGCCTTCTTCATCGAGTGTCACCGGCGCTTGTTTGGTGAAGTCGTGCGCGTCATCGGCCTGCGCCGCGGCGTGGCTACGGCGTAGTACGGCTTTTACGCGGGCAACCACTTCGCGAGGGCTAAAGGGTTTGCAAACATAGTCGTCTGCACCTAGCTCCAAGCCTAGTAAACGATCAACTTCTTCGACTTTCGCGGTCACCATAATAATTGGCAGGTTGGGGCACTGTTGACGAATTTCTCGACACAACGTTAGTCCATCTTTACCTGGAAGCATCACATCTAGCAGTACTAATGCCGGGGTGTGCTGGGTAAGCCAGGGCATAACGTCGTTGCCGTTGGCAATAATGGTTGCCGCAAAATTATTGTTTTCCAGGTAGTCCGCCATTAGCCGGGCAATTTTAGGTTCATCCTCAACAATAAGCAGTGAGGCGTCCTGGGGTGGGATATTCTCAGACATAGTCAGCTCGCTTGGGTTAGGAAGTAATTGACGTTAAGAAGCAATAAACAGCGGAAAGCGCAGCGTCCATTTCAAGCCGCCAAGCTCAGAGGCGCCAGGCGAAAGTATGCCGCCATGGGCATTAACTAATGCGCTGGCAATGGAGAGTCCCAGCCCGCTGCCACCACTTGCGCGGTTACGTGAGCCTTCCACGCGATACAGGCGTTCGGTTAAGCGTGAAAGCTCGCTTTCAGGCACGCCTGGGGAGCTGTCTTCCCAGGTAATCACGGCGTGGCCAGATACGCAGGTTAACGAAACACGTAGCTCACCTGGGGGCTGTGTATAGGCGCAGCTATTATCTAGCAGGTTGCTCCATAGCTGTCGCAGGCGCTGGGCATCCCCTTGTATCATGATGCCGGGGGTAAGCTGGCTTGACAGTGTCAGGCCGCTCTCTTCTAGCCAGCGGTCGGCGTCGGATAAACGGCCTTTCAAGCTTTCGCTGAGGTTCATTGGGGCTAGCTGAATATCTAATGCGCCTGCATCACTTTGAGAAAGCAGTCTCAGGTCAGTAACTAACCGTTCCAGTTGTGCCACTTCCTGGGCAAGTGAGCCAAGATTTTCCTGGTTTAACGGGCGAATGCCATCCTGCATTGCCTCGATTTCGCCACGCAGCACTGCCAACGGGGTGCGCAGCTCATGCGCCGTGTCAGACACCCATCGTGCTCGGGCGTCGCGGCTAGCTTCTAAGGTGGCCGCCAGGACGTTGAAGTCGCGCGCTAAACTGGAAAGTTCATCGCGACCGCGTTCTGACAACCGGGTGTGATAATCGCCTTCGGTCAAGCGTAGCGTTGCGCCTGCTAATGCTCGGGTGCGTCGCCCTAACCACCAAGAAAGCCCGCCCGCTAGTAAGAGCGATGCTAATCCAAGTGAAACAACAATAAGCACTAAGTTGCGTTGTTGGCGTTCTAAAAAGCGGCTTTCCATGCGCTCCATCATATCTTGCGGAGGGCGAAAGCCGAGTTCACCAATTGGTTCACTGTTACCGCTTGGGGTCATGTCGCTATACAGGGTGAGCCATCGCCAACCGTTTGATCCCCGAGCAGTATCAACAGGAGGGACAACAAAGCGGCCGTCGCTATTGCGTAAAGCAAAGTCCTGAGCCTCCCCCAGGGGGGAAGGGCGGTCACGGTGTTCCTGGCCAAGCTCAAAGCGCACAATATAGGGCCAGCGTTCTGGGGATTGCTCCAACCACCCCCAACTGCCCTGGGTTTCCCAGCGAGTAATGAGCCCATCTGCCAGTAGCGTAGCGCGCCGCTCTTGGGCTTGATTTAGATATTCTAAAAAACCGCGATCGATACTGTAAGTCACCGCTAAAAACACGCTCGCTGCAATGGCTACGTTAACGCTTAAAATAGCCACAAAAAGCTTGAGACCCAGTCGGGAGGGCCGCCACTGGCGTAGCGAAGCGAGCAGTTGCATTAGCTGACTCCCTCATGGCTTGGTTGGGGTGGCTTGCTGAGTCGTTCACGCAGGTTTTCTAAACCCAGGTAGAGGCAGGGCACTACCAGCAACAAGATGACCGTGGCGAATAACATTCCGAACCCTAGCGAAATGGCCATGGGTATCATAAAGCGCGCCTGGCGAGAGGTTTCTAGAATCATCGGTGCCAAGCCTAAAAACGTGGTGAGTGTCGTCATCATAATTGGCCGTAAGCGGCGAGTCGCCGCGGCGACGATTGCTTCGCGGGCATCCATGCCCTCACGACGCTTACGGTTAGCATAGTCAATCAGTACTAGGGCATCGTTAATCACCACGCCGGAAAGTGCCAGCATACCGAGTAGGCTGATAATCGATAGCCCGAACCCCATGAGCATGTGACCTGCAACGGCCCCGACAATACCAAATGGAATAGCGGCTAGTACCAGTAGTGGCTGAAGGTAACTGCGGAAAGGAATAGCTAATAGCGCATACAGCGCGGCCAGCATTAGCCACATGGCATTGCGTAGCGTGGCTAAATTGTCGGCGGTATCTTGTTGCCGCCCACCCATGCTCACTTCAAGCCCTGACCAGGTATTGCTAAGGGTGGGGAAAACATCTTCCTGCAGCGTGGCTAGCACTTGATTAATCGCTTGGTCTCCTTCCGAGTCAGCGGTAACCGTAATGATCCGCCGACCATCGATGCGTTGAAGACTGCTAGAAGCTTGGCTCAACGTGATATCTGCCACGCGTGATAACGGGACGCTTAGGCCGTCAGGCGTCTGGATCGGCAGCCGATAAAGCTCATTGAGGCTGTCGCGATCTTGCTCTGGCAGGCGTACCTCAACGCTGACTTCTCGACGGCCAATAAATTGTTCTATGGCAGTGGCACCCTGTAGCGGGCCGCGTAGCGCCTGGGCTAGGTCGTTCCCTGTTAGCCCTAACGCGCGCCCTTCGGCAGATAGGCGCATTTCAAGCTGCGGTTTGCCGTCTCCCAGTCCGCTATCGATATCGGTTAAACCATATTCGGCTAGTAGTTCAGCCAGTTGCGCAGCAGCCGCTTCTAACACTTGGGTGTTTGGGTGGGATAAACGCAGGCTCAGCGCTGCACCACTACCAGGGCCACCGAAGTCTGACTCGAAGCGCACAGATTGCGCGCCGACTAAATCACCCGTTAAGTCGCGCCACTCCTGGGCAATTCGAGATGGAGGCCAGGCATCTAAACTTTCTCTGGCGATATCTAAACGCACTTGCAAGCTTTCACCATCCAAGCGGCTGCGGGTACTGCTAAAACTGAGGGTTGCCTCGCGTTCGCTAAGTTGCTCGGCGGCATTCAGCAACTGCTGGCTCAATTCGCGGCTAACGCTAATGTTGCTGCCAATCGGTAGGGTAACGCTGGCCTGAACTTGGTCAGATTCCACCCTGGGCATGAGTGAAAAGCCAAGTCGGCCACTCATTGCCCAGGCCAGCGCGACGCATAGCAAGGCAACGCCCAGGGAGACCGTCAGCAGGCGTTGATTAAGCGCACGCTGTAAAAACGGTTCAAACTGCTGGTAAGTGAAGTGATGCAGGCCCTTTTGCATACGTAAACGAACGGCTTCAATGGGGCGCTGCCATACGGGTGTTTTGCGGGGTTTGCTGGCGTGGGCGAGATGGGCGGGCAGTATAAACAGAGCTTCCACGAGAGAAATAATAAATACCGTGATAACGACTACCGGCACGGTAGCAAAAATAAGCCCTAAAAAACCGGGTAAAAACAGTAGCGGCAGGAATGCAACAATATTGGACAGAATCGCGAAGGTAAGCGGTGTGGCGATCTCTTGAGCACCTTTCACCGCGGCATCGCGCAGGGAATAGCCCTGCTCCCGGTAGCTGTAAATATTCTCACCGACCATAATGGCATCGTCCACGACGATGCCAAGGGCGATAATAAAGGCGAACATCGACATCATATTGAGTGAGACGCCAATCCAAGGTAGAAACAGCATTGCACCCAAAAATGCCGTCGGAATGCCCAGCGTTACCCAGAAGGCCAGCCGAGCCTCAAGAAACAGTGCCATGAGAATCAGTACCAGTGCTAAGCCCATCCAGGCGTTTTTGAGCAGCAGGTTCAGGCGATCTTCGTAGATTTCTGAGCTGTCTCTGGAAATATCCAGGCGTACCCCGTTGGGCAGGTTGGCGCGCAGCCGCTCCAGCTCACCGTAGACGGCTTGTGAGATACTGGTCGGCGTTTGATCGCCAATCTGATAAATATCTACCGATAAGCCCGGCTCGCCGTTGTAAAACTCCTCGCGATCGGTTTCGGCAAAGCCTTCTCTTACGCGCGCAATATCGCTCAGTACAACGGGAGAACCTTGGGCGGTGGTGAGAATGGGGAGTGCGGCAAACTCATCCGCACTGTTGCGGCGTCCTTGGTAGCGAATCAACCACTCGCCTTCGGCGGTAGTGAGCTGGCCACTGGCAAGATCAAGTGCTTCTGCGGCAATTCGACTGGCAAGTTGTTGATGATCTAACCCAAAGCGCTCAATGGCTTCCTCATCCAAAAGCACTTGGATTTCACGTTCGCGATTGCCGGAGAGCTCTGCGCGAGAAATGCCGCTAGTAGACTGTAGCTCGGCGCGCACATCTTCGGCGGCGTCATGAAGTGCGGCTAAACTCACCGAGCCATACACTTGTAGGCTCACCACGCTGCGAGAGCGGCCAGCTAGGGTAAAACGCGGTGGATCCGCTGCGTTAGGCAAAGTCGTGATGGCATTCACGGCTTGCTGGATATCCTGATAGGCCCGCATCACGTCAACGCCATCGATCAGCGTGGCGCTGACTACGCCGCTACCTTCGCCAGCGCTGGCGGTTAATTCATCGATGCCTTCCACGTCGGCAATGGCAGCTTCAACTGGTAGCAGCAAACTTTGCTCAACATCTTCCGGCGTGGCACCAGGATAGCTGATGCTAACTTGGATGATTTCCGTTTCAAATTCCGGGAAAACCTCTTTCTTGATGGCCAGGGATGCCATTAAACCGCCGACGATAAATAGCACCATCATCAGGTTAGGGGCAACGCCATGGTCGACCATCCAGGCGAGTGGGCCACGGCGAATCATGGGCTTTCCTCATCACTGGCTGGCGTATCGCCCCGCTGGCGAATACGGACTTGTTGGCCTTCACGAGGCTGAGCCAAGCCGGCAATAACCACCCGCTGTCCGGGTACTAAACCGCTGCGTACTAGCGCCGTTTCCTGCCCGCGATAGGCCAGGGTGACATGGGTGCTGCGTAGGCGATCTTCATCATCTACCCACCATACCTGCTCGCCGGGACGCAATGCGGCAGAAGGCAAGGCGATGAGCGGCTCCTGGGTTGTGCTATGAAAGGCAACACGCAGCACATCGCCAAGACGCAGCGCAGGGCCATCTTGCTCTAGCGACAGCGGGTCATTCACGGCGATCAAAAGCTGCGCCTGTAAGCCGTTCTCTTCCAGGTTTGGCAGAATAGAAATTAAGTTACCTTCTCTGCTTGCTCCTTCCGGCCAGCCTTGGCTGGTAAGCGTGACGCGGCTGCCTGGCGTTAGCCAACCCAAAATATCCCCCGGCAACGAAGCGCGAACCCAAAACTGTTCGACGCCGACCAAGCTGAGTACTTCAGTACCTTGGCTTAACAGGCTGCCCGCACCGACCAAACGGTCTTGCACCATCGCCCGCCAAGGGGCAGCTAACGTGGCACGTTCAAGATTAAGCGCCGCTTGGTCTCGCACCACGCGTGCTTGTGTTAGTTGAGCTTGAGCTTGGCGTAGCTGTGGTTCACGTAGCACCAGTGCACGGCGCTCAGCGCTAAGTTGGCGGCCAAAAGATTCATACTCACTTCGGGCGCGCTGTTGCTCCGCTTGTTCTAGCGCTAACTGTGCTTGAGCGTTGGCCAACTGCGCTTCGGCATCTTCCAAAATAAGGCGTAAATCGGCCTGATCGATATAAGCAACCGGTGCTCCTTGTTCAACGACCTGGCCTGGGAGAACGCCTTCGCCAAAGCGTTCTAGCTGACCAGCAACCCGGCTGGCTAGCATAGTGGATTTCTCAGCTTCTACTCGCCCAAAGCCGTTAAGCATAGGAGCTTGAAGGCGCTCTTCAGCCGTAATGATATCTACTAAGGGTGGTGCGGCGGGCGGGGGCGGCCGTCGCTCAACGCGGGGTGGCTGGCTGATAATCCACCAAGCCAAGGCTAAACCGCCAACGAAGACCAGTAGCGCTGCCAAGGCACCGAAACCGACACGGCCTTGTTGAGAGGGAGCGTAAGAGTGAGAGGAGGTCATTACCGCGCGGCATCCGTTGGCTGAGGGCGAAAATTCCAGAGAAAATGGCGTATCATGCTAGCATCACCGATACGCAAGCAATGATTAGGTAAGCAATGTGCAAATAGCGTGCAACCCATCAAGCATCGCTGCATCGTGCTGTCTAACCGCTGATGGGCCTAACAATACCTGTCATTATTATTTTGAAAAGCACTAAACTCACTGGTTAATGTGACGTCATGAAAAACACCGCTACTCGCGATAAGTTAATTGATACCGGTGCCGAGCTGATTGCCCAGCAGGGCTACAATGCGACAGGTATTAATGCCGTCTTAAAAACCTGCGGCGTGCCTAAAGGGTCGTTTTACCACTACTTTTCCAGCAAAGAAGATTTTGGGCTGGCGGTGATCGAGCGCTTTGCCAGCCAGTACGATGAAAGCCTGGCAGCACTGCTTGAAGACGTCTCCTTACCACCGTTAGAGCGCATACGGCGTTACTTCGCCACAGGGCGTGAGCATATGTTGGACTGCGACCACACCACTGGCTGCTTGATTGGTAACCTGGGACAGGAGCTTTCTGGTCAAAGCGACACCTTCCGCGATGCGCTTAATCTGGTGTTTCAGCGCTGGGAAAAACGTTTTATCGTTTGTCTGAAAGAAGCGCAACATCAGGGGAATATCGATAAAGCAATTGCTCCAGAGGCCCTTGCTAGCTTTATATTGTCGGGGTGGGAAGGCGCTATACTTCGTGCCAAAACGCTTAAGTCGGTGACTCCCATGGAGCACTTCGAGTCGATTTTATTTGCCCATGTGCTGACACCATCGGCGCTCTGCGAAGCAAGCCGCTAGTGACGTGCGCGAAAGTGGTGCTCTCCGCTAGCCACATCGTTGCGCAGGGCTGCCAGCAGTGAATCATCTAGCGATGGGTCATTCAGTGGTAGCAGGCCGCACTGGGCCAACGCAGATCGCAGACTTATTTGTTCATCTAAGCGCTGATACACCACTCGCACACAACAGGGCATCCGCTCACTATTATCGGCAACCCCCATTTTTAATCCGGTTAAGCGTGTGACTTGGCTTTGAAAGCTGGGAAACAGAATAGTTTGAGTGATTTCGTGGCCGTTGAGTGTCTCGTGGTCAACCAAAAATAGCCGGTCTGCAAGTTTAACGGCGGTTCCTACGTAACGGTTATGGCAGGGCCGTCTTCCCAGAGCGACTTGCATACGTTCGGTTCGCTGGTACACCACGCCTCCTTCTCTGGCTTCTAGGCACACCAACGTGCGCATCAAATGCCCTGGGCGCGACATCGAGTGGTAAAGCTCGAAGTAGCGACCCAGATAACGTTCCATGCCTTCGCTACCCCGCTGAATCAACGCATTGGGCCAGGGTAGTGTGCTTGGTGACGCGTCCGCATTGAGTTGGCCAGTTTGCACCAGCGCTCGGAAGTCGTGGTGAGGCAGGTCAATATCTTCTGGCGAGACACCAAAAAAGTGGCAAATACGCTGCAGCGCGGCATGGCTTGGATAATAGCGCCCGCTGAGGTAGCGGTTGAATTGGGCACGGTTAATGGATAAGCGACGGCAAACGTCCGCAATAGACGGGTAATAGCTGCACAGCAGGCGTAAGTTAGCCACAAAATCATCATGCATGGGGATGGTTTCAACGTTCTCAGAAGGCGACGGTGAGGCTAATGTGAGGCCTTGGAGCGGTCAGTGCAATGCTTCCCAAGACGAAGCGGGTGAAAAACTGGATAATGGACAGAAATCCGCCTACCGGCTTATGTTTTCAACAGCCGAGGCACACTCATTGCTCCGGATGCCCATTCATGGAAATTAAAGTCAATTATCTCGACAACCTCCGTTTAGAGGCCAAGTTCGACGATTTTACGGTTATCTCCGATCAGCCGATTCGCTATAAAGGCGATGGCTCAGCCCCTGGTCCGTTCGACTACTTTCTAGCGTCGTCGGCGATGTGCGCGGCTTACTTTGTCAAGGTTTACTGCAACGCGCGAGATATTCCTACCGAGAATATTCGCCTGTCCCAGAACAATATCGTCGACCCGGAAGATCGTTATAAGCAGATTTTCAAAATCCAGGTCGAGCTGCCGGAAGATATTTCTGAAAAGGATCGCCAGGGTATTTTGCGCTCCATCGACCGTTGCACGGTGAAGAAGGTTGTTCAAACCGGCCCCGAGTTTCAGATTGAAACGGTAGAGAATATCGATGAGGACGCCCAGGCGCTGCTGATGGGGGCGCCGGAAGGCAGCGCTACCTACATCCCAGGTAAAGATTTGCCGCTGGAGCAGACCATTGCCAATATGAGCGCGATGCTGGCTGACCTGGGCATGAAAATTGAGATCGCCTCCTGGCGTAATATCGTGCCCCACGTCTGGTCGCTACATATTCGCGATGCCGCCTCTCCTATGTGCTTTACCAACGGCAAAGGGGCTACCAAAGAGAGCGCGCTGTGCTCCGCACTGGGCGAATTTATTGAGCGCTTGAGCTGCAACTTCTTCTACAACGACCAGTACTTTGGTGAAGAAATTGCCAACAGCGACTTTGTTCACTACCCCAATGAAAAATGGTTTCAGCCGGGGCCGAACGATGAGCTTCCCGCTGAAATCCTCGACGAACACTGTCTGGCTATTTATAACCCGGAAGGCGAGCTGTGTGGCTCCAATCTGATTGATACCAACTCCGGGCGTGAAGATCGGGGCATTGTATCGCTACCGTTTGTACGTCAGTCCGATGGCAAAACGGTCTATTTTCCCTCCAACTTAATCGAAAATCTGTTCCTAAGTAACGGCATGAGCGCGGGCAATACCCTAGTGGAAGCCCAGGTGCAGTGCTTGTCGGAAATCTTCGAGCGGGCGGTGAAGCGCGAAATCCTCGAACAGGAGTTAACCTTGCCGGATGTGCCGCAAGCGGTACTGGCAAAATATCCGAACATTGTGGAAGGCATTAACGCCTTGGAAGCTCAGGGTTTCCCAGTGTTGGTAAAAGATGCCTCCATGGGTGGCCAGTTCCCGGTAATGTGCGTCACC
This sequence comes from Halomonas sp. TD01, assembly GCF_923868895.1. Taxonomy (GTDB): domain Bacteria; phylum Pseudomonadota; class Gammaproteobacteria; order Pseudomonadales; family Halomonadaceae; genus Vreelandella. The sequence continues at coordinate 2,147,498 of NZ_OV350343.1, forward strand.
TTAATGAACCCGCGTACTGGCGGCGTATTTGCTTCGTTTGGCGCACACCCAAGCTTTGAAGTGGCGCTGGAGCGTAGCTTGACGGAGCTGTTGCAAGGCCGCAGCTTCGAAGGGTTAAACGATCTTCCGCTACCAACGTTTAACTCGCAAACCGTGACTGAGCCTAACAATTTTGTTGAGCACTTTATCGACTCGGTGGGTGTGGTTTCTTGGCGCTTCTTTAGTGCCAAACCCGATTTTGAGTTCAGCGAATGGGACTTCTCCGGCAGCAACCAAGAAGAAGCCGACACGCTGTTTGAGATCTTTGAAGAGCTGGGGGCCGAAGTGTACATGGCAGTACACGAAGACTTGGGCGCACCGGTCTGTCGCATTCTGGTGCCAGGTTATTCAGAAGTGTATCCCATCGAAGATCTGATCTGGGATAACACCAATAAGGCGTTGGATTACCGCGAGGATATCCTCAACCTGCACCGCCTCGACGACGATCAGCTCACTGATCTGGTCGAGCGGCTGGAAGAGAGCCAAATGGATGATCACGCCGATATCATCACGCTGATTGGTATCGAGTTCGATGAGAACACCGTGTGGGGGCAGCTAACGATACTAGAGCTGAAGCTGCTGGTTTACCTTGCGCTGCAACGCCATGAAGAGGCGCTGGACTGCGTGCAGATGTTCCTGCAGTACAACGACAACACCGTTGAACGCGGACTGTTCTATCAGGCAGTGAACGCGGTACTGGAAATTGTATTGGATGATGAGCTGGAACTTGACGATTATCTGCACAACTTCCAGCGCATGTTCAGTGAAACGACCATGGCGGCTGTCGTGGGTTCGGTGAGTGGCGAAGTACGCTTCCATGGCCTAACGCCGACTAACATGCAGTTAGAAGGTCTGGAGCGCCATCAGCGCTTGATCGAAAGTTACAAAAAGCTCCATGCGGCTCGGGCAGCAAAAGCGATTAAATAAAAAGCGTCCCTCTATCGAGCCTTTTCAAAAGCAGTCGTGAAAGAACGGTGCGCAGCCTGACAAAGGCGCGCACCGTTTTTATGTGATGCACTTTGGTGCAGTGGTTGGCGCAGTCAGTGCACACAACTGCACCGCTGCGCCAAATTTATTTCTGCCCCATGCTTGGTAAAACGTTCTCCGCGGCGCGGTTTTAAAACGGCGCGAAATAAAACGACGCGAATTCCAACATAACGCTAATACAAAAACGCGGAGAAAATCACATGCTTGATATGCTCAACGAGCTCCTCTGGGGAAAGGTACTGCTAGTGCTGCTGGTGGGCGTTGGCATCGGTTTTACCGTTGCTTCCCGCTTTGTGCAGTTTCGCTATTTTGGCCAAATGTTTCGCATATTGGGGTCGGGTCAGGCCTTTAAGCGTAATAAACACGGCCACTTAAGTTCGTTTCAGGCACTTGTTCTGTCCGTGGCGGGTCGCGTGGGCGGCGGTAATATTGCCGGCGTAGCGGTCGCGATTACGCTAGGTGGCCCTGGGGCTATTTTCTGGATGTGGCTGGTGGGCCTGATGGGGATGGCGACTAGCTTTTTAGAATGTACCCTGGCGCAAACCTATAAAGAAGCGGAAGGCGATGGCACTTATCGCGGTGGCCCGGCGTACTACATTGTTAAAGGGTTAGGCAAACAGTGGCGCTGGCTGGCCGCGTTTTACTCGGTGCTATTGTTGTTAACCTTTGGCTTCGCCTTTACCGCGCTGCAATCCTACGCGGTAGCGACCTCGTTTGGCGACGCCTTTGGTGTACCGGTGCTTTACAGCGGAATTACTTTGGCCATGCTGGTCGGGCTGATTATTTTTGGTGGCATCAAGCGTATTGCGCGCATTTCAGAGTTTCTGGTGCCTTTCATGGCGGTCAGCTATATCGCCATTGCACTGTTGGTCATCGCCATGAACATTGGTGAAATCCCTGGTGTTATCACGCTAATCGTAAAAAGTGCTTTCGGCCTTGAGCCGCTGGTCGGTGGCGGTATTGGTGCTGCCATTATGATGGGCTTGAAGCGTGGCTTGTTTTCTAACGAAGCTGGCCTAGGCAGTGCACCTAATGTGGCGGCGGTAGCTTATGTACCGCACCCGGCCAACCAAGGTATCGTGCAGGCGTTCTCGGTATTTATCGATACCGTGATTATCTGCTCGGCCACAGCGTTTCTGATCCTGCTAAGCGGTGTGTACGATCCTGCAGCAGGCTCTGGCGTTGAAGGTATCGCTCTTACTCAGGCGGCGCTAGCCGACCATGTAGGCGAATGGGGCCGCACCTTTGTTAGTCTTGCGCTGCTGCTATTTGCATTCAGTACTATTTTGTACAACTACTACCTGGGCGAGAACAGCCTCAACTTCTTTAGCCGCGACAACCAGAATCTGTTTAACGCTTTCCGTGTCGCCATTGTGTTGCTGGTGTGCTGGGGTGCGACCACAGATCTTGGCACCGTGTTCGGCTTTGCCGATGTCACCATGGGCCTTCTTGCCGTGGTCAACCTCGTGGCGCTGATTCTGTTGTTCAAGTGCGGCCTACGCATTCTTAATGATTACGATAGCCAGCGTCGCCAGGGCATTAAGCAGCCGATCTTCGATGCCAATCAGCACCCGGATCTTGAGTTAGACCCGAAAGCCTGGGAGCTGGAGCCTGAAGAGGCCGAAGCGTTAAAGCAGCGTCTGGAAAACGCACCTGTTAAGTAAGCCCGCACACGTATCAACGCGATAAGAAAAGGAGCGCCCATGCCCCGCGTACTCATGCTCTACACCGGCGGTACCATTGGTATGCAGCCATCGCCACACGGGTACGTACCTTGCGCGGGGTTGGCTGAGCGTTTAGCCACACACTTAGCGCTGGGCGCCACCGACAGGCTGCCATCCTTTGATGTGCTGGAAATGCAGCCGCTGATTGATAGCGCCGAACTCATGCCCGGCGCCTGGAACCGTTTAGTGGCACAGCTAGAAAACCACTGGCAAGCATACGATGCGTTTGTGGTGCTGCACGGCACCGATACCATGGCGTATAGCGCTGCTGCACTGTCGTTTATGCTCGGTGCGATAAATAAGCCGGTGATTTTCACCGGCTCCCAAATTCCTCTGGGTGAGCCCCGTAGCGATGCACTGAATAATCTTGTCAGTGCACTGCAACTGGTGGCGCACTCCGCGACACCTTGTGAAGTGAGCCTGGCCTTTCATAACCGACTACTGCGCGGCAACCGTGCACGCAAGGTGCGCACTCAGGGCTTAGATGCCTTCGACTCCCCCAATTTCCCCTGGCTTGCCGAGCTTGGCATCGCTATGTCCTTCCCTCAGCCCTCTGCGCTGCTGAGCGGGCTCCCTAACTTTGCCCCCATTGAGGTGGATGAAGAAGCGGTCGCGATATTGCCACTCTATCCCGGTATGTCGCTGCGCCGCGCCAAGGCACTATTGGCCGATGAACGACTAAAAGGCTTGATTCTGCATAGCTACGGCGTGGGCAACCCGCCTAGCTTTGAAGGCGAGCTGCTAAAGGCGTTAACGGCGGCTAATGAACGAGGGATAGCACTGCTCAACGTGACGCAGTGTGCCCAAGGGGAGGTCGTGCAGGGAGCTTACGCCACCGGCGCGGCGCTGAACCAAGCCGGTGTGATTGCGGGGGGCGATATCACGCTGGAAGCCGCCGTCGCGAAGCTCACGGTACTGCTAGGCCGTGGAGTGAGCGGCCCTGCACTACGCAAGGCACTTAGCGGCTCACTACGAGGCGAATGCAGCTAACGAATTACTTACTTGTGCTTTTTAACCTTCCAAATTCGCCAGGTTAAGATGGCTATAATAAGCGCACTCAACGGGGCTATGACGGAGGCGGCAACGTTGGGTTCAATATCGACACCTAGTGCGCTTAAGCTTTCCAGCCCTAATTTCATTAAGCTGAAAATGTAGTAGCTGATGACGATGATCGAAAGGCCTTCAACGGCCTTTTGAATTTTTAGCTGACTGCTAGCGCGGGCATCCAAGCTTTGCAAAATTTTGTAGTTTTGCCCCTCGATTTCGACCTGAGTGCGGGTACGCAGCAAGTCGTTTAATCGTGTGGCACTGGTGGCCAGCGTTTCAACGCGTCGGTTCATGGCATCGCAGTAACGCACGGCAGGCTCAAAACGACGCAAAATAAACATGCCAAGCCGAGGATAATTACCGATACGTTCTTCGCGCAGCTCATTGATACGCGCCAACACGATGTTGGCATAGGCATCAGTCGCGCTAAATCGTTGGCGTGTTTGTACGCCACAACGCTCGAGCTTTGCCGAGAGCAGTGTCAAGGCGTTAAGCAACGGCTCAGCAGGCGAAGTGTGCTGTTCGGCGTGTTGATGAGAGAGCGCAGACAGCTCCGTTTCATAGTGTTGTAGCTCACTGCTGAGTGCTTTGGCTTCCGGTAGCGCCAGCATCGCCATTATGCGGTAAGTCTCAATATCAAATAAGCGCCTTGCCATCCTGCCCAGTCGATAGCTATCCAGATTATCGTTAACCATTAGCAATCGGTTTCTTTGCTGATCATCCAGATTGAAATCGCTCCAAACTGTGGCATCACCGCCGCCCACCGTGGAGCCCGCTGGCTGATCTAATCCATAGGCGTCCACACTGCCTGCCCAACGATTGGCAGTTTCTACACGCAATACGCTGGCACTGATTATTTGATCGGCAAAGTCTGCTAGCACACGGGCTAAAAAAGTAGGCGGTGTTGGCCATAGTCGAGGGTTACTGTTGTTGTCGTGCTTGATGGTTAGCGTAAAAAACTCGGTGTGGCGCTCCCATTTCACCGAGCAGCCCTGACAACTGACTATTTGTTGCACCTGATCGGGTGTGACAGTGACCTCTGTTACCTCTGCTAGGCGGTCAAGCAACCTAGTAACATCATCGCCTTCAAGCGTAAAAGCGTAGTGATGAAGGCAAGCAGGCCCCTCAAAATAGATGGGAGGCCTCGCGTGAAGCTCGTTATGTAATGTCGTGTGTTGAGCATGCATGAAGCAAATTACCTGATCTATTGTTGTTACGAGTGTTGTAAATTAATTGCCAAGCGGCGTTAGCCAAAGAACCAGTAGCAGACTGCAATGGCGGTGATAATGCCCGCGGCGTCAGCGATGAGCGCGCAGCCCAGGCCATGGCGAATACGGGTAACGCCGACCGCGCCAAAGTAGACCGCTAGCACGTAAAATGTTGTTTCAGTACTGCCTTGTAGGGTAGCGGCCAGCAAACCAGGAAAACTATCGACACCGAAGGTGTTCATCGTTTCGATCATCATTGCCCGCGAGCCGCTACCAGAAAGGGGTTTTACAAAGGCGGTAGGCAGCGCATCTACGAAACGAGTGTCCCAGCCAATCCCTTCCACCAACCAGCGAATGCCGCTTAGCCCCGCATCCAAGACGCCGCTAGCACGCAGCACACCAACCGCCACCAGCATGGCAATAAGATACGGCAGTAGGGTGACAGTAAAACTGACACCTTCTTTTGCACCTTCGATAAAAGCGTCATACACCCTCACACCACGCAGTGCGCCGACCACTAAAAACATCATGACAATACTGAATAACGTTAGGTTGCCCACCAGTGTTGACGCTGCCGCTAGTGCCTGGGCCGACATGCCCGCCAGGGTGGTAATTAATAGCCCGAGCGCCAGCGCAGCGGCAACTAAATAGGCCAGCACTACGGGCTGCCAAAGCTTTAAGCGCTGCATAAGCGACACGGCCAGAAGTCCTGCCAGGCTGCTGGCGCTGGTAGCCAACAAAATCGGAAGAAAAACCAGGGTGGGCTCTGCCGCGCCTTGCTGAGCACGATAAATGAAGATCGTGACGGGTAGCAGCGTCAGTGATGACGTGTTCAGCACTAAAAACAGAATTTGTGCGTTGCTGGCGGTATCGCGGCTCGGGTTGAGACTTTGCAGCGATTGCATGGCTTTAATGCCAATCGGTGTGGCGGCATTATCTAAACCTAGAATGTTGGCCGCAAAGTTCATGCTAATTAGCCCCATAGCGGGGTGGTCACGTGGCACCTCTGGCATTAGGCGGGAAAACAGCGGGTCAAGCACGCGGCCTAGTAGGCGAATCATGCCTGCCTTCTCGGCAATCGAAAGAAAGCCCAGCCAAAGCGTCATAGTGCCTAATAGCACTAAAATAATGTCCACGCTGACCCGCGCCATATCGAACAGCGATTGCACTAAGCGAGCAAAAACCTCGCTATCGCCACCAACTAGCCACTGCCACAAGGACGCTGCAAACGCAGCAATGAAAAAGCTTAACCAAATTCCGTTTAGCATGGTGGGCAGGCATCCTGGGCAGTGAAGCAGTCGCGTTTTTAACAGTGAGTACTTTTTAAAAAAAGAGTACGTATTAAACAAATAACGCTGCTTATCCTACCCAATGATTGCCTGCTATCGCTAACCCGACAGTGAAAGAAAAAACAGAATCAGTGGTGGAGAGAGCAGTGACAGGATAAATCCGCTGACCACGGCAATAGGGACACAGGCCACACCGCCGTGCTGTTGAATCACCGGCAGAGTGAAGTCCATGGAGGTAGCGCCGCCATAACCAATGGCTAGCGCGGTGTGGCGATGGATAACGAGCGGAATCATAATAAAGGCCAGCAGTTCCCGCGTAAGGTCGTTGAAAAACGCCACGCCGCCCATTAACGGACCAAGCTGGTCGCCAATCAAAATAGCCGAAAGTGAGTACCAGCCAAAACCTGACGCCATGGCTAAGCCTTCATTCCAGCTCAGCGAAAGAAGTGGGGCGGCTAACAAGCCGGCCAGTAGCGAACTCAGAGCAAGGGTTACCGCGATGGCAAGCCCTAGGCGATTGAGCAAAATTTGTTTAAGTGGCATGCCAGAGTTGCGTAGCTGGCAGCCAATCAGCACCAGCAATGCGTATAGCACCCATTCCGCCAGCCAGTCGGCGGTGGTAAACAGCGCTTCCCCAATAAGCGGGCCGAGCAGTAGCCCAACCGCTACGCCACTTGCCACCACGCCTACCAACATTAGCGAGCCCTGCATGGCGGCGAGTTTGCTGGTAGGGGCATTTTTCACCACCGGTGAACCACCGGCCTTCAAAGCCACTCGGCGTGATAGCCACCATAGGGCGCCCAAGTTGAGCACCGTGGTAATGCTAAACAGCAGTAGCGCGTTCCCCCCTAACCGTGAAAGTTGGCTGCCCAGGTTTTCAAGGCCCGCAAGGCTGACCCCCATAAATAATAGAATCAAATAAACTGAGCCATTAACGGCTCGGTTGATGAGATTAAGTAAGCGGGGAGAACGAACGCGTACTAAATAGCCCAACAAGAGGGGCAATAAAACAATCAGTAATCCAGAAAGCATTTAAGGTGCGTTACCCCCAGCGGGGTTGAATTGGGTCATGGTTAGGTAAGTTTGCCGGCGCCCCTCTTTTTGATATTCCGCGGAGAGGATCAGTCCTGGCCAGTCTGGGTGGAAGTTTATTTGTAGGTGCCGGTCGGGCTTTTCTTTATCAATTAGCGTGACACGCATGGCTTTAAACTCACCTGCAGGTACGGTAATGGTGTTGGGCTCGTTGGCATTCTGCTGATCGACATAATATCGAAAGTGTTCGTCACGCCCGCGGTGATCAACAAACTCGATATCGCAGGGGGTACTAATCGTGCAGCTTTCATGACCCGCGCGACGGGAAAGGTCAAAGAGAGCAGCTTGGCGATCAAGCGAAGTAATATCCCTTTCATTGAGCTGGTAGCTGTCGCCTACACCCAATAGTGAATAACTGCTGTTATAGAGCAAAGAGCGGGTTGTGGTGTCGTCTATCGAAAAACGGCTACGCTCTTCCCCGCGGGCAATCGCGACAGCAAAATTCATATTGCTTAACCAGTGAAGCCCCTCATTACTGAGCGTATGGGTAATGGTCGCACCTGGCCAACCGCGTATTTCTAAGCGGTATTGGGCCTGGAAGGGGTGTGGCGCTTGCAGAGCCTGCTCATCTTGTTGATGAGTATTTGCTGCCGCTAAGCCGCACAGAGAAAGCATGCAAGCGCCCAACATTGCGCTCGCAGACTTACGCTGTCTGTTGCCAATTGTGACATGACGCAAAGGCCCTTCCTCCTTCTAAAGTGTTTTCCTAAGAGCCTTTAGCTAGCGCTTGGTTCCCTGAGCAGTATAGCGTGCACATGATGAAGCGTCAGTAGCCTGCTTCTGGGCTAATCGTTGCTAACGCTTCACCCGCCTCAAATGCCTTAATATACGAAATGACTTGATCAATGGCGTCATTCAGCGGCGTAGGCGCTGCCATATGGGGCGTCACTATCACGTTTGGATGCTGCCAAAGGAGGTGGCCGGTAGGAAGAGGTTCTTCGCAGAAAACGTCTAGCAGAGCACCACGCAGATGACCTGGATTCTTCGTGTCACCGAGCGCATCAAGCAACGCCTGCTCATCGATTAGGCTGCCACGGCCGGGGTTAATAACGCTGGCGCCTATGGGTAGTTTCGCTAGCCGCTCGGCGTTAAGAATACCCTCAGTGGCCGCGGTGTCGGGCAAAATGGTGACCACGCTCTGCACTTGGGCAAGCAGTTCATCAAGACCTTCGTCACCGTGTAGGCAGCGCACGCCATTAATCTCTTTAGGCGAGCGGCTCCAGCCAAGTACGGGGAACCCAGCTTGCGACAAGTGGGAGGCGACGAAACTGCCGATTGCGCCAAGGCCTAATATTCCAACTGGCCACTGTGTTTTTTCAGGCACGGCTTGAGGCTTCCAGGTGGCGCTCTGCTGTTGGGAAGCGTAGCGGTCCATGCTGCGGTAGAAGTGCAGTACACCATATAGCACGTAATCAGCCATGAGTTCGCCCATGCCAGCATCACGTAACTTAACGATAGGAACATCGCTGGGTAGGCCAGGTGTTTTCAGTAAGTAATCGACGCCCGCCCCAAGATTGATAATGCCTTTAAGTTGGCTTTGTTCCTGCAGTAAATGCTCTGGTGCTTTCCAAATGGCGAGGTAGTCGGCGTTTTTCCGCTCATCTGCTGGTGCATCACTCGTTAGTACCGTGGCCTGAGGCAACGCCTTCTCCAGTGCTGCTTGCCACTGGGTTGAATCGTCAATATGGATGACTATTTTCATTTTTCCTCCTGACTGTATGTTAACTATGGTTACGCTACCACGGCTTGCCGCAATTTTTGTCATAAAGGCTTTGACCGGCAACCGAGGGTCGGTGCTAGTATCGCCCTAAGACGACATTGGCAGGCCTACTGCGGGGGTGGCCAGGTCGATCCTGTGGCCCAGCGTACCTAACCTACAATAGATGGCGCTGGTTCTTAGTGATCTTTGATGGCGAGTTGCCCGATGACTGAGGTTTCCCTGCCTTTCACGCGTGCAGAGTATGCAAATCGCTTGTGGAAGGTGCGTGCAGAAATGGCTGGTCGAGGCATTGACGTACTAATCGTCAGTGACCCCTCCAACATGGCGTGGTTGACCGGCTACGACGGTTGGTCCTTTTATGTTCATCAATGCGTATTGGTGGGCCTAGAAGGCGAACCTGTATGGTTTGGCCGCCGTATGGATGCCAACGGCGCGCTGCGCACCTGCTGGATAGACCCCGACAATATTACCTACTATCCGGATTACTATGTTCAAAATCCGGACATGCATCCGATGGAGTATCTTGCCCAATCGATTATGCCAGACCGCGGCTGGCATACCGGTGTGGTGGGCATGGAGATGGATAACTATTATTTCTCTGCTAAAGCCTACCAAAGCTTGCTGCGTGAACTTCCTCATGCGCGCTTTATGGATGCCAACGCTCTGGTGAACTGGTGTCGGGCGATTAAGTCGCCTCAAGAAATTGCCTATATGCGCGTGGCGGCAAGAATTGTTGAGGGTATGCACACACGCATTTTGGAGGTTATTGAGCCCGGGCTGCCAAAAAGTAAGCTGGTATCGGAAATTTACCGCGTGGGCATTGAAGGGTTTATCGACGAGAACGGCAAAGTGTTTGGTGGTGATTACCCTGCCATTGTCCCGATGTTACCAACCGGAAAAGACGCTGCTGCGCCGCACCTTACCTGGGACGATACGCCATTTCGCAAAGGGGAAGGCACGTTCTTCGAAATTGCTGGGGTGTTCAAGCGCTACCACGCGCCCATGTCACGCACCGTGTTTTTAGGTACGCCACCGACAGACTTTATTCGTGCGGAATCTGCCTTGTTGGAAGGTATTGAAAATGGGCTAGCAGTGGCTAAGCCAGGCAATCGTACGGCGGATATTGCGATGGCGCTGGGTGCGGCAATGGATAAGTATGGTTTTGACCGTGGCGGCGCGCGCTGTGGTTATCCTATTGGTATTTCGTACCCGCCGGATTGGGGCGAGCGCACGATGAGTCTGCGCCCCTCGGACGAGACTATTCTTAAACCAGGTATGACGTTCCACTTTATGCCCGGCTTGTGGGTAGAGGACTGGGGGTTGGAAATTACCGAAAGCATTCTGATTACCGAGACAGGCTGTGAAACCCTGGCCAATTTTCCGCGCCAGCTGTTTGTTAAGTAGCTGTCTAAACAATACAAGGGACATACGATGACGCTTCAACCGAACCAACTGCGGCCAAGCCCTATTTCTGCCACCGTTGATTTCGACGCCGATGGTGTACAGCACGGTTTTTTAAAACTACCGATTTCAACCGATGAGTCTGCTTGGGGGGCGGTGATGATACCTATCACCGTGGTCAAAAATGGCGAAGGCCCCACGGCGTTGTTAACCGGTGGGAATCATGGCGATGAATACGAGGGGATTACGTCGCTGTTGAAGCTCTCTTCCACGTTGAAAGCGGAAGAAGTGAGTGGGCGGGTAATTATTGTGCCGTGTATGAACACCCCTGCTGTCATGGCCGGAAAGCGCACGTCACCGATGGATAAAGGCAATTTAAATCGTAGTTTCCCAGGTGATCCAAACGGCACAGTAACGACGCAAATCGCTGATTATTTTACCCGCGTGTTGGTCCCCATTAGCGATGTTGTGCTCGATCTGCACTCGGGCGGTCGTACGCTGGATATTTTACCGTTCGGCGCCTCCCACGTTTTAGACGACAAGACTCAACAGCAGGCGGCGTTGGAAGGGGCTAAAGCGTTCGGTGCTCCTTATGCCATGGTGATGTTCGAGCTAGATGCAGAAAAACTGTTCGACACTGCCTGTGAGCGCCAGGGTAAAGTGTTTGTGGCCACCGAACTTGGCGGCGGCGGCACGTCCACTCCTCAAAGTATTGCGATTGCTGAGCGTGGTGTACGCAACTTTTTGATTCATTACGGCTTGGTGGAAGGCTCGGTAGAAATGCCTGAAGAAGGGCAAATGTATCTCGATATGCCAGATGCCAGCTGCTACGTGCAAAGCCAGCACTCTGGGGTGTTAGAGCTGTTAGTGGCGTTGGGTGATGAGGTGAAAAAAGGCCAAACCATTGCCTATGTCTACGATATGACCCGTAGCGGTACCGCTCCTGTGGCGTACAAAGCGGAGCGTGACGGCATCTTGATGGCTCGCCGTGCGCCATCGTTAATCAATATGGGGGACACCCTGGCGGTGATTGCCGATGTTGTTGAACGCCTGGAGGCGTGACATCCGGCATGATGAAACTGGACCGTTATGATTTAAAAATTCTCGATATCCTCTCCCGGGATGGGCGGATCACCAAGTCGAAGCTGGCGGAAGCCATCAATCTCTCGGTAAGCCCCTGCTGGGAGCGAGTAAAACGACTTGAAAACGCGGGCGTTATCGAAGGATATACGGCGCGTATTAATGCCGATGTGTTAATGCCGCGCAACTCCGTGTGGGTGCAGATCGAACTCAAACAGCACAATGCTGAGAGCTTCGCCCGCTTTGAAGCTTTAGTTATGCAAACACCAGACGCTACCGAGTGCGTGGCGGTAGGCGGTGGCGTTGACTACCTAGTGAAGTTTGAGGTGTTTTCCATCGACAGTTATCAACGTTTGATCGATAGTTGGTTGGTCTCGGATGTGGGAATAGAGCGCTATTTCACCTATATCGTGACCAAATCGGTCAAACGAACCGAGCCGGATATCGGCTCAATCGACTTTTTGTAATATCGGCCTGTGTAAATCGAATTTAACAATTTATCCAGGTGTTTGATCAACGCCATTTCAGCGTTCCGTTGGCTTAGTATGAAAATTAATGCCACTCACCACTAGCTTAGTGAAAGATATCCATAAAAGTTAATTCGCTAAGCTAAAACAGTCAGATCGCCTGACGCAGAGAGAAGCTAATGTCATATTTCACCATTGCCGGTGTTCAAATGCATGCCCTGCACCATGGCGACAATACCGAGGCTATGCGCCATCGGATCGATGCGCTAATGAACCGTTTTCCTCAGGTGCAGATGGTGCTGTTCAGCGAATTAATGCCGATGGGGGCTTCACCGCTCCATGCCCAGACGCTGCCCAGTGATACTGAGGCACTGTTTTGCCAAATGGCCGCACAACACCGTATCTGGTTAATTCCTGGCTCAATGTTCGAGCAAGTAGGCGAGCATATTTACAATACCTTGGTGGTGATTAACCCACTGGGCCAAGTTGTGACGCGTTATCGCAAAATGTTCCCGTTTCGCCCTTATGAAGCGGGTGTTGAAAGCGGTAATGAATTTGTGGTCTTCGATGTTCCCACGATAGGTCGCTTTGGCGTTTCTATCTGTTATGACATGTGGTTCCCCGAAACGACCCGTACCTTGGCTTCCATGGGTGCTGAAGTCATTCTTCATCCCACCATGACCGATACCATTGACCGGGATATCGAGCTGTCGATTGCCCGTACCAATGCGGCGATCAACCAGTGCTACTTCTTCGATATTAATGGTGCTGGCGCACTGGGTAATGGTCGCTCCATCGTGGTTGGTCCTTCAGGCGACGTGATTCATCAAGCTGGTATTGGTGAGGAGGTCATTCCGATCGAAATTGACCTCAACCGCGTCCGTCGAGAACGCGAAACCGGGTTGCGCGGATTGGGCCAGCCGCTTAAAAGTTTCCGTGACCGTGAGGTCGATTTCTCGATATACCGTAGCGAAAACGGATCCTCTCCTTTCCTAGACACCTTAGGACCACTTGCTAAACCGGTACGTACTGACCAAGACATTTTTTAGGAGTCTATTTGGCTTGACCCATCATCACGAGAAGAACGGATTTCGCGCCAAATTGGATGATCAATTTAGGCGGATATCGCGATATTTAGCGAAACTCCTAGGCAGCACTAATTACACACAGCCTTCAGTATCTGTCATACAAGGAGCGAAAATAATGACTAAAATCACTTCCATTGCGGATGTTCGTAGACATTTTCTAAATAATAAAGAACCGGTCTACTTCATTTCTGCGACGAACTTCAATCTTCTGGGTATTGGTGATTGGGTAGGCAGCTTCCGCCATATTAATTATATCGACTGCTTTGAAGGTAAGCAGCGTAATGTCTTTGTGCCCAAGCAGAAGTTTCCTCGCGATTTCGAGAGCATTGAAGACATTAATAACTACCTGCTTGAGCATAAAGAAGTCATTGATTTCATTCAATCACGAGCCAATGGCGAAAGCGCTGGGGTAGCGTCGTTTTTAATGTTCGATGAGCACACCGAAGAAATTTGTGAGCAGTTAGGTCTGCGGGTTGCCTTCCCCCCAGCCGAGCTGCGTAAGCGGATGGATAACAAAATTGAAACGGTGCGCATTGGCAATAAGGCAGGCGTACCCAGCGTGCCTAACGTGCTGGCCAGGGTAGGCAGTTACCAAGAGCTCATCGAGGTCAGCCAGGCGCTCGGTAACGATTTGGTTGTACAGACCGCTTTTGGGGATTCCGGTCACACCACCTTCTTTATTGCCAGTGAAGAAGACTATTACAAGCATGCCGAAGAGATCGAAGCCGAACCTGAGGTTAAGATCATGAAGCGCATCAACTGTCGTGGCTCGGCGATAGAAGCTTGCGCCACGCGTTGCGGTACGGTCGTTGGCCCGTTGATGACAGAGCTTGTAGGCTTTAAAACATTAACGCCCTATAAGGGTGGTTGGTGCGGCAACGAAATGTTCGCCGGCGCCTTTAGTCAGGAAGTGCGCGACTTAGCGCGTGAATACACCTTTAAGTTTGGTGAGGCACTGCGCGAAGAAGGGTATCGAGGATATTTCGAACTCGATTTCCTGATCGATATGGATACCAATGAAGTGTATTTAGGCGAGCTTAACCCACGTGTGACTGGGGCGAGTTCCCTAACGAATGTGGCGGCTTTTGCCCACTCCGATATTCCGTTGTTCCTGTTCCACTTGCTCGAGTTTTCAGACGTCGACTTTGACTTGGATATCAATGATATCAATGAGCGTTGGGCGCATCCTGAAAGTGTCGATAGCTGGAGCCAGCTGGTTATCAAACATACCGATGAAAGTGTTGACCTGTTAACCCAGGCGCCTACTACTGGTGTGTGGCGCATGAATGATCAAGGTGAGATTGCTTATGATCATTACAGCTACCACCCCCATGCGGCAGAGAACGAGCATGAGGCTTTTTTCCTGCGTATTAGTGGTGCAGGAGACTTCCGCTATGAAGGGGCCGATCTGGGTATTCTGATTACCCGAGGCCGATTGATGGATGATGACTTCCAGTTAAATGAGCGGGCCAAAGCTTGGATAGACGGCATCCGTAATCAGTACACAGGGCAGGCTTTGCAAGACCCAGTGGTGGAGGAAGTTGCCGTCAGCCATGCTATCGGCGGTGGCAACTTCAAAATTCTTTAATCATGGACGGCAAATTTGCTGCAGGCCGGGCGCCTGGTGTGGAGCTAGACAAGGCCTTGACGTTTCGCACCGTCCATGAAGAGGTGGCGGGGCCGAAGTGGCAGTCTTTGTTCCATTACCACTGGCCTGCCTATGAGCCCTGGTACCTAGCCGAAGGCGAGCGTGAGCGTCCCTCTTATTTGGAGTGTCACAACGCCTTACGCAAGCACATGCCCGAACTGCTGGCTACTTACCGCACGTTATGTGAAGTAGCCGGTGGAGGGGATCTTTCGTCACGGCTACTGAGTTTGTACCGACCGCCGCCGTATATTACCGGTTGCTCACAGGCGGTGCTGACAAGGCCGACATCCACTGTGTTGGCACGCAACTATGATTATCCGCCGGAATTGTGCGAGGGCACTATTCTCTATACGCGCTGGAATCAGCGTCGTGTCATCGCCATGTCTGACTGCCTGTGGGGCGTGCTAGATGGGATGAATGATTCGGGACTTGCTGTTTCGCTAGCGTTCGGTGGGCGCAAAGTGGTGGGGGATGGCTTCGGCGCTCCGATTATTCTTCGCTATATTCTCGAATTCTGCGATACGGTGCCCGAAGCGGCGAAGGTGCTTGAAAGAGTGCCTACTCACATGGCCTATAACATTACCGTCGCGGATGCCTGTGGGCGTTATGTCACAGCGATGATTGCGCCAGATCGCCGCGCCAGCATCCGGCGGGTGGCCGTGGCTACCAATCACCAAAAGAAAATCGAATGGTATGCCCATGCGCTGGCCTCAGAAACCTTGATTCGCGAGCGTCAGCTCTCGATTCTGGTGGACGACGATGCGACCACTGACGAGCGACTAATTTCGGCATTTTCCGCTCCCCCTCTATTTCGCCACGACTATCGGCGTGGCCTGGGTACAGTGTATACCGCGGTATATCGCACCAAGGAAAGACTTACTCAGTTCCGTTGGCCTGGCAGAGTGCTGGATTTGAACTTCGATGTGTTTCCCGAAGAACAAATTACCGTGCGCTATGGCTCCCGCGGGCTGTATGGCTGATTTAGCACTGCTGCTCAGGCAAGCGTCTTTTCCAGATAAATACCTACAAAGGATGGGTGTCGTCATGCAAGAGAATAATCCAACCGAAACTTCCTACACCGCCCTGGGTTTTTATCACAAAATTTCCCAACTTCGTGCTGATACCTGGAATGAGCTTAAACGTGATTTGGGTATTTTGACGCGCCTTAAAGAGGAAGGTCGCGCCAAAAACTTGATCAAAGCTATCGACATCAAGTTGACACGTTTAGAAATCATTGAGGATTACCACGCATTCCCGTCTAAAGAGGATTTTCGCCACCTTTGGACGCTATTCAATCGTGGTGAATATGCACTGTTGGATAAAGTAGTTAAGCGTTTGGTAAGAGCATTGATCAGTGAGTCCTACCGTCGTCGGCAGGTGGATCTTTCTGAGACTGATGCTGGTGCTGAAGACATGGAGGCACTTGATGCCCTTAACCAGCTACGCCGTGGGCACCCGGCGTCTAACAGTTCGGCACAGCCCTATTTTGAACTGTTAATAGTGGACAATCTTTCTAACCAGGAAGAAGACGTGGTGCGTGAAGCGTTCCACAATATGCGCCGTCCTGAAGATCGCTTTGTCTACGATGTAGTGACGGTAAAAAGCTTTGAAGATGCGTTGATTGCTGTACTGGTCAACCCAAATATTCAGGCGTGCCTGATCCGCTACGAGTTTCCGTATAAATCAAAGTACAACCTCAGCGCTTTGCGTAATTATCTGGAAGGCCTCTCAGAAAATGAGCTGGAACACCATAGCGAAGCTGAACGCAGTATTCTGCTGAGTTCGATGATTCATGAACTGCGTCCAGAAATTGATCAATTTCTGGTTACCAGTGGCGATGTCGAAGCCACGGCGAGCCGAGATATTAAGCACTTCAACCGTATCTTCTACCGTGAAACGGATTACATCGAGCAGCATCATACGATTCTACGTGCCATTGATAATCGCTATCGCACGCCGTTTTTCGATGCCCTGCGTGAATATAGTAGAAAACCCACGGGGGTGTTTCATGCCATGCCCATTTCCAGGGGCAAGTCGGTAACCCGCTCTCATTGGGCAGGGCATATGATCGATTTTTACGGCATTAATATTTTTCTGGCTGAAACGTCGGCAACGTCAGGCGGGCTCGACTCACTGTTGCAACCCTTTGGGCCGATTAAAAAGGCGCAAGAGTATGCCGCCCGGGCGTTTGGGGCGCGTCGTAGTTTCTTTGTAACCAACGGTACTTCCACCGCCAACAAGATTGTCGTGCAGGCATTGATCAAGCCGCGAGACATCGTGTTGATCGACCGTGACTGTCACAAGTCGCATCATTACGGCATGGTGTTAGCTGGTGCCCATGTTAGTTACCTGGACTCCTATCCACTCGACGATTATTCCATGTACGGTGCGGTGCCGCTGCATGAAATCAAGAAAACGCTGCTGTCCTACAAGCGTTCCGGACAATTGCACAAAGTTAAGATGTTGTTGCTGACCAACTGCACCTTCGACGGCATTGTGTATAACGTGCGTCGAGTGATGGAAGAGTGCTTGGCAATTAAACCAGATCTAGTGTTTTTGTGGGATGAAGCATGGTTTGCCTTTGCTGGTTTTAATCCGACTTACCGGCCACGTACCGCCATGAATGCAGCACGTACGCTGAGAGATCGTTATCGCAGCGAGAGTTACCGAGAAGAGTATGCGGCTTGGAAAGCTGAGTTTGATAAGCTTGATCCAGAAGACGACGCGACCTGGCTTGACCAGCGGCTGATGCCCGACCCAGACGAGGTGCGCATTCGTACCTATGCGACTCATTCGACCCACAAAACGCTTACCTCGTTGCGCCAAGGTTCGATGATTCACGTTTGGGATCAGGATTTTCGCCAGAAAGTGGAGGCTTCTTTCCATGAAGCCTACATGACCCACACCTCAACCTCGCCCAATTACCAGATTGTCGCGTCGCTGGATGTGGGACGAATGCAGGCGGAAATGGAAGGTTTTGAACTGGTGCATGCGCAGGTAGAGACGGCTCTTTCGCTACGCGAACAACTCTATACTCACCCATTGCTGCAGAAGTATTTCCGCGTATTGAAGAATAGCGACATGGTGCCCGAAGCTTACCGTGAGTCGGGAGTCGAGTCCTATTTTGACCCAGTGACGGGTTGGAATAAAATGGAGGAAGCCTGGGCGCGTGACGAGTTTGTCGTTGACCCTTCCCGCGTGACTATTGCCATCGGCAATACAGGGGTTGATGGCGATACGTTCAAAAACGAATACCTGATGAATAAGTACGGTATTCAAATTAACAAGACCTCACGCAACACCGTGCTGTTCATGACCAATATTGGCACCACGCGAGGGTCGATTGCCTACTTGCTGGATGTACTGATCAAGCTGGCCAAAGAGTTTGAATATCGCTTGGAGGACAGCAGCCGCCCCGAGCGCAAGATCATCGAAAATCAGGTGCATTCGCTGAATCATGATCTGCCGCCGTTGCCTGACTTCAGTCGCTTTCACGATGCCTTCCGGCCGAATCCCGATACGCCCCAGGGCGATATTCGTTGCGCCTATTTTCTGAGTTACGACGAAGAAAATACCGAGTACCTACGTTTCGATAATGGCAAGTTGCAGGCGCAGATGCGTGCTGGACGTGATGTTGTGTCGGCTAGTTTTGTCATCCCTTATCCGCCAGGATTTCCGGTATTAGTGCCGGGGCAGGTGATTAGTGAAGAAATTTTGTACTTTCTTCAGGCGTTAGATGTCACTGAGATTCATGGCTATCGGCCGGAGTTAGGGCTGGTGGTGTTTACCGAGGAAGCGCTGCTGAACCCCGCAGAGGCGTGAAAAAAACGACGCCGCCAGAAAAAAACGCCATAAAGTAGGCTTTCACAAAAAAAGTGCCGGAATTCTCCGGCCCTTTCAAAAACACTTCGTGCGGTATCTCCCTTACGCTAGACACACTGAAACAGCCTAACGAGACGTTGGGCTGCTTACCTATATTTATTGCAATATTTTATGTGCAACGGTTTGTCGCCCACGATTGGCTTCACCGTAACTGGCTGCAACCTGGGGAGGTGCCCATGACCACACTATCGACCACGCTCACTAAGCGCTTGGAAGATCCGCGTCTGTTCCGGCAGTACGCCTACGTAGACGGTAAATGGACCCACGGTGATGGCGGCCGCGAAGAAGCGGTGTATGACCCCGCGACAAATGAAGCCATTGGCCATATTCCGTTGCTAGAAGCCGAACAAATTACTGCCGCCGTAGATGCCGCTGAAGCCGCTTTTGTACAGTGGCGCGCCCTTCGCGCCGACGAACGCTGCGAACGTTTGCTGGCTTGGTACGATTTGATTCAAGCCAACCGTGAAGATTTAGCCACCATCATGACGTTGGAGCAGGGTAAGCCCTTGCCCGATGCCCGTGGTGAAGTAGAGTACGGTGCAAGCTTCGTGCGTTGGTTCGCTGAAGAAGGTAAACGCACCTACGGCGAAACCATTCCCAGCCATATTCCCAACGCATCACTGGGCACCATTAAGGAGCCGGTAGGTATTGCGGCGATGATTACACCGTGGAACTTCCCGCTGGCCATGATTACCCGCAAAGCAGCGGCGGCACTCGCTGCAGGCTGCCCGGTGATCATCAAGCCTGCCAATGAGACGCCGTTCTCTGCGCTGGCACTGGCAGAACTTGCCGAGCGAGCTGGGATTCCAGAAGGTATTTTTAATGTCGTGCTGGGCGATCCTGCAGAAGTTTCTAAAATTCTGTGCAGCGAGCCGCGTATCCGAGCGCTGTCTTTCACAGGCTCCACCCGTGTCGGCCGTTTGTTGATTGAGCAGAGCGCAAATACGGTCAAACGTCTATCGCTGGAACTAGGTGGCAACGCGCCGTTTATCGTTGGTCCGGATATGGACCCCAAAGAGGCAGCCTATGCCGCAGTGTCGGCCAAATTTCAAACGGCTGGGCAAGACTGTCTAGCAGCCAACCGCATTCTGGTTCACGAATCCATCCACGATGAATTTGTTGAGCAATTTACCGAGCGTATGGCCGCACTTACCGTGGGGAATGGCTTGCATGGAGAAGTTGACCTTGGTCCGCTGATTCACCGTCAGGCTGTCGAAAAAGCAGCATCGATTGTCGATGATGCGATTTCCAAAGGCGCCACTATGATAGCGGGTGACCAAAGCCAAGCGCCCGGCGAAAACTTCTTTATGCCGGTGCTGTTGACCAATGTGACACCGCAAATGAAAGTTTGGCGCGAAGAGAACTTTGCACCTGTGGCCGGTATTACCGCTTATAGTACCGACGACGAAGTCATTGAAATGGCCAATGACACTGAATACGGCTTAGCGGCTTATATCTATACCCATGATATTCGCCGTATCTGGAAGCTAATGCGTGCGCTGGAATACGGCATGGTTAGCGTCAACTCGGTGAAAATGACAGGTCCGCCGGTGCCTTTTGGTGGCGTGAAACAGTCCGGCCTTGGCCGTGAAGGCGGCGCTACAGGTATCGATGAGTATTTAGAAACAAAGTACTACTGCCTGGGAGCCTTGGGCTCAGTGTCTGGTAGTTAACAGCACACAGTTATCCAATCAGTTTCACTAATTTAAAGCATCCTCCCCACACAGTGGGGAGGTTTACTGTATAGAGAGAACGTTATGAGCTTGCATCAGGATCTGATCGAACGCGACCGTAAAGTCACTTTTCACGCCTCTACCCACCTTCGCGACTTCGCCCAAGGCGACTTGCCTGGTCGTGTTATCACTGGCGGCAAAGGCATTAATATCGTAGACAAAGATGGCCGTGAGTTTATCGACGGTTTTGCGGGCCTTTACTGCGTTAATATCGGCTATGGTCGCACTGAAGTTGCCGAAGCGATCTATAAGCAAGCGCTAGAACTTTCTTATTACCACACCTATGTGGGTCACTCGAACGAGCCGCAGATCGAGCTTTCTGAGCGTATTCTGAAAATCGCTGGCATGAACATGTCCAAAGTTTACTACGGCATGTCAGGCTCTGATGCGAACGAAACACAGCTCAAAATTGTGCGCTACTACAACAACGTGCTAGGTCGTCCGCAGAAGAAAAAAGTGATCTCGCGCATGCGCGGTTACCACGGCTCCGGCATCGCTTCTGGTTCACTAACCGGTCTTAAAGCGTTCCACGACCATTTTGACCTGCCAATCGATACCATTCGCCACACTGAAGCACCGCACTACTATCTGCGCGCGGCAGAGCAGCACGGTATGACAGAACGCGAGTTTTCTGCCTACTGTGCCGATAAGCTGGAAGCGATGATTCTGGAAGAAGGCCCCGACACCGTTGCGGCATTTATCGGTGAGCCTGTTCTGGGAACGGGTGGTATCGTGCCCCCGCCAGAAGGCTATTGGGATGCAATTCAAGCAGTGCTAAACAAGTATGACGTACTATTGATTGCCGACGAGGTCGTGTGTGGCTTTGGCCGTACCGGCTCTGACTTTGGTAGCCACCACTACAACATGAAGCCTGACTTGGTCACCATCGCTAAAGGGCTAACCAGTGCGTACCAGCCACTTTCTGGCGTGATTGTTGGCGACAAAGTATGGAAAGTGCTGGAACAGGGTACCGGAGAGTTTGGCCCCATCGGTCATGGTTGGACCTATTCAGGTCACGCACTAGGGTGTGCCGCTGGTCTTGCTAACTTGGATATTATCGAACGCGAAAATCTAGTGGGTAACTCTGCTGAAACTGGCGGTTACTTCCAGCAGCAGCTCAAGGCCACCTTTGA
The DNA here is from genome assembly GCF_923868895.1 of Halomonas sp. TD01. Classification (GTDB taxonomy): domain Bacteria; phylum Pseudomonadota; class Gammaproteobacteria; order Pseudomonadales; family Halomonadaceae; genus Vreelandella. Next base: position 2,169,036 of record NZ_OV350343.1, read on the forward strand.
AGGCCACCCATTGCTGGGCGACGTACGCGGTGTTGGCCTAATGGCCGCTCTCGAGTTCTCACCAGACGCCAAACAGCGTCTGCATTTCGACCCGGCGTTGAAAGTTGGCCCGCGTGTTGCCGCAGCGGCAATGGAAGAAAACTTGATTGCTCGTGCGATGCCACAGGGCGATATTCTGGGCTTTGCACCGCCATTGACCATTAACCGTGGTGAAGTTGACGAGATGATTGGTCGCGCCAAGCGTGCCATTGACCGCGTTACCGATGAGCTGGTGCGTTCAGGTGATCTTAAAACCGGTGAGCAAGAAGCCGCCTTTACGATTTAATAGCGCTTAACGCTCTCCAAACGCCGTTGCCTATATCGCAGCGGCGTTTTTGTTTTTGATAAGGGCAGCTATGCTAAATGCATGAGATCACTTATCTCCCATCATTATTCGACCCATTAGACTAGGAGCTATCATGCAACCGGTACTCGCTTTTGATGTATACGGCACGCTCATTGATACCCAAGGGGTAACGGTTGAGCTAGAACGACGCCTTAGTGATGTCTCCAAAGCTGAGGAATTCGCTAAACGCTGGCGGGAAAAACAGCTGGAATACAGCTTTCGCCATGGCTTGATGGGAGCCTATGTACCGTTTTCAGAGTGCACCCGCGAGGCATTAGTTTTCACTGATCGCGCAATGCAGAGCGGTCTCACTGATAACGATCATGACCACTTGATGGCGGTTTATGCGGAGTTACCTGCATTCCCCGACGTGGTGCCTGCCCTAGACCAACTGCGTGATGCAGGAATTCGCTGTGTGGCATTTTCTAACGGCACCCAAGAAGCTGTTACTAAGCTGTTGGCCCGCGCAGGCGTGGAGAGCCATATGGATGCAGTGGTGAGTGTCGATGATGTAAAACGCTTCAAGCCCGACCCCGCGGTATATGCTTATTTGCGCACACGTTTAGAAGCGCGCCCTGAACATACATGGCTAATTTCCAGCAATCCTTTTGATGTGATTGGAGCAACGCATGCAGGCTTACACAGCGCCTGGGTGCGCCGCCACCCTGATGCGCCGTTCGACCCCTGGGGTGGAGAGCCAGACATGACTATCGCTGATCTTGAATCCTTCGCCTACCGCTTACTTAAATAACGGTATCCCACATATTAAGGAGATTGTATGCGTTTTGCTTACTATGCCGCAGTAGCTGCCCTATCAATCATGGCTCAACCTGCATTAGCATCCTCTTCAATGGGAATTGAGCATGTTGATAGTGAGAGCTCATTTGAGCAGGTAACCGGCCAGCTTAGCTCAGCACTTGAGGAAAAAGGGCTTATGTTGGTGGCAAGTATTGATCATGCTAAAAATGCTGCCAACAACGAGCTGTCGCTGCCTGCCACCACGACGTTTATTTTCGGTAATCCTAACGTTGGCACCCCGATGATGCAGTGTAATGGCAGCGTCGCGTTAGATTTGCCGCAAAAAATGGTCGTGCGCGAAACAGATGATGGCGTGCGTATCGAATGGAATGACCCGCATTATCTCGCCGAGCGCCACCGCCTGGAGGAGTGCGATTTACCGCTCGATAATGTGGCTAATGTATTGCGCGATGTGGCCGAAAGTGCGGCTCAGTAGTATCGTGAACGCAGCAGCGTAAAGGCTGTCAATATGCCCAATGGCCGCGCATAATGATGGCCTTTTAATCAGTTAGGAAGCTAGCATGTCGGAAAAAATTTATTGTATCGCCAGCTTTAAGCCCAAAGCTGGAAAAGAAGAAGCGGTATTTAAAGCGCTGCAATCATTAGAGCCAAACACCCATCGCGAAGACGCTTGTATTCACTACACTGTGACTCGGCAAATCGATAACCCGTTTGCCCAGGGCACCAGCTACCCAATCGTGTTTCATGAAATTTGGGCTAGCCGTGAAGAGTTTGAAGCCCACTGTCAGCGCAAAGAGATTCAAGATTTTTTCGCTAAGCACGTCGAATCACCCGACGGCGATATTGAAGATGCCAATGTGTGTGTTTATACCGACGAACCGTGGAATTTTGATGCTCCCAAGGTGTAAAAAGCACTAAAGGTGTAGAATAAGTAAGCGTTGTACCAAGATGACGGAGCCAACATGACTGAAAAGAAAATGAACGTTGAAAGCTTTAACTTGGATCATACCAAGGTAAAAGCACCTTACGTGCGTTTGGCCGATATTAAAGAAGGCCAAAATGGCGACCGTATTCACAAGTATGATCTGCGTATTTGCCAGCCCAACAAAGAGCACATGGAGATGCCCGCGCTGCACTCCCTGGAGCACTTGATGGCTGAGATGTCGCGTAATCACACCGACAAAGTGGTTGATATCAGTCCGATGGGTTGCCAAACCGGTTTTTACATCGCGATGATTAACCACGATGATTATGACGGCGTGCTAAGCATTATCGAGCAAACACTCAACGACGTGCTGACCGCCACAGAAGTGCCCGCCTGCAATGAGATGCAGTGTGGCTGGGCCGCTAGCCACAGCCTGGAAGGTGCCCAAAAGCTAGCCAAAGGCTTGCTGGCTAAGCGCAGTGAGTGGACCGAAGTATTTGCTTAAACGGTCAATGTAAGCACGTAATATCGGTAATACGCCTCCTTATTGGGGGCGTTTTAGTGTTAGTCCATTAACCAATGGAAAACGCCGAATAACGGTGACATGCTGGCACCACAAGCACACTCACTGGCTGGCGGGGCATTGAAATGCTATTGGATACGTGGCTGTTATACCTAGTCGCCTGCATAGGCTTATCGCTTTCGCCAGGGCCGAACGGTCTGCTTGCGCTTACTCATGGTGCATTGCATGGCAGCCGTAAAACGCTCTTTACCATCGCCGGTGGTGCTACTGGGTTCATCCTGATTATTGCCTTGTGCCTATTTGGCATTGGTGCACTGCTCAAGTCATCAGTAATTTGGCTAACCGTATTGAAATGGGTAGGCGGGGCTTACCTTGTTTGGTTGGGTATTCAGCTATGGCGCTCACCGCCCATTAATGGGGAAATTGATGTAACGGCTAGTCGCGCAAGCGGGTGGCATCTGTATCGTCAAGGTACGTTATCCTCGATTACCAACCCTAAAGTACTGCTGTTTTTCAGTGCGTTTCTGCCCCAGTTTATCGACCCGCAAGGTAGTTTAATCCTGCAGTTTTTTGTGCTGGCAGGCACCTTTGTGGCTATTGAATGCATAGTTGAAGGCCTGCTTGCCAATATGGCTAACCGGATTCGCCACTGGTTGAAGCACGTAGGCCGCGGCTTTAATCGCACTTGTGGTGGAATTTTCATCGCCATTGGTGCGGCGCTTCCGTTAAGAGCGTGAAGTGTAAAAGTGCCGCTATTGCTAATGGTTAAACATGGGGGAAGGCATAGAAGGTAAGGCATAGAACATCACTGCTCTATCAGTAGAGCAGTGATGTTTAAGCGATTTAAACCACGACGGTGTTATTTGATCAGGTTATTGCGTGGCTTGAAAATTCTCAGCAGCTGCTTCTAGTACGGCTAACGCTGATTCGGCATCTTCAAACCCTAGACCTTCCATACCACCATCAGGGCCTTTGTAATTTGCAAACCAGATATCAACAATCTGAATCGCCCCAGGTTTCATAGACACCTCCAGGCCCTATACTAAAGGTATCTAGGAGGAACCATGAGCCATCCCCGCTACACTGAAGAATTCAAAATCGAAGCCGTCAAACAAGTGGTAGAGCGCGGCCATCGCGTGGCCGAGGTCGCTGAGCGGCTAGGCGTGTCAGGTCACAGCCTGTACAACTGGATTAAGCGATACGATAAGCCGGTAGAACAACGGCAAGAGGATGATGATCTCCAAGCTGAAAACCGTCGTTTGAAGGCCGAACTCAAACGCGTATTAGAAGAGCGAGACATATTAAAAAAGGCCACCGCGTACTTCGCCAGGGAGTCCGACTGAGGTACGCGTTTATTCAAAATTATTCGAGCCAATATTCGGTACGTCGCTTGTGTCAGATGATGGCAGTGCACCCCAGCGGTTACTACGCATGGTGTAAAAAAGCGCTCTCTAATCGAGCGCGGGAAGATGAGCGCTTGCTGGGATTGATCAAGCACTCCTGGCTTGAAAGCGGCGGTGTATATGGCTATCGCAAGGTCTACCAGGACTTGCGTGAAGCTGGCGAAGCTTGTGGGAAGCACCGTGTGGCGCGTCTTATGAATAGGGAAGGTTTACGCTCTCAGACGGGCTATCGACGACGCCCTGGCGGCTATGGCGATGGGAAACCGACTGCCGTATCCCCTAACCATTTAGACCGTCAGTTTGAAGTAACAGCGCCAAATATTGCTTGGGTGACGGACATCACGTACATCCGCACTTACGAAGGCTGGCTTTACCTATCGGTAGTTATCGACCTGTTTTCCCGTCAAGTGATTGGCTGGTCGATGAAGTCTCGCATGACTACGGAGTTGGCACTGGATGCTTTGTTATCAGCAGTCTGGCGACGCAAGCCACAAGGAACGGTGATGGTGCATTCGGATCAAGGGAGCCAGTTTAGCAGTGGAGACTGGCAAAGCTTTCTGAAAGCGAATTGCTTGGTAGGCAGTATGAGCCGACGTGGTAACTGTCATGACAACGCCGTTGCTGAAAGCTTCTTTCAACTTCTCAAGCGGGAGCGAATCAAGCGACAGATTTATTCAACACGCGAAGCGGCTAGACGTGACGTGTTCAATTACATTGAAATGTTTTACAACCCAAAGCGCCGACACGGCACAAGTGATAACTTGTCACCGGTTGATTATGAAAGGCGTTACTTTAAGAGCCTAACGGGTGTCTAAAATATCCGGGGCGATTCAATCTGGCTAACACCAGGGAACTCACTATCGAGTTGCTGCATACTTTCAATATGAGCAAACGGTGAATCCTGGGTAAGTACTGCCACCAGTTTGTCGTCTTGTTCACCGTCATCTAGCATTTTTAAAACGCCAATGACGCGGACATCAACGACTGCACCGCGCGGTATCGCCTGACCTAATACGATGACATCCAATGGGTCACCATCACCCCCAAGTTCTTTGGGCAGGGCAGTACCAGGAATGGCGCCGTAATTTCCGGGGTAACCCAAGTAATTCACGACGCGCGGCTCGCCGTCTTTATACTCCCAATAAACCGCGTTTGGGTCTTCTTTGCTAACTTCCCATTTGGCAGATGTGCCTGTTGGTATCTCGATAATGGCGTTAGCAAAACCATTGCTATTAATGGCATCCATCGCCATTAAATCGTGATTGCCCACAATGTTGAAATCATCTTTCAGGGTCATGTTTGAGGTATAAGGCGTTGTTTCAGAAAAAGCTAAATTGCCTAATGACTCTGCATGCGCTGCGGACGTTAACATTGAGATGCTTATGACACCTGCAAGTAATAGTTTGTTATGCATGATCATTCCCATGAGCGATTTAATTTATCAAACCTTATCAGGGGGGAATGACGGATTAGTGACAAGTTCAAGGCGTTAAGCGGGATCAATGGTTAGCAGTAGCCGCTTTTGTCCTTCATCCAAAGAAGGGCTGCGGTGTACTAGGCCATGTTCTTCACAGCCTACCCAGCCACTGCCTTTTATTAACGCGATGTCACCAGCCTGCAAACGCTGAATGGCAGTTGGGTCGTTGATAATCTCGGGGCGACTAGGCGTTGGGGCACCCAGCCCTGCGCGGTTAATCGCATTTTCAGGCAACCACTCGCTGCCTGGGCCAACATAGGTGGTCACTAAACGTACTGGCAAGTTGTCGCAATGAAAACGTGGACACATCGCCGCCGTTAATAAGCGTAGTCGAATGCCCACAGTATCGGTATCAAACAGGAACGCGATGGCTTCAGCGACGGTTGCAACATCGTCAACCAGCGGCTCTCCTGCTGCTGGTTCAGGTAGCTTACGGCGTAAATCATTTTTAAAGTCCTCTGTAGGGCTGCCAAGCCATGCGTATTGCCAGTCCCGCGAGGTCTGACACTGTGCGTTTGCGCTTAGCGCTACATCAGCGGGCAGGGCGCGTTGCAGAATGGCGATATTAATCTGCTCTTCAAAAATACGTGGCAGTACGCTGATGTCAGTATCCAGTGCGGCGTGTTGTGGTAGTACCCAAGATGCAGCCTGGTAAGAGTGTGGGGTGGGCATGTAGGTCTCCTGTTACGTTTAGCAGTGCATTAGCATTGAGAGGTTAGGTCGCAGAGCTCTATTTGTTATGTTATAACGTTTTTATCAATAGGAGGCCATACATTGCAACCCGATATCAATCAGTCAATAACTGCCAGAACAGATAGTGGCGCTGAATTCCTAGATGCAAAAAAAGCTGAGGAAGCTTTGCTGTTGACCTCATCAGCAGACGAGTACATGAATGCCGCACAGCTTGCGTTTTTCCGTCAGCGGCTTTTGAACGAACGTGCGGAGCTTGAGGCGCATTTAAACGAGGTGAAAACGGCTATCGCCTCCCATGAGAGAGATAGCGACGAGGCTGACCAGGCGTCGTTTGAGGAGGAGCTACGGTTGTCACTTCGCCAAGCAGATCGCGAAAGTCGGTTGATCAATAATATTGATGCAGCATTACAGCGTATCGAAAATGGTGAGTACGGCTTCTGTGAAGAAACTGGCGAGCCCATTGGTATTCAACGCCTACTTTTTCGTCCAACGGCAAAACTTTGCATTGAAGCAAAGGAGCGCCAGGAGCGTAAAGAGCACCATTTCCGCAAGGCAAGGGGGGAGTGATGCAGTTCTCCACGCTGACACCGGTTAACGTGCTGACCGGTTTTTTAGGTAGTGGCAAGACAACGCTACTCAATCGCTGGGTACGCCAAGCGTCAATGCGAAACACGCTAATCGTGATTAATGAGTTTGGTGATATTGGTCTTGATCATCAGTTGATTACGCAAAGTGATGAGCAAGCGGTGGTGGAGATGAGTAGCGGCTGTTTGTGCTGCACATTGCGAGGAGACTTGAGCCGCACGTTACAGCAGGCCATTGACGCGCTTCTGGCAGAAGGAAAGCCAGCACCTGCCCGTGTTGTCATTGAAACCACAGGTCTTGCCGATCCCGCACCGATTTTACAGCTGTTAATGACCGATCATTGGCTTGCTCACCGTTTCCAGTTGGATAGCGTGGTGTGCTGTGTAGACGCCGCGAACGGTGAGTCAACGTTGCAAGCGCATCGTGAGTCACAGCGTCAGGTAGCGATAGCAGACCGATTACTCATCACCAAAACTGACCTGGTCGACGAAGTCCGCCTAACACCACTGGCTAACCAACTGGCGTCCATCAATCCGGCAGCAGAGCAGTGGCAGGTAGTGAACGGTAATCTTTCGCCTGAGTTGTTGGTAGGCGCAGGGCTTTTGCGTCGCGATTCTCAACGATACCAGGTAGACCAGTGGCTTAAATCAGCACGTTATAGCGTTCTCTATGCCACAGATGTCGAGCATGAGAAGAGTCAGCAGAGTGTCAATAGCGCTGCTTTTATGCAGCCCACTAGTCAGCCAACGTTGACTCGTCATGGAGAGAATATCAATGCGTTTTGTTTTTGCGTCGAGGCGCTAATTACGCCAGAGGCTCTAGAAAATTGGCTAGATCTGTTGATGTTGCTGATGGGCGAGAAAATGCTACGCATTAAAGCAATTGTGCACCTTACCGATCGAGAGGAACCGTTGGCGTTGCATGGCGTCCAGCACATTTTTCATCCGCCGACGCCCCTGCCTATGCATTGTGTTAGTGACCGCATTTCTCGGTTTGTTTTCATTACTCAAAACGTCGCGCCTGCCACTGTGGGCGAGCTTTATAGTTTTTTCACACCCTCTGTCGCACCAACGATCTCATCAACGATCTCACCCACTAACGAGGCAATTTAATGACGGCTTTTACCTTACCTGATATTGCCCAACAACCGGCCCGTTTCCCGGGCACGCTTTCCTGGGTAGGTATGGAAGGCATTGCTTTGCCAGTACAGCTGGCGGGAAGCCAGGTAAACGCCAATGTGTCAGCCGGCGTTAGCCTTGAAGAAGCTGATGCTCGTGGTATCCATATGTCACGGCTGTATACCGCATTGGATGCATTAGAATACCAGCCACTAACGCCTACGTTACTTCATCGCGTTCTTGGCACCTTTTTGGAGAGCCACCAGGCGTTATCTGAGAGCGCTTACCTAACGTTTAGTGGGGACGTGTTGCTTAAGCGTGATGCGCTCATCAGCCCTTTGTCAGGTTGGAAAGGCTACCCGTTTACACTGCGCAGCCAGCTCACACCGTCAGGTTTCAAGGTAGAGCTAGACGTATGCGTTGGTTACTCCTCAACATGCCCCTGTTCCGCTGCATTAGCGCGGCAGCTAATTCAGCAAGCGTTTGCGGAAGATTTTGAAGAGATACCGTTAACCAAGCAGGCCGTACTTGCGTGGTTGGGGAGTGAAGAGGGCGTTCTCGCGACGCCGCATAGCCAGCGCAGCGTCGCTCACTGTTCCATACGGCTGGCGGGTAACGGTGAAATACCGCTTGCTGAGCTTATTGAGCGTATTGAAAACGCCCTGGGGACAGCGTTACAGACAGCGGTTAAACGTATCGATGAGCAGGCATTTGCCCTTGCCAATGGCCAGAATCTGATGTTCTGTGAAGATGCGGCAAAGCGCCTAGATCGAGCGCTGAGAAAGATGGCTGATATTTCAGGCTTCCAGCTAAAGGTGGTTCATGCTGAAAGTTTGCACGCCCACGATGCGGTAGCGAGATGCGAATGGCAGTGGTGAGAAATGTCGTTAGCAGGTTGAATGAAAATAAAGATGTCAAAAGGTGTGTTTGCTCATTGACACTAGGCTCCCGTGGCCTTATATACGACGCATCATCCATCACTATGAGCTCTCATGTTCCTTCTCATCACGATTGCTACCATTTCAATCGCGCTCTCCTTTCTGTGTTCTATCCTTGAAGCGGCGCTGCTGTCTATTACGCCAAGCTATATCGCCAAGCAAAAAGAAGATAATCCCAAACTTCATGCAGCGCTGACCAAGCTAAAAACGCATATTGATCGGCCGTTGGCCGCGATCTTAACTCTCAACACCATTGCGCATACCGTCGGTGCAACGGCAGTGGGGGCGCAGGCCGCGGTCGTGTTTGGCGAAGCATCTATTGCCATTGTGTCTGCCGTCATGACCATGCTGATTTTAGTTCTTTCCGAAATTATTCCGAAAACGATTGGTGCTACCTATTGGCGAGGTTTATCCCCCGTGTTGCCACGGCTACTGAACCCTATGATCATTGGATTGCTACCGTTTATCTGGATGTCCGAACAGATTACGCGCCGTTTAGGAAAGTCAGAACATGACGTTGATTTGCGCGATGAAATTAAAGTGCTGGCGCGGGTAGGTTTGGAAGAGAAAGTATTGGATGCGGATGAGTCACGCACCATTATTAACATGCTGAATTTGCATGAAATTGCGGTCAATAAAGCGATGACGCCCCGTACTGTCTGTGAAACGGTGTTACCTAATATGACGGTTAAGGAGTTTGACGAGCAGTATGGCAAAACGCCATTCACTCGTTTCCCCGTGATGGATAACGGCGAGCAGGCATTTGGTTATGTGCATAAGGCTGATATGTATCACGCTGATGACGCCAAAACCATGCGTGAACTGATGCATCCGATTGGCAGTGTAGACGTTTCGAACAATGTCGAGCAGGTGTTTACGTCGATGTTAAAAGACCATCTGCATATGCGGGTGGTCTATGATGAACACGGCACTTTTGTGGGCCTTATCACCCTGGAAGACATTATTGAGACTATATTAGGTCAAGATATTGTCGATGAAACCGACAGTGTGGCGAACTTGCGCCATTATGCAAAACAGCGCTGGGTAAAACGCATTAAGCGGGAAGAGAAAGACGACAAGTCGCTTGATTGAATACAGCGTGTGTATCATTGCTATAGTACAAAACGTTCTATAGTGAAGGCGTTGAAAGTCATATAAGGTATTAAGGTCACTTGACCCTAATGAGGAGGAACGATGTCATTACGTATCAATTCGGTAGTGCCAGATTTCGAAGCAGAAACTAGCCAAGGCCCGATTCGTTTTCATGACTGGATTGGCGATAGTTGGGCAATCCTGTTTTCTCACCCTAAAGATTTTACCCCAGTATGTACCACCGAATTTGGTGCTGTTGCTACCCTCAGCGCAGAATGGAAAAAGCGCGGCACCAAGGTCATTGGCGTTTCTGTGGATGGCGTAGAAGACCACAAACGCTGGGGTGACGACATCCAATCCGTTAGCGGCAGTGAAGTCGACTTTCCGATCATCGCTGATGACGGGCTAACCGTATCGAAGCTTTACGACATGCTGCCAGAAGAAGCTTATCTACCTGATGGCCGCACACCAGCCGACAGTGCCACTGTTCGCTCGGTGTTTATTATCGGGCCAGATAAGCAACTGAAACTATCCATGACCTATCCCATGACAGTAGGGCGTAATTTTGCCGAAATTTTGCGTGCACTAGATGCCCTGCAAACCACGGCACAACATGGTGTTGCCACGCCTGCTGATTGGACGATTGGTCAGGATGTTATCATTCCGCCGAGCGTGTCAGATGAAGATGCCAAGCAGAAATTCGGTGAGTTCGAGGCAGTTCTGCCGTACCTGCGTAAAACGAAATTGCGTTAATTAGTTAACGCTGTCTCGTTTAAGACTGAAAAACTCGCCATGAAAATGGCGAGTTTTTTCTTATGAAGGTGCTAAAGCGAGCCGTTCGATAGAGTGAGATACATTCTGCGCGCCTTGTAAAATTTCACTCACAATTGACGCTATTTCTTTAACACTCGTTTGACTGGTTTCACCCTGCTTGACCACTTGCTGCATTGCCTGGGTGGTGCGTGCGACAAGTGCATTATTTTCTTTTAGAACTCGAGTGATTTCGCTCACCGCTTCACTTGACCCTTTGGCTAACTGGCGTACTTCGTTTGCTACAACAGCAAATCCACGACCCTGTTCACCCGCTCTTGCTGCCTCCACCGCTGCATTTAATGAAAGCAAGTTTGTTTGGCTGGCAATTTGCGCGATTGATGCAGTAATTTTGTTAATCTGCTCCGCTTGTTGGTTTAGCGCAGTGATTAGCTGCTGTGCTTCGTTGAGCGTATGGGCGACATGTTGTGAGTCAGAAAGCACAGTTTGCAGATGGGTTAACCCATTTTGGGCAATTCGCTCGGTCTGGCTAGACGATGCTTGGGCGCTGCTTACCGTGGCTTTAGCAGCTTCTGTTGCCAGCATTGCTTGGGTGATATCGGTAGCAAATTTAACCACCTTTACCACGTTACCTTCGTCATCAAAGATAGGGTTATAAGTAGCTTCCAGCCAAACGGTGTCTCCTTTGGCATTTAGGCGTAAAAACTTACCCTGTTTATACTCCCCTTGGCTTAAGCGTTGCCAGAAGTCTGGGTGTTTTCGGTAAAAATCACTATCGCAGAAAAGTCGGTGATGCTCGCCACGAATTTTGTGCAGTGGGTACCCCATTGCTTGTTCAAAATTAGTGTTGGCATCCAGAATATAGCCGTCGGTTGTGAATTCAATCACTGCCATTGAGCTATTTAGAGCTTGAAGAATGGAGCGTTCGCTAGCGGCGTTTTGGTGCTCTTTGGTCACGTCGTTGGCTACTTTAAAAATCTGCACAACCTTGCCACGTCGATTCTTAATCGGTAAATAGGTAGCCTCAAGCCATACTTCTTCGCCAAGTGCATTCACGCGCCGAAAGCGCCCCTGTTGGCTTTCACCGGCTGCAAGTGATTTCCAAAAATCATCATATTGACGGTTGGACGTTTCTTCAGGAAAACAAAAAATACGGTGATGATGTCCCTTAATGTCAGCTAATGAGTAACCCATAGAGGCTAAAAATTGCTCACTAGCCTCTTGGATAATGCCTTCCGATGAAAAGTAGATACAAGCAGTATGTTGGTTTAGGGCGCTACGTAAGGCGTCAGAAGTAAAATATGCGAGCATTGGTAGTCCCTTAAATCTGGTCTGTTGTTATCCGTGAATAGGTTGATAATAGATCAGATCTTAATAAAAGGCACTTACTTGTAATGGATTTGTATAAAAATAAAGAGAGATAGGGTGCCAGCGTTGTCTAACTATTTGGGCATGCCGGGGGAGTGTGAAGGCTAGAAAAGCCTAGTTGGGTAAACCACGCGGTGGCGTTGCCGCCTGTATTATCACCATCGCTCATTAAGGCTATGCCGCTGATTTGGCTAGGGGCACTGCCAAAAAGTGCTTGGTAGTCAGCACGGACATCGCGTACTTCTGCCACCCATTCCCCAACCGCGCTATTGCCACTTTGCAAGGCCATCAGTTGCGCTCGGTCAGTAAATGCATTTGGCCACGAAGCACCCTGGGGTTGAGTAGAGGCCCAGACATAGTTAACCGATTCGATCTGCCAAGGCAGAATGCCCGTCTTGTGAGCTACGTAAACCCGTGCGGGATAGTCATCGCCCGCTTTGGTCGTTTCATCAACGCCCGGATAGGTTGAGTCTACTTGCCAGCACCAGTGAAGATAGGGCGTTTCATTTAAATCAATATCGCGCTCGAGGTAGCGTGCCGAGGCCTGCCCCTGAGCATTGACTTCAAGCACCCGTTGGCCTGATTTTTCAACAATTGAATAGCGTGTTTCGCCTTCAAAGCTACGAGTGGGCCAAGTCATGATTTGGTTGGGTGTAAAGCGTATCTCTTGACCATTGGCCACAGAAAACAAGAATGGCGCGGAAACCAGGCATGTTACTACTGCTCTCTGCGCAGTTCTCTGTTTATGGAAAACGTTAGCGGGGTTCATGAGGCCCCTCGTTATCGGTTGATTGGTTTAACGTAGTGGGGTGGTGGCTGCCTATTGTATGAAGCAGGTCAAACTGGCGGGCACAGGCGCGGCAGGCGCTGCACATAGAGAGATGGATGCGGAGTGCAGCACGTTCGCGAAAAGTGAGTGCTCTATCTTGTTTAAATGACATCAAACGTGTTGCTTCACGGCACATTAGCATCGTTGTTGGCTCCTACTGAACCCAGCCGTTATCCAAGCACGCTCTTAACCTTAACCGTGCTCGGTGTAAGATAACCCAGCAGTTAGTTTCTGTTATGTCGAGTTCCTTACAAATATCCTGTGTCGATAATCCCATCAGTTCTCGTAAGGTAAATACTCGCGCGATACTGTCGGGTAGCGCTATTAAACAGGCATCGAACACTTGCCAGAAGTGCTGATTCTCTAAAATATGTTCAGGTTCTCCCCAGTCATGAGGACGGGCACTGGGCTGCCAATGCCCGTTTGATTTGAATAGCCGATCTAACGTGTCCTCGTCTATTGAGTCATTTAGCGGCTGCCAGCGTCCCTGTTTTTTTTGCTGACGCAAATGGTCAAGAAGCTTAAATTTTAAGATGCCAAATACCCAGGTTTCAAATTCTGAGCGCCCTTCAAATGAACCGGTTTTTTCAAACGCGGTGAGTAACGTTTCCTGAACGGCATCTTCGGCGGCAGCATTCTCCCTAAGCTGCAAGCGTGCAAATGCAAGCAGGCGAGGACGGATAAGACTGAAGTGTTCTGCAGTTTGATGAGAGGAGATAGGCAATGTGAGCTTCCCTAAGCTAATAAAAGTCAGGCTTAAAGCTCAAAGATCCCATCACCGCGTAAAATACGCTGCGGTGATGGGGGAGAAGCGCTTGAACAGTTAAGCGGTTAAGTGCTCTACGAGCGCTTGGGCAAACGTATCGGTGGTGCCGGTGCCGCCCATGTCGGGTGTCACCATGTCGCGGCGCGTTTCCAACACTGCACGAATTCCGTGACGAATAGCGTCGCCTTTTTCGTTCATGCCCAAGTGTTCGAGCATTTGGGCGGCTGCCAGCAGTAAGGCGCAAGGGTTGGCAATTTTTTGTCCGGCAATATCCGGTGCTGAGCCGTGAACCGCTTCAAAAATAGCGGCTTTTTCGCCGATGTTAGCGCCTGGTGCCAAGCCTAAACCGCCGACTAACCCGGCACAGAGGTCGGAAAGAATATCGCCAAACAGGTTGGTAGTGACGACTACATCAAACTGGTGGGGGTTCATCACCAGCTGCATGCAGGCGTTATCCACAATCATTTCCTGGAATTCGATCTCTGGATACTCTTTAGCGATTTCCCGAGCGACATCCAAAAATAGGCCAGAGCTGGTTTTAATGATGTTAGCTTTGTGTACGGCGGTCACTTTTTTACGGCCGTTCTTTTTTGCTAGTTCAAACGCATAGCGAACAATACGTTCGGAACCATGGCGGGTCACCTTAATGACTGAAATGCCGGTATTGCCGTCATCAATCATTTCCTGGCCATCAGAGAGGTAGGCGCCTTCGGTGTTTTCCCGCACGGTAATCATATCGATGTCGTTGTAGCGCGAGCGCGTGCCGGGGAAACTGATAGCAGGGCGCACGTTGGCGTATAGGTCAAAGTGACGACGTAGCTGCACGTTGATGGAGGAGAAGCCTTTGCCAATGGGTGTGGTCAGCGGGCCTTTCAGGGCAATGCCGTATTTCTCAATGGCATCAAGCGATTCCTGAGGAATTAGCGTGCCGTGTTTTTCGAGCGCCGCCAGGCCAGCATCGATAAACTCATAATTCAGACCACACTCCAGCGCATCAAGCACGCGCAGGGTTGCATCCATAATTTCGGGGCCGATACCGTCGCCTTTAATCACCGCAATTGACTGGCTCATCATCTCTTTCTCCTCTTTGGCGGGCATATTCGGCACGTGAATGTGTGTGCCGCTTCAACATAAAACGTTGGCAACTGTCATCGTTTTTGGTGGCGCAATGGTACGCCACAATCAGGCGCGAGGTCACCCTGCCTAAGTAGAGGTGAGGGCGTGTTTGTGTGTCTCAGTGAGGACTACGAGAGTGGCGTGAGATGCAATGCGGCTATGATGCTGTTAGAATATTGCGCTTTGTCGCACCTTGCTTATTTGCAACCGTACAGAATATTACTAATGACCGCATTTACTCACATCTATTCTGGGCTGATGACTCCGCCCTAGCTCCCTGCCTTTCTTAAGGCAATGGCTGCGCATTCATCGCGCTGTCATTGCTTTCTGGTACTTAAATTTAGCCGCGCTCATATCATGTAGTGCGTGGTCGTCTCAGTATCAAACGCCAGCTTATCTTCACAATAAAAAGTGGTACATCCTCAGCGTGCCAATGCTTGGTGGCGTTGTCTGCCCGCTTTTGGCCAATCTTCAAACCTTAACCATGGACCCTTCGCATGTACGAAAAGTTTAAACAATCTTGGCTTTCTAACCTCAAGGGCGACACCCTTGCGGGGATTGTCGTTGCGCTTGCGCTGATTCCTGAAGCCATTGCATTCTCAATTATTGCGGGCGTAGACCCCAAAGTGGGCCTTTATGCTTCCTTTGCGATCTGCGTCATCATTGCCTTCACTGGTGGGCGCTCGGGTATGATCTCTGCTGCAACCGGTGCCATGGCGTTGTTGATGATTACGCTGGTAAAAGAGCACGGTTTGGAGTACCTGTTGGCGGCCACGCTGCTTACTGGTGTACTACAGATTATTGCAGGCTACTTAAAGCTTGCTGAGCTAATGCGTTTTGTGTCTCGTTCGGTGGTTACCGGGTTTGTAAACGCGCTAGCAATTCTTATCTTTATGGCCCAATTGCCTGAGTTAACCGGCGTTACTTGGCATGTATATGTCATGACGATTGCAGGCTTAGCCATCATTTACGGTTTTCCCTATGTGCCTGTGGTTGGCAAAGCCATTCCATCGCCGTTGGTATGTATTGTCGTCCTCACTGTTGTTTACATGGTGACTGGCATGGAAATTCGCAGTGTAGGTGACATGGGTGAACTGCCGGATAGCTTGCCAATGTTTTTGTGGCCTGATGTGCCGCTGAATTTCGAAACATTAATGATCGTATTGCCCTACTCGCTAATGTTGGCCGTGGTGGGACTGCTGGAATCCATGATGACAGCCACCATTATTGACGATTTAACCGACACCAAAAGTGATAAAAACCGCGAGTGTAAAGGTCAAGGTATCGCTAATATCGGTGCTGGTTTGATCGGTGGTATGGCGGGGTGTGCGATGATTGGCCAATCAGTGATCAACATTAAATCGGGTGGCCGTCGCCGTACTTCAACGTTAATCGCTGGTATTGCGCTATTAATGATGGTGGTCTTCCTTGCTGATTGGGTCTCGCAGATTCCCATGGCAGCGTTGGTGGCAGTCATGATCATGGTGTCGATTGGTACCTTCAGTTGGGAATCGATTCGCGATCTGAAAAAACACCCGATGAGCACCAACGTTGTGATGGTAGCTACCGTTGTCGTAACAGTAGGCACACACAACTTGGCTATTGGCGTGTTTGTTGGTGTGCTGTTGGCGGCGATGTTCTTTGCTAACAAAGTCGGCAACATCATGTATATCGGCTCGAAAGAAGTAGAGCCCGGTAAAGAGCGTGAATACCAAGTGGTTGGCCAAGTGTTCTTTGCCTCTTCTGAGCGTTTTATTGCCGCCTTCGATTTTAAAGAGAGCATCGATAAGGTCACCATCAACCTTTCCCGTGCCCACTTCTGGGATATTACCGCTGTTCAGGCCCTGGACCGCGTGGTGATTAAGTTCCGCCGTGAAGGTACCGAGGTCGAACTAGTGGGCTTGAGTGAAGCCAGTGCCACCGTGGTAGATCGTTACGCGGTACACAACGATCCTGAAGCGGTTGAAAAGCTGATGGGCGGCCACTAACTACCGCAAGGAGAGCGATATGACTGAACATGTACTCGCCGCGATTGACGGCTCCCAATATGCAGAAAGCGTCTGTGACTACGCCGCCTGGGCAAGCTTGGCATTAAATGCCCCGCTTAGCTTTGTGCATGTGGTGGATAATCATTCTGTTGTACCAGAAGAACAAAATTTGTCAGGTAACCTAAGGTTTGGTGCCCGCGAGCGCTTGATGAAAGAGCTTTCCGAGCTTGATGAGCAGCGCGCCAAGGTGAACCGTGAGCAAGGCAAGCTCATGTTGGAAGCTGCTAAGGCACGGGCAGTGGAAGATGGGGTCGTTGATCCCATTGTTCGCCAGCTTAACGGCACGCTGGTCGAAACCTTGGTAGAGCTAGAGAAAGACATTCGTTTATTGGTGGTAGGCAAGCGTGGCGAAACGGCTCACCATGCCAGCGGCCACCTAGGTTCTAACCTTGAGCGTGTGGTGCGTGAAATGCACCGCCCAATTCTCATGGTGCCTAAAGCCTTTAAGCAACCTGAAAAGGTACTGATTGCGTTTGACGGTAGCAAAACTGCCCGGAAAGGGGTGGAGATGCTGGCGCGCTCGCCGTTATTTGCAGGTGCCGAATGCCATGTGCTGATTGTGGGTGCTGAAACTGCAGAGCACCGCAGCGAACTTGAGTGGGCGCTGACTACGCTACGCGACGCTGGCCACCAAGCCGAAGGCGCCATCCGCTCCGGTGAGGTAGACGACACCTTGCAAGCGTACGAGAAGGAGCATGCTATCGACCTTCTAGTGATGGGCGCCTATGGCCACTCGCGTATTCGCCACTTGCTGGTTGGTAGTACTACAACGGCGATGTTACGCGGTAGCCGAATACCGGTGCTGATATTGCGTTAAACAATACGCACGCTTTAACGCCGGTCACCACGCTAAGGGGCCGGCGTTTTTTTATAGGTGGCTTGGAATTAGCTTGCCGGGTACCCAGCGTATCAACACTACCATGCCAAATAGCTCCACTAGCGATTGAAAAACAATAACAACTGCTGCAGCTTGCCATCCATTGGGCAGAGTAAGCGCAATAGGCAACATGACAAACGAATTGCGCGTACTAAAACTAAAGGCAAGTGTTCGGGCGCTAGTGGCGGGAAGCTTAAATAGCCTGCCCAGCACTTTACCTATAAATGCCGCCACTACTAAATAGCCCACAAAAATAAACACTACCTGTACCAATACATGGGTAAGCGCTAGCACGCTATTAACCTGTGTTGCCGCAATGACCAATACTACCAATGCCAGCAGCGGCACTGGCAAGTAACCAAGCTGTTCAGTGACGTGCTCAATGGCGTGATAGCGCTGGGCCGCTAATTTCGTCAGCCATGCCAATCCCAAGGGCAGCATAATTAAGCCAGCAAAGGCGCTGAGAAAGTCGGTAGAAAAAGTTAGCTGAAACCACTCGCCGCCTAAAAATAGCCAAAGATAAACGGGCAACGCGACCATTTGGATGACCAGCAGTAGCGGCGTTGCCGCGACAGCGCGGGCGGCATCGCCTTTGCCTAAGTGCGTGAAGGTAATAAACCAATCGGTGCAAGGCACCAGCAGCACTAGCAAAACCCCAGCTATCACCGGTGGGGGAAGTGGCAGCCCCAGTACTAAAAGACCTAGCACCAACACCCCGAGTAGCGCAGGGATGATTATAAAGTTGCCCATCAGCAGCGCTGCCATAAAGCGTGTATCGGCAACGCTTTGCTTGATATCTAATAGCGGTATTTGAGTAAAGGTGGCGTAGAGCAGAACACCGAGCAGCGGCCATAGCAGCTGTTCAAACGATGACACGAGTATGGGGGCTATTAGGCCCAGCATAAGCCCTAGGCAGATAAACCCCAGGTAAACCCAGGACTGCTGCCGCTCTAACTGCTCGCGCATAAAATACCTACGGTTATAGACGAGAAAGCGCTATACGTTCTCCTAGCCAGGCCGCCAGTAACCAAAGCGGTAGGCTGACGAATATATAAAGCAGCGCTAGCCCAGAGAGTCCTTGCTGAATAAGGTGCAAGGTTTCCAGGCTAAAAAGTGAAAACGTGGTAAAGCCGCCACAAAAGCCGGCGACTAACAGCGGCTGCCAGTGCGCCAGCTTGGCGTTAGGAAAACGCGAGGCGGTAGCGGCAACCCAACCGATGACCCCAGAGCCCAGCACGTTAACTAATAGCGTGCCCCAGGGGAAATAGCCGCCAAACGCTGCCAAAGACACGAGAGATACCCCGTAGCGAAGTGCACTGCCAATCCCGCTGCCAATCCCGACGGCTAGGTAAGCTTGCCAGCTCATAGCAGCAACCCCATAGCCAATAGCCAACCGAGCGTGACCATCACCATGCCCAGCAGTAAAGTAGCGGCAATATTTAAGGCGGCACGCAGCGCTTGGCCGCTTTGCCATAGCTCAATAGTTTGTAAGCTAAATGAAGAAACAGTGGTGTAGCCACCTAACAGGCCTGCAATAGCAAATAGCCACAGCGGCTGTGTGGTTGGCACGCCGTAGTATCCGAGTAGCCCGCCCGCTATAAACGCACCGCTGGCATTCACCAGTAAGGTGCCCCATGGGAAGGTTTTGCCCAGCAGGTGGGCCATAAGGTTAGACACGGCATAGCGACTCATGCCGCCCAACGCGCCGCCAAGTGCTACCAGTAGCATGCTCGCGATACCATGCCCCATCGTGACTCCTTTAACTGAACGCGTTAATAGGCCGCTAAGTGTACCACCCACCCTATAACGATAGGGATGAACGGAAAGAACGCGTTAAGGTGTCGCTGGTCAATAAGTTCGTGTAAAAAAGAGTGAGAATAATAAAAATCTTAACGCACCCGCTCAAGGAGTCGCTTTTATGTCTGATCGCGTGTTCGCCGCTATTGATGGATCTCAGTATTCGGAAAGTATCTGTGATTATGCTGTCTGGGCCGCCAAGGCACTTGATGCGCCATTAAGCTTTATTCATACCCTGGATAACCACTCTCAGGTGACAGAGCCTGATCTAACCGGGAATTTAGGCTTAGGGACTCGAGAGCATTTGCTAGAAAAGCTATCTGATATTGAAGAACAGCGCGCGAAAGTTGCCCGTGAGCAGGGGCGTTATATGCTCGATGCGGCAAAAGTACGCGCAATGAAAGCCGGTATTACGGATCCACTCTGCCTTCAGCGTAACGGTACGCTGGTAGAAACCTTGGTTGAAAACGAAAAAGAGATGCGCTTACTGGTGTTAGGCAAGCGTGGCGAAACCGCGCATCAAGCTAGCGGCCATCTAGGCTCCAATCTTGAACGCGTCGTGCGCGAGATGCATCGCCCTCTATTGATGGTGCCTAAGCAGTTTACGCAACCTAAAAACGTGATGATGGCGTTTGATGGAAGCAAAACGGCCCGCAAAGGCGTTGAGATGCTGGCCAAAAGCCCGCTCTTTGAAGGTGCTGCCTGCCATGTCGTGATCGTGGGCGCTGAGACGGCAGAAAACCGATCACAGCTTGAGTGGGCAATCGATGTTCTTGAGTCTGCTGGCCACCACGCTGAAGGAGCAATACGCGCTGGTGAAGTGGAAGAAACGTTGCGCGCTTACAAGCAAGAGCACGGCATCGATTTGTTGGTCATGGGTGCCTATGGCCATTCGCGTATTCGTCACTTGCTGGTTGGCAGCACGACGACCGCCATGTTACGCAATGCCCATTTGCCGGTGCTAATTCTGCGCTGAAGTCATTAGGAGAGGCAGATGAATCACCCTGAGGTAGACATCGCCGCGATACGCCAAAAGCTGTTGGCGCTAGAGGTTTCTTTGCGAAAAGAAAGCATTGAAAGCGCGTCTTCAAGAGAGACGGTGGTGCTTGACCAAACGTCGGTGGGGCGTCTGTCACGTATGGATGCGCTGCAGGGCCAAGCAATGGCAAAGGCAGAAGAGCAGCGCCGCCAAATGTCGCTTAAGCGTATTAGCGGCGCCTTGCAGCGTATTGAACAGCAGAACTTTGGCGAATGCATTGAGTGTGGCGAATGGATTGGTGCCAAACGCCTCACCTGGGACCCGTTAGTGCTGAAATGTATCGAGTGTGCTGAGTGAGCGCTTAGACCTCAATAGCAGTGGCTTCCTGCTGATGCTGCTTGGTGGCCTGCGCCATATTAATGCCTGACAGCAGCGCCTTCAGCGATGCGCTAACGGTGTCACTATCTTCGGCCACGGCACAAAGTCGTTGCCCATCAATATTCAGCTGCACAAAGGCAATCGCGTTGGCTTCACTGTCACCGCCAAGTGAATGCTCGCTGTAGTCAATAATTGCGACGTTGCTGCCCGAATGCTTCTTCCAAGCATCAGTGAAGGATGACATGGCGCCGTTGCCGGTACCTGACAGGCGCAGTGTTTCAGAGCCTTGCCAAAGGGTTATTTCTATTCCCTCGTACTGCCCTTTAGATAGCCGGTAATCGGCCAATGCCAGTGGCGCATTCTGAGTGAAATTATCAAACATTACTTGGCGAATAATTTCACTGGAAAGCTCGCCGTTACGGCGCTCGCTCTCTTGTTGTACGTAAGGAGCAAGTGCCAGCATCATCCAACGCGGTAAATTAATGCCGTAGTCTCGCTCCAACAAAAAGGCCATGCCGCCTTTGCCAGACTGGCTATTCACCCGGATAACGGCTTGGTAGTCGCGGCCAATATCATGTGGGTCAATGGGTAAGTAGGCCACTTGCCACGGCTCGTCGGGCTTTTGATGCTTGAGTGATTTACGAATAGCATCCTGGTGGCTGCCAGAAAACGCGGTATACACCATCTCGCCGACCCAGGGGTGGCGCGGGTGCATAGTGATACCGGTACACTCATGCACCACCTGAACGATCTCGTCCGGGTTGGAAAGATCCAGCTTCGGATCAATACCCTGGCTGTATAGGTTCATCGCCAGGGTAACAATATCCATATTGCCGGTACGCTCGCCGTTACCCAGTAGCGTGCCTTCGACACGGTCGGCTCCCGCTAACAATGCCAACTCCGCTGAAGCAACGGCGCCACCGCGGTCGTTGTGGGTGTGTACCGATATAATCACGCTGTCGCGACGGCTAATGTGCTGGCAAAAGTATTCAATCTGGTCAGCATGATGGTGCGGCCCCGCAACTTCTACCGTGGTGGGCAAGTTGAGGATGCATTTGTTGTCTGGTGTTGGCTGCCAAACATCCATCACGGCCTCGCAGATGGCCAGTGAAAAATCGATTTCAGTGCTAGAAAAGCTTTCCGGTGAATATTGGAAACGCCAATCAGCATCTGGGTGCTGGGCAGCATAGGTCTTCACCCAGGTAGCGCCTTGCACAGCAATATCGGTAATGCCGTCACGGTCCATCTCAAACACCCGCTCGCGCTGGATGGTAGAGGTGGAGTTATAAAGGTGAATAATGGCGCGCTTGACGCCCACCAGCGATGCAAAGGTTTTCTCGATTAAGTGTTCACGGCACTGAACGAGTACCGCAATAGTGACATCGTCTGGAATTTGGTCTTCTTCAATTAGCCAGCGGACAAAGTCGTAGTCTGGTTGGCTAGCCGAGGGAAAGCCCACCATCACTTCTTTAATGCCTACTTTAATAATTTGGTGCCAAAAGCGCTGCTTTTGCTCCACCGTCATCGGCTCTAATAGCGCCTGATTGCCATCGCGTAGGTCTTCACTTAGCCAAATGGGCGCTTGAGTTAGGTCGCGGTCAGGCCATTGGCGGTTGAATGCGGGAACACGCGGAGCAGGGCGGTATTTGCGATGATTAAAAGCAGACATGGTGAGTTTCCTGAGGGCGGTGAATTATTTGGGCGGCCGCTTGTGGCGTAAGCCGCGTTAACAGGTGCCTGGGTAAGGCACCGTGTAGGGGCTGCTTGTGACAGTCAATACAGTTTACTTGAAGTTAGGCGAAAGGTTATTGCGAAAGTGTGGTTATATCGCTAATAATTGGCAGTAAATATCGATTATTTTGTTTTTATTGGTAGGAGCTGCTTGTTATGCCAGTCGTGCCGCTTGAGCTTGATCGTTTTGATCGCCATATTCTGAATGTGTTACAGCAGGAGGGACGGATTAGTAATCAGGAGTTAGCCGAGCGTATAGGGCTTTCCCCATCCCCCTGCTTGCGCCGAGTGCGTGCGCTAGAAGAGCACGGGTTAATTACTCAATACCGGGCCGATGTTGATGCACGACAGTTAGGCTATCAACTGATGGTGCTGCTGCATATTTCCATGGATCAACATACCCCTGAGCGGTTTGATAACTTCGAACGCCATATTCGTAAAATTCCTAACGTGATTGAGTGTTTGATTATCACCGGCCAAGCGGCGGATTTTCAGCTCAAGATACTGGTACGTGATATGGACGACTATCAGCACCTTTTGCTGCACGTAATCAACCGTATTGAAGGGGTTACTGGCGCCCACACCAGCTTTGTTTTGCGGCGAGTTTTCGAGCATCGCCCTGTGCCCACGGAGAACGCTTGATTAAGAAGGCATAGGCAACGAGTCAATGGCGGTTTACACTGCTTTTTTTGTCTTACTTAGGAGATTGAACCGTGACAATTCAGCGTCATGATACAAAAGCCCGTATGAGCCGTGCCGTTATTCATCAAGGCGTGGCCTATTTGTGTGGCCAGGTAACTGGCCCCGAGGCCCGCCATGAAGGCATTAAAGCGCAAACCGAAAGTATGCTGGCGCGGGTTGATGCGCTGTTAAAAGAGATTGGTTCTAGCCGCGAACAGTTATTGAGCGCGACGATTTATCTCAAAGACGGCAATGATTTTGCCGCCATGAATGAAGTGTGGGATGCGTGGGTACCTGAAGGCTATGCACCGGCACGCACCTGTGTATGCGCGCCGCTGCCTGCTGATGAGTTAAAAGTAGAAATTACGGTTACCACTGCCGTCAGCAGCTAAGTCATATGTTGATTACTTACCTGCCTTTTCCACGGGAAAGCGGGTATCGCGCAGGCTATCTTTGATTTTCTTTAGGTGCGGTAAGAAGTCTTCGCCGCGCCTCAGGGTAACCCCAGTGGCTAGGGCATCAATCAGCGTTAATTGAATCATCCGCGAGGTCATGGGCATATAGTGGTCGGTGTCCTCGGGGGTGGCCACTTCGAGAGTCGCGGTACATTCCAACGAAAGCGGGGAATTCGGAGCGGTAATACCCAACACCACGGCGCCTGCTTCGCGAGCAACGCGTGCGATATCGACCAATTCTCTGGTGCGGCCTGTGTACGAGATAATCACCACCACATCTCCCGTATGACAGGCGGCGGCCACCATACGCTGCATCAGCACATCCACATAGGCCATGACGGGCAAGTTGAAACGGAAAAACTTGTGCTGGGCGTCCTGGGCGACGGCACCTGAGGCGCCTAAGCCAAAGAAATGGATCTGTTTCGCCTGGGTGAGATAATCAACCATGCGCTCCACAGCGGCCATATCAACTTCCCGCTGTGCTTCATCTAAGGCGGCAATCGTCGCGCCAAAGATTTTCTGGGTGTATTGCGAAGCGCTATCGCCCGGCTCGACAGCCCGCGTGACATAGGGCGTGCCGCCCGCCAAGCTTTGAGCAAGTTTGATTTTAAAATCCGGGTAGCCTTTGGCACCGAAGTTACGGCAGAACCGATTGACCGTAGGCTCACTGACGCTGGCCGCTTGAGCAAGACTTGCAATGCTCAGACTGGTGGCTACCGCTGGATCCTCCAGGATGACATTGGCAACTTTGCGTTCTGAGCGGTTTAGTTCTTCTAAGCGTTCGCGTAAGCGGTCAAGCAGGTCATGCGCCATCAACAGACTCCATGGCAATATTTTTTTGAGCGTTGGGTGCCCATTCGTTGCACCACGTAAAAAAAGCGTCGGCGGTTAGCGGACGGGCATAGTAATACCCCTGCGCCGCTTCACAGCCAATAGAACGTAAGTAGTCCGCCTGGGCAAGTGTTTCAATACCTTCTGCCACTACGTCGCACCCAACGGCATGGGCAAGCTGGGTAATCGTAAGAGCTAAATGACGATCTACCGCGTCGTGCTCTAGATCCATAACGAAGGCACGATCTATTTTCAGGGTGGAGAAAGGCAGCGTTTTAACATAAGCAAGCGAAGAGTGCCCAGTGCCAAAATCGTCAATCGCGACGGCAATGTTCACCTCAGCAAGTTGAGCCAGTTGCGTGCGTGCGTTGTGCATATCGCTTAATAAGCCTGACTCGGTAACTTCCAACGCGAAAAAACGTGCAGGGATCTCGTACTCAGCCAGCTTGGAAAGCAGCGTTTGAGCAAAGTCTTTGCGCGCCAACTGGCGGGCTGCAACGTTTACCGCAATGTGGAAGTGATCATCCAACAAGCCTTTTAGTCGCCATTCGACAATATGCTGCATTGCTTTTTCAAGCACCCACTCACCAATAGAGAGGATATCACCACTTGCTTCTGCGAGGGGAATAAAGTCCCCAGGGGAAATATGGCCTAATTCAGGATGGTGCCAGCGTAAAAGAGCTTCAGCCCCGATGACACGCTGTGTTGCCAGAGACACTTTAGGTTGAAATGCCAGGGACATCTCTCCGCGCTCGGTCGCGCCGCGGATAGCTTGCTGAAGGTTCAGTCGTTGGCGTTGTTGCGCTTCTAAGGTTTCGTTGTAGCATTGAACGCGCAGCGTGCCGTTTTGCGGCAACGCCAAGGCAGCCATATGCACAAGGCGTTCAATTTCGAAATGGGCATTCGCCCAGCTAATGCCAATACGCGCATTCAGGGGCAGTAGCAGGTCACCCAGTGCCTGGTCTTGATCGAAACAACTCAATAGCTGCGCAGCGGAGTGCCGTAACGCTTCGAGATCGGCGTGAGCGGTAATGACCAGTATCTCGCTACCTCCCCACAAACCTATTTGGCATTGCTGACTGAGTTTAGCCGAAAGCTGACGGCTGATATGAACCATCAATTTATCAGCGACGCCATAGCCATGCAGCTTAATGACGTCGTCTAAGTGATCCAGGGCAATGAAGAGAAGCCCTGTTCCCGTGCCTCGCAATGCTGCTTCACGAAGCATTTGAGTGAGTGCGCGGCGATTCGCCAATTGGGTGATGGGGTCGGTACGAGACTGGCGATCTAACTCTTTGGTGCGCTTTGCCACCATGCGCTCGAGCGTGTCTGCCTGTTGATTGCGGACTTGGTAGCGGTGCTCAACGCTTAACGTATTACGGATGCGCTGTAACACCTCATCATGTTTGAACGGTTTCGTGACGAAGTCACGTACGCCCATGCTAAGCGAACGGTGACGTGTTTCATCATCAATCTGTGCGGTGAGTATGATGATCGGTGGGGTGTGATGACCAAACTGTGTTTGCAACTGGTTGATAACCGCGTACCCATCCATGTAAGGCATGCGAATATCAAGCAGTATCAGGTCTGGCAACGTTTGCTTGCAATGCGCCAGTACTTGGCGCGGGTCGCTTAGGCCATGCGCATTTTCAAAGCCATGGTCGTCCAGCAGGTCTAATAACAGCTCTACGTTGATGCTGTTGTCATCCACCACGAGGAGGTGTTTATGGGTCAGGCTCATGGCGCCGTCCTTGGTGCAATAGTGATAAATCGATTAAGTGATGCGGTCAATTTATCGATATCAATAGGTTTTGTAAGATAGTCCGCAAACCCTGCCGCCAGTCCATAATGTAAGTCACGTTCCATCGCATTGGCAGACAGCGCAATGACATCGATCTGCTTTAGCATTGGGTCGTTCTGCATAATGTCGAGCGCTTGAAAGCCATTCATTCCGGGTAGATGGATATCCATTAAGACGAGATCAGGCAGCGAGTGGCGCATGATTTCCAAGCCGAGTTCTGCGCTCGCCACGACGCGCAGCTGTACAGCAGAAAAATCGTCAATGATATCTTCCATAAGCCGCTGGTTAGCAGGATTATCTTCAATATAAAGCAGACTAAATGCGCGCTGAGAATCTCCGGAGGTGTCAATGGTACTGCTCAGCGGCGGTGGTTCGTGCTCGCCAAGGTGCTCGGTAATGGGTAGCGTAAACCAAAAGGTAGAACCTTTGCTCGGCTGGCTATCAACACCGAGTTGCCCCTTCATTCGTTCTACCAGTTCACGCGTAATGGCTAAGCCAATACCTGTTCCTTCGATCGGGCCGTGCTCTGCATCCAAGCGGTTAAACGGTTCAAAAAGCTCTTGCTGGCGTTCTGGCGCAATGCCATGCCCAGAGTCGATAACGCTCACTTTTAGTTCGTTACCCATCGGCTCAATATTTACGTGGATTGTGCCGTTTTCTCGATTGTATTTAATCGCATTAGAAAGCAAATTGAGCAGTATTTGTTTTACCCGCGTGTAATCTGCCATCACCATGCAGGCTGGCGATAATGAATCACGCGTTAGGGTGATATTGGCCGCTCCAATGTTGGCTTCCAGCGTTGTGCAGGCATCGTCTAATACGTTTTCGATTAGCATAGGCTCTAATGAAAGCGTCATGTAGCCCGCTTCGATTTTTGCTAAATCCAGCACTTCATTAATCAGGCTTAACAGGTGTTGACCGCTTTTCTCGATTTGCCCCACCTGGCGCTGCTGCTTTTCACTCAGTGGATCACGTCGGCCTTTTGCCAGCAGCTGAGCAAAGCCGATAATCGCATTAAGCGGCGTGCGCAACTCGTGGCTCATTGAAGAGAGAAACTCACTTTTCGCCTTGTTGGCTTGTTCTGCTTGATCCCGAGCGGTTGCCAAATCGCAGGTGACTTGTTCGCGCTCGGCCATTTGGCGATAGAGGTTAATGAGCAGCGCACAGGTGTCAGTAAAAGGCTGAAGCCAGTCTAAAAGGGTCTGGTTTAATGGCTGTTTACTGTTCGCGATGGCAAACATACCAATAAGGCTGTCACCGCTGAAAATCGGCACGCCTAAATAGTTATCTAAACGTGGGTGACCTGGTGGGAAACCACCACGCTTAGTATGGCGATAAATGTCGTTAGTCATAATGACATCGCCATGGGCAAAGACGCGCCCTAAAAGTGAATTAGGGTTGGTAAGCGTCATATCACCGCTGCGTAGACGTTCCATCAGATGCCTGGACTCATGGCTCCATGAGAGGTCGGTGATAGCGTGTATTTTGAGTGCATTGGTGGTGTCGGTTGGCAGCACTTCTCCAATAAGGGCGTAATCACTGTCGGTGAGCTCTCGCAGCGCTTCCATTAAAAACGTCCACAGCTGCTCAACCGACATTAGTGCCTGATAGTCCGTGATGCCTTGGTGGAGCACTTTAAGCAGGCTTTGCTCTTTATGAATTCGCTGGGTGGCGTTATAAACCTCGGTTAAATTGGTCAAAATGCCCAAAAACTCAGCAACATCTCCTTGCTCATTATGGATGGCGTTGACAGCAAGGTGGACGGGTATCAAATGACCGTCTTTATGGAGCGCCTCTACTTCTCGGCCTCGGCCGATAACCTTGGGTTCGCTGCCCGCCAAAAAATTGGCAAGAAAGCTGTCATGGTGGGCACTGATCGTTTCAGGCGTAAACATCGCCACATTGTTACCGACCACTTCATGTTGTTGGTAGCCCAGCATTGTTAGCGCAAAGGGGTTGATGCTCAACACGCTACCAGAGCGGTCAATACGAACGATGCCAGTGGCACTTTCGTTAAACAGTGCCTCGTAGCGACGCGTGGTTTGAGCCAAGGCTCTACGTATTTGATGTTGGCGAAGCAGCTCTTCTACTTGCCCCGCTAAGCTTTTTAGGATGGCTCGGTCACGCTGGCTAAACGAGCGCGGCTGACGATCAATTAAACACAGCGTACCCACGGGCAGGTCATCGGCCAGCTGAAGTGGCTGCCCGGCATAAAAGCGAATGTGCGGCGACCCCGTGACCAGAGGGTTGTCCGCAAAGCGCAGATCTTCAAGTGTATCTTCGATGACCAGAATGTCGTTAAGCGCCACCGCGTGGGCACAAAACGATAGGTCTCGGCAGGTTTCACTGGCAGCCAGTCCTTGGTGGGATTTAAACCACTGTCGTTCAGCATCAACGAGAGAAACTAGCGCAATAGGTAAGTCAAAGAGGTCGCAAGCAAGCTGAGTGATTCGGTCAAACGCTTTATCAGCGGGTGTATCAAGTACCTGGAGAGCATGCAATGCCGCCAAGCGCTGGTATTCATTCTCAGGAAAATCTGCGGCTTGCATTGTGCGTCCAAAAAAATAGTTCGTTCAAAAAAGTGCGCTCAACTAGATAATTAATTGGCGAATAGTAATAATTATCGGGTATTAATTGATAAGCTTTAGCCAATCCTCAGTAATTTTAATAGCCAGCGTTTATAGGGCGGCCTTATCAGTGAACTTGTGGCTCGCTTTGATTGATAAAAAATGCCCCGTAAATGACTGAATCGTTCAAAACCGTGGCGACCGTGATAAGCCCCCGTACCGCTTTCCCCAACGCCACCAAAGGGCAACGATGGAACTGCGTGATGGAGCAGTGTTTCGTTAAATACCAGCGCGCCAGAGCGAGTGGCGTGACGCAAGGTTGTTTGCAGCGATTTATTGTCAGTGAAGGCATAGAGTGCCAATGGGTGAGGCCGGGCATTAACAAAGGCAATCGCGTCGTCGATGCTTTTAACGCTGATAAGCGGTAACGCACGGCCAAAAATTTCCTCACGCATCAGCTCGAGGTTTTGGGTTGGATCGATAACGAGTGCTGGTGCATGATGCCCGACATCAATGATTCGACAGCCGTGATCTCTTGCTTGCGCTATCAGCCGTTCACTGCGTTGCTGGTGGTTCGGGCTGACAAAGCCAGTGGACTCTTTATCACTTGGGCGCTGCTGTTCGATAGCTCGGCTAAGTGCCTGGATAAGTGCTTCCAGGTGGCGGCTTTCCACCAGTACATAATCTGGTGCAATGCAGGTCTGACCAGCGTTCATCCCCTTGCCGAAAATAATTGATGCGGCGGCACGATCTAGGTTCGCGTCACTCGCCACGATGGCGGGTGATTTACCACCCAGTTCAAGCGTCACTGGGGTTAACTGCTCGGCAGCGGCAAGCGCGACTTGGCGGCCCACCTGCGTGGAGCCGGTGAAAACCAAGTGATCAAAGGGTAGTGCGCTAAACGCTTTTGCTATCTCGGGGCCGCCTTCCACAACGCACAGTTCTTCATCGGTAAAGTACTGCGGTACCAGCTTGGCCAGAAGGGCGCTGGTATTAGGGGCATATTCACTTGGCTTAATCATGACGCTATTGCCCGCTGCGAAAGCATCGATAGCAGGCATCAGTGCTAAGCTCCACGGGTAGTTCCAAGGCGACATAACGCCGACCACGCCAAGTGGCTGAGGAGCAATGCGGGCGCGGGCGGGCCACAAGCGCCACGGCATGTTGGCAGCGTATGGACGCATCCAGTGCCAGAGGTGTCGCCGAGTATGACGAGTGGCTTGCAGCACCGCGCTAATTTCCGCTAGGCGTATTTCTGTCCCGCTGCGTTTGCCGAAGTCAGTTTGAATGGCGTGGATAATGTCCCGCTGGTGATGCTTGGTCATTCGTGCAAGGCGGGCTAAACGCTCTCGTCGTGTACTTAGTGAGGGGAAGGGCGCTTGGCCAGCCGCATGACGCTGAGCGTGCAACAGGCGCGTTAAATCACGTTTCATGGCGGCTCCTGGGTCAATTCTTAATAACAATAGACGGTTGTCACTGCTACTTGAATACCGCACTCCGAACAGAAATGACAGCTTCAACAAAGGCACTGACAGCCTAGTTGGTGGTAAGGTCACTCATTCACTATTTTACCGATATGCCACGGGAGGCATCATGCTTTCGCGCTCACTGTCATGCATTATGCTACCCACTATCGACGCCGTAGACGCCGCCCAATGGGACGCACTAGTCAGTAACGAGCAGCCTTTCCTGCGACATGCGTTCTTGCATGCGTTAGAGAGCAGTGGCTCTGTCTGCGAGGCTACCGGATGGGAGCCTTGCCACCTCTGCGTATGGCAAGATAGCCGCTTAGTGGGCGCATTGCCCATGTATCGCAAACACCACTCCTACGGTGAGTATGTGTTTGATTGGGGGTGGGCCGATGCGCTGGAGCGTGCAGGCGGCCATTATTACCCTAAGGCATTAAGTGCCATTCCGTTCACCCCGGTTCCAGGTACGCGTACTTTAATCGCCGATGACGCCAACGGCGATGATGTACGCGGGTTATTAGCAACGACATGGCAAGCCCATTGCGAAGAGCAAGCGCTATCGAGTTGGCACCTCCTGTTTGCGCAGGATGATGAAGTGGATGCTTGGCAGCGCCAGTTTCCCGAGCTAATTGCTCGAGAAGGCGTTCAGTTCCAGTGGCGGGATCGCGGATTTGGTGATTTTAATGGTTTTCTAGCTAGCCTTACGTCAAAACGCCGCAAAATGATTAAGCGTGAGCGTCGTTTGGTCGCCGAGCAAGGCTTTACGTTACGGTGTTTAGAGGGCGAGGCCATTTCTCAGGAAGCAATGGCCCACTTTTTCCGCTGTTACACGATCACGTATCATGAGCGGGGACGTCCTCCTTACTTAAATGACGCGTTTTTTGAGCATTTGCGCCATGCGATGCCTGAGGCGCTTGTTTTGGTTCAGGCGCTGTTGAATGACCAGCCCGTCGCCGCCGCCCTCTATTTTCGTGGCGAGAACACATTGTATGGCCGTTATTGGGGGAGCGAGGTGGTTGCTGACTGTCTTCATTTCGAAGTCTGCTACTACCAAGGCATTGAATTTTGTCTGGAAAAAGGGCTCTCTTTGTTTGACCCCGGCACCCAGGGGGAGCATAAGCTGGTGCGCGGTTTTGCTCCCGAGCGGGTGCGTTCGTTGCACTATCTTGTTCACCCTGGTTTAGCGGCTGGTGTCGCCCAGTTTTGCCACGAAGAGGGTGCCCATATCAGCGCCTATCGTGAGGCGGCGAACGACGCATTACCGTTTAAATGAAACACCATTTAGGTAAGGCGTGACTCGCTGGAAATAGCCCTTAATGGCATAATGCGCCTCGTTTAGGCCTAAACAAAGGAATGCGGTGATGCATAAATGGCTAACGGTTGCGCTGCTTGCGGTATTGGGGTTTTTCCAATACCAGCTCTGGCTAGGTAATGGTGGCTGGGAAGATTTACAGCTGGTCGAAGAGCGCGTTGCCGTTCAAGAGGCTGCCAATGTGCCGATGCGAGAGCGTAACGCTCGGTTAGCGGCTGAAGTCACCGATCTAAAAACCGGCCTGGATGCGATTGAAGAACGTGCTCGTAGCGACATGGGCATGGTGCGTAGCGATGAACAGTTCTTTTGGGTGCCTGGTGTGGCGATTGAAGCAGAGCTCGTGGGCATCAATGCGGGGCTAGTTACCCAGCCAGGCTTGCCTAGCGAGGACACTAACGAATGAGTCATTCGCTGTGGCTAATTGTACCCGCAGCAGGGCAAGGCAAGCGAATGGGTGCTGATAAGCCTAAGCAGTACCTGTCGCTGGGTGAAAAGCCTATCCTTGCCCATACACTTAGCCGACTGCACAGAGCCTTCCCCGCTGCGCATCTTGTGCTATGCCTGGACAGTGATGATCGTTGGTTCAATCCTGAATGGGTACCCTTTTCCCAGTGGCAACGAGTGGCGGGTGGTGCTGAGCGAATGGATAGCGTTTTAAATGCGCTGCACGCTATTAACGCGCAAGAAAACGATATGGTGATGGTGCATGATGTCGCGCGCCCCTGCATTACATCGTCTGATTTGCTAACGCTTTATCACGCCGCACAGCAACACCCAAGCGGCGCGCTCTTGGCGATGCCGGTTGCCGACACTATGAAGCGGGCCAATGCCGAACAGCTAAGTGCCGTGACAGAGCCCCGGGAGCGGCTATGGCATGCGTTAACACCCCAAAGTTTTCGCTATGCGCTTTTGCACCGTGCCCTTGAATACGCTGTCGCTAACCATTGTGTGGTAACGGATGAGGCCTCGGCTGTTGAAGCACTTGGGCAAGCCCCCAAACTGATTAGTGGGCGTCGCGACAATCTCAAAATCACCCATCCTGATGACCTTGCCCTTGCTGCCGCCATCATGGCGTCGCAAGTCGCCCAATCCTCTGAATCTGAAAGGAGTTGTTAATGCGAATTGGACACGGATTTGACGTGCACCGATTTGGCGTTGGCGACCATTTGATGATTGGTGGCGTAAAGCTGCCTTTCGAACATGGTTTTGTTGCCCACTCGGATGGCGATGTGTTGCTGCATGCTGTCAGTGACGCACTACTGGGTGCCTGTGCGCTCGGTGATATTGGGCGGCACTTCCCCGATACCGATCCAGCGTGGGCTGGTGCAGATAGCCGCCATTTATTGCGTCACGTGGTTCAACTGGTTCACGCAGAGGGTTTCTCTGTGGTTAATCTAGATGCCACGTTAATGGCACAGGCGCCTAAAATGGCGCCGCACATTGATACAATGCGCGCTGTCATCGCTGAAGATTTAGGTATTAGCCTCGGGCAGGTCAATGTTAAGGCCACGACGACCGAACGGCTTGGATTTACCGGACGAGGTGAAGGTATCGCCGCTGAGGCAGTGGTGCTGATTGAGCACCAAGAGGCGCTGAATGCTTAACTTACCCGCTTGGCAGCGCTGCTTAGATGCCGAGTTCGGTGCTCCCAGGCCAGGCCATTATCGTGCTCAGCCAGAAGATTTTGTTGTCGACGAGCAGCTGGATTTTACGCCTGAAAATCATGGCGAGCATTTGTGGTTGCGTCTTGAAAAGCGACATCAAACCACGTTAGATGTGGTAAAAAGCGTCAGCCGTCTTTGTGGTGTAACACTTCGGGATGTGGGCTACTCCGGGATGAAGGATCGTGTTGCAGTGACCCGGCAATGGTTAAGCGTGCATTTGCCTGGCCGCGAGGCACCAAGTGATTTGAGCGCCTCATTAGCGGCATTGGGTATTACGGTATTGGCGCAGGCGAGGCACCCCCGAAAACTCAAACGCGGTGTCCATCGCACAAACCACTTCACTTTGCGGCTTAGCGGTGAGGCGCTTGAGGAAAATCATTTCTTTGATCGTTGGCAGGCGCTTTGTCACCAAGGTGTTCCTAACTATTTTGGTCCCCAGCGTTTTGGGCCTGGTGGACGAAATTTACAGCGTGCAGAAGCCCTTTTAGCTAAAGGTTGGCGCAAGCGGGATGACCGCCAGGGAATGATGCTTTCTACCGCGCGCAGTTTCTTGTTTAACGAGCTGTTGAGTGAGCGCCTAGCGGATGGCTCGTGGTGCCAGCCTCTAGCGGGCGATATGCTCATGCTGGATGGCACACACAGTGTCTTTACCGTTGACTCAGTGGACGACGACTTGATCGGTCGTGCCGCAGCGCTTGATATCCATCCGACCGGTGCCCTGTGGGGTGTCGGGGAACTTGCCGAATATCAGGTGGCAGACTACGAAAAACGGCTGTTGGCGTGTCATCCAATGCTGTGCGAGGGGTTGGTGAAAAGCGGTGTGAAACGCTCTCATCGGGCGCTGCGAGCAAGGTTAATTTCGCCTAGTATCGAGACATTACCTAATGCCGTGGTACTCTCATTTTCCTTACCACGGGGAAGTTTTGCGACGGCGGTGGTGAGTGAGTTAATTGCTCATCCAGATTTTGCTTAATGCGCCCCGCGTGCGGTTATCTTTACTAGGCATCTATAAAGGAGACGCTGATGCGGCGACTGCTGCTTTCCAATGACGATGGTGTCCATGCGCCGGGCTTACGGGCACTTCATGATGCGCTAGTCGCCCATGCGAATTTACGTGTGGTTGCTCCTGATCGAGACCGCAGCGGCGCCAGTAACTCGCTGACACTCTCCCGTCCGCTCTCTTTAACCGCGTTAGATAACGGCTTTTACAGTGTGGACGGGACGCCCGCCGACTGTGTCTATTTGGGCGTCAACGGGGTTTGGGATGAGCGTCCTGACTTGGTGATTTCGGGGATTAATCACGGCAGTAATCTTGGTGATGATGTGCTCTATTCAGGCACCGTGGCGGCTGCCATGGAAGGGCGCAATTTGGGCATGACCGCCATTGCAATGTCGCTGTGTGGTGAACGCTATTTCACGACGGCAGCCAAAGTAGCGGCCAGTTTGATCGGTGCTGCTGATCAGCTATCGCTGCCACCTCGCACACTCTTGAATGTCAACGTGCCAGATGTTCCGTGGGAAGAGATTAAAGGCGTCAGAGTGACCCGCTTAGGCTATCGCGGACCAGCAGAGAAACCAGTTCCAGTAAAAGATCCACGTGGTCGTACGCGCTTCTGGATAGCACCCGTTGCGGCCAATGCGGACGATGGTGAAGATACCGACTTTTCTGCTATCGAGGCGGGTTATGTATCAATTACCCCGCTACAAACAGACTTGACGCGCCATCCCGCGCGCAGCGACGTGCAGGACTGGTTGGATGCTTTTGCCTGAGCTTTCGCCTAGCGAACTGCGCGGACGAGGCATGACCTCTCAGCGCACCCGGGATCGCATGGTAGAGCGGCTTGAGCAGCAAGGTATTCAAGACGCGCGGGTGCTCGATATTATGGCGGGTGAGCCAAGGCACTTGTTCGTTGATGAAGCGCTGGCTCATCGCGCGTATGAAGACACCGCGCTGCCCATCGGTTTTGGTCAGACACTATCGCAACCACTAACGGTTGCCCGTATGACCGAGCTGGTGCTGCGAGCTGATCCAAAGCGCGTGCTTGAAGTGGGAACCGGCTCGGGTTATCAAACGTTAATACTGTCCCGGCTGGTGCCAATGCTTTACTCGGTCGAACGCATTTATGCATTACATCAGCGCGCCGCAGAGCGGCTTTGGCGGCTTGATGCGCCTGCGACGCTGGCAGTGGCTGATGGTGGTGAAGGATGGCAAGAAGCAGCGCCCTTTGACGTGATTCTGTTAACCGCTTGTGCTCAAACGCTGCCAGAAGTTCTATTGGAGCAGCTTAGCCATGACGGTGTGCTGATTGCTCCGTTGGAAGAACCTGACGGCAGCCAATGGCTCACCCAAATAAAACGCATTGGTAGTGCCTTTGAAAAGCGTCGGCTTGAACCCGTGCGCTTTGTACCCCTATTGCAAGGAGTGGTGGATTGAAGCGTCGATTTGTAGAGCTGTTTTTAAAAGGCGCAGGAATGGGGGCGGCCGATGCGGTGCCCGGTGTTTCAGGCGGGACGATCGCATTTATTACCGGTATTTATGAGGAATTCATTAATACCATCAAACAGTTTGGCCCCAGTGCCTTTACCGCATGGCGTCGTGGCGGCTGGCTAGCGCTTGCTCAGCACTTGAATTTAACCTTTTTAGTGCCGCTGTTGCTTGGCGTCGCAGTTAGTCTTTTCAGTGTTGCTCATATAGCGCTTTGGCTAATGGAAGCGCACCCGCTGTTGATTGAGGGATTTTTCTTCGGTTTGGTGGCCGCATCGGGGTTTGTTGTCGCCAAGGCGGGCCGAGGTTGGAAGTTTTGGTACCTAATACCCATGGTTGGGGGGCTGCTGTTGGCTAAGTCGCTGCCAGGTATGATGCCGCTGGTGTTACTTATCGGTAACGAAGCTCTGGTAGTTATGGTAGCTGGCTGTATTGCTATTAGCGCCATGCTGTTGCCTGGAGTGTCTGGTAGTTTCTTACTGCTTACTATGGGACTTTATGGCACCATTTTAGGGGCTATTCGAAGCTTCGATATCGGTATTATCATGCTCTTTGGCATGGGATGTGTTGTTGGTTTAGCGCTATTTTCGCGACTACTGTCGTGGCTCCTGCGTCGCCACCATGATTCTACGTTACAGCTTTTGTTAGGCTTTATTGTTGGCTCGTTACCCGTGTTATGGCCGTGGAAAGAGCTATTACGTTATCAGCTTGGCCCTGATGGACAAATGATCCCGTTGGCTCATCGTTATCTGTTGCCTAGTGACTATGCGGTACTGTCTGGTGCATCTGCACAAGCGGTAGGCGTTGTGGCACTAATGGTGGTTGGCGCACTATTGGTGGTGTTATTAAACCGTCGCGCAGTGCACTATGCCGGGCATAGATCAATAGGAAACGCGCGCGACGTTGAAAAGGAGTAGGGTTTTCATGCGTAAGGTTTTCATAATGTCAGTATTGGCGTTGGCTGTCAGCGGCTGCGCCAATCAGCAGCAAAACACCCCACAAGTGCGTGATTTGAGTGAGGCGCGCCGCGCGGTAGCAGACTCACCACAATATACGGTTAAGGCAGGCGATACCCTTTATGGTATCGCATGGCAGCATAATCTTGATTACCGCCAACTGGCGCAAATCAATAATATTGATGCGCCTTATCAAATTTACCCAGGCCAAACCATTGCGCTGCGGGAAGGGGTGGTAGCATCAACTAATCAGTCAGCAGGCTCCTCTGCCCCAGAGCGCCCTGCATCGGGCGCTGTCGCAACGGGGCTAAATCCTCAAGCGACTTCCGTGGCAAGCAACGATCAGCAATTGGACTGGTTGCTACCCGATGAAAGTGCGATTGAGCGTAACCAGCGTTTAACGGCTGAGCGAGCGGAGCGTGCTGAGCAAGCGTCGGTGGAAGCCGCGCAGCAAGTGACTGATAGTGCGAGTTCGGGTAGTGTCGACGCCCCCCAGGTAGAAACGCCTGAGGTGGCTCAGCCAGAGCCCACAAGAGAGCCAGAGCCGAAGCCTGAGCCAGAACCAAAACCCGAACCTGAACCAACGCCACCAGCACCCGAGCCAGAACCCGCAGTGGAAGCGCCGCCAGTTGAGTCTGCACAGCCGAGCCAAACCGCACGCGTTGACCGCTCCGCACGCACGTTTACGCCTGTTGATAATGTTAACTGGCAATGGCCAACGGCTGGTCAGGTGACCGGGGAGTTTGGTCAGGGTGGCTCAATTACCGCCGGGATTGATATCGCAGGCCAAAAGGGGCAACCTGTTAAAGCGGCAGGCCCAGGAATAGTGGTCTACGCAGGCAGTGGCGTACGGGGTTACGGTAACTTAATACTACTTAAACACAACGATCAGTATCTAAGTGCTTACGCGCATAATGATAGCTTAAGCGTTAAAGAAAATGATGTCGTTGAAGCGGGAGAAGTTATTGCCTCTATGGGTGACAGCGATGCAGACAGCGTCAAATTGCACTTTGAGGTGCGTCGTGATGGACAACCTCAAAATCCGCTGGACTATCTGCCGTCTCGTTAACCATTGCCAAGCGAACCTTTCAGTTGATGTGCTTGGGGTACCCGAATAGCTGGAGTAGGGCGTCATATAACAATAATGGTGCAAGTGCACAGGGAGTGCGACCACCCTTTACTTTTCTAAATGGCGGTTAGGCGAAATAACGGGGGATACTACCATGAGTATGCTGGAGAAGGATTTACAGGAGGTTGACCTGGACGCTGTTGAAGAAGCGCTGGATAGTGCCGATGATGTCACCGCGGAGGAAGACGCCTTTGAAAAAGCGTTGGGCCGCGATGAGCGTCAATCGACTCAAAGCTTGGATGCGACGCAAATCTATCTCAATGAAATTGGTTTCTCGCCGTTATTAACGCCGGAAGAAGAAGTCTACTATGGCCGTTTAGCGCGTAAAGGCGACCCGCTTGGACGGTCAAGGATGATCGAGTCTAACCTCCGTCTGGTTGTTAAAATTGCCAGGCGCTATCTTAATCGCGGGCTAACGCTGCTCGATTTGATTGAAGAGGGGAACCTTGGGCTAATCCGGGCTGTAGAAAAGTTTGATCCTGAACGGGGGTTCCGCTTTTCTACCTATGCCACTTGGTGGATTCGACAAACTATTGAGCGTGCGTTGATGAATCAAACGCGCACCATTCGTTTGCCGATTCACGTGGTTAAAGAGCTAAATATTTACCTGCGTGCAGCGCGTGAGCTGACCCAAAAGCTTGACCATGAGGCCACAGCAGAAGAGATCGCCGATCATCTCGACAAACCAGTAGAAACGGTTAAGAAGATGCTTGGGCTCAACGAACGCGTCTCTTCAGTAGATTACCCCATGGGGGGCGAAAGCGATAAGCCGTTAATCGACACGTTAACTGATGACGAAGTGCTAGGGCCGGAAGCATGTCTGGTTGATGGCGATGTGCGCGAACATGTAGACCACTGGTTGGATGAGCTTAGCGATAAGCAGCGTGAGGTAGTTGTGCGCCGCTTTGGTTTGCGAGGCCATGAAGCAGCCACGTTAGAGGAAGTTGGCGCTGAAATTGGTCTAACCCGCGAGCGTGTTCGGCAAATTCAGGTGGAAGCACTCAAGAAACTGCGCCGCTCTTTGGAAAAGCAGGGCCTTTCTCTCAACGCTATTTTCGAGAGTTAATCGCAGTAAACAATTGCGTCACGCAGACCATAACGCACCGAGTTAATCGCTCGGTGCGTTGTTTTTATAATGCGTTTTTGTAGTACGTTTTTAGAATGTGCTTTTAGGAATACGCTTTTAGAACTGACGCCCTTTGGTTGATCAACCGTTAACTATTGACTGTGTAAGTGAGAAACGTGATGCGCCCCTTAGTGGCCCATATTGATTTAGACGCGCTGCGTCATAACTATCAGCTAGCGTGCCGCTGCGCGCCCCAAAGTCGCTCGGTAGCCGTTATTAAAGCGGATGCTTATGGTCATGGTGCGCTTGAATGCGCGCGCGCCCTGGAAGCCGATGTGCCCGCATTTGCTGTCGCGTGTATAGAAGAAGCGATTAGCCTGCGTGAAGGGGGGGTTAAAAAACCCATTGTATTGCTTGAAGGTATTTTTACCGCTGACGAGCTGGCGCTGGTTGACCAGTACAATTTCTGGATCAGTGTTCACAGTGAGTGGCAGGTGGCTGCCTTATTAGCTTTTTCACCCCGTCAGCCTATCCCTGTGTGGATGAAAGTTGATTCAGGTATGCATCGCTTAGGCTTTTCCCTAGACGAAGCGCCTGACGTTTGGCAGCGGTTGGTTAACGCACCACAGGTG
Source organism: Halomonas sp. TD01 (assembly GCF_923868895.1). Classification (GTDB taxonomy): domain Bacteria; phylum Pseudomonadota; class Gammaproteobacteria; order Pseudomonadales; family Halomonadaceae; genus Vreelandella. The sequence goes on from NZ_OV350343.1 coordinate 2,208,642, forward strand.
ACAGCGCTGCATTTGATGAGCCACTTTGCGACAGCAGATGCACGTGAGGGAAGCTACTTTAATCAGCAAATGGCCGCTTTAACGACATTGGCGGAAGCGCTTGATGCGCCTCTTTGCTTAGCAAACTCTCCAGCAACATTGGCATGGCCGGACGCCCACGGTGACTGGAATCGCCCAGGTGTCATGCTGTATGGCAGTGACCCGCTGGAAGAAGCCAACGAGATCACCCGTCAGTTGCGCCCAGTGATGAGTTTACGCTCCGAAATTATTGCCCTTCGTGAACTCGAGGTAGGCGAACCCGTTGGTTACGGTGGCCGTTGGCGTGCATCGCGGCGCTCTATCATTGCCGTCGTCGCGGCAGGTTATGGCGATGGCTATGATCGCCACGCCATCGACGGTACCCCTGTGTTGGTGAATGGTCAGCGCTGTGCGATTGCTGGCAAGGTTTCAATGGATATGCTAACCGTCGATGTCACCGACGTGCTGGGAGCTGCCATCGGTAGCGAAGTCGTGCTGTGGGGAGCCGCCAGCGACGGTGCTGTGTTGCCAATTGATGAGGTAGCACGCTACTGCGATACCATCAGCTATACCTTATTAACGGGAGTGCTGCCAAGAGCGCCGCGTCGCTATCATGGGGCCTTCGCTTAAACGGTTATCAGTATGTCTAAAACCTCTTATCCGCGGTCATTTGCACACCCTCGCTACTGGCCAACCTGGCTTGCGATAGGCGCAATGCATGTTGTTGCCTGGCTTCCCTGGCGGCTTAAACTATGGGTTGGGAAAGTAATTGGTTTGTTAGCATGGCGTTTCATAAAGCGTCGGCGGCATATCACTGAGACAAATATTGCACTCTGTTTCCCTGAAAAAAGTGCCGATGAGCAGCACCGGCTGGTAAAAGAGATTTTTATTGCCAATGGGATGGGGCTGGTAGAGACCGCTACGGGTTGGTGCCGTAATGCCGAGAGTCTGCGTCACCGTGTGGCCTACCATGGTCAGGAAAACTTAGCGCGCGCTCAAGCTCAGGGAAAAGGTGTGCTCATTGTGGGGGTGCACTTCTCAACGTTGGATCTAGGCGGTGCGCTGCATTCGCTGTTTTTCTCCGCGGATGCGGTTTATCGCCCGCATAATAATCCCTTGTTTGAGCGATTTATGACACGTGCTCGCTCGCAAGTTTTCGGCCAAGCGATTGATCGGCATGATTTGCGTGGCATGGTGCGGCGCATCAAAGCTGGGCGAACCGTATGGTACTCCCCTGATCAGGACTATGGTCGCGACGTTAGCGTATTTGCACCATTATTTGGTCAGCAAGCGGCGACCATTCGCCTTACGGCTAAAATTGCCCGTTTAACGGGCGCGCCGGTAGTGCCGCTGATGTATCACCGAAACCCAGATAACCAGACCTATACCATCACTTGCTTGCCCGCGCTTGATAACTTTCCAAGCGGTGATGAAGTGGCCGATGCAACAAGGGTCAACGAATTTATCGAGCAGGCTATTCGCAAGCATCCTGAGCAGTACCTATGGCTTCATCGGCGCTTTAAAACTCGCCCGGAAGGGGAGGCAGGCGTTTACTAGTAGCATTCGTTAGCGAAGTGATAAACAAAAAAAGCCGTTCTGCTAGGGTGGCAGAACGGCTTTTCGTTAACGTTGAAAGCAGGCGTTAGTCCAGATTTCGAGAGTAGAAAATTTCTAGCATCTCTTTGCGCAGCCGGCTTTCAATGTCCCGTGCTTCTTCGAATGTAATGTCGCGACGCGATGTGCCGAACAGATAGTTATCAAGTTCGAAGTCTTTCAGCAGCATTTTGGTGTGGAACATGTTTTCTTGATAGACGTTCACGTCGATCATTTGGTAGGCGTGCTTGGTATCTTCTGCCAAGTAATCCTGAATCGAGGTAATGTCGTGATCAATAAACAGCTTTTTACCATCGACATCACGGGTAAAACCGCGAACCCGATAATCCATGGTGACAATGTCAGAGTCGAAACTGTGGATTAGGTAGTTCAGCGCCTTCAGCGGGCTGATGTGGCCACAGGTAGACACGTCAATGTCTAATCGAAAGGTGCTGATGCCGTTATCAGGGTGCGACTCAGGGTAGCTGTGCACCGTCACGTGGCTTTTATCAAGATGTGCCACGACTGTTTCAGGTAGCGGCCCAGGACCTGGTTCGGTTTGCTCTGGATTGGATTCATCCAGTTCGTGCTCAGCGATCAGGATCGTAACGCTGGCCCCATGGGGCTCATAGTCTTGACGAGCAATATTGAGCACATGAGCGCCGATAATATTGGTGACGTCTTTTAGAATCTGCGTCAAACGTTCGGCGTTGTAAAGCTCATCGATATAGTCGATGTAAGCCGCACGCTGCTCTTCGGTCTTGGCGTAACAGATGTCGTAAATGTTAAAGCTCAACGAGCTAGTCAGGTTATTAAACCCGTGGAGTCGGAGATTATCTGACACGTCCGAACCTCCCTATGGCAGATGAAGACACCCCGACGAGCCAGCGCCGGAACCGATAAAAACTTGTCACCGTGATGCTGTGGTCGCTTTCTGCAAAGCGGCCGTTTGCTACGCAGTAGGGGTAAAAACAAGCGAGCGTATTATGCCCGCCAAGCGCATGGTATGCATCCAGGCGCGCTATTTTTTTTAATAAACAGGGAAGATGGCGCTCCGAGTAGCTCAAGCGTCGACAATCTCAAAAGAGTGGGTTATCTCAACGCCGCCTTGTACCAGCATGATAGACGCGCTGCAGTACTTCTCTGCAGATAGTTCAACTGCCCGCTGTACCTGCTTTTCTTTTAAGTTGCGGCCAGTCACCACAAAGTGCACGTGGATCTTGGTAAACACAGCGGGCACTTCATCGGCACGCTCAGCGTCAAGCTCCGCAACACAGTCGGTGACATCGGCACGGGCTTTATCAAGAATATTCAAGATATCAAAGGCGGTACAACTGCCCATGCCCATCAACAGCATTTCCATTGGGCGGGGGCCGGTGTTGCGGCCTCCGTGGTCAGGAGGGCCGTCGATAACGACACTGTGCCCACTGCCGGACTCTGCTACAAATTGGCGACCATCTATCCATTTTACCCGTGCTTTCACGTCGCTCTCCTCATCTAGGCACCTATAGGTAGGTCGCGAAGCATAACATTTCTAGCGGTAGACGCACTTCTTCGTCGCTACTGCCCGTTTACGCCAGAAGATGGCGTTCAAGAACCTCTAGTCGCTCTGGGGTTCCCACATCGACCCAGTGGCCTGAAAAATGTTCACCACTGACGCGGTTGCCAGCCATCGCCTGCTTAAGCAGCGGTGCCAGGGCGAACACCCCTGGCGGCTGATCAGAAAGTAGCTCAGGGTGTAGCAGGCTAATACCTGCAAAGGTGAGGCGCTGGCGGCCTTCCACTTCAACGCGCCCGTCGATAAGGGAAAAATCGCCGCTGGGGTGGTGAGAAGGGTTATCTACTAGCACAAGATGGGCTAGGTCACTTCCCCGTAGCAACGATTCTGAGGGAGTGTAATCGCACCAGACGTCCCCATTGACCAGAAGAAACGGAGCATCGCCAAGAAGGGGCAGTGCCTTTTGAATACCACCACCGGTTTCTAAGGGGGTCTCTTCATGACTCCAAAGAATCCGTAACTGATAGTCGCTTCCATCACCTAGCGCTGCCATGATCTGCTCTGCGCGATAGCTCACGTTGATGACCACTTCATCAATGCCAGCACGCTTGAGCCGTTCGAGATGGTGCACAATAAGTGGCTTATCGCCTACCGGTAACAGTGGTTTTGGGCAGTGGTCGGTAAGTGGCCGCATCCGTTTGCCTAGGCCCGCGGCTAAAATCATCGCCTTCATAACGTGCTTTCCGCTAAACGTAGGGCAATGGCGGGACGCAGTGTGTCACTTACCCATTCAGCAAACTCGCTGTGCTGGGGAAGCGCAGTTAGGCTATCTTCTAAATGCGCCAAAAAATGCGGCAGGCGTGATAAATAGCCTTGTTTTGCATCGCGAAGCGTTAAGCGGCAAAAAATACCAAGTACTTTTAGACAGCGTTGAGCGGCCATCGCTTGGCATTGGGTCAGAAATTCATCGTTACTGACATGGCGAGAGAGACGCCCATCTTGTCGCGCTTGGCGATAAAAGGAGTCGACGAACTGCATAAACTGCGCCTGAGAAAAACGGCAGTAACGTCCGCGTAGTAAGGAAATAACGTCGTAACTGATTGGCCCAGCAACTGCGTCTTGAAAGTCAATCATGTATAGCTGCTGATCGTGCACCATGATATTCATCGCATCATAATCGCGATGTACGCTGACAACGGGTTGCTCAAGTGCCTGTTCAATGAGGTATCCACGCAGTGCATCCCAACTGCTAGGCGTTGGTAGCGACAGCCAACTACCTAAACACCACTCAGGAAAGAGGTCTAGCTCTCGACCCAGCAGCGCCGCATCGTATGGCGGTAGCGTGGCGGGATTAGCGTGGTTTTGTAACTTGGCAAGCAAGGTCAGCGCATCCAAATGGGTTTGTTGAATACGCGCCTCATCAGTGAATAGCGCCTGTAAAGGGGTATCCCCAAGGTCATCAAGCAGCAAAAAACCCGCGTCGAGGTCGGCGGCGTAAATATTCGGAACGGGCAGTTTTGCCGCGTACCAGCGTTTTCCGATAGCGACGAAAGGCGTTGAGTCTTCCTGGGCGGGGGGCGCATCCATTACTATTTGAGTGCCGCCATGAGGCAGTGTTAGCCGGAAATAGCGCCGGAAACTGGCGTCACCACCGGCTGGAGAGAGTCGAATAGCGGCGCTATTTAGGCCATTTTGTTCAGCCGCCCACTGGGTGAGGGCGTCAATCCTAGAAGAGGACATGCAAGCTCCTTGCTGGTCGGGCATCATGCGGGCTGTATAATACCGATTCTGGATGCCAAGGATAACGAACATGGGCAAGCGAATCTCGCGTACCGTACCGGTTGCGCACACGCTGTTGGGCAGTTTGCTCGCTGGCGCCTCATTTTCAGCGTTGGCACAAGGCCAGTCGCTGCCTGCTGAGGCGCTGGACTGGCAGGCCTGGAGCCAAGATGAAGCACCGCACCAGCTGTGTCGAGGGCGTTATGTGATGCCTGGCTACCGCTTGCCAGCGGAAGATAACCCTGAAACGTTGTCGGTTGAGACTCAGGAAGTCGATTACGCCGCAGATGGTGAAGCGCTGTTGCGCGGCGATGTTGTACTACGTCGCGGAAACACGGAGCTGCAAGCGGCGCAGATGTACTTACCTGCAGACCGCCAGCGAGTAGATGCAGAGGGTAATCTAGCCATACGTGATGGCCAAGCGTTGGTGCGTGGCGAGCAAGCTACACTAATGCTGAACGATGATCGGGCCTCGTTACGCAACAGCCACTATGTGCTTTACCAACAGCATTTACGGGGCCAGGCCAGCCAGTTAGAGCAAACCGGTGAAGAGCAATATCGTCTGCGAAATGCTTCATTTACGACGTGTGATCCAGGCACGAATAGCTGGCAACTCGTTAGTAGCGATATAAAGCTGAACCAAGCTGAAGGATTTGGCACCGCGCGACATGCACGTTTAGAAGTTAAAGACGTGCCAATTTTCTATTGGCCCTGGCTGCGTTTTCCCATTGATGACCGTCGCCATACAGGGTTGCTGTCACCTTCTGTTAGCTTTTCCAATGAGGGGTTTGACTATGCTCAGCCCTTTTACTGGAATATAGCGCCCAATCATGATGCCACTATTACGCCGCGCTGGATGTCGGATCGTGGTCTGCTGCTCAATGGTGAGTACCGCTACTTGCTTGAAGAGAGTCGAGGAACGGTAGACGGTGGATATATCAGGAGCGATGACGGCAGTAACAATGGTGATAATCGCTTTGAAGGTAATGACCGCTGGTATATCGATGCTAAACATGCAGGGACACTGACGCCTCGCAGTGATTACCAATTACGTTATGGTGCCGCCAGTGATGGGCGCTATTTTGATGATTTTGGTGGTGAGTTTGGCAATAATGAACGCGTTAGTATGGAGCGGTTAGCTCAGGTAGATTACCGCGGCGAGCGTTGGCGGTTAGATGCCCGTGCCCAAGGCTTTCAGAGGTTGGAAGACCCGTTAAGTGATTCCGACAAACCCTTTTACCGTCTGCCAAGTTTGACAGCCAACTCTGACTGGCAGTTGAGCAACGGTCTCTATACACAATGGCGCTCTAACGCGACTTATTTTTGGCGTGACGTAGACGAGCGACAGGTGCCAGAACGCGAAGCTGCCACCGGCACGCGCCTGCACCTCACGCCGGTAATCGGTTGGCGTTTTGAACAGCCCTGGGGCTATATCGAGCCGCGTACCGAGCTTTGGCATACCGCCTATGAGCTGGATTATGGCGATCGCGTCACTGACCGGGGAACGTCTCCCACCCGCAGCGCAGCGGTCACATCAATTGATAGTGGCCTTGTGTTTGAACGTGAGCTTGAGCTGCGTGGTCAAGACTATCGCCAGACCCTTGAACCACGTTTGAACTATGCGTACGTCCCGCGCACTAATCAAACGCAACTGCCTGATTTTGACAGCCGCGAGCGAGCATTCTCGTGGGATCAGCTATGGTCTCCTCATCGCTTCTCAGGCGCAGATCGCTTAGGTGACCTTAATCGCGTGTCGCTGGGCGTACAATCTCGCTTTATTGAAGACGCCTCTGGACGGGATCGGTTGACCCTAGGGGTTGGGCAAAGTGTTTATTTTTCCGAACGTCGCATCGATAGCGAGGGCGATCCAGATACGCTACCTGCTCATCCAGAAGATGATCCTAACGTGAACCCTCTAAGCCGCTACCAGGCTACCCGCGACCGTTCTCCGTTGGTTACAAGGCTCGATTGGCAGATTAATGATCGGTGGAGCGCAGGCTATGAATGGTTATACGACGACCAGCGTGAACAGACCGAGCGCTCTAGCGTTGATGCACGTTATCGTCATCCCGCCGGTCACGTAGTGAACCTTGGTTATCGTTGGGAGATCGAAGGTTTCGATCCAGGCGTCGTACCCGGTGATGACGGCTTTAGAGATTACAGTCGAGAAGAGTGGGATCTGTCACTTGCTTGGAAAGCCAGCCCGAGGATTGATTTGATTGGTCGCTACCTGCACGATCAAACCAATGACCGTGCGCTTGAACGTCTGGCCGGTGTTCAGTGGAACGACTGCTGCTATGGCTTACAGCTGGTATGGCGTGAGTGGGTAGACGATAACGACACCGCCCGCGTGGGTGATGACTTTAACGACCGCGGGTTATTTTTACGCTTTGTATTCCGTGGCCTTGGTGGCGTTGGTCAACAGGCTGACGGCTACTTTGAACAGGCCATTCCTGGCTACCGCCCAACGCCCCTGTAACGATTTTGTTAAATGGCGACTGACTGAAAGAGATTCTTTATGACTACCAGAAAGACCCTGCTGACCGATGGCTTGAAAAAGCGGGCAAAACTGCTTTCTGCTGGCGGCATGATGGCGCTCTGCCTTGGAACGAGTGCTACGCTTGTACCGCTGTCGGTTTACGCACAAAATTTTGAATCGACCCAGCGGCAAATGCTGGATAGCGTTGTGGCTGTCGTCAATGACGGGGTCATCATGCGCAGCGAACTTGACGACCGCATTGCCCAGGTGGAGCAACAGGCGCAGGCCCAAGGTGGTAACTTACCGCCCCGTAGCCAACTGGCACAGCAGGTGCTAGAGCGCATGGTGATGGATGAAATCCAACTCCAGATGGCTCGCCAGGCCAATCTTAGCGTGGACGACACGGAGCTTAATCGCCAAGTGCGCTCCATTGCAGAGTCTAATGGCATGACGCTAGAAGAGTTTGCCGATGCCGTGGAAGCGGATGGCATGACGCTGGCTGACGTGCGTGAAGAGGTACGCCGCGAAATACTGATGCGCCAAGTGCAGCAGCGCCAAATTAGTCAGCGTGTCACCGTGACTGATCGTGACGTTGAACGCTTCTTGAATCAGCAGCCATCTCAGCAAGGTCAGGCATTCATTGAAGAAGCGCGTGCTCGCCACGTTTTGGTGGAGTTAACGCCAACGCGCAATGAGAACCAGGCCCGCGCCCGTGCTGAGCAGGCACGTCAGCGTTTACAGCAAGGGGCAGACTTCGCGTCTGTTGCTCGTGAATTTAGTGACGACCGTGGCAGTGCCATGAATGGCGGTGAGCTTGGCTGGGTACGCCCAGGACAAACGGTGCCAGCCTTCGAAGAGGCCATGGGGTCACTGAGTGTTAACCAGCTATCTGAGCCTGTGCGCTCCCAGTTTGGTTACCACGTGATTGAAGTGCTTGAACGTCGCCGTCAGGACGTGACGGAAGAAAGCCGTCGTGAGCAGGTTCGTCAGGCTATTTTCCAGCGTCGTGCGAACGAAGAGCTGCAGACTTGGCAGCGTGAAATGCGTGAACAGGCCTTCGTTGATATTCGCCTTTAATGAGCCATCCTAATGAGCAATAACGCGCCACTGCTGGTTACTACCGGAGAGCCTGCGGGCATCGGGCCAGAGATTACGCTGATGCTGGCCGCCAATGGCCAACTGAATAATTCGGTGGCCATTGGCGATACGGGGTTGCTGAAGCAGCGTGCGGCGCTACTTGGGCTTCATCTAGACGTGGTAGAAGCAGCCCCTGGAAGTAGGGAGGCTTCCTCGCCAGGGCGATTGGTCGTGTGGCACGCTGCACTGCGCGAGCCAGTCATTCCTGGTGTGCTCAATTCTGCTAATGCAGGCTATGTGCTAGAAACGCTGCAAATCGCTGTAGACGCCTGTCAGCAAGGGCATGCAGCGGCAATGGTCACCGCGCCGCTTCATAAAGGGGTGATTATCGAGGGAGGCTTTCCCAGCTTCACTGGCCACACCGAATGGCTGCGCGATGCCTGTGGAGTTGATGAAGTCGTGATGTTATTGGCTACTGACCAGGCGCTGCACGCCCAGTCGAGTCGTTGGCAGGGCAGCAGTGACCTACGCGTCGCGCTTGTCACCACTCACCTACCGCTGCGTGAAGTGGCAGATGCAGTTACCTACGACAAAATCACCCGTATTAGCCGTTTGCTCGCGACTGATCTGAAAAACCAGTTTGGGATCGTCGCCCCACGCATTGCCGTGTGTGGGCTAAACCCCCATGCCGGAGAAGATGGTCATTTAGGGCGCGAAGAACTCGATGTTATTATCCCTGCGCTGGAGGCGCTGCGCGCTGAAGGTTTGGATGTTCAAGGCCCTCTACCTGCCGATACGCTTTTCACACCACGCCATTTGGCGGGCGTTGATGCGGTACTGGCGATGTATCATGACCAGGGGCTGGCAGTGCTAAAATACGCAGGCTTTGGTCAGGCGGCGAATATTACACTTGGTCTGCCGCTGGTACGTACTTCGGTCGACCACGGTACTGCGCTCAGTTTAGCTGGCCGCGGTATTGCCGACCCCAATAGCTTAGGCGTTGCCTTAGCGCTGGCAAAGCGACTTGCTGCTCAGCGCGGCAATGCCTTAATTGCTTTATGAATCAACCCTCCAAGGAACACTGTTAGATGTCTCAAGTGCCTCAGCAGCACCGCGCTCGTAAACGCTTTGGTCAAAACTTTCTGCGTGACCTCGGCATCATTTCGCGTATTGTCCGTGCCATTGGACCCCGCGAAAGCGACCGACTCGTCGAAATTGGCCCTGGACAAGGCGCGCTCACTGCTCCGTTGCTAGAGGCGGCAGGAAAGCTTGAAGTCATTGAATTAGACCGTGACCTTATTCCTGGCTTGAGAGTGCAGTTTTTTAACTACCCCGACTTTGTTATTCATGAAGGTGACGCGCTAAAGTTTGATTTCGCCGCGCTAAAAGGAGATGGTCCTGCGCTACGAGTCGTCGGTAACCTGCCTTACAACATCTCGACGCCGTTAATTGTGCATCTGTTAACCATGGGTAACGCCATTGCCGATATGCACTTTATGCTGCAAAAAGAGGTCGTTGAGCGCTTGGCCGCTGAGCCAGGCAGCACTGATTGGGGGCGCTTGTCGGTGATGGCTCAGTATTACTGCCACGTTGATCAGCTGTTCATCGTACCGCCGGAAGCCTTTGTTCCCAGACCTAAAGTTGACTCCGCCATTGTTAGGCTAACGCCTCACGAAAGCTTGCCCCAAACAGCTGATGACCCAGCGCTGCTGTTTGAGCTGGTCAAGTTGGCGTTTGGTCAGCGGCGTAAAACACTGCGCAATAATCTTAAAGGCAGGGTGAGTGCAGAAACATTAGAAGCGCTAGGTATTGATCCCGCACGGCGTCCACAAACCCTGACGGTTGCGGAGTACGTCACCATTGCCAACCAAGTGGCTGCTGATGAAGCGCTTAGTGGTAAGGGGAGTGAAGGCGCGTGAGTGGTCTTGCCATTGAAGTTAGCGTCGCGCCTGAGTACCGTACTGCCGAGTCAAACGACAGTGAGTCGCGCTTTGTGTTTAGTTACACCGTGACGGTGCATAACCAAAGCCCTCATAGCGTGCAGCTCATGGCGCGCTACTGGAAAATTACCCAAGGTAACGGCGACAGCCAAGAGGTACGTGGCAAAGGAGTGGTGGGCCAGCAGCCATTAATTGGCCCTGGGCAGCGTTTTCGCTACACCAGTCGGGCTATTCTGCAAACGCCGGTAGGCGTCATGGAAGGCGCTTATACGCTGCTTAATACCTACACCCAGCGTGCTTTCGATGTGCCCATTGCACCTTTTAGGCTAGCGGTGCCGCGTCAGCTTCATTGACCATTCTCTAAAAGGGGTAGCCATGAGCACCTATGTCATTGGTGATCTGCACGGCTGTCATGCCGAGTTTGTCAGTTTGCTAGAGCAGCTGAGCTTCAATCCAGCAAACGATGCGCTCTGGCTTGTCGGCGACTTAGTCAATCGCGGCCCTGGCTCGCTCGCCTGTTTGCAGGAAGTGCAGGCGTTAGGCAGTGCTGCCCGATGCGTGCTGGGTAACCACGACTTTCATTTGTTGGTGGCGGCTCGTGGCGGCGGCAGACTGAAAAAAAATGACACCCTAAGCGACATTCTTGCTACACCGCAGCGCGAGCAGTTGCTGGATTGGCTGCAAAGCCAGCCATTGGCAATTTATGAAAATAACACGCTGATGACCCATGCGGGCGTGTTGCCCACGTGGCGCGCCGATCAGGCGGTATCGTTTAGTCAAGAAGTGCAAGCGGCTTTGCTCAGTGAGCGTGCGGGTGAATTTTTAACGCAGTTATTTGGTAATCAGCCTGACCAGTTCCGTGACGACCTGGAAGGGGTTGATCGTTTGCGCTGTCTCGTCAATGTCTTTACCCGAATGCGCTTTATCGACGCTAATGGTCGGCTAGACTTCGCTGCCAAAGAAGGCTTGGAAAGTGCTCCTGAAGGGTTTGCTCCATGGTTTCAGTACCCAAGAGCAGATGCGCTTCAACTGTTATTCGGACACTGGGCGGCACTAGAGGGTTGCACCCCGAACGCAAAGATAAAGGTTGAAGCGCTGGATACTGGTTGCGTGTGGGGCGGGTCGTTAACCGCTCTCAACCTAGAATCGGGTGAACGCACCAGCGTACCGAGCTGTCAGCCGAGGCATTAAAACACGAGGCATTAAAAAAGGGCGATAGCCGTGTTTCAGGTAGATGCGAAAACCAAAGGACTCAACGTTTATCGTGTTGGCGGGGCAGTGCGCGATACGCTGTTAGGCTGGCCGGTAGTGGATAATGATTGGGTCGTCGTCGGTGCCACGCCAGAAATCATGCAGCGGAGAGGTTTTAAACCAGTGGGGCGCGATTTTCCGGTATTCCTGCATCCTGATACCGCCGAAGAGTATGCGCTAGCGCGCACTGAGAGAAAGTCTGGCCACGGTTATGGTGGCTTTGAAGTACACGCAAGTCCTGATGTGACCTTAGAAGAAGACCTTTCAAGGCGTGATTTAACCATCAACGCGATTGCGCAGCGCTTTGATGGTGCGTTGACCGACCCCTTTAATGGTCAGCGAGATATTGAGCAGCGCCTATTACGCCATGTGTCCCCGGCATTTAGTGAAGATCCCTTACGGGTGCTTCGCACTGCACGCTTTCTTGCCCGTTATGCGCACTTAGGGTTTGCCATTGCGCCTGAAACCCTCGAACTAATGCGAGATGTAAGCCGCAGTGGTGAGCTTAGCCACCTTGCTGCGGAGCGAGTGTGGGTCGAAACCGAAAAAGCGTTGGGTGAACCAAATCCTGACCGTTACTTCACCGCCTTAAACGGTTGCGAGGCGCTGGCTGCTTGGTGGCCTGAGCTAACAGATGACGTTGTACTGGCAAACGCGCTTGAGGCGATGGCGCTTGAGACGGTCGCGCAGGTGGCTATCGATAGCTCACTTCCACTGGCTCACTGGCGCTACGCGTTGTTGGTGTCGGTATTGAATGATGCTCAGCGTGATGCACTGGCGATAAGATTGCGATTGCCTAATGCGGTGACGCAGCTTGCGCGCCATGTGGCAATGAGTATGAGCGTTTTGGCTGAGCCGTTAAACGAAGAACGCGTTCTGCACTGGCTGGAGCGTTTGGATGGTTGGCGTAAGCCCGCGCAGGTCAATGCGCAGTTACAGCTCATCAAGCGTTTATCCGAGAAAGCGGTTGAACCGCTGAGCCGTGCGTGGCATGCCGCACAAAGCGTTGACCCTCAAGCGCTATTGCACGAAGGATATCGTGGAGCAGCCTTAGGTAAGGCGCTACGTGAATGCCGCCAGCAGGCAGTGGCGCGTGCATTGTTAAATGTGCGCTAAGAGTTGGCTGTAGGTTCTGTTCAGCGAGCTGATGCCGTCTTTGGCGCAGGATCTGCCCGGGAAATCCAGCGGCCACGCCAATGAAAATCGATGGCCCACAAACGTTGACTACCCATTTTAAAGCGCTGCCATAGCGCAGCGTAAGGCAAACCATAGACGGGGTGGTACTGATTGGGTAGTAGCTCCGCTAGCGGCTGTAGAACGAAGGCATTGTGCGTGATTTCTCCTCGTGGCAGGGTAACACCGTCGATGGTGCCGCAAATGCCACCTACTGTAAGCAGGTCAATATCCAGTGCTCGAGGGCTGCACTTAATCATATCGGGAGTGCGCCCATGGGCAATTTCAAGTTGCTTAGACCACGCTTGAAGCTCACCCACCGAGCAATCGCTATCAAACGCAACCACAAGGTTGTAAAAGTTGCGATTATCGTTAAATCCCACCGGCTCGCTTTCAAAAATGCGTGATATTTGAAGGGGGCCAAACGTGTCTTCAAGCGCATCTAGGCACAGGCGAATATGGGTGTCGGGATCAATATTGCTGCCTAAACTGAGAGTAACCAAGCTCATGGAAGCGTGCCGCGGATGATTTCAAGGCCGACGCTAGCGGCTTGTGGAACGGCACCCGGCTTGCGCACGGTAAGGCGCAGCCAGGTAATGGAAAATTCCTGCTGTAAGCATTTCGCTAGGCGCTCGGCAAAGGTCTCGACAAGGGCAAATTGGTGCTCGTCGGCAAAGCGCTGAATTCGCTGGCAAATGGCTGCATAATCAAGTGTCAGGCATAAATCATCGGCAGCGGCAGCGGGACGGATGTCCGTTGCGAGCGATAAGTCCAAGCTCAGAGACTGAACAATAGTGCGCTCCCAGTCGTACACACCGATGACGGTATCTACTGCCAGCGCTTCGATCAAAATGCGATCCACAGGTTTTTCCCCTAGCGTCAACAAGCGGGCGATTGTACTTGAGGATAGCGCGAAACGACAGCTGGGTAAGATCTAACGCTGGGTAAGAGTCAAGGTGGTGAGCAGCATGATATGGATCGTGGTGGGCTACTTAAGCGGAAGCTGGTTAGCGGCGCTGAGCGTATGCCGACTGGCAGGTGTTCCTGATCCGCGATATTGCGGTTCGCGTAATCCCGGATTTTCAAACGTATTACGCCTTTACGGGCCGCGCTTAGCGGTCGCCACGCTGCTACTGGATGCGTTAAAAGGAGCGCCTGCGGTGCTGGCAGCCAAATTACTGGAGCTACCTGTGTGGCTACAGGGTGCAGTCGGATTAGCCGTTCTGCTGGGCCATAGTTATCCGCTGTGGCATAGTTTTCGCGGCGGTAAATCGGTAGCCAGTGCGTTTGGCGTGCTGCTGATATTGGTGCCCAGCGTGGCGCTGCTTAGCGCGGTGTGCTGGATGCTGCTTGTTTGGCGGCTGCGTATGGCAGCGGCAGCGTCGCTCGTTAGTGCATTCATCGCGCCGCTGGCCTGCGTCTGGCTAGCACCCGATTATGTTGTGGTCGTGAGTGGGTTCAGCCTGTTAGTACTTATCCGCCATGGGCTGAATGTTCGCCGCCTGCGCCGAGGAGAAGAGCCGCATTTACGCGGCTAAGCAGGTGGTAGAAAGCCGGCATTAGGTAGGTGTTAAGGTGTCTAACGGCCAGCGCGGCGTAGCCTTCATAACGCCACTTTCATCGTGCTCACCCGCCGCCAATCGCTGTGCACCTACATAAGCGATCATCGCGCCGTTGTCGGTGCAAAAGCGCCCGCGAGGATAATAAGATCGTGCGTCACGTTTCTCTGTTTCAATCGCTAGGCGTTCGCGCAGGCGTTGATTGGCACTAACGCCGCCTGCTACCACTAGGCGTTTCAATCCGGTTTGATCCAATGCGCGGCGACATTTGATAACCAGCGTATCTACTACCGCTTCTTCAAATGCTCTCGCCACATCAGCCTTGGCCTGGGTGTCTAGCTCGCCAGCAGCGTCTAATTGACGAATAGCGGTCAGCGTATGGGTTTTTAAGCCGGAAAAGCTGAAGTCCAAGCCGGGGCGGTCGGTCATTGGTCGTGGAAAGCGAAATCGCTTTGGGTCGCCTTGCTCGGCAAGCTTAGCAACGTGAGGGCCGCCAGGATAGGCAAGCCCAAGCATTTTGGCCGCTTTGTCAAAGGCCTCGCCAGCGGCATCATCGACTGATTCACCAAGTAACTGGTAGTGCCCGAGAGCTTGTACTTCGACAAGCTGAGTGTGCCCACCAGAGACTAGTAAGGCTACGAAGGGAAAGTCAGGGGCGTCGTCTTCCAGCATAGGGGCCAATAGGTGGCCTTCCATGTGGTGTACGCCAAGTACCGGGATATCCAGAGCGCGCGCCATGCCGTGCGCTGTACTGGCCCCAACCATCAGTGCGCCTACTAGCCCCGGGCCTGCAGTGTAGGCAATGCCGTCTAAATCGCGCCGTGTCATTTTGGCGTCGTGCAACACCTGCTCAATCAGCGGCAATAGCTTGCGTGTATGGTCTCGAGAAGCCAGCTCGGGTACCACACCGCCATATTCGGCGTGCATGGCAATTTGACTATACAGCGCATCGGCAAGCAGACCGCTGCCGCCTGTGTGCGAAGTATCGTAAATCGCGACGCCCGTTTCATCGCAAGACGTTTCAATGCCCAGTACGCGCATGGCAGAAGAACTCGTTGTAAGTTAAAAAGTTGCAGGTTAAAAAGCAGTGCTGTTAATCAGCACCCTAGTTTAGCATTCTCATGCTTAAGGCGCGTAAGCATTTGCAAAGATCGCCAACCAAGACTAGACTACTGTGCGCTGTAAAACTGGGTCGTACACTGCGTCTTTAAGCGTGTACGTACTATCCGAACTCAAGACTCCTTAAGGTAGGTGAGTGCTTAATGCCTTCTGTAAAAGTACGTGATAACGAGCCGTTTGACGTCGCCCTGCGTCGCTTCAAGCGTTCTTGCGAAAAAGCCGGTGTTCTTTCTGAAGTACGCCGCCGCGAGCACTATGAGAAGCCGACTGCTGAGCGTAAACGCAAAGCGGCAGCTGCCGTAAAACGCCACGCCAAGAAGATTCAGCGTGAGCAAAAGCGTTTCGAACGGCTCTATTGATCCGTACCCGAGGGGGCCGGAGCAGTTAGCTGGTCGTCTCAAGAGGGATGTCAAGCGGCCGCCACTAGGTGGCCGTTTGTTTTTGTTTTGATTCATCGCTGTTTATGGTGATCTGGCAGTATGCCCGATGACCCTAGGCAAGTGAGCTAGCGCTTTGCGCGAGGATGCCCGTAGTTCATGGCAGGCCAGATTCCACAACGTTTTATTGATGACCTGTTAGGCCGCGTTGATGTGGTCGAGGTGGTTGGTGAGCGTGTGCAGCTTAAAAAGGCCGGGCGTAACTATTCTGGGCTATGTCCTTTCCATCAAGAGAAAACCCCATCGTTCACGGTCAGCGCCGATAAGCAGTTTTATCACTGCTTTGGGTGTGGTGCCCACGGTAATGCGCTACGCTTTCTAATGGAATACGACAAACTGCCCTTTCCCGATGCGGTTGAGCAGTTAGCTAGTCGTTTGGGGGTAGAGGTTCCTCGTGAAGGTGCCGATGATCCACGCGCCCAGCAGCGCGAAAAAAAGCGCAAAGAGGGCGTTAACCTTCTTGAGCTTGCTGCCAGTTTTTACCGAGAACGGCTAAAAATGCAGGAAGGGCAGGGAGCGCAGCGCTATCTGCAAGGGCGTGGTTTATCGCAAGACGTTGTCAGTGCCTATGGTATTGGCTATGCGCCTGGCGGGTGGGAAGCCCTGAAGCAGCACTTAAGCGCGAGAGGTATTGGTGAGTCTGTCCAAATAGAGTACGGCTTGCTAATTCACCGTGAAGACACAGGGCGGACGTATGACCGCTTTCGTGATCGAGTGATGTTTCCTATTCGGGATTTAAGGGGCCGCACCATTGCGTTTGGCGGTCGGGTAATGGGCGATGAGCAGCCTAAGTATCTGAATTCGCCCGAAACCCCCGTTTTTCACAAAGGGCGTGAGCTGTATGGGTTGTATGAGGCGCGCCAAGCCTCAAGCAAGCTTGAGCAGCTCGTCATTGTTGAAGGCTACATGGATGTAGTAGCGCTAGCGCAGTACGGTATTAATAACGCAGTCGCAACCTTGGGAACTGCTACGACAGAAGATCACCTCAGCCGACTATTTCGTTTAGTCAGCCGCGTGGTGTTTTGCTTTGACGGTGACCGTGCAGGACGTCAAGCTGCCACCCGTGCGTTAGAAACAGCACTGCCGCAGATGATCGACGGTCGTGAAGCGCGCTTTCTGTTTCTGCCAGAGGGTGATGACCCTGACACGCTAGTTCGCCGTGAAGGTAGCGACGCATTTCAGGATCGCGTTACCTGTGCGATGCCGCTATCTGAGTTTCTCTTTGAGCAGGCGGCCCAGGGACGTGACCTGAATACAGTAGAAGGGCGTGAGCGGTTTGCAAGTCAGGTGCTTGAAGCATTGAACAAAGTACCCGAAGGCATGCTCAAATCGTTACTGTTGGAGGCGTTAGCTAAGCGTAGTGGGTTGGCGCAATCGCAGCTGAAAGCACTGCTTGATAAACGAGCAACTGCCAGTGCGCAAAAAGAAGCACAGAAAGCGTCTTCGCAAGAGGCCGCACACTGGGAGCCGATTGAGTCGCCTGACATGATGTCGTTTGAGCATCATGAAGAACAGCCGACCAGCGCAAAGCCTTCTGGTAAAAAGTCACAAAAGGGGCGTTCTCAGCAGCGTCGCCCGCAAGTGCTTTCTACCGTGGCGCGTATTGTGCAGCTACTGTTGCATGAGCCTCGCTTAGTGGCATCGCTACCAGACTCCTTGGACTGGTTGCCGGAAGATGAAGAAACACCGCTATGTCGTGACTTGATTGAGTTACTGCGTGCAGGGCGTTATCGCAGCCCGCAAGTGGTGTTGGCACATTTTCAGGGTAGTCATGAAGGGCAGGTATTGGCTGAGCTGGCGACACGGGAGCTGCTGATTCCCAAGGGTACCCGAGAGGCCGAGCTGACAGGGCTGGTTGAGCATCTAGTGGAGGTTCAGCGCAAGCGCTCGCCTCAGGAAGAGTACCAAGCGTTGCTGGATTTAGAGCGTTCTGGGCAGAAGCTAGATAAAGCGCAGCGGCAACGTTTGGCAAGCTTAGTCATGGAGCTTGTTCAACGACACTAAGCGGGCTGCGAGATGTCGGTTTTTGAAAGATCAGGGTTTGGAAGATGAGAACCTGAAACAGAGTTTGAGGCGCTAGGGTTGAATTTCCCTAACGTTGGCACCAAATAAAGGGTCAGTCGCCAGGCGCTGGCCTAACCGAACAACCTAACACACCTGAATGACCGCGCAAATACGTTTCGCTGGAAAAAATCCTGCTATTTACGCTATACTGTTCGGCTTGTTGAGTTTAATCGATTCAGCGCCCCAGGTGTTTCATTCTTCTTCGTCGAGATAGGGTTTCTATGGCTGGAAATGCGCAGCAGCAGTCACGTCTGAAGGAGTTGATCGCGCGCGGCAAGGAACAGGGCTACCTGACCTATGCCGAGGTCAACGACCATCTACCCGAGGATATCGCCGACCCGGATCAAGTGGAAGACATCATTGGCATGATCAACGACATGGGTATCAGTGTCGTTGAAGAAGCGCCAGATGAAGACACTTTGATGATGTCGGATCACTCCACGGACGAGTCCGCTGCGGAAGAGGCCGTTGCGGCACTCGCCGCCGTGGAAAGCGACGTCGGTCGCACTACCGACCCTGTACGCATGTACATGCGTGAAATGGGTACGGTTGAACTTCTAACCCGCGAAGGTGAGATCGAAATCGCCAAGCGGATAGAAGAGGGCACACGGGAAGTAATGTCAGCGCTGGCGTATTTGCCCGGCGCTGTCGCTTCTATCCTGGATGCTTATGACGCCACGCAGGATGAAGAAGCGCCTGGTCGCTTGTCCGACTTGTTCTCTGGCTTTATTGATCCTGATGAAGGGATCCCTGGCGTTGCTGAAGCCGAAGTGCCTGAACCCGAAGCCGAACCTGAGCTAAGCGATGATGATATCGATAGCGACGAAGACGACGAGGATGACGACAGCACTGCCAGTGAAGGTGGCCCAGATCCGGAAGAAGCGAAAGCTCGTTTCGAACAAATCCGTGAGCAGAATGCCGCTGTTGAAGCTGCGTTCGCGAAACATGGTCGTGGCAGTGCTGAACTTAAAAGTGAGCAAGCTCGTTTAGCCGAACTGTTTTCGCCAATCAAGCTAGTGCCGAAGCATTTTGAGAGGCTGGTCGGTCAAGTACGTATTAGTGTTGAGCAGGTGCGTGCCCAAGAAAAAGCGGTTATGCAGCTGTGCGTGAAGAAAGCTAAAGTACCGCGCAAGACGTTCATTAAGTCGTTCCCCGGGTACGAGTCTAATCCAAAATGGTTGGACACTTTCCAGGAAGCGCAGCCCAAATATGCTGACCGTCTTGAGCCACTTCGCGCTGATATTGCTCGCTCACAGCGCAAAATTGCCTTTGAAGAAGACATGGTGCAGCTCACCGTGGCCGACCTCAAAGAGGTTAACCGCAAACTCTCTATCGGCGAAGCGAAAGCGCGTCGTGCCAAGAAAGAGATGGTTGAGGCTAACCTGCGTTTGGTGATCTCGATTGCTAAGAAATACACCAACCGTGGTCTGCAGTTCTTGGATCTGATTCAGGAAGGCAATATTGGTCTGATGAAAGCGGTTGATAAGTTCGAATATCGCCGCGGCTACAAGTTCTCGACCTATGCCACATGGTGGATTCGCCAGGCGATTACGCGTTCGATCGCTGACCAGGCACGCACCATCCGTATTCCGGTGCACATGATTGAGACGATCAACAAGCTCAATCGTGTTTCTCGCCAGATGCTGCAGGAAATGGGCCGCGAGCCAACACCGGAAGAGCTGGGCGAACGTCTAGAAATGCCGGAAGACAAAGTGCGCAAGGTGTTGAAAATTGCCAAAGAGCCGATCTCTATGGAGACGCCGATTGGTGACGACGACGATTCGCACTTAGGTGACTTTATCGAAGACGGCACTATGCTGTTGCCGATTGATATGGCTACTGGCGAAGGCTTGATCGAAGCGACGCGTAACGTCCTTGGCGGTTTAACCGCACGTGAAGCGAAAGTGCTACGCATGCGTTTCGGTATCGATATGAACACCGACCACACGCTAGAAGAAGTGGGTAAGCAGTTTGACGTTACTCGCGAGCGGATTCGTCAGATCGAAGCGAAGGCGTTGCGCAAGCTACGCCATCCGAGTCGCTCTGAGCCGCTGCGCTCGTTCCTCGACGAGTGAACAGTAAGCTCTAGTAAGTAGAGAGTGGTGAATTGATAGTCGCCACCATGACCAAAAAGCCCGCCGTTCATAGAACGGCGGGCTTTTTGCGTTATGCCATGAGCGTTATATGTTGATAAAGCTTACAGCGTGTAATGCGTGGCTGACCCAGGGCCGACAGGCAAGCCAAAAACGAATACCCAAATAAAGAACAGCAGGCTCCAGCCAATCAGCATAAATAGCGTGTAGGGCAGCATGAGTGCCACCAACGTACCAATTCCCATATCTTTCCGATAGCGGGTTGCCACGGCCAAAATCAAGCCAAAGTAGCTCATCATGGGGGTAATTAGATTGGTCACTGAATCGCCGATCCGATACGCCGCTTGAATCACTTCTGGGGCATAGCCCATCAGCATTAGCATTGGCACAAAGATCGGAGCCGTCACGGCCCACTGAGCTGAGGCGCTGCCTAAAGATAGATTGACGAACGCGCACATAATAATAAACAGCGCGAATAGGCCTGGACCGCGTAGCCCTAAGGACTGCAGCAGGTCGGCACCTGCAACGGCTGTCACGGTGCCAAAGTTGCTCCAGTTAAATAGCGCAACAAACTGCGCCGCAAAAAAGACCAGAACGATATAGAGGCCGAGGCTGCTCATACTCTTCGCCATGGCATCGACAATATCGCGATCATTTTGCATGGTGCCTGCTAAGCGGCCATAGACGAAACCCAATAAGGTGAATGACACCGCGACAATCACCACAATGCCACGCAAAAAGGGTGAGCCGCTAATCAGCCCTGTTTCGGGGTTGCGCAATATGCCACTTTCGGGCACTACCATGACAGCCACCAGTGCGGCTAAAGCTAATGTCGCAAGACCAGTCCCTTTTAAGGCGCGTTTCTCTGATGCTGACAGCCCTTCCATGCGTTGGTTATCAATATCGCTATCAGCGTAGGTGGAGTCGAATTTACCAAGCTTGGGTTCTACGATGCGCTCAGTAACAAAGCCACCAATAAGCGTGACGAAGAACGTGCTGGCGAACATGAAGAACCAGTTGGCTTCTGCACCCACAATGTAAGCTGGGTCGAGAAGGCGCGCTGCTTCCTGGGTAATGCCCGATAACAGTGGGTCAACGGTGCCGATCAGTAGGTTAGCGCTGTAGCCTCCAGAGACACCGCAGAATGCGGCAGCTAGGCCCGCCAATGGATGACGCCCTAATGAGTGGAAGATCATTGCCGCCAAAGGAATCAATACGACATAGCCAAGCTCAGCCGCCATGTTCGACATGATGCCGGCAAATACCACTGCATAAGTGACAATACGCGGCGAGCGGTTGAGAACCAGCGCCCGCATGCTGGCTGAAAGCAGGCCGGAGTGTTCAGCAACGCCGACCCCGAGCATGGCCACCAGCACCGTGCCCAGCGGTGCAAAGCTAGTGAAGTTGGTCACCATTTCAGTGACTAAACGACGCAGGCCTTCGGCATTGAGCAACGAATTAACCGCTATCCATTCACCTGCGTTAGCAGGGCGAGGATCAGCAACAGATACACCTAATGCTCCGGCGATGCCGCTGGCGATTACTACCAGCACACATAAAATAGCGAATAGAGTAACAGGATGTGGAAGAAGGTTACCCAGCCACTCAACGCTATCTAGAAAGCGAGTAAAAGCCCCTCGCTTTAGGTTTTCTTCGCGATTTTGTGAGTTTGTCATAAGATTTGTGTCGTCAGTAGGTTATTTTTCAGCAAAAATGCCCATAAGTCTGGCGGACGACACTACGTTGAAGCCAACAGCGGCGCAAATGGCTTTGCGTATAGCGAGATGTAAAAAATGAAATGCCGCCTATACAGAGCGTTAGGCGGCGATAGCGAAGGGCACTAATGGGATAGCGAGTGAGGCTTAGCGAGGGATTTGGCGCGTCTTGTAGATACGCCGAGCAATCAATAGAAGCTCAATCATGGCAAATAGAATCAAGCTATAGCCTAAAAGTTCGATGGCTTCTTCTGCGACATCTTTAAATTCGCGGATATAGTCGTCCTGCATGACGGCTCGCCAGAAGTCTTGGCGGCCATAAAGGCGAGAGAAGATATAGGTAACAAGAACGCCAGCAGTGAAAAGTCCAAACGCGAACGTGTTGCTATAATGAGAGAATTCCTCAATAAATCGGCGGCGATGCACGACTACCCATACAAGGCTAGGTATTACAATTAACGATACCAGTACTTTCCAGGTGTTGTCTGCGACGTAGTGATCTAAAAAGTAATCCTGTTCGCGCACCAGCGACGCAGCTACAAATGCCAGCAATAGAAGCGTGACGGTAGGCCACACTCTGAGTACTTGGCGCACATAAATTAATAAGCCACAACAGCTGGCCAGTACCAGAGTTTGGGCGAATTCCGTAAAGCCTAGCTCGGTATAGCGCACGTTAGGTAGATAGAGAGCTTCGAAATAACCGCCCTGGGCAATACCTGCGATAAAAAGCACATAAAGCGTTGCACGCAGGAGCGTATATCCGAAACTGATTGGCCACTGCGGTGGGGAAGAGGGCATACCAACATCCTTATCGGAAAGATAACGTTTTAAGTGAGATGCTCAAAAGCACGCATAGAAGAATATTCATTATATCGTCACCCTTCTATGCCCGCACGCCGAACTTAATGTGAACTGCTCGACTAATGGTGGGTTAAGGCTGCACAGTAACGTAGCTAACAGGTAATCAACAACTACCGCTGAGGGGCGGACAACACAATGGCAATAAGCGTTTTTGATCTCTTTAGAATTGGGATTGGCCCATCAAGCTCTCATACGGTTGGGCCGATGCGTGCTGCACGCGATTTTAGCCAAGCTGTTACACCACCGTCGCTGACGCGCATTGTGGTTCGGCTTCATGGTTCGTTAGCCTCTACCGGCATCGGGCATGGTACTGACGGTGCCGTCATCATGGGCTTGATGGGGGAAACGCCAGAGTCAATTGATCCAGATACCATTACTGAGCGACTACGCGCGCTTGATGAAGGCGCTCAACTAACGCTGCCCAATGGGCAGACGCTATCGTTTGATCGTACCCGGGATATTGAATGGGACGAACAGTGCTTACCATTTCACCCAAACGCCATGGTGTTAACGGCTTATCAACACGATACGGTTATCGCGACAAATACCTATTATTCCCTTGGTGGTGGCTTTTATGTCGACCAAGCCTGCGCCGATCAGGGAGGGTTAGAAGAAGACAAAACGGCGCTGCCTTACCCTTTTGAAACGGCTAATGAATTGTTAGCGCTCTGCCAAGAAAATGGTCTGCGTATCAGTGAGTTAATGTTTGAAAACGAAAAAGCATGGCGCAGTGAAGAGATGATTCGCACAGAGCTACTGACGATTTGGCAAGCAATGCGTACTAGTATTGAAAATGGCCTAAAAGCGACGGGGCATTTGCCCGGTGGTTTGAACGTTCGTCGTCGTGCCCATGGGCTGCATCAACAACTGCTTTCACCTCCACAGAATCAACGTTTGATTGTGTCGAGCTTCACAGTGATGGATTGGGTCAATTTGTTTGCTCTGGCGGTGAATGAAGAGAATGCTGCGGGTAAACGGATGGTCACCGCACCGACTAACGGTGCCGCTGGTATTGTGCCTGCTGTGCTGGCGTACTATTTGAAATTTGAGCCAGATGCCTGTGACGATGACATAGTGGCCTTTTTGTTGGCGGCGGGAGCGATGGGTATTTTATGTAAAAAGAACGCATCGATTTCCGGCGCGGAAGTTGGCTGTCAGGGGGAGGTCGGCTCTGCTTGTGCTATGGCAGCCGCTGGGCTTGCTGAAGTGCTGGGTGGATCGCCAAAACAGGTGGAAAACGCTGCTGAAATTGGTCTAGAACATAATCTTGGCCTTACTTGCGACCCAGTAGCGGGATTGGTTCAAGTGCCGTGTATTGAGAGAAACGCCATTGCCTCGGTGAAGGCGATCAATGCTGCAAGAATGGCGATGCATGGTGATGGAGACCATTTTGTATCGTTGGATAAAGTGATTCGTACCATGCGTGACACTGGCCGAGATATGCAAGATAAATACAAAGAGACGTCAAAAGGTGGCTTGGCTGTTAACGCCATCGAGTGTTAGCCAGACGGGCGGGGCGGTAGCGTCGCATCAATATTGGCTACCAAGTAATCGACGAGCTGGCGTATTTTGGGTGATAGGTGGCGGTGACGGGGATACACCGCCCATACCGCTGTATCGTTGTGTTGGAAAGGCTCCAACACGGACACCAGTTCACCACTGGCAAGATAGGGGGCTACGTAGTAATCCGGCAGTTGGGCAAGCCCCAGCCCTTTAAGCGCGGCGTCAAGCAGCGCGGGCCCAGAATTGCCGCTCCAGCAGCCTTCCACTTTAACTTCGCGGCGCTGCCCGTTGACTTCAAACAACCAGTTAGGGCGTGAGCCCATCAGGCAACGGTGCTGGCTAAGTTCCGATAACGTATGTGGCCTGGGAGCCTGGCGGAAGTAAGCCCGGGATCCCACGACATACTCCTGCCGTTCGCACAGCCGCCGAGCAATCAGGCTAGAGTCTTTGAGTACCCCCATGCGAATAGCAATATCATAGCCTTCTTCAATAATTTCTACGGGGCGATTAGTGAAGTGCATATGCACTTCAAGCTGCGGGTGCAGACACTGGAAGTCATTAACCAGTGGAGCGATATAGCGCTCGCCAAACGTCGTCGCTGAGGTCAGCTTCAGCAGCCCACGCGGATTTGCCTGAAGCTCGCTGATAGCTTGCTCTGCATCGCGCAGGCCATCAAAGAGATGGCGGCAGTGCTCAACGTAGATTGCCCCTGCATCGGTTAAGCGAATTTGCCGTGTTGTGCGGTACAAAAGCTGAACGCCCAACTGATTTTCCAACTGGCTCACCAAGCGGCTGATATGCGATGTCGATACTTTTAAGTGTCGTGCAGCGGCCGAGAATGTTCCCAGCCTTACCACCTCGACGAATGCCTCAATACGATCCCAGCGTTGCACGGGCAGTCCTTGATTAATCTGTGATTGTTGCTCAGTAGCAATAATCTTGTGAGTGTATCCCGCTTTATCCTGCTCGCCTAGCTGACCTACACTGCAGCCATTAAATCTGATTCGATTAAAACAAGTCAGATAAAGACAGTATTTATTCTTATGTGACCATTAAGGAGATGCATGATGAAATCACGTGCCGCCGTAGCACTCGAAGCGGGTAAACCGCTTGAATTAGTCGAAATTGATGTAGAAGGCCCGAAGGCGGGCGAAGTATTGGTTAAGATGGCAGCGACTAGCGTATGCCACACCGATGCTTATACCCTGTCTGGCGCTGATCCTGAAGGTAATTTCCCAGCGGTATTGGGCCATGAAGGCGCTGGTGTGGTACAGGAAGTTGGCGAGGGTGTGACCAGCGTTAAGCCGGGTGACCATGTTATCCCGCTATACACTGCCGAGTGCGGAAAATGTAAATTCTGCCTCTCCGGTAAAACCAACCTGTGTGGCAGCGTGCGCGCTACTCAGGGAAAAGGTGTGATGCCTGATGGCACTTCGCGTTTTTCGCTAGATGGCAAAATGCTGCATCACTACATGGGTACGTCGACCTTTAGTGAGTACACCGTGCTGCCGGAAGTGTCGCTTGCGGTGGTCTCCAAAGAAGCACCCATGGATAAAATTTGCCTATTGGGCTGTGGCGTTACTACCGGTATTGGTGCGGTACTTAATACGGCAAAAGTAGAGCCAGGCTCCACCATCGCCGTTTTTGGTTTGGGCGCGATTGGTTTAGCGGTCATCCAAGGGGCGGTAATGGCAAAAGCCTCGAAGATTATTGCTATCGATGTAAATCCCGATAAATTTGAATTGGCCAAGCAGTTTGGCGCGACCGACTTCGTCAACCCGAAAGACTACAGCGATCCGATTCAGCAGGTAATCGTCGATATGACTGACGGCGGCGTTGATTACTCCTTTGAGTGTATCGGCAATGTTAACGTAATGCGCTCGGCCCTTGAGTGCTGTCATAAAGGCTGGGGTGAGTCTATTGTCATCGGTGTCGCGGGCGCTGGCGAAGAGATCTCCACGCGCCCCTTCCAACTGGTCACCGGACGCGTTTGGAAAGGCTCTGCGTTTGGCGGTGTTAAAGGTCGTAGTGAGTTACCGGGTTACGTCGAACGCTATATGAATGGCGAGCTGAATATCGACGACTTTATTACCCACGACATGCCGTTTGAGAAAATTAATGAAGCCTTTGATTTACTTCATGCAGGTAAGAGCATTCGTACCGTGCTGCATTACTGAGTATCATTGGTAATAGGGTAAATGAGCGCGGTAGGGGAAACCCGCCGCGTTTTCATCTTTTCAAGGAGCCTGCCCATGAGCATGAGTGAAACTTTAGAACTGGTGTCTGCCAATCGCAGTTTTGGTGGCTGGCACAAGCGCTACCGCCATTACTCCCGGGCGCTGGATTGCGACATGGTGTTCGCGGTTTACCTGCCGCCTCAGGCTGAGAATGAGCGCGTACCGCTGCTTTGGTGGTTGTCGGGCCTGACCTGTAACGATGAAAACTTTATGCAGAAAGCAGGCGCGCACCGCATCGCTGCTGAGCTAGGGGTGGCGATTGTTTGCCCCGACACCAGCCCTCGCGGCACTGAGCTGTCCGGTGAACATGAAAGTTATGATCTAGGGTCGGGCGCTGGTTTTTATGTAAACGCCACTCAAGCCCCCTGGAAATCGAATTACCGCATGTATGATTACGTGATTGAAGAGCTGCCTTCGGTGGTGCGTCAGCACTTCCCAGTGAACGGGCGTGAGTCGATCAGTGGTCACTCCATGGGCGGTCACGGGGCGTTAATCTTGGCGTTGCGCCATCCTGGCCGGTTCCGTTCGGTTTCCGCTTTTGCGCCCATTGTTAACCCAATGAACTGCCCCTGGGGACAAAAAGCATTCACCAGTTATTTGGGCGACGACCAGTCGCGTTGGCGCCAGTACGATGCCTGTGAACTGGTCGCTAATGGTGCCTCTCGTCAGCGGCTATTTATCGATCAAGGTGAGGCCGACCAGTTCCTGGATGAGCAGCTGATGCCGGAGCGTTTGGAAGCGGTGTGTGAAGAGCATGATCACCCGCTGACATTGCGCCGCCAGCCAGGCTACGATCATAGCTACTTCTTTATCGCCTCGTTCATCGAGGAGCATTTGCGCTATCATGCAGAACACCTCATGAAGCGCTAAGGATATCGAAATGCTTAATCGCGCGTTGCGCCGTTTTCTTGGTTTGATATGGCGTCTTATTTGGCGTGGCGCGCTGGCTTTTATTGTCCTTTCAGTTGCGCTGGTGTTGCTATTCCGATTTGTCCCGCCTCCTGGCTCGATGGTGATGGTAGAGCGTAAAATTCAAAGCTGGATAAACAGCGAACCTATCGATATACAACGCCAATGGAGAAGTTGGGAAAATCTATCCAGCAATGCCAAGCTGGCGGTGATAGCAGCGGAAGACCAGCGTTTTCCTCAGCATCGTGGTTTTGATTTAGTTGAGCTAAAGCGTGCCCTGAAGGCCAGTCTTGATGGTGAGCGGCTGCGGGGGGCCAGCACGTTAAGCCAGCAAACAGCCAAGAATGTTTTTTTATGGAGCGGCCGTAGCTGGGCCCGCAAGGGGCTAGAAGTATGGTTTACGTTGCTGATTGAAATGCTATGGAGCAAGCAACGCATACTGGAAGTGTATTTAAATGTCGCTGAGTGGGATACAGGAGTATTTGGACTAGAAGCGGCGGCGGGGCACTATTTTGGGGCGTCTGGAAGTGCATTGACCGAACGGCAAGCAAGCCTACTAGCGGCTATTCTTCCTAGTCCGCGTACCCGCAGCGCGTCACGGCCAGACGCTCAGGTAGAGCGCCGCAGCCAGTGGATTCTTCAGCAGATGCGTAATCTAGGCGGTGTCCGCTACTTGGAGCGATTGTAACGCTTCAAGCTTTTTCTTTACTGCTAGGTTTACGTACCACCATGACCACTCCTGCAATGGCAATGACCATGCCTGCCAGTCCGAGCAGTGGAAGACGCTCGTCGAAAAGCCACCATGCTTGCAGCGCGGTAACCGGTGGCACTAGATAAAACAGGCTGGCAACGCGCGATGCTTCGCCTTTTTTTATCAACGCCATTAACAGCAGGATGGCTGCGATAGACAGAATAAGTACTAGCCAGCCGAGAGTGAGCACAAACGTCATGCTCCATTCGACCTGGCGGGTTTCAAACAGCAGGGCCCCAATGCCCAGTAGCATGCCTGCCGCTATGTATTGAATAACCGCCCCGGAAAGAAGTGGCATGCTAGTGCAGTAGCGTTTCTGATAAAGCGTACCCAATGAAATTCCCACCAAGGCGGCCATCACGCTAACTAAGGCGCCAAGGCCAAATCCAGCAAAAAGCGAGGTGCCGAACTCTAGCTTGCTGCCCAGTACAAGACATATGCCCACAAGGCCAAGCAGTAGCCCCAGCCACTGGCGGGTGGTTAAGCGTTCACCCAGCAGCGGTCCAGCACAGGCTGCCGTTAGCAACGGCTGTAGGCCAACCAATAACGCTGCAAGCCCAGCAGGCATCCCCAAATAAATACCGTAAAAAACCCCACCTAAATAAGTACCGTGTACCAAAAGCCCTGAAACACCTATATGTAGCCAGAGTGCTGGCGATGAAGGCCATGCGATGCGCATTAACCACGTCAGTGGAATAAGCAGCATCAGGGTGAGTACGAAACGAATAAACAAAAACGTGAAAGGTTCTGCGTACGGAAGGCCAAATTTTGCGCCAATGAACCCCGTGCTCCAGAGTAAAACAAATAAACCAGGCATCGCGGCAAGGCCTAAAGAAGCCATGTTAATGTTTTTTAAGTGATTGATATTATTGGCCATAATTCCTCTGCATAGGGATTCTTTGCGTGCTTTTTTGTTACGTTACGTTCTTTCTGTCACTAACTTTTACATAAAAAGTTGAACCTGTTCCTGAACAACGCGTCACACGGTGCACATTCATAACGCATCAATGAGGTTTCTTTCTATGCAACGTATGACTGCTCTGTTCTCTGCTGCTCTTCTCGCTACAGGTCTTCTGGCTGGCACCGCTCACGCGCAGCAAACTCAAGACCCTGCTCAGGATCCGATGGCTACCCAGCAAGCGCCCGCTCAGGACTTTTCTGATCAGCAACTACAACAGTTCGCCGATGCTTCTCAAGAAATCGCCGTGATCTCTCAAGAGTACACACAGCGTCTGCAGGAAGCAGAAGATGAAACTACCCAACAGGAAGTTCGCGCTGAAGCCAACGACCGCATGATTGAAGTCGTTGAAGATAGTGGTCTAGATGTTGATACCTTTAACGCCATTGGTCAGTCAATCCAGCAAGACCCTGAAATGATGCAGCGTGTTCAGGAAATGGCTAACCAGTCGTAACTCTGTTTATGACAACCCTGGTTCAAAGTTATGGTGAT
Source organism: Halomonas sp. TD01 (assembly GCF_923868895.1). Classification (GTDB taxonomy): domain Bacteria; phylum Pseudomonadota; class Gammaproteobacteria; order Pseudomonadales; family Halomonadaceae; genus Vreelandella. Next base: position 2,238,148 of record NZ_OV350343.1, read on the forward strand.
AGGTTCTATGGTAGTTCTCCTTGAGCTAGACACCTATGTAGCATAACCCGTTTGACCCAATGCAAACCCAGCGTTCTACGCTGGGTTTTTTGCTTTTGTTAACTCTCATTTGTGACTGGAGGGTTTACGATACACGTTATCCAAGACAAACTTCATCTATTGATGATGCTGCCGCGCCAAGTGCAGGAGATCGCATGGATGTTGAACTGTTAGAAATACGTCAGCATATGGGGCAGTTCCCCCCGTTTGATGGCTTATCGGATGTATTGCTAGACGCTATAGCCGAGCAGGTTCAAGTACGCTACTACAAAACCGGGAGCGATATATTAAAGTTTGACGATATGCTCACGGAGTTGTGCTATATCCGTAGCGGAGCCGTTGAGGTATATCGTCGTCAAGGTGAGCTTTATAACCGCTTGGGCGAGGGGGATATCTTTGGGCATTTTAGCCTGCTGAGAAACCATAAAGTTCGGTTACCCGCTAAAGCGATCGAAGATACGCTAATCTACTTTATTCCCAACGCCGTCTTTCAACGGCTATGTGAAGAAGATGACGATTTTGCTGACTTTGTTGAACTCGAGCGCCCCCGTTTAGAAACCGCAGCAGAGCAGCAGAAGAAATCTAACGACATGATGGTCACGCGGATACGCAAATTGGTAACGCGTTATCCCGTCATGGTTGAGTCCACCACCACCGTTCAGCAAGCCGCTAAGCAAGTGAATGAGGCTCAAGCGTCGGCGGTGTTGGTAATTAATGAAGGCAGTAATAATCCGCGCTACAGCTTTCAGGATAGCGAAGGCAAAACCTGGCAAATGTGCGGCATTCTGACGGATAGTGACTTCCGCACCCGCATTGTAGCTGAAGGACTGTCAGCGCAAACGGCCATTGGAGAGGTTGTTTCCGAACGGTTAATTACCATTCAGTCGGATGCATCGGTTTACGAAGCCATGCTGACGATGCTGCGCAACAATGTTCATCACTTACCGGTGCTCTATCGCCAGCGTCCGGTGGGTGTTGTTCACCTTTCCGATATTATTCGTTACGAGACGCAAAGTGGGCTGTATCTGGTAAGCAATATTTTCAACCAGTCCAGTGCCCAGGGGCTAGCGAAACTTGCTCCAGATGTACGCGCTGCTTTTGTAAGAATGGTGCAAGAGGGTGCTAATTCGCAGATGGTGGGAAGTGCCTTGTCGACCATTGGGCGTAGTTTTACGCGGCGACTGCTAGAGCTTGCTGAAGAAGAGCTAGGGCCACCGCCTGTGCCTTACTGCTTTATGGTTAATGGCTCCATGGCGCGAAATGAGCAAAGTATCGTCACCGATCAGGATAATGCACTGATCTTGTCAGACGATTTCAATCCCGACGAGCATGACGACTACTTTCACGCGTTAGCTGCCTTTGTAAGCGATGGCCTAGATGCTTGCGGTTATACCTACTGCAAAGGCGATGTAATGGCGACCAACCGCCAATGGCGTCAGCCGTTGAATGTTTGGAAGCGCTATTTTCAAGATTGGATGGCGAACCCAACCCCTGAAAGGCTGCTTCATAGTTCGATCTTCTTCGATTTAGACAGCATTTACGGCGAAGACCACTTGGTTGAAGCGCTTCAGGACTTGATTGCCCAAACGGCTCCTCAGTCGCCACTATTTTTGGCAGCCATGGCCCGTAATGCGCTGAATCGAACGCCGCCGCTTGGGTTCTTCCGCACGTTTGTGATGGAAAAGGATGGAAAACATAATAATTCTATCAACCTAAAGCGGCGTGGTACTGCCCCCATGGTTGACCTTATTCGGGTACATGCGCTGGCCTGTGGGTCTAAAGCGCAAAACTCTTTCCAGCGCTTAAACGATATTAGCAATACCCAGCTACTTGCGACGGGCGTAAGCGATAAGCTCAGTTACGCGTTTGAGTTTTTATGTATGTCGCGGATTCGCCATCAAGTGATAGACCTGCAGGAAGACCGTTTCCCCGATAACAATATCGAGCCGGAGAATGTCGAGGATAGCGAGCGTCACACGCTTAAAGATGCTTTTCAAGTACTCAACAACGCGCAAAAATTCTTGAAGTTCCGCTATCCAGTGCCCGCTCAGCGGCAGGGGCGATAATATGCATGGAATCCGGCCCCGCCAAAAAGTAGTTCAAGCTAACTGGATAGGCTATATGGCTGAGCGTGCCGAACAAACCCATGATGATGCGCTTAGGCAATTTTTTGCAACGCCGCTACCCAACCCTGATACACCTATCGCGCAAGTGCCGATGGTGGCGTTAGATATGGAAACAACGGGGCTGGATGAGCGGCGTCATGCGATTGTCAGCATTGGTGTGGTGCCTTTCACACTGGATCGCATTCCGCTCGCCCAGCGTCGTTACTGGGTAGTGAAGCCTCCTAGGCCCTTGGATGAGGAGTCCATTGCTTACCATCACATCACACACTCAGAAATAGCCACTGCACCAGACTTGGACGCAGTACTGAATGAGCTATTAGCTGTGCTGGCTGGGCGATTGGTGGTGGTGCATTTTCGCAATATCGAACGTCCATTTCTCGATGCTGCCGTTAAAGCGCGGCGGGGAGAAGGGGTGATGTTCCCGATGATCGATACCATGTCGCTTGAGGCGCGTATGCATCGACAAACATTGTGGGCACGATTTCGCCGCTGGCTGGGGCGTCCGCCTGTTTCGATTCGCTTAAATGCAAGCCGTGAACGCTATGGTTTGCCTGCCTATCAAGGTCATCATGCACTGGTCGACGCACTGGCGACAGCCGAGTTGTTACAAGCGCAGATCAGTCACCACTACACGCCTGAGACACGGTTGAAAGATATTTGGGTTTAAGGGGTGGAATCGCTTAACGCAAACGGGCAGCCATTTGGCTGCCCGTTTGTGGTTTAGTGCAATTGAGATTCACATCATACCGCTTTAGGTTCGCTCATCAGCCCTTTGATAATGGCATAGCATGCCACCAGCAAGATGATGGTGAACGGGAAGCCAGTAGAAACCGCCATGGTTTGCAGTGCGGTCAAACCGCCGCCAAGCAGCAACGCAATTGCGATAGCTCCTTCGATAATCGCCCAGAACACGCGCTGTGGCTTCGGTGCATCCACCTTGCCGCCTGCGGTAATAGAGTCGATAACCAGTGAGCCAGAGTCAGAAGAGGTCACAAAGAAAATAATGACCAGCAAAATAGCAACAAACGAGGTGATTTGTGACAGCGGCAGTTGTTCAAGCATGATGAACAATTGCAGATCCACGCCCGCGTCGCGCACGGCTTCAATACCTTGGCTAACGTACTGGTCAATGGCGGTGCCGCCAAAGGTGGTCATCCAGAGTACCGATACAATGGAAGGCACTAGTAGAACCGAAACCAAGAATTCGCGCACAGTACGGCCACGGGAAACCCGTGCGATAAACATACCTACATACGGAGACCAGGAGATCCACCAAGCCCAATAGAAGGCAGTCCAACCTTGGCTAAAGTTCGCATCTTCACGGCCAAACGGATTCGACAGTGCTGGCAAGTGGACAACATAGTTAAGCAGGTTTTCAAAGAAACCTGTGGCGATGAGCAACGTTGGGCCAACGGCAATAACGAAGAAAAGCAGCACTGCCGCCATAGCGATGTTGATTTTTGAGAGCAGTTGAACGCCTTTATCGACACCGGCCATAATTGATCCGATAGCGATAATCGTGATGCCGATGATGAGCAGAATCATCGTGATATCGCTTTCTGGTGCGCCAAACAGGTAGGTCAAGCCTGCCGCTGCTTGGGTTGCGCCCAAACCAAGCGACGTTGCCAAACCAAACAGTGTGGCAAATACTGCCAGAATATCGATTAGATGCCCCGGCCAGCCCCATACGCGTTCACCGAGTATGGGGTAGAACACCGAGCGCATAGACAGCGGTAGCCCTTTGTTAAACGAAAATAAGGCAAGTGACAGCGCCACGACCGCGTAAATCGCCCAGGGGTGTAGGCCCCAGTGGAAGATTGTGGCTGCCATACCCAGTGCAGCCGCACCTGCAGCATCACCTTCGGCGCCCGCTAACGGTGCCCAGCTTCCACCATCAAAGGATGTTCCAAAGTGGGTCAGCGGCTCGTTTACGCCAAAGAACATCAGGCCAATGCCCATGCCTGCGGCAAATAGCATTGAAAACCAACCCACATAGGTAAAGTCGGGCTTTGCATCAGCGCCGCCGATGCGGATTTTGCCTAGCGGCGAAATAATTAACCCAAGACACAGAATAACGAAAATATTGGCGGCAAAAATAAAGAACCACGCCAAATTACCGGTCAGAAAGCTAAAAATAGCGTCATATACCGGTGCGATAGTGTCTTGTAATGCGAGTGTTAAGATGACAAACAGTAGAACCACAATTGACGAGATGGTGAATACCTTGCCATGTAGATCAAGGTTCACGCCCATCGTACTGGTGGTGATGTTGTCTTGGCCGATAACGTAATCGGTATCTATTAGATTTGCTGGGCCGTCAGGGGCGGGAATGCCCTCTGAGACCGGCTCATCTGGGGAGCGTTTTGAATCAGGATTATCCACTTTAGCCTCTCCATGTTGAACAAAAACGGCTATGCATTCGAGGAGTACTATGTTTTGACATCAACATCTCACTCCTAACAGGCATTAGCTGGCGGGCGTACCATCAGTACAATAGCAAACGTTGCTTAATCTTTATTCAACGGGCTGCATGCAGCCTTGAAAATTAGCTTTTATTACAGCGATATTATCAATCACAACAGAGGGCCGCAGCCCTCTGTTGCTTCATCGTCTGGCTAATGGCATTAACTATTAAGCCACTGCTCTACCACTTCTTGATTATCTTCAACCCACTGCTTAGCATTTTCATAGGGGTCGCTGCCATCTTCCTGATTCATCAGCATGACTTCGCCCATCTGCTCGGGTGTCCACTCGAAGGCGTCAAGAATGGCGTAGGCTTCTGGCATGTCATCTTTTAGGCCTTGGCGTACCACGGTATGAATCTGCTCGGCACCGCCATAGACATTTTCTGGGTCATCAAGGTATTTCAGGTCAAAGCGGGCAAACATCCAGTGTGGCGTCCAGCCAGTCACCACAACATCTTCTTCATTGTTAATAGCGCTTGAAAGCGCGGCGGTCATGGTGGCACCGCTACCGCTACGCAGGCGCAGCCCGAGGTCATAGGTATCCACGACCTCTTCAGTAAGAGCCATCAGGCCCGCACCGGGGTCAATACCGATGATCTCGCCGTTAAAGCTGTCGGCGTTGTCGTTTAGGTCAGCGATAGAATCAACATCTGTATAAGCCGGCACTACCAAACCTAGCTTGGTGCCATCCAAGTTCATGCCGAGATCTTCAAGTTTGTCACCTACACGCTCCATGTAGTCAGCGTGGGTGGTGGGTAGCCAAGCGGCAACAATGGCATCGGCGTCGCCAGTAGAAAGCGCCTGGAACATCGCAGCGGCAGAAAGTGAGGTTAGCTCAACTTCGAAACCCGCTTGTTCTAATACAGCAGCGACTACGTTGGTAGACGCTACTTCAGACGACCATTCAACATAGGCAAGGTTGATAGTGCCCTGATCTTGGGCATGGGCCAAACTTCCAGCGGCAACGCCAGTGCCGGCAATGAGGGCTAATGAGGCGAGGCGGATGCGGTGATTCAACGTACGACTTTTCATTCACTTGCTCCTTGGGGAAATAGTCCTGGCGTCTATCAATATAGTGGTTAAGCGCCACAACCGTAGTAAGAATGCTTTCCAACGTTACGTAACTAAAAATTTATAGGCGTGCTATCAGCATGCACATGCAAAAAGAGTGGATCAAGAAGATCGGTCAACGCAGCTCGATGGTGGCCGCGTGACCTTCCTTGATTCACTGTGAGCGGCGTGTTTTCCGTAATGATTGGGTTAAACGGTCAAGCAGCATGGCCAGAATGACCACGGCGATACCCGCTTCAAATCCATCACCGGGGCGTAGCCGCTGAATCGCGCGCCACACTTCGCTACCCAGGCCGTCTGCACCAATCATGGCGGCGATAACCACCATTGAAAGTGCCAGCATAATGGTCTGGTTAATACCTGCCATCACTGTTGGTAGCGAGAGTGGAAGCTGAACCTTGAAAAGTTTTTGGCTGCGCGTCGCGCCATAGGCATCGGCGGCTTCGATAAGCTCAACCGGTACCTGACGGATACCTAACGTTGTGAAACGAATAGCAGGCGGCATCGAGAAAATCACCGTCGCAAAAATGGCGGATACGGAGCCAATGCCGAAAAATGGAATCGCCGGTATCAGGTAAACAAACGCAGGCATGGTCTGCATGAAGTCCAATATCGGCATAATCAATCGGTAAAGCCGATTAGATAATGCCGCCGCAATGCCTACAGGTAATGCGATAACCACAGCAACCAGGGTCGCGAAGACCACTAGCGTGAGCGTCTCAATCATCGGGTTCCAAAGGCCCAGGTTCCAAATTAAGGCTAGCCCGGCCACTGAACCAATCGCTAAGCGAACACCCGCTAACTTCCAGCAGAGTAGGGTGATTAACCCAAGTAGCGCCCACTCAGGTAACCACATCAAGCTATCGTTTAGGACGTCTATGCCGGTTTGAGTAAAGCGTGAAATTGCCCGGGTTACAGATGAGTATTCGCTGGTCAACCAGGTCAGGCCGCTTTCAATCCAATCGCCAAGGGGGATGCTTGGAATATCCATTACTGTTCTCCTGCTCGTGCTAATTCATCCAGTACCGCGCCCTTCACAACGACACCAAGCAACCGCTGCTGCTCGTCAATGATGGCTATGGGGAAGCTTTTATCGCTAAACATAGCGAACAGGTTTTGCAGGGGTTCTTCTGGAGGGACTTTGCGGAAGTCTTGAGTCAGGTAATCAGTAATCGTTTCTGACTTGGCATCAATAGCCTTGCTTGCCGACTCGGCCTCTAACAGACCTATTAGGCGGCGGTCACGATCAGTGACATAAATTGAATCAATACTATGGTCACGCATACGGTGTAGTGCAGTGCGCGGGCCGTCGCTTTCACGGGCGGTAGAACGCACGGGGCGCATGGCGCTCTCGGCGGTTAACACCCGCGAACGATCGACGCCTTCGATAAAGCGGCGTACGTAGTCATCAGCAGGTTGGGTTAATATTTCTTCCGGTGTACCGATCTGTACGACTTCGCCATCTTTAAGTAGCACGATGCGGTCGCCAATATTGAGTGCTTCATCTAAATCGTGGGTGATGAAGACGGTTGTTTTCTGCATTTTAGATTGCAGTTGTAACAGTTCTTGCTGCATATCCTTTCGGATTAAAGGATCAAGCGCTGAAAAGGCTTCATCCATTAATAGCACGGTGGAATCATTCGCCAGGGCACGGGCTAGACCGACACGCTGCTGCATACCACCGGAAAGCTGATTCGGATAAGCCTCTTCCCAGCCATCTAGCCCCACTTGCGTTAGCGCATTTTGGGCAATTTGCTTACGCTCTACTTTATCTACACCGCGAATTTCAAGCCCGAACTCGGCGTTTTGGCGTACCGTGCGGTGCGGGAAAAGCGCAAAGTTTTGAAAAACCATTGAAAAATGGCGGCGGCGACACTCTAAAAGCGCTTTCTCACTTAGCGTGGGAATGTTTTCGCCATCAATTATGATTTCACCTTCAGTGGTATCAATCAGGCGATTTAGGCAACGAATTAACGTTGACTTGCCAGAACCAGAAAGCCCCATGATGACGAGCAGTTCGCCTTCATAGACGTCGAATGAAATGTTTGATAGACCTAGCGTTTGGCCAGTTTTCTCAAGAATTTCAGGGCGTTTTAAACCTTGGTCGCGAAGTTCAAGGGCTTTTTTCGGCAGTTTGCCAAATACCTTGCTTAAGCCGCGGACCTGAATTTTGACAGGGCGGGTTTCGTCCATCAGCGGTGCCTATTGCGTGAATGAGCAGCCTTGTGTCGTTGCTCAGCTCGCTTCCCAGTACCAGATGGCTTTCCCTGCAAACAGCGACACAAAACGGTTCATAATTAAAAATTAAGTTAAGGTTTGGTTATTTATTAATATTTATTATACATAAGTGGGTAGGGTGTGTCACAACGCCCCTTCCACCAAGCGTCAAAAGTCGTCACATGTGTCAGTTTGAACCCGCAGTAACAATTCGCTCGGGATTCAGTTTATGTTTTTTTATTTTTTTAAAGTTATGATTTTTATATTAATTTTTAATGATTAAGGTTGTTTGGCGTGAATCGTGTATTGAGGTATGTAGTTAAGCGATATTTTTTGGTTAGAAGGGAGGTAAGCCTTATGGATAAACACGTTAATCAAGTTACCAAACGCCCCCGTGTACTTACTCTGTGCATGTTAGCGGCCACCGTAAGCACACTTGCGCTCGCCGGTTGTGGTAATGGTGACGACGCTATGCCGCCTGCTGAACAGCCAGAAACGATGGAGCAGGACGCAACCTCTTCTACTGGACAAACATCTACTGCGAACGATAATGCCGCTATGGGCACTACGTCGGATCCTATGATGAACGATGAACCCGCAGTAGCAGATGACCCTGCCATGAGCGACCCAGGGCTAAGCGATGATGCAGCGGCATCACAAGAACCGATGCCCAGTGAAGACGTTAGCAACGTAGAAGATCCCGAGGAAAATCCAGGATTTGGTGAAGGCACCGACCCGATGCCAGGTGCTGATGAGAACGACGATGAGATGAACAACGGTCAGTAATCGTTAACGCTCCCTACGATGATAAATCGACCCAGCTGTCTGTTCCCTGCGGCTGCTCCACACGGTTTATCATCCTTTTCCCCCCGCGCCCGCGGGGGTTTTTTTGTGGCAGTGACTATGTTGGAAAGCCATCTTTAAAAAGAGGGAATCCAACGCATGCCCTATTTTTGCATGTAGCGCAAAGCCTGTCGGCATATACACAGATAGCCGGTCTCACTGTTTAGTGGCCGGCAATTTGCACCAAGTTATTCCTCGTTATCTTCCAAACGACGATAAAGCGTTCGTCGAGCAATACCCAACACTTCAGCAGTACGCCGCTTATTGCCGCCGGTGGCTTCTAACACTTTGCGTATATAGCGCTTTTCTACTTCTTCCAGGCTGGGCCAACGGGTAGGCGCAGGCGCTGGAACTTGAGTGCCGGGCAACACTTCGCCGCTGAGTGTCGGCGTTATTTCCGAGCCGTTATGTTGGCTGGCCTGTTCGCGCAGCCGCTCTGGCAAATCTTTGTGTTGCAATACACCTTCTTCACTCAATGTTACGGCCCGCATAATGGCGTTTTCCAGTTCGCGTACGTTGCCTGGGTAGGTGTAGTTCAGCAGGCTATTCAGGGCTTCGGGCTCAATTTGTTCAACCTGCTTGCTCTGCGCTTCAGCATGTTTGTCGATTAATGCAAACACGAGATGCTCAATATCGGTGCCCCGCTCACGCAGCGGAGGGATGCGCAGCGAGAACGTCTCAAGGCGATAGAACAAGTCACTTCGGAAGTTTTCCTGTTCGATCTCTTTTTCAAGATTGCGATGAGTCGCGGCAATGATACGGACATCTACCGGTTCCTCACGTTCGCCGCCGACTGGCCGTACGGTCTTTTCTTGCAGCGCACGTAGCAGTTTGGCCTGAAGATTAACGGGCATTTCGCCAATCTCATCCAAAAACAGGCTGCCGCCTTGAGCGCTATGAAACAGGCCACGACGCGCTTCGTTTGCCCCGGTGAATGCCCCTTTTACATGGCCAAAAAACTCACTTTCCATTAGATCGGCAGGAATGCTGGCGCAGTTAACAGGCACAAAAGGTGCTTCGTGGCGTTTGCTCTCTTGATGGATAGCGCGGGCCAATAGTTCTTTACCGGTACCACTTTCGCCTAGAATCAAAATAGGCGCATCGCTTTTAGCAAGCCGGGATGCATCGTGAAACAGAGACTGCATGCTTGAGCTTTTTCCGACAATGCCATGAAAGTGGCTCAGCTCGGTATCGTGAGAAAGCGACAAGCGCTGTCGCTCTAAGACGCGAAAGACCGCCTCACGAATCGCATCTAAATCCAATGGCTTGGTTAGAAAATCATCGGCTCCTAGCTTTAGCGCCTCGACAGCTTGGTCAATGGTGCCAAACGCAGTAATGACAATAATACCCAGCTCGCTGCCGCTTTGGCGCAGCTGTTGAAGCAACTGAATGCCGGTCATTCCAGGAAGACGTACATCCGTAATCATCATCGCCACAGGTGTATGGCTAAGTAGCGCCAGGGCGTCCTCGGCACTGGGAACGCCTAGCGTGTCGTAGCCCGCGTCGTTGAGCTCTTCTTCTAATAACTCACGTATAGCGGCGTCATCTTCCACTACCAATAAAGGTAAAAGGGGTTCCTGATGGGTCACAAACGTTTTCCTCAAGCGGATGCGGTTTCACTAAGGGGGAGCGTAATCTCAAATCCAGCGCCGCCAAGGCCGCTATTAAATACGCCAATCGTCCCGCCGTGATCGTTAATAATGCGATGTACCATGGAGAGCCCTAAGCCGCTGCCTTGGCCCACCGGTTTGGTCGTAAAGAAAGGGTCAAATACCTGCTGATGGTGCGACGCTGGAATGCCAGGTCCGTCATCTTCTACCCAAAGCGTTAGCTCTTCACTGTACTGCTTGGCACTAAGGCGTATACAGCTAACGTCAGGCGCTTGCGCTGCGTTGCGCAATAAATTGGTGAGTACCTGCACAATTTGCTGCCCATTGACCAATAAATGGGGGGTAGGGGAGGGAAGATCAATATCCAAATGGATATTTCGTGGTTCCAGCTCCTCTTCCACTAACTCACTGGCACTCAGGATAAGCTGATCCAACGCTTGTGTGCCTTTCTCTACGTTATGTTGTCTGCCTAATTCCATTAACTGGCGAACAATTTGAACAATTCTTTCTACTTCGCCTCGAATACGGCTTAGTCGTGCACGTTCGTCGTCGCCAATGGTGTCCCTGCGGGCTAAACGCTGGGCTTGGCCATTGATGACGGTTAACGGCGCGCCAATTTCATGGGCCACACCGGCTGCTAGAACACCTAACTCGGCCAACTTTTTGGATTTGCGCAGGCGCTTTTCTAATTCGATTTCGCGCTGCCGGCGGGCATCAATATCGCGATCTTTTTCTGCCATGGCATCTAGCATGCCGTTCAAGCCTGATGCTAAGCGGCGATATTCCGTCGGGCCATCTACGGTGGCTCGTTGGCTGCGGTCGCCATCTTCCACCAGTAACATCACGTGTAAAAGGCGATTGAGCGGCCGTTCAATATAGTGCCTAAAGCCCCACCAGATGCTAAAAACAATACCGGCAGCCCCAATCACAAACACCAGTACCGCCACAATGCTGATAAAGCCCGTATAGTTTTCGATGCCGGTATTAAGTCGGTTTACTTGCAGAACACCTTGCACCGTACCGTCTTGCGCCCGCAGCGGAATCAACGCTGAGTAGTACGTCCAGCCTTCCTGTTGGCGGTAATTGCTGTATAGGTCATCTTGTTCGATAACCTGCTGAATCTCATTCGAAGTAAACAGGTCTTTGCCCAAACCAAGCCCATAGACCTCTCGGCCTTGGGTATCGAACACATAAGCACCATAGATACGATGAAATGAAAAAGCGGATTGCAGCGCTTCTTCTAACGGAGTGTCGCTATCGCGAGCGACGGCGTAACTCAGAGATGTGCCCAGTGCCCGCGTGATAATCTCAACTTCGGTTTGCAGCTTGGAACGCACGTTATCTTCCAGTGATTTGATAGCCACTAGGCTAAATACCACTAGAATGACAAACAGCGGCACGATCACCGTCAAAATAATTAAATTACGTAGTCGCATCAGGCATCCATGATGAATATCAGCCGTTCATCAGTGAACAGCAGGGACAGTGTAGACAGGCAGTATAAAGAGTAGCGGTTCAGATAACGTTAGTATGGGTTAATTAACCACCTGCAAACGGTAAAGGCTGCCCCGATCGCCATCGGTTAGCAAATAAATGGCGTCGCCAGGCCCTTGGCGCACATCACGAATGCGGCCAATGTGGCCGTCAAGAATAACCTCTGCATCCACAACGTTGTCGTTTTCCAATTGCAGGCGCAGCAACGTTTCGCTGGCTAAACCGCCAGCTAATAGCTGCCCCTGCCAGTCTCCAAACGCGCTGCTGGTGACTTCGGTAAGGCCCGAAGGCGCAAAACGACCCTCAAAGCGGTAAACCGAGTCGACCATGCCGGGCTTCGATTCGACTCCGATCGGCTCATTAGTCCTGTAATCATTACCCAAACTAACTTCCGGCCAGCCATAATTACTGCCTGCTTTGATGTGATTAAGTTCATCGCCTGTGCGCGGGCCATGCTCGGTCGCCCAAATTTCACCATTGCTAAGTACCGTCATACCCTGAATGTTGCGATTGCCCGTGGAATAAATTTCATCCAGGGTACTGTCATCGCCCACAAAAGGATTGTCATCAGGAACGTCGCCCGTGTCGGTTAAACGCAGCGTTGATCCTGCATGGTCGTCACGTGCCTGGGCTCGGGATGGGTTAACGCCGCGGTCACCAATACTCATTATTAGGGTGCCGTCTGCTAGCCATGCCAAACGAGAACCGTAATGACGGCCGGGTGAAGAGGCACGATCCTGTTCAAAAAGGTGCTCGATCTCGCCCAGTGAATCCTCTTGCCACTTAACCCGTGAAAGTGCTGAACGGCTGTGATTACCGTCGGGTTTGCTCCAAGTGAAATAAACCCAGTTGTGTTCACCGTCACCAAATGCCGGATGTAGGGTGATATCGAGAAGCCCGCCTTGACCCTGATGGCTGACCGTGGGTAACCCTTCAAGTGTCCGCTGGTTACCGTCTTGATCTACCAGTGTTAGTTGGCCACGGCGTTCGCTGACTAAAAAACGACCGTCAGGCAAAAAAGCAACGGCCCAAGGGCTGCTCAACCCACTAGCCACGCGTTCAAGTGACAAGGTCATCTGATCGGTTTCAATCGTATCGTGAACCATTTCTGCTTGGGCATTATTGAAAATACCTGCCAACATTAGCCCGCCAATGGCTGTCAGAAACCAGCGTTGAAAGGGAATCATTAACACTGTATGGCGTTCTTGTGCTTGGCGCATCATGGTCACTCCTGTCGTCGTGGCTAGTGATGATCATGTTCCAGTTTAGCAGTGACTGCTTAAACCAGGCGGGGTTCCTTGTGTTGCTACATCAGAAACGCTAGCAGTATCGGCAAATACACCAGGGCAAGTAGCGTAGAGCAGAAAACGAGGCTGGCGACATACGCGGGTTCGCGCTGAGCGCGCTGGGCGAACAAGTAGTTAAACACCGCTACAGGCATGCACATTTGCAGCACTAGAATGCTTTGCGCCAGAGGGGGGAGGCCAACCCAGCCCGCAATTAGCCACGCAGCCCCAGCAGCAAGGGGAATGCGCACCAGACTAAAGCCGATGCCGGAGCGCAGGCTTTTTACCTGGATGCTGGCTAGGGAGACGCCGAGCGTAATCAGCATAAGCGGTACGGTGAAACCAGACATTAGGTCGACTGTATTGGCCAGCCAAGGGGGAAGTGATGTATCGGTTAATAGCAGCGCCATCGAAATCAAAATGGCATAGACGGTGGGCGTTTTAAGCAACGTTTTAGTCGGGCTTCCGTTGCTATTAAGAACGGCCCCTAACGTGAACTGAAAGAGTGAGACTGTCACCATCACCGTAATGCCATAGGCAAATCCTGCGCTGCCAAAGGCATACAGGACAACGGGTAGCCCCATATTGCCGGTGTTGGGGTACATCATTGGGGCGAGTAATACGCGCCAACTGCGGCGCAATAGTTTGGCTACCACAAAGCTCGCCGCGCCCATGGTGAGAATCACTAGGGTAGTGGCAAACATCATCTGCCCAAAGCTATTGGCATCAATATTAGCCCCAGAAAGTGATGCGAGCACCAGCGCGGGTGTGCCAATGTTAAACACCAACCGAGTAATAAAGTCGACGGGGTAGGGATGCCCTAAGCGTACCCATAAATATCCCAGCCCAGCACCGGCAAGTACCGGAGCCATCACGGCAAAAAGTTCGGCGAGCATTACTATTCCTTGACGATGATTAGCGGCTCATTGTCGTTAATTAGGCCGCTAACTGGCAAGGTGAATTGGTTAATCAACGTTAGCGGTTGAGTGACGGGGTTGCCAGGCGGCGGGGACTTGCTCACGTAAAAACTCGAGCAGTGCGTTAACCCGGCGTGAGTGGTGGCCGTAAGCGTACAGCATGGTGATCGGCAGTGGAGCGGGTTCCCAGCCAGGCAAGCAACTGACTAAGTCGCCGGGATGATGCTGCTCACGTTTTTCAACCACCCAGTGAGGCAGCAACCCAATGCCTTGGCCATAGGCAATGGCATCAATTTGAAGCACCGTTAGATCGACTCGCAGCCGCGAGCGGGGCGCATTAAAGAGAAAGTCGTCGTGATGAGTATGGTGTAACAGCAGCCCGCTAGAAGCGCTATCGAGTAAATCAATCCACGCGTGTGCCTCTAGCTCGCTTGGATGCTGAGGGTAACCAGCGTTGGCAAGATAGCTGGGGTTGGCATAAAGGCCACGGGTCAAGTGCCCCAACCGCTCCTGGTTGAGACCACATTCGTGCGTTGCCCCTAGCCAGATGTGCACACTGTTACTGTGCATTTTAGTGGGCGGTGACTCTCGGGTATGAAGGGTTAATTCCACCTTTGGATAGCGGGTTAAAAACGCATCAACAACACCTGCCATCCAACCTCGTGCCAATGCCCCGTGTACTTCCAGCGTTACTTTTCCACTGATCTCCTCACGGAGTTCTGCCAACGCTTCCTGGCTATGTGCCGCCATCGCCAGCAGTTCTGTGCAGTAGTTATGAAACAGCAGCCCTGCTTCAGTGGGGATCAACCGGTTGGCTTGCCGCCTGAGCAGTGGCTGACCCAATCGGGCTTCCAACTGGCTAATGCGGCGGCTCAACGTTGATTTAGCAAGCCCTAGTTTTTGTGCGCTGCGCGTCAGGCTACCGGTGGTCATCACATCGGCAAACGCGGCGAGTTCATCAAAATCGTACATGGTCGGAGCCACTGGGCAGCAATTGAAACGCTATTGTGCCATCTAATGATGTGAATGAAAATAATTGGCATTTGTGTTCCGGGTGGCTGAACGCGCTGTGCGACCTCTTTGTGCAAAGACTATGCAAAAATACGAATGTTAATAATTCGCATTGTATTTCAGATGCTCTTTCACATCAAAGGAACCCAGCTATGTTCTCTCGTTTGCGTCGCACGCTATTGGCCAGCGTCATCTCTTCATTGGCCTGTAGTGCCGTGCTGGCACAAGAAACGCCTCGACTAGATGATGTTGTGGTTACCGCGTCAGGTTTTGAACAGCAAATTACTAGTGCGCCTGCTTCTATTAGCGTTATTTCTCGGGAAGAGCTTGAGCGTGGCCACTATCAAAATATCACTGACGCGCTGCGCGATGTGCCTGGCGTGATTGTCACCGGTGGCGGTGCAGGAGATCGCGGCAATGATATCTCACTTCGTGGCATGCCCTCTCAGTACACCTTGATTTTGGTGGATGGACGTCCGCAAAACTCTCGGGAATCACGCCCGAATGGTAGCGCGGGGTTCGAACAAGATTGGCTCCCGCCGCTACAAGCGATTGAGCGCATTGAGGTAGTACGTGGGCCAATGTCGACACTTTACGGTTCAGATGCTATTGGTGGGGTGATCAACGTGATTACCCGTAAAGTGGCCGATGAATGGCACGGCAATGTGCAGCTCGACACAGTGCTTCAAGAGAACAGCAATTCTGGAGACAGCCGCCAAGCGAATTTCTACCTAAGCGGGCCGTTAGTGGGTGAGCGATTAGGGCTGCAGCTTTATGGGCGTGCGTCTGAACGGGATGAAGATGATATTTTGAATGGCTACGAAGAGAAAAGCCTGCAAAGTCTAACTGCACGGTTGAGCTTCGCGGCGAACGATAATCACGACTTCACCGCCGAAGCTGGCATTACCGAACAGGATCGCCACTCAAGGGTAGGGCGTTCTGCCGCTGCTGAGGGTTGCAAAGGTGGTTGTACCGACAGCATCGGCGAGTACACCAACACTCACGTTGCCGTTACCCACAGTGGCCGCTTTGACTGGGGGACTAGCGAGACCTTTGTGCAGCGTGAGCGTAGCGACAACAAATCCCGCGACATCGAAATTACCAACACCACCGCTAAAACTAGCGCGGTGATCCCACTAGGTATGCACTTAGTGACCGTTGGAGCGAGCTACGAAGAGGAGTCGCTGAGCGATACCACCACCAACAAGATATCTGACCGGACTGAAATCGAAAATAGCCAGCGGGCGCTGTTTGTAGAAGATGAGTGGATGCTGACCGACACCTGGGCGTTGACCGGTGGCTTACGCGTCGATGACGACGATAACTTCGGCAGCCACGTAAGCCCACGCCTTTACAGTGTTTGGAATGTGACACCTGACTGGACGCTTAAAGGGGGCGTTTCAACCGGCTATCGATCGCCAAGTCTGCGTGAAATCACTCCCGATTGGGGGCAGGTCAGCCGCGGTGGCAATATTTACGGTAACCCGGACCTTAAACCTGAAACGTCGCTTAACAAAGAGATTGCACTGCTCTACGCCAATGATGCAGGTCTAAGTGGCAGTTTGACGCTGTTCCACAACGACTTTGACGATAAAATTACTCGTATTGCTTGCCCTATCGATATCTGTACCGATGGTCGTAATGATTTTGGCAGCGACCCTACTTATCGCGTCAACGTTGATGAGGCGATTACGCAAGGGGTGGAAGCCAGTCTGGCAGCACCGCTGACAGATGCAGTCTCGTTAACGGCTAGCTATACCTTCACTGACTCCGAACAAAAAAGTGGCCAATATGCTGGCGAGCCTTTGACGCAGCTACCGCGCCACCAGGTCTCGGCTACGCTTGACTGGCAGGTCAACTCGCGACTCAGCCAATGGACAAAAGTGAGCTACCGCGGTGAAGAGAGTCAGCCCACTACTGGCCCATCAAGCCGTTCTGTGGTGGCACCTTCTTATACCTTTGTGGATGCAGGGGTGGGTTACAAGCTAAACGATAGCACCACGGTAAATGCCGGTATTTATAATTTGTTTGATGAGCGCATTACTTACGATGAGTACGGCTACGTGGACGATGGTCGCCGTGTTTGGTTGGGATTGAATGTCGCCTTCTAGTACCTGTTTAGCCATTCTATTAAACGTTGCGGCCACCTTATTAGGTGGCCGTATTTTTAAGTGAATCAAGTGGCTATTTAAGGATGTTGGGCTTGGGCAGGCTGGGTATGTCGTTTGCTAAGCGTCAGTACGCTTATCATCAATGCTGGCAGGAACGTCACCGTCACGATCGAGGCTCCCAGCAAGCCAAATAGGACAATCGCCCCCACGCCACGGTAGAGTTCGGTGCCTTCACCGGGTAAAAATACCAGCGGTGAAAGCCCGCACAGGGTTGTCAGCGTGGTAATTGCAATTGGGCGCAGGCGGGTTTGTACCGCTTGAGATACGGCTTCCTGAACGGATAGCTGCTTATCGTGTAATCGTCGGCGTGCCTGGTCGACCACCAGGATGGGGTTATTCACCACAGTTCCCATTAAGATCAAAAAGCCCAACATCGTAATCATATCGAAGGGCTGACTTAGTGGAGCGATACCAATGAGTGGCAGTAGGCTGCCCACTGCGTTCATGGCTGCCAAACCCATAATGCCACCCACCACGCCCAAAGGAATGGAGGTAAGGATCAGCAGCGGGTACCCCCAGTGGGAGAAAATCGCTACCAGTAGTAAATAGACAATCACAATAGCAATCAAGAAGTTGCCCATTAGCGCGTCTCGCGTGGCATTCAACTGATCACTAGCCCCAGAAATCGAAATATCCACCGCCGAGGGTAGTACCCCCTCACGGCGTAAACGCTCCAGCATCCTCTCTGCCTGCTCAACCCCTGCTTCTAGGGCAATACTGGGTGGTGGGATGACATTGAGGGTCACCGTTCGGCTACTATCGACCCGGCGAATAACACTGGTGTCCATGGTTTCATCAATGCTGGCGACGGCAGAGAGCGGCAACGTCGCGCCGCTGGGAGTATGGAGTAGAAGGTTGGGTAGTTGGTCCAGAGGTAGCGACAGCTGGGGGCCATAAAGATAAATATCGATCTTCTCGTCATCGAGAAAAAAGTCATCCACATAGGCACCTTCGGTGAGTGCGGCGACTGAAAAGCCGACGTCTCCTGCCGCTAAGCCAAGCGCTGATGCCTGCGCCCAATCTGGGCGAATTTGTATTAGCGGCTGATCCAGCGACAGTGATGAAGGTTGGCTCTGAATGCGCGGATTGCCAAACTCATTGCGGGCTTCTCGGTAGAGGTTATTGGCGGCTTCATATACGGTCGCTAAATCCGGGCCGGCGATATCCAGGTTGATACTCCGGGTGCCGCCATCGTTACTGGAAATAATCGAGCCTTTCGAGGCAAACGCACGCATGCCAGGGAAGCGTTCGTAGTAGCTGGTAAGTGCGTCCATTAACGCTTCGATATCACTTGGGTCAGCTGCTTCCGCAACGATAAAAAGCCGCGTGGGGGCGACTCGCATGTTCATATAAGCCAGCGGTGGCACCTCAGTGTCGCCCGCTAAAAAAGCCGCTGGGTCAGCGTCTACATGGGGTAAAAAGTAATCCTCTACTTGCGCGGCGATTCCCGCCATCTCCTGCAGGCTATAGCCAGGCGGTGGGCTCATCACTGCAAAGGTTTTAGGTTCCTCGCCTTCGGGCAAGTACTCGGCTGGCGGAGTGAGTACAACGATAGTCCAGCCGCTGATCAATACTGTAGTTACCAGAATCGCTCCGCGCCGAAAAGGAGTGGCGATCAATCGATCAAGCCGCTCCCCAGCCCACGAAGGGCGTGAGGCCGCGGAGCTATCATCATGCTCGTTGCGCATCGAAAAATTAAAGCGCGAACATAGTGACGGCACCAGGGTGACTGCCACCAGCATCGAGGCAAAAATAGCAGCAGAAACGGCAATGGCTACGTCGGAGTAAAGTTGCCCGGCTTCCTCTTCTATAAACAGAATCGGCAGGAACACCAAGATGGTGGTGGCCGTCGATGCCAGCGTCGCGGGCCATACTTCCTGCACGCCGCGTAACGCCGATTCAATGCGGTCGAGCCCTAAACGGCGGTATCTCTCAATATTTTCCAACACCACAATGCTGTTATCGACGCTCATGCCAATGGCAAAGGCAATGCCTGCCATGGAAATTACGTTAATCGTGCGGCCAGTGAGCATCAGCCCTAAAAAAGCAGCGATGGTGCAAAAGGGAATGCCGATAACGCCAATAAAGGTGGCCCGAGCGGAGCGCAAAAACAGGTACATCACCAACGTTGCAAAGGCCGCCCCGAGTAGCAGATTGCTCCATACATTACTGACCGAGGCCTCCACGTAGCGCACATCATCGGCAGTCAGCACCATTTCCATACCCGCCGGGCGCAGAATGCTATCGTTAATCGCCGCTATTTCTTCCTCAATGGCGTATTTGATATCGATGACGTTGGCACCGCTTTCCCGCCGAAGGTCCATACCAATGCCCGGTTGGCCGTTATAAAACGATAGCTGGCTTAAGCGAGATTGCCCCTGGCGGACCTCGGCAACGTCGGCAAGCCGCACGATGCTATCCCCTTGACGAGCGACAACCAGCTGCGCCAGTGCCTCAGCGTCATCAAAGCGGCCCAGCGTGCGTATCAGATAGCGGCGTTTACCGGCTTCTAATTCACCACCGGAGATATCCCGGTTACGCTGGGTGATAGCATCGCGTAGCTCGGTAAGTGAAACCCCGCGCTGAGCCAGCGCGCCAGGGTCGACCAAAATTTGTAGCTGCCGCTGAGCGCCGCCATTGACGCCGACTTCCGATACCCCTTTAACGCCTTCCATGCGAGGCCGCACACGGTCGTCGATAAAGTCGCTCATCAGTTGGATGTCTAACGCCTTAGGGTTGCCGGGTAGCGTACCCACGTGAAAGCGTAAAAACGCGTCTGTCGAAAAGGCGGCAGAAACAATCCGTGGCTGGTCCACATTGGTGGGATATGACGATACTTGGCTGAGCGCGTTATTTACTTGAATCAGCGCTGCCGTCATATCCACGCTAAACGGGAATTCAAGCTCAATTTCAGCGCTGCCGCTTTCGGCCATCGCCGTCATGCGGGTAAGATTCGGCACATTGCGCAAGTACTGCTCCTGCTCAATGAGGATCTCTTTTTCGATATCCTGGGGTGTCGCTCCCGCCCAGCGCGTTTCGACCGTTATTGTGCGGGCTTCAATGTCGGGAATCATCTGAACGGGGATGCGCAGCGTGGCGGCAATGCCCAGCAGCAGGAAGATTAGCGCGATAACAGTGACCAGCGTTTGCTGGCGCAGTAGGGCTGCAAACATTACTCGCTCCCCGCCGCGACAGCCTCAACGCTGATACCTTCGACCAGCGATTCATTACCCCGAATGACTACCTGCTCATCACCGGCGAGGCCCTCGATAATTTCCACGCGGTCGGCAAAGTTAATACCCAACTGCACACGCTGTTCAGTAACCTGATAGGTGTTGTTTTCGTTAGGGGTGGCCACCCATACGGTGACTCGCCCGTCTGGGTAGCGGCTTAACGCATCGCGGGGAACCGTCAGCCCATCGCTGCCGGTCGACGCCCGCAGCACGGCATCCACTGCATTACCTGGGTATAGTGAAGCTGCATCGGGCACATGGGCGCGTAATAGAAATGTGCGGGCACTGGGGTCACTGATCGGCACCATGGTGGCGATAGTGGTCTCGTGGGTTTGCTGGCCCACGCGCAGGCTGATCAACGCTTCGTCTTGAACGGCAGCATAAAAGGCTTCGGGTACCTGGAAATCAGCGCGCAGTTCATCAAGGTTAACGAGGCGTGCAACGCTATCACCCGGTGTGACCCACTCACCGAGATTAACGCTGCGAGCGCTAACGACACCATTAAAAGGGGCGTTAATTTCATGGCGAGCCAGTAAGGCGCTTAAACGCGATTGTTCCGCCGTTAAGCGTGAGCGAGCGGCACGGGCTACGTTAACGGCACTACGACGAGCGCTGGCTTCAGTCGCCGCGATGTTTCGCCCCACGCCCACCGACTCCGCTTCGCGCAGTAGTCGTTCTGCTTCCGCTAGCGCGGCCTGGGCCTCCTGCTCTGCGGCAACCGCCGCTGCTACGTCAAAACGAGCCAGGTCGTCTTCCAGTGCGATTAGCCTGTCTCCTTTGGCGACGTGGTCGCCAGGATTAACCGCTATCTGAATAATAAGCCCTGACACGGATGCTGAAAGTAGGGCATCTTCCAGGGAGTTAACGGTGCCGACTAGATTTGTTTCGGTATAAATTGGCTCATGGTTTACGGGCGCGAGTTCGACCCTGGGGGCTGATTGCGCGAAGGAAGCGCCAGAAAGTATTAGGCCGCAGAGCAACAGTAGAACCAAGGCAAAATAGCGGACAAGCGGGTACGCGGTCATAACAGACAGTTTCCTAATAAACATCGAATTCGCTGTTAAGCGGGCGTGGAAGTTGGTTGATAGTACCTAAGCTTGGCGCTTACGAGAGATTAACTTAATGAATTGCCAGCATAGAGATTGGCTACCGCCCAACCTTACGGCGTAAAAAAGCCCTGGCACATGGCCAGGGCAGCAAGTTTTCATTGAAACAGTAAACAGAACCTTCTAGCTAGCAGCGTTTAGAACTCGTAGCGTGCAGATAGCCACAGTCGACGCCCTTCTTCACTATTGGCATACACATTGCCAAAGCTAGTGCCGTCACCGTAAGCGCGATAATCAACAAAATCTTTATCGAACACGTTATAAATGGTGGCACTCACGTTAAATTGCTCGGTAAATGCGTAGCTGCCGCCTAAGTGGAACAGTGAATAGGCTTTGAAGTCGCCTAGGTCGTCGAAAGAGGGCGCGCCCCTAACGCTTTCACGGTTACGGTAGCGCTCGCTGCGGTACTCGGCGGAAAGCCACGTGTCCAACTGAGGCGTGGCTTGCCAGCGTAGCGTGGCATTGAACGCATGCTCTGGCGTATCGGTCAGTGGCTCACCACGATTGTTACCGCTTTTCTGTTCACTATCGGTGTAGGTGTAGTTGGCCGATAAACGCCAATCTGGTGTGAATTGATAGCTAGTAGCAAGCTCGACACCTTGGGTGACGGCTTCATCAATATTGACGTCTTGGCTATAGACGCCGTCGGGCACGAGCGGATCGTTCTCAACAACAATGTCGTTGCCGCTGGCTATTTTGTCGTCAAACTCGTTATAAAACAGTGTGGCGCTAGCGGTGAAACCTGCCTGACTGTCGTAATGTGCACTAATTTCACTGCTAGTACTGGTTTCTGGTTCAAGATTTGGGTTACCAATAGTGAGTATGGTGCCCTGGCCCGTGACGCCATTGATACCCGCATGCAGGTCATTCAGAGAGGGCGTTTTGTAGCCTCGGCTGACGCCGCCTTTCAGTGTCCAGTTTGGCGTCGTGTTCCACACCAAATAGCTACGCGGGCTGAACTGGCTGCCAAAGGCATCGTGATGGTCGTAGCGACCACCAAGCGTTAGCGCCAAATCGTCGCGTAGCATCCACTCATCTTCTGCAAAGAGTGACCATGTGGTTTGCTCAAAGGTCTCATTTGCTAACCCATCATCGAGCTTAGCATCCCACCACTGTAAGCCCACCGTGGTCATGTGGTCGCCTAGCGGCATGATATATTTGCTGTCTAACACTGTATTGGTGGTTTCTAGCTCGCGAGGCGCGCCGCCCACGATGCCAGGGAAGCCGTCATAGGCAACGCCATTTTCACCAGGAATCGTACGGCCTTTAGTTTCTGTGGTGTTGCGCATCAAGCTGGATTCGAGCGTGCCTGATGCAAAGCGCCCAGTGTGGCCAATAGCAACTTGCTGCCGTTCAAAACGCAGTTCGTCGGCGTAGCCATTTGCGACTCCAGGGTCTGGCGCGCAACTACGGGTACGGCCGTCTAGAGTACCGAGCTGGCATTCGTCGTTGTTATAGCGCTGTCGATTAACTTCACCATCCACCCACAGGTCATGATCGGCATTTGGTGTCCAGGTTAACTTGCCGCCCAGGTTGTAGGTATCGCCTTCAACGGGGCTGGGGCCACGCTGGCTAACGTCAATGGGATTGCCGTTGCCGTCAGTGTAAGTAAGCTCTGATGCGTCCCGTTCATATAAGCGACCGCGCACCTGAATGCCAAGCGTGTCTTGAATAAGCGGGCCACTCGTATAAAGATTAATTTCGCGGCGATCACCGAAATCACGATCTTCATTAAATGTGTTTTCAATTCCTACTGAAACAACCCACTCGCGGTCTACTCGGCGAGTAATAATGTTGATTACACCGCCCATGGCGTCAGAGCCATATAGCGTCGACATTGGGCCACGAATCACTTCGATACGCTCAATGCTGGAGACAGGCGGGAAGAAGCTGGTAGACGTTTCGCCAAACCCGTTAGGTGTGACGCTGCCAGCGGCGTTCTGCCGACGGCCGTCAATAAGAATCAACGTATAGTCGCTAGGCATCCCGCGAATGCTGATATTGCTGCCACCGGTTTTGCCGACTGCACCACCAACATCAACACCCTCTACATCACGTAACGCATCAGCCACGCTGGTAATGCGCTTGCGCTCCAGTTCCTCACGAGAAACAACGGAAATACTGGCAGGGGCATCCACCAGTGCCTGCTCAAAACCGCTCGCAGATACAACAATATTGTCCAGTTGTTCTGATTCTTGGGCTAAGGCCGCGGTGGCGGTGACGCTTAGAGCGACGGCGCTGGCTAAAGCGGTGCGAGTGAAGCGTGGCATGGTGGTCCCCTGAGATGAAACTTATTTGCTAATGAAAATGGTTATCAAGCGAGTTGGTGATTCTAAGAAGAAAAGTTCCCATATGCGAGTTTGTTTCATCGAACATTGTGTTGCTAAATATCGAACAGGGCTGTGTGAAAAAATTGCCTATAGAGGTTGTTAGACGGCTAATTAAACTATCGTTGCAGCATCCTGAACGTGCAATTCGTTGGAATAGTAATGCAAGTGCTTTTGAGAATCGTTATTATCAGCGCCACATACACTCAGGAGAGTCACATATGGGTTACTTGTCGCTGCGCAACGGACTAGTAGGTATTGTGGTAAGCGGACTGTTATTAATAGGTGGGTCGTTGGCAAGCGTTGCTCAGGCGCGCACGTTGGACACAGCCTACGGAGACGTTGAGGTTAGCGATACGCCAGAGCGTGTTGTCACCCTTTATGAGGGCGCGTTAGATGCCGCCCTGGCCGCAGGCGTCACCCCGGTTGGCGCGGTCACTACCCGCGGCGGTGATAATGTTGCTGAATACGTAGAAGCTCATCTAAATGGCGAGCGCCCTGAGATTGTCGGCGTGGTACGTGAAATCAATATTGAAGCCGTACTGGCCCAACAGCCCGACCTGATTCTGGCCGCTGCTCAGCTACCGGAAGAGCAGTACCAACTGCTATCTCGCATCGCACCCACCGTGGTGCCGCACACCCAACCGTTAGCGCCCGATAGTTGGGAAGCGGAAGCGCGGCTTTATGGCCAGGCGCTCAATCGTGAAACGGAAATCGAAGACGCCATTGTGGACGTCGATCACCGCATTAGCGAACTGGCAGCCGCTATTGATGCTGCCGGAGTGGGTGGCACTGCGGTTCTGGCTCGCTGGATGCCCAATGGCCCGATGGTAATGTCCACAGAGCTGATCGCCACTGGCCTATTAGCGAAAGTGGGGTTAGAGGTTCAGGATGCTGGACTGGTCGATGAAGGGCACCCCCATAGCGATATACTTAGTCTTGAAAACCTTTCCCAAGTGGACGGCGACTGGCTATTCCTGGCCACGCTTAATGCCGATGGCCAGGCGGCGTTAGATGCCGCGAAGCAGAGCGCAGCCTTCACTCGTTTGAACGTGGTTAAGCAAGACCGGGTCGTACCGGTGAATGGCCAGCTGTGGAGCAGCGCCAATGGCCCGTTGGCTGCTCAGGCCATGTTGGATGACATTGAGAACGCATTGTTGCCGTGAAAGATGCCGTGACATCACTACCTAGCACATTGGGCAGCGCCAGTCGGCGCTATGCTCCCCGTACATGGATGCTTATTCTGCTCACCGCCCTTGTGGCGGTGAGCATCGTTAGTTTGCTGATTGGGGCTGGTGAGGTGGGGCCACGGCGAGTGCTGGGGCTGCTGCAGAGCGCAAGCGACAGTGAAGCGCAGTTTATCGTCTGGGAGTTACGCGCCCCGCGCACCCTAATTGGCATTGTCGTCGGCATTTCGCTGGGTGTTGCCGGGGCACTGCTGCAAGCCATTTCCCGCAACCCGCTTGCCGAGCCTGGTCTGCTGGGAGTAAGCGCCGGAGCGGCCTTCGCGGTAGCACTGGCACTTGTACTAGGGGCCAGCGCTGCCACGCTACGCATTTCGGTTGCCCAGCTAGGGGCATTGGTGGGCTGTGTCTGTGTTCTCAGCGTGGCGCGTTTTCGTGGGGTGGGAAATGACCCCGTGCGCCTAGTGCTGGCGGGAGCGGCATTTTCTGGATTGTTAGGCTCGCTCACCTCATTAATGCTGCTGTATGACCAGCGCGCTGCCGATGAGATCCGTTTTTGGGTGGTAGGCAGCCTTGCCGGAAGACGACTGGATGATCTTGTGGCGGTGCTGCCGAGCTTATTGGTCGCGGCCATCGCGGTGGTTGTTATGGCGGGGCCTCTGGCAGCGCTGGCGCTAGGTGAGCGAGCGGCGAGTGGCCTGGGGCATCACCCCACGCTGATTCGCTGGGTAGCCGTAGGCTGCGTAGCACTGCTAGTTGGCGCGGCAACTGCGATTGCCGGTCCGATTGCCTTTGTAGGACTGGTGGTGCCGTTTGTAGCGCGAGCGTTTGCCGGGCCGGATATTCGCCGCACGCTGTGGTTTTGCCTGCCGATTGGCCCACTGATTGTGCTTACGGCGGACATTATCTCGCGTGTTGTCGTTGCACCTTCCGAGCTGCCATTGGGTGTACTCACCGCGCTATGCGGCGCGCCGGTATTAATAGCCGTGGTGCGTGCAAAACGGCTCCCGATGCTATAACGCCTTGTTTTTTACCACCATGCCGCCCAGGCGTCACGGTGTCATCTTGGTGATGTGTTGATATGAAAATAATGGCGAATCATCCGTCTTTAACGGACGTTGCCACCCGAAGCCATGCTGTTTCAAACCATGCCGCGGAATATGCCAATAGCGTGCCAGCGCCGGAAGGCTACTGGCATATCGCGCTGCCCCGTTGGGGCTATAGTTTTCTTCTCGAAAAGCGCGCACTAGCGGTCAATATCGGTTTGTTGATTGCGTTGCTGGCAGCGTGCCTGCTCTACCTAAGCTTAGGTAGCGTACCGCTGGCGCCCAGTGCGGTCATTCCTGCGGTGTTGGGGAAGGGCGATATGATGACGGCTTTTATGGTTCAGGAGCTGCGCTTACCGCGTTTAATCGCTGCTTGCTTTACCGGGGCGGCGTTCGCGCTTTCAGGTATTTTGATGCAAACCCTGGCCCGCAACCGTCTGGCTACGCCAGGTATTATCGGTATTGATAACGGCGCGACGGCCTTCGCGGTGGCCTCTATTGTGGGCATGGGTGTGTCTATTGCGCCGCCAGCGATGGCCTTGGCTGGCGCGACGACCGCCGCCGTGCTGACCTTTGGCCTTGCGGCTGGCAGTGGCACCCAAGGTTACCGGTTTATTGTCGCGGGCATTGGCGTGGGGGCGGTGTTTGGTGCTGTCACCCAACTGATGTTGGCACGAGTAGCGATTGATACCGCCAACGCTGCCTATCCATGGACGGTTGGGTCACTTAATGCACGCCCCAGCGGGGCAGTACAACTGCTGGGAATTGGCTTGGCATTAGGGATAGTTGCCGCCTTGGCGCTGGCACGCTCACTGACGTTACTGCGTTTTAAAGACGCGACCGCCAGTGGTCTCGGGCTTCGTGTTAAAGCCCGCAGGTTGCAAATCCTGATGCTATCCGTCGTGCTCACCGCCTTTGCGGTTGCTGTGGCGGGGCCAGTGGGCATGGTTGCGCTGATTGGTCCAGAGGTTGCTCGTTCACTTTCCAGTGCTCGACATGTGCCGATTTTGGCCGCCACATTAGCAGGTGCTCTGGTAATGTTGCTGGCCGACCTTGCCGGGCGCACTCTCTTGGCACCAATTGAAATTCCCGTTGGCATTGTTACAGCGGTGGTTGGCGGCCCCTGGCTGCTATGGATATTAATGCGCCCACAACGGAGCCGCCCATGAATAGCACATCTCTTTCACCAACGCTTGCTACCGATGCGTTGTGTATGAGCTACGGCCAACGTCGAGTGATTGAAGACCTGGGCGTTAGCTTACCTAGTGGGCAGGTAACGGCCATTGTTGGCCCTAACGGCTGTGGCAAATCAACGCTACTTTCTGGTCTGGCTCGCCTGCACAAACCTGACAGCGGAGCAGTACTGCTGGATAGTCAGGATATTCAGCGTCTGCCCGCGCGCCAGTTAGCCACCCAGCTAGCGTTGTTGCCTCAAGAAGCGGTGGCTCCGGAAGGGCTAACCGTCACCGAGTTAATTCGCTTTGGCCGCCAGCCCCACCAAGGCTGGCTGCGTCAATGGTCGGCGGAAGACCAGCGCGTGGTGCAGTACGCGCTCGATGCTGCTGGTTTGAAAGAGCTCGCCGACCGGCCGTTAGAAGCGCTTTCCGGCGGGCAACGCCAGCGCGCCTGGATCGCGATGACCATTGCCCAGCAGACCCCATTACTGTTACTAGATGAACCGACCTCTGCACTAGACTTAGGCCACCAGATTGAAGTGTTTGAGTTAGTGCGCCACTTGGCTTGCCATGGCCGTACGGTAGTGATGGTATTGCATGACCTCGCCAGTGCCTGCCGTTATTCAGACAACCTGATTGCCATGCGCGATGGCCAGATTATTGCTAAGGGGGCGCCCGCCGAGGTGGTGACACCCGCGCTGGTGCGCGAGCTTTACCAGGTAGATTGCACGCTGCTGCTTGACCCGGATACCGGAAGCCCTTTATTGGCCAACGTGCGCCGCGTGGCTCAGCCAGCATAAAGGTTACGTAGTAGCTCTCTTTATATAGTTCTCTGTATATAGCTCTCTACATACAACCCTCTATATAACTCTCTTTATAACTTTAAAAGGAACCGATGTGGCTTCTTCTCCACCCGATTCTCACGCTAAACCTTCAGGAAGTCAGGGGGCTCACAGCCAAAGCTTTCAAGCACTCGTGCGATTGCTGCGCTATGCCAAAGGATATCGGCGGCGGATTGCTGCGGCCACCGCCTGTTCCATTATTAATAAGCTATTTGATATCGCTCCGGAAATCCTGATCGGTGTGGCGATTGATGTGGTGGTTAACCAGGAAAACAGCTTTGTAGCGCGGCTGGGTTTTGAAACGCCCCACCAACAAATCACCATTCTGGCGGTGCTGACGTTCTTTATCTGGGCGGGGGAGTCGCTGTTCGAGTACTTGTTCCAAATCCTCTGGCGAAACCTTGCCCAGCGGCTACAGGCCGATATGCGCCAAGACACCTACGAGCACGCCCAGCGATTGGACATGGCATTTTTTGAATCAAAAAGCTCCGGTCAGCTCGTCGCCACCATGAACGACGACGTGAACCAGTTGGAGCGCTTCCTGGACGGTGGTGCCAACGCGCTGATTCAAGTTGGTGTGACGGTAATAGCGGTAGGCGCCGTGTTCTTCGTGCTGTCACCGCTGATTGCACTGCTGGCGTTCACGCCGATCCCGCTCATTATCTGGGGCGCCTTCTTCTTCCAACGCAAAGCCGGGCCGCTTTACAGCGATGTGCGTGAAAAGGTGGGTGATCTTGCCAGCCGCCTTTCCAACAACCTAAGTGGCATTGCCACCATCAAAAGCTTTACCAGTGAAGCGCGGGAAGCCGAGCGCCTCCGTGATGCCAGCGAAGCCTATTTAGAAGCCAACCGCCGGGCGATAAAGGTCAGCTCTGCGTTTATACCCGTCATCCGTATGGCGATTTTGGCGGGCTTTCTCGCCACCTTCACCGTCGGCGGCATGATGGCGCTGAACGGCAGCCTGAATGTAGGCGCTTACGGCGTCCTGGTTTTCCTTACCCAGCGCTTGCTGTGGCCGCTCACTGGCCTTGCCCAAGTGATCGACTTGTTCGAGCGCGCGATGGCCAGCACCAAGCGGATTCTTGACCTATTGGAAGTGCCGATTACGGTTAAAGATGAAAGTACAGCGCCTCTCGCTGCACCTGTGAAAGGCGAGGTGCAGTTCGAAGCCGTGAGCTTCCACTATGCCTCTAGCCAGGTGGGAGTGAGTGGCGTTGATCTCCACGTGCCTGCAGGCAACACCCTAGCGCTGGTAGGTGCTACCGGTTCCGGCAAATCGACCCTGATCAAATTGCTGCTGCGCTTTTACGACCCTGCCAGCGGTCGCGTACTGGTCGATGGTCAGCCGATCACGGAGGTCAGCATGCACTCGCTGCGTCAAGCGATAGGGTTGGTGAGCCAGGATGTGTACCTGTTTGAAGGCAGCATTCGCGATAACATTGCTTACGGCAAACCTGATGCCTCGGAGGCCGCGATTATTGACGCCGCCAAAACCGCTGAAGCCTGGAGTTTTATTGAAACACTGCCCCAAGGGTTGGAAACCCCGGTTGGCGAGCGAGGGGTATTACTCTCTGGTGGCCAACGTCAGCGGCTTTCGCTGGCCAGGGCGCTGCTAAAAGATCCGCCAATTCTGGTGCTGGATGAAGCCACTAGCGCGGTGGATAACGAAACTGAAGCCGCCATTCAACGTTCACTAAAACGCATCGCCCATGGCCGTACAGTGATTATGATTGCCCACCGGCTTTCGACCATTGTGCATGCCGATGAAATCGTGGTGATTGAGCAAGGACGCGTTGCTGAACGCGGTAACCACTCAAGCTTGTTGGTGGCTGATGGCCACTATGCTGCCCAGTGGCGAGTACAAACCGGCGCCGCCCAGGCAGGGGATGTGGAAACACTTAGCCATTGAACACGTCTTTTAGCGTGCTAGCGATTCACCAGAAGGGCATTTAAGGTAATCGGTACATGCTCATCAATCTCTTGATAGCCTAGCAACGACAGCACGGTTCGCACCGTGCTGTTGGCCATCAGCGCTCGGCCATCCATCGCCATGGGTTCAGCGTGGGTAACTCGCACTTCGTTTAACCCTTCACGGGTAAAGCGCAGCGGCACCGACTCTTCCTGGTTAATCAGGTCGGTTTGTACCCGAAAGGTGAGTGTTTCCACCATGGATTCACCAATATCCAGGCCATCCAATCGCTCCGGCGGCATTTGTGCGACCAGTGTGACCAGCGTGGTATTGGCCAGCAAGCCCACCCACGGCGGTAAATCACCAAAGCGAGTCAGCAAATCCGTTTGACTCAAGCGTAACGGCAGGCGCAGGGTGCCATCGTTAGAAATATCGCCCTGCAAATTATTCACCTGATGGTGATGGGTTTGTGGGGCATCGCCATCTAACTGAGTAATAGACGCCTGCACCTGCGACTGGCCAGGGTCTAGCTGCCAATCCGCATGAACCGGCACCGCCAACAATAGCGGGATAAGAGCAATCAAAGCTTTCACAGCGCGTCTCCGCATTAGGAACTCATTACCAGACCTCACGCTTTTAAATAAGTGCCCCTAAAAAATTACTGCTATCACCACAAGATAGCGCTACAAGGGGTAGCCTCGCCCGAACACATTCGCTATTATATGCACGCTTTGCGGGCCTATAGCTCAGTTGGTTAGAGCAGGGGACTCATAATCCCTTGGTCGTAGGTTCAAGTCCTACTGGGCCCACCATTAAAATCAGTAACTTAGCAATTGTCTCTGGTGAGTCCCCTAGTCCAAGGGTACAGTTTCGGTACAGTGCCGATCTTTCAGACCCTGGAGATTTTTTGTGGCCACTATCGTCAAGACCCCTTCTGCAACCTGGAAAGCCGTCATCCGCAAGTCGGGTTGGCCAACCATCGCAAAGACCTTCCGCACCAAACGTGACGCTCAAGATTGGGCACGCCGCACTGAAGATGAAATGGTGCGCGGTGTTTATATCCAACGTAGTGCCTCAGAGCGCATGACGCTTGAAGCAGCATTGCAGCGCTACCTAGCCGATATCACGCCTACTAAGAAACCCAGTACTCAAAAAAGTGAACGCCAAAAAGCGACGACGCTTATTGAGCATTTGGGCAAATACTCCCTTGCAGCGCTGACCCCAGAGCTGATCGCCAACTACCGTGATAAACGACTCAACTCACTAGGACGGCGTGGGCAGCTTATCAGCCCTAATACCGTGCGCCTGGAGCTTGCCTTACTCGGACACCTTTACACCGTGGCCATACAGGAATGGGGACTGGGACTTACCTATAATCCCGTCCAGAACATCCGCAAGCCTAGCCCAGGAGAAGGGCGTAACCGTCGCCTGAATTCTGACGAGGAAAAGCGGCTGTTTGCTGTTCTGCGGCAGCATAGCAACCCAATGCTAGCCTGGATCGCCAGAGTAGCCCTGGAAACGGGTATGCGCTCTTCAGAGATCCTGACCCTCACTCGCAATCAGGTCGACGTTAAACGCCGCGTGGTGCGCCTTACAGACACCAAAAACAACGAAGCCCGCCTAGTGCCGTTGACTCAAGTGGCAACCGAAGCGTTCAAACAAGCGCTTAATAACCCAGTTCGCCCGCTCGACTGTGATCTAGTGTTCTTCGGTGAGCCTGGCCAGGATGGAAAGCGGGGTCCCTATGCTTATACCAAACTATGGAACCAGGCGAAGAAGCAAGCTGGTCTGGATGACTTCCGCTTTCACGACCTTCGCCATGAGGCTGTGAGCAGATTAGTCGAAGCTGGTTTAAGTGATCAGCAGGTGGCAGCAATTAGCGGCCACAAGTCCATGCAAATGCTGCGGCGCTACACCCACCTACGCGCCGAAGACCTGGTAGACCAGCTCGATGCTATTGAGCAGCGACGCTCAAAGGCGTGACTGAAATAGACTTGTAAGGCCTGTGCCACTCGAATACCAACATCGTCGAGCCCAAAAGGGCGAGTAAGTTACTTGTAAACGGACACTGCCAGCTTGCTGGCGGTGGACCTTTTACACATCCTGCCCGCAATAAAAACCGCGCCAAGCAGCATCCCCAAAACTTCCACGCAATGAGAGTGAATAATTCTCTGTCATTTAGAATATTTTAGAATATTGAGTACGCCAAAATTGAGCTGAGCTTATAGAGTGCGCTTATAGTGCGATTGAATGCGGTTGCAGTGCGCTTATAGTGCGGTTAAGTCTTATTTTTCAATATCTTACGATATATCGTAAGTATACAAGCTAGCTAGATATTCATAACCTTCGTAAGGCAAGTATCAATTACGGAGGATTACACAATGACTATCGAGGATTCCCTTCTCGACCGTTTCGGCCCACTACTAAGCCTTCCCCAACTGGCCACTGTTCTTGACCGCTCACCAGACGGTCTGCGCATAAGCCTACGCACAAGTAACCCTTGGGCAGCAGAGATTAACCAGGCAAAGCTGAAAGTTGGTCGGCGTGTCTATTTCCGCACTTCGCAAATTGCCGAGCTGCTGGACAGTGACCGGCTCTGCGGTGATAGGGGGTGAGATATGGCGATTGATTTGATGTGGGCATTTGAAAATGAGCCGCCGCCGCTTGATTATGTTTTACCCCATATGGTAGCGGGCACTGTCGGTGCGCTTATATCACCTGGCGGGACAGGTAAGTCCATGCTTGCTCTACAATTGGCTGCTCAGATTGCCGGTGGCACCGATCTGCTGGGATTGGGTGAGTTGCCCACAGGCCAAGTGATATACCTGCCGGCCGAAGATCCACCAACTGCTATTTATCACCCACTACACGCGCTGGGCGCAAACCTCAAGCCGGAACAGCGGCAAGCTGTGGCTGAACAACTGCTGATTGAACCATTGATCGGCAGGTGCCCCAATATCATGACCCCAGACTGGTTCGATGGGATTAAACGGGCTGCCGAGGGTCGTCGCCTGATGGTCTTGGATACCCTGCGCCGCTTCCACATCGAGGAAGAGAACGCCAGCGGGCCTATGACCCAAGTTATTGGCCGCATGGAGGCCATAGCTGCTGACACTGGTTGTTCTGTCCTTTTTTTGCACCACTCCAACAAGAGTGCTGCAATGATGGGGAGCGGCGACCAACAGCACGCGAGCCGAGGGTCATCCGTACTTGTCGATAATAGCCGGTGGCAATCCTACCTGTCTGGCATGACGCAAGCCGAGGCCGATGAATGGGGGGTTGATAGAAGCCAGCGTGGGTACTTCGTCCGCTTCGGCGTAAGCAAAGTAAACTACGCCGCGCCTTTCCAAGAATGTTGGTTTAGGCGTCACGAAGGCGGCATCCTCAAACCTGCTGTACTTGAGCGGCATAAGCGCCCCTCGCCTGTAAAGCTGAAGTCCATCGGCAAAGGCGGAGATGATGACTGGTAACCGAGTTGCCCCGACCAGTACCGCATTGCAGGCTCGAGTAATGATCTATCAACCCAGCCAGCGCCCCCAAGAACGTGCAGGACAGTGGATGAATACGAGTTTTGGCCGATGCCGTGTAACCGGTAGGCTTGGGCAGCGTCATGCCGATATCGTCGAGTCCATGCTGTATGTTGCCGAACGGCGTCGTGAAATCTCTGACGGAGGCGTCGAGCTACTAGTTGACCCGGCAAAGTTGCATCGAATGCTATCAGACCACCAGTCAGCCATGGTCGCATCAAAAAGCTACTGATCGATCTGCGAGCTGCCACGGTGGAAATCGTGACGCCGGAGCTGGAGCGGAGCAGTGACAGTATCATTGGCGGCTTGATTGACCATGTGATCCCATCATCTATGACCCGCCGCGACCCGCTCACAGGCGGCGAACGACACTTGTGGCGTGTCCGGTTGGGTGTTGCTTTGGTGATGCTGATGGAAAAGGACTTGTCGTTGTACTACTCGCCTGCACCGATTGCCAGACTACAACATGGAATCAGCCAGGCAGTTGCCCGGCATGTGCTTACCCACAAACACAACCCAGTCGGCGGTTGGTTTCTGGACACACTGATCCGCGCTGTTTGCGGTGTTGCTGCGAGCAGTACCACGCTCCGCAACTTCCGACGGCGCATTAAGGAGGATTCAGACAGATTGGTAGAAATCGGCATTGAGGTAGATGCCAGCGATAGGTTAAAGCGTGTCACAGCGGCCCGATAGCGTGCCACACCGGCCCGATTCTTTACGGTTTTAGCAGGATATTCAGGATATATCAGGATATCCAGGCGGTGTAACCACCCGCTGGATGCGGGTGGCTACACCTTAACTGATCAAGCACAAGGGGCTTGATCAATCGGCCGGAGGCCGATGTTTGAACGCCAAAAAAGAAGGCCGTCACCCAGCACCTGTGCCAAACCCTGACACTACTTGGACTAGCTCTTGAGGCCGTTGCAAGGCGGCATTAAAAGAATGCCAGTGACCATAATAATAATCAGAATATTATTCTTCTTATTATAGATGGGATAACCCAGCTGGTTTCGACACCACAGCTGATATCGCCGCCCCTTTTTGGCGTTAAAACACCGGGTAGCGCCCAACATGGTTGGAACATGTCAGTTTAGCGATGGGGTCTGATTATGCGTAGGGGGTCCGATTATGCGTACCGCCCCTACGCGACAGATAGCCTCAATGGGCACGATCAGGCATCAAAGTTACTGCGGCGATCTTGATGCTCTGGCCGCCATAAGACGGCTTTCATGATGAAGGGATAGCATACCGGCAACATCAGCCAGGCTATCCATGAGCCGATGACAGCGAAGCCAACCAGCAACAGCACTATTCCCAACCAGGCTATTAGATACCAAACAGGGGCTTGCGGGCGTTCATTGATCATCGTTTATGCTCCTTGCTGGTGACATGTAAGGCTGCTCTGAGTCGCCATGCTCGCTACTTGCCGATTCAAAGAGGGGGCGATTATGCGTAGCTTGGGGGGGGCTGATTATGCGTACTGCCGCCGTCAGAAGGTGATGCAGCTTGGATAGTACCGCTCATGGCACCTGTCTGGCCGCTGTTCTGCTTGCCACCCATATGGGCTGAATCGCCACCGCCTTCCGACATGCCGAGTCGTTCAGCCCGGAGTTTCTGAGCCATAGAGCCGCCGAACGAGCCGTGACTGGCGTTGTAGTCACCCATAATCTTACCGCCCAAGGTTTCACCTGCCGCCTTTGTCAGGTTCTTCATAGTCTTTCCAGCGTGGCCCATGCCCGCAGCGGCACCGCTCGACGACGAGGCAGAGCCCGGCATGGGAAGCGGCCCATTTCCAGCACCTGTAGAGCTACCGCCGGAGCGAGCGCGCCACTGCCACTGAGCTGTTCACCAGCCAGCTTGGAGGCTTCACGCATGGCCATAGCGCCACCCGCAGCGCCTACAGCAGCCCCTACCGCGACAGACCCGGCAGCCCTTGCCATGCCGCTTACAGACGGCGTTGCACTGCCGAGAGAAGCCCCGTTGATGATTCCCTGAACCGCGTCAGGAATCATCTTCACCAGAATAGCCATCATCAACAGCACCCCAATGATGGCGAGGATAGCCCGAAACGACTCATGATCCTGATTCACAGCCCACTGGTGGATAAATTGCTCACCCGCGCCGATGACCAAGAACATCACATAGAGCTTGGCTCCGATGCTGATGGTGTAGGTGATGTACTTTTTGGCGTAATCCGCCGTTCACTGCGAACCGCCAAAACCCAGCAGAACAATGCCTGCTGCCGTGACCACGTACATTTCAGCCAGCACAAAGAAGGCATAAGCAGCAATCAGCGTGTACAGGATGACAACAGGCAGCGCCAGGATGGTGTAGGCGATCCGGCTCAAGCCGCTGCCTGCCGAAATAACATCGCCCCCAAGGGTAAATCCCCGTTCCAGGATCTCCGGCACACTAAGGCTCAAGCTAGTACCGGTAGCTTGTCCGCCGATCCAGACCCAGCCCTTGATCATGGTGTTTATCCGATATCACAAAGTCTTTTTATCCTTTAGGCCTAGACACTTCTAAGGCCCCGTCAGAGTTGTATACTGCAAGTGAAAAGGGCGGTCTCAATGATCAAGTGCAACACCTAACCTATCAGGTAATGTATTGCCATGACTCATTGTTATCGCCGTCTTTCTGCTGAAGACCGAGCCGCCATCATGCTGATGCAGGGTCACCATTCGATTCGTGCTATCGCCCGTCAGTTAGGACGCGCACCCAGCACCATTTCACGAGAACTGACACGCCATACGGTCAGGCCTGGCATAGCGTATGACGCCAGTCTCGCTGGTTACCGCGCCCGACTGACCCGCTGTCGGCCTCGTCGTTGCCCGAAGCTGCATCTCGATGGTGAGCTGTTCGAACTGGTGGTCTACCTGCTGCGCAAGTACTGGTCACCAGAGCAAATAGCCCGAACACTGAAGCGTATGTTTCCTGATAATACTGATCGCCACGTCTCGCACGAAGCCATCTACAATGCGCTCTACCTTATACCGCGTGGCTCGCTCAATAAGGAGCTGATTGCCTGTTTGCGCCAGGGTAACGGTAAACGTCGCCCTCGCAGCCGTGGCAAGGATAGACGACAACAGATTCCAGGCTTGGTCAGCATCCATCTGCGGCCGCCTGAGATCGAAGACCGCCTAATGCCTGGCCACTGGAAGGGAGACCTCATCATCGGTGCCAACAACCGCTCTGCCGTCGGTACGCTGGTAGAGCGAACCACGCGTCTGGTGATCCTGGCGAAAGTGGACGGCACCACGGCCACAGCAGCGGCCGTCGGCTTTAGCGACAAGCTCTATGAGGTACCGCGCTCCCTGCGCCTATCGATGACCTATGGCCAGGGCAAAGAGATGCTGAAGCATGCCGAGATCACTCAGAAGACAGTGACAGCGATCTACTTTGCCGACCCGCATAGCCCATGGCAGCGGGGTTCCAATGAGAACACCAATGGGCTGTTGAGACAGTACTTATCAAAGGGCACGGATCTGTCGGTCTACAGCCAGGAAGAGCTCGACGACATCGCCGACTCACTCAATACACGGCCACGCAAGACATTGGACTGGCGCACGCCGCTGGAAGTCTACGCCGAGGTGCTCAAGAAAGCTGTCGCCGGCCCGAGCACGCTGCAGTAGTGTTGCACTTGGAACTTGAGACCGCCAAGATTCTGGGGCTAATTCATTGAAACTGCCTCATGTGAATTTCTTCCAGAAAACAACCAATTAGGATTAGCAAAGATGAGCATATTGCAAAAGGTCGCTTACGTCGAGGACGACCCAGACATCCGTGAGATTGCCTCCCTCGCTCTGGTAGACGTAGGTGGTTTTACATTGAAAACCTGTGAGTCCGGCGAAGTCGCACTGCGGGAGATCCCGGCATTTGAGCCTCAATTGGTTCTGCTGGATGTCATGATGCCCGGCATGGATGGCACGGAGACTCTGACCGCGCTCAAAAAACAGGGTGCCATAACGGAAGCTACTCTGGTCGTGTTTATGACGGCCAAAGTTCACCCGGAAGAATTGGAACGTTATAAAACAATGGGCGTTGCAGAGGTGATATCAAAACCTTTCGATCCCATGACGCTGGCAGATGATATACGAGCGATTTGGGAGCGGTTCGATGGCTAAGCAGTCTCTTACCAGTCGTTCGCTCAGCCATATTGAAAAGTTAAAAGCGGCTTACGCAGAACGTTTGGAGTCCGAATTTAAGCGGCTTGAAATTCTGTCTTCCCGCTTGGAAACGCATCCCTCATGCAAAGACGCACTGAGTGAATTGCATTCGGCGTTGCACACGCTGGCGGGGGCTGCCGGAACCTTTGGTTTCCACTCGCTCGGCGAGAAAGCCCGTGAGTTTGAAACAATAGTGGCAAAAAACCTGTCAGAATCTTCCGAAGAAGCAGCCACTCCCGCCAGGTGGTTGTCTGAACTGAGGGACGCTCATGCGGCCGACAGCCATGGGCAGAGCGAAGAAGCGATTGAAACCAGCCCTCAAGCTATTGCTGCAGACTCTCCTTGCCTATGGCTGGTAGAGCGCGATCATCTGCTTGCCAGTTATGCCCTGTCTCAACTGACAAGTTTTGGCTTCCGTGTTTATCATCTGGACGATGCCCGCGCCCTTAAAACAACCGACAACCCAGAGCCAGATTTATTACTGATTGACCACCATGCTCTTCAGCATGAAGGGCCAGAATCCCAAGACTTCTGGCAATCCCTGCTAGACGATTTTCAATGCCCGATATTCTTTACCGGTGCTGAGGATAGCTTCAGTGCGAAGCTGGAAGCTTTGCGTGCGGGTGCCCAGGGGTATTTTGTCAAACCCTTGGATATGATCAAACTTGCTTCACACATCTCCCAGGTTATTCGCACTGAGGACTCCGAACCCGGACGGGTTCTGATCATAGAAGATGATCGGGAACTTGCCAGCCACTTTCAGTCCATCCTCAAAGACGCGGGCATGCAGGTAGCGGCACTCGAGAAGACCGACCAGTTGTTCGAAACTGTCAGCGAATTTAACCCCGAGCTTGTTCTGATGGACCTGTGGCTGCCCCATGTGAACGGTGCGGAACTCGCGGCACTGCTTTCGCAAACCGATCGCTGGACACATTTACCCATCATCTACCTGTCTGCGGAGTCCAACCCGGAGCTGCGAAACCAGGCTCTGCTGAGGGGCGGGGACGCGTTTTTGGGAAAACCCGTCGACATGGACCTTTTGGTCCGATTATGCGCGGCCAGAATCCAGCGCTTGCGCCAACTGGAACGAACCCGCAATCGGGATGGCCTGACCGGTTTGCTGAAGCATGCCAGCATCAAGGAAGCATTGCAGATGCAATGGCAGTTAGCCCAGCGGCGCCCGCAAACCTTCAGTGTCGCGATGTTGGATATCGATCATTTCAAAGCCGTCAACGATACCTACGGTCACGCAGTGGGTGACACGGTGATCGCCACCGTGGGCACGCTGCTTCGTCAGCATTTTCGGACCACTGACAAGCTGGGCCGCTACGGTGGCGAGGAGTTCACACTGGTGTTGCCGGACTGTAATGCCGACCATGCCTACAAGCTGGTGAACCGCTTGCGGGAAGATTTTGCGGACATTAAATTTGCAAGCGATGGCGAACCGTTTACCTGTACTCTCTCAGCAGGCGTGGCAGATAACCGTCAGTTTCCGAAAGATACGGCCGAAGCATTGCTGGAAAAGGCTGATCAAGCACTTTACCGCGCCAAGCATGACGGGCGAAACCAAGTGGTGCGTGCGTCAGATCAGCAAGTACAGAGTTCGCCTTGAACGAGGTAACCTATGAAAGCCCCTGAGATTCCTGACAATGAAACCGAGCGTCAGCAGGCACTGGACGACACTGGCCTTCTGACCGAGGGCCCCGAGGAGCGGTTTGACCGGATCACCCGTCTGGCTTGCCATACTTTCTCTGTGCCCATTGCCCTAGTGTCTTTGATAGACCGGGATCGGCAATGGTTCAAATCTCGCCAGGGGCTGGACGCAACAGAAACACCCCGGGATATCTCTTTCTGCGGCCATGCGATTCATCAAAGCGAGACGCTGATCGTTGAAGACACGCTTGAAGACGAGCGCTTCTTCGATAACCCACTGGTGACCAGCGGCCCAGACATCCGCTTCTATGCCGGTGCCCCCCTGCATACCGATACTGGGTATCGCCTGGGTACCCTATGCCTGATCGACCGCCAACCGCGATCGTTTGACGACACTCAGATTGCTCTACTCCGGGAGCTGGCGGCCATGGTGGAGGATCTAATCCGAGCGGATGCCCGACAGCGCAGACAGACCACCGAAATGGAGCAGAAGCTACAGGCAAGCCATGATGAAGTGGTATCACTGCTGAACAATATGCCAGGTATAACCTTCCGCTGCCTGCCAGATGAACACTGGACCATGCTCTATATGAGCAGGCAAGTGGACAACGTCAGTGGCTACACAGCTGACGATATGATCGGGAATAAACGCATCAGTTACGCCAAACTGATTCACAGCGACGACGCGTCAAAGTGTGACGAGGCCGTCGCAGAAGCGATGACGGAGAATACGGAGTGGCACATCGAGTACCGGATTCGCCACCGCACCAAGGGATGGCGCTGGGTAGAAGAGCGCGGCCGGTGCGTCCGGGATGATCCACAGTATCCGGCTGTGCTTGAAGGGTTTATTGTGGATATCACCCGCGAGTACGATGCGCTACAGCAACTGGAGCACAATCACAGGGCATTGATGCTGCTGAACGATATTGCCTTCTCCACCCATCGCTCACTGGATGACAAGATTGGCTACGCCCTGCAGGAGGCCAGATACTATCTTGGCTCAGATATGGCGATTCTCAGCCATATCGAGAGAGACACTTATACCGTTGCCTGGGTAGACGCCAATGACGGCATTCCGGTGGCCGCCGGTCAGCAGTTCCCACTGGGCGACACCTGGTGCGACTTGTTGGTGTCCAGTGCCGATGAAGGGCCTACCCGCGAGTACTTTATTCCGGACACGAATCAGCCTGAGTATCACGCTCACCCCTGTTACAAAGCCAACTCGCTGGGTAGCTATGCAGGCATTGTTGTGGAGGTGGACGGCCACCCCTGGGGAACCCTGAACTTTTCTTCTGTTCGCGTCAGGCAAGAAGGCTATGACGAAAGCGAAAAGCTGTTTCTCCGCTTGCTGGCCAATTGGTTCTCAGAGGTGTTGACCAACAGCCTCGGTCATGATCGTCTGACCAAGCTGATGGCACAGTTGCCGGGCGTGGTTTACCAGTTCCGCCGTTTCCCCGATGGAACAATGGTCTTCCCCTTCAGCTCGCCCCAGATTGAAGATCTGTATGGTATAACCCCGGAGCAGGCCGCGCAGGAGGCCACGCCCGCTTTCGAGCGTATCCATCCGGATGACCTGGCCGCCTTGAGCGCATCCATCGAAGACTCAGCCCGGACGCTGGAGAACTTGACCATGAAGTATCGCGTGGCGCACCCACGCCATGGCTATCGCTGGGTCTCGGGTGACGCCAAACCGGAACGTTTACTGGATGGCAGTATCCAGTGGCATGGGTATATTCAAGATGTTGACGAACAGCAAAAGGCACGCATTGCTCTGGAACAGAGTGAAGCGCGCCTTCATGGCCTGTTTGAGTTTTCGCCCATTGGCATTGCGCTGAATGACTTTGAGACTGGCCGCTTTATCGACCTCAACCACGCACTGGTTGCCCCAACCGGTTATACGGCAGAAGAGTTTATCGCGCTCAGTTACTGGGATTTCACGCCCAAAGAGTACCTGCCCGAAGAGGAGAAAGCCCTCGCGGACCTCCGCACAACCGGGCGTTATGGCCCTTTTGAGAAAGAATACATACGAAAAGACGGCAGTCGCTACCCCGTACGCTTGCAGGGCATGATCAGTGAGGAAATAGACGGCCGGAAAGTCATCTGGTCGCTTGTCGAGGACATCAGTGAGCGCAAGAAGCTCGACAGGATGAAAGACCAGTTTATTGCGACTGTCAGCCATGAACTGCGTACACCGCTGACGTCCATCAAGGGCAGTCTCGGCCTGTTGGCCGGGGGGGCGGCCGGTGAGCTGCCGCATAAAGCGCAGAAACTGCTGGAAACGGCTGAGCGCAATACCAGCCGCCTGATGCATCTGATCAACGACCTGCTGGATATGGAAAAACTGGTGGCGGGCAAGATGACCATGGCGCCGCAGAAGCAAGCCTTGGCGCCCATTCTAGATGAGGCGATTGAGTCTGTCCGGGAATACCTGCATTCCCACAGCGTCAACATTAACACCCCCCAGGCGTGGCCAGCGATCACGGTTAAGGTCGACAGCCAGCGGCTTGTCCAGGCCCTGACGAACCTGTTGTCCAACGCCATGAAATTTTCCCCGGAAAATAGCCCTGTGGAAGTCTCGGTCATTGAGCAGGACGAAACCGCTGAAATCCGCATCCGGGATCACGGCTCCGGGGTGTCGCCGGAGTTTCAGGAACGACTGTTTCAGCGGTTCAGCCAGGCCGACGCCACCGATAGCCGCAAGCTGCCCGGCACCGGGCTGGGACTGGCGATAACCCGTGAAATCTGCCAGCAGCTTGGCGGCCAGGTTGGCTATCGCGATGCCGCTGGCGGTGGTGCCGAGTTCTATATTCAGTTACCGGTGATTAAATCATGACCTTTGCAACGCAAGCCATCGCCACATTCGGTCTGGTTCTGCTCGCGGTTTTGGGCAATATGCTCAGCCTTCCCCTGTTCTTTGGCATACATTTTATTTTTGGCTCTGTCGTCGTGATGCTAGCCATCAGGTTGGTGGGTTTTTGGCCTGCTGTCTGGGTAGCGCTGGCCGGCAGTGCCTACACCTGGGTACTTTGGGGCCATCCCTATGCCATGCTTGTCTTTACGCTGGAAGCGGTTGTTGTCGGCCTTTTGTACCGGCGCGGCCTGAACAATCTGGTACTGGCCGATCTGGCTTTCTGGCTCGTGGCCGGTACCACCCTTATTCTACCCTTGTATACAGGCGTGGTGGGCATGGATACGACGCCCGCCATCATGATTGCTCTCAAGCAGTCGCTGAATGGGCTGTTCAATGCCCTTATTGCAGGGCTGTTGGTCAAGATACTGGTGTGGCGGTTTCAGAAGGGGACAGTTGAATGGCTGCCACCCTATATCCGGCTAAATGAATTGCTCTTCCATGTTATTCTGACCCTGGCGCTGATCGTCGGATCCATCCCCGTGATCATTGACAGCCATGAGGACGAAACAGAACTGGAGAGGCGCTTGGCCAGTGTCATGGAGCGCGCCCTGACCGCCACAGCGGATCGCCTGGGGCAGAACCCCGATGCCTCCGAAGTTCTTGAAACCGAGCTGCGGCGCTTTGAATACACCGATGCCATAGACGGCATAGCGCTGCTCAATGTGGAGGGCAACCTTATTGCCCAGGCCGGCGACGTCGTCTCGACGTCATCAGGAATGAGCCGCGGGATCACCGGCCTGGAGAATCTGGACATCTGGCTGCCGGTTTCCGATGAAAGCCTGGTGAATCGCTGGCGGCAGGGACACTACCAATACCAGCTGCCGATCAATGGCCTGGCGGGCGGCACCAAATTGATAGCGGATAAGGCGGCCGGGGCGCTGATTCAGACCCTGGAACGTAAACGCAATGAGAGCTTCGTTTTATTGGCGGTGATGGCCCTGCTGAGCATTGTGGTCAGCTTTTTACTCAGTCGCCTTCTGACACGTCCGTTGGTACAACTGGACAACGCCAGCAAACAACTGTCTGAGACAATTCGCCGGCGTGATCCTCCTGAGATGCCAACAAGCCCGGTGTTTGAGTATGGCACTTTGTCGGCTTCTCTCCAGACCATGGCCACGGCACTGGGCCAGACCTTTTTTGAACTGGACAATGCACGCGATACGCTGGAACAGCAAGTCCAGGCGCGCACCCGCGAACTGGCCAGCACCTCCACCATGCTGAGCAATGTTCTGGAAGCGTCAACGGAGTTTGCCATTATCGCCACCGATACCGAGGGAACCATCACCCTGTTCAACACCGGCGCTGAAAATTTGCTCGGGTACGACTCAAATGACGTGGTTGGCGCGCAAAGTCCCGCGCTGTTTCATCTTCCATCTGAAATAGAAGCACGGTCGGTGGCGCTGTCCGATGCACTTGGCGAGACCGTCACAGGCTTTGATGTCTTCGTGAAAAACGCCCTGCGCGAGGGCTTCGAGACGCGGGAATGGTCCTACCTGACCAAACGGGGTGACTCAATGCCAGTCATGTTGACCGTCACCCCCATTTTCGATGACGCGGATAAGCTGACCGGCTTTCTCGGCGTTGCCGAGGACATCACCGATCGCAAGCGTATGGAAAAAATGAAAAACGAATTCATTTCCACCGTCAGTCACGAACTGCGCACACCACTGACCTCCGTGAGCGGCGCTCTCGGGCTCGCTTTGAGCGGTAAGCTGGGGGATATACCCGAAAAGGTCAAAAAACTGTTGAAGACCGCCCATCGAAACAGTGAGCGATTGGCGCACCTGATCAATGATTTGCTGGACATCGAAAAGATCGCGACGGGTAAAGTGAATTTAGATATGAAGGTTCAACCGCTTCAACCCATTCTTGAGCAGGCCGTGGAGGAAAACAGGGCCTACGGCGCCGAGCGCCATATCAAACTGACGCTGTACAGCGAGATACCCCGGCAAAACGTCAAGGTTGATGAGCAGCGGTTAAAGCAGGTGCTGGCCAACCTGCTGTCCAATGCCATCAAGTTTTCTCCCGACGGCGGTACAGTCACTGTCGAGGCAGCCAGTACGGATACCGATATCACCGTCAACGTGATCGACC
Organism: Halomonas sp. TD01; assembly: GCF_923868895.1. Taxonomy (GTDB): domain Bacteria; phylum Pseudomonadota; class Gammaproteobacteria; order Pseudomonadales; family Halomonadaceae; genus Vreelandella. The sequence continues at coordinate 2,282,571 of NZ_OV350343.1, forward strand.
AGGGCCCGGGTATTCCAGAGGATTTTCACCACAAGATATTTCAGCGATTTGCTCAGGCGGACAGCTCAGACACGCGTCAACAAGGGGGCACGGGGCTCGGCCTGGCCATTACCCAACAGCTGGTTACCCGCATGGGCGGCACGATTGACTTCGAGACAACCGCCGGCGAAGGAACGCGCTTTTTCTTTTCGCTTCCAATGATATCACCGGCTGAAAAGGCACCCTCTGACCTTTCTCCCAAAAATACCGACGGCTTATCCAGTGAGTCACCCAAAATACTGGTCGTGGAAGATGATCCAGACATTGCCAGCCTCTTGAGAATTATGCTGGAGGATGCGGGGTATCGGGTGGCCATCTGTCATTCTGGTGCAGAGGCGCTTGAATCCATAGAAGCGGGCAACTGGGATCTGATCAGCCTTGACCTGATGTTGCCGGATGTCAGTGGTCTCGACATCATCAGACGGCTGAAGAAGCAGGCAGCCACCGCTGACATTCCCATTGTCGTGGTATCCGCCAAAGTGAACCAGGGCCAGCTGGAGCTTGATACCGAGGCAGACAATATTGCTTGGCTGGCAAAACCCATTGACCAGCAGAAGCTGATCGAGTTGGTGAGGCATCAGCTATCACAGGGGCACTGTCCGAAAATTCTGCACGTTGAAGATGATGTAGATTTACACGATATCCTTTCGGCCATGGTCAGTGACCACTTAAGCCTGGAACGGGCAGGAACCCTGGCTGATGCCAAAAGGCTGCTAAAACAGCACGCTTATGATGCCGTTTTGCTTGATATTGGTCTGCCCGACGGCTCAGGGTGGGATTTGATCCCGGATATCGAGAGCGCACAACCCGGTGCGGCCATCGTCATCTTGTCCGGCGAGGATATCGGAAAGGAGGCACCTTCAGCCGTCGCGAGTGTATTGCTGAAAAACAGGCTGACTTCTGAGCAGCTCGTCAGTGTGATCCGGCGACATATTTAAAACCAGTCACCCGCTTCAATGTCTTCCGGCAGCATGGGGCGGGCGCTCAGAAAGCCCTGATACTGGTGACAGCCGAGTTGCTTTAGAAAAGCCAGCTCTTCGTTTTTTTCAACACCCTCGGCGATCACATCCATGTTCATACTTTGGCCCAATCGCACCGTAGCACGCAACAAGCGGGCATCCCCGGTTTGGGACCAGTGTTCAATAAAACTGCGATCGATTTTCAGCTTGTCGGCGTTAATGCGTTGGAGATAACTCAGCGAGCTGTAACCGGTGCCGAAATCATCCAGTGCCACGCGAACACCCAGCGACCTGAGTGACGCCAGCACCTGACTGGCGCTTTGCCAGTCCGCCAGCAGCAGACTCTCGGTGATTTCCAGCACGATTTTCTCCGGCATCAGCTGATGGGCGTGGATCAGCGAGGTCAGGTTGTTGATAAACACCGGTGTCTGGATATCTTTCGCGGAGAGGTTCAGCGACATAAACCAATCCGGGTTGATGGTGTGCCAATGGGCGAGTTGAGGCACCACACGGCTGATTATCTGCTCCGTTAACCGGGAAATTAGCCCCCGCTCTTCCATCAGTGGAATAAACTCCCCCGGCCCCAGCAGACCACGCTCCGGATGTTGCCAACGGGCCAGCGCCTCGAACCCGACAATGCGCCTCTCTGCCACTGAGAAAATTGGCTGGTAAACCGCAACAAACTCTTGTTTATCCAGCCCCAGCCTGATCGATTGTTCCAGGGTAAAGCGGTATTTTTGCTCAGCCTTGAGCTCTGCATCAAAGTAAACCCGTTCAGCATCTTTGGCCGCTTTCGCTTTAAACAAAGCTATATCCGTCTGGTCCAGGAGCTCGTCTGCCGTCATGTTGTTGTCCGTGGCGATCGCAACCCCAACATCCACCGATAGCGAGACAGAGCCATGCTCAGAGTTCATATCCGTTTGATTTACTACCTGAACCAATTTCCTCACGTACTCATCAAGCGCCTTTTGCGAGGAATGCCCCTGACTCAGAATCAGAAACTCATCACTGCCCTCGCGACTCAACATACTGTCCTTGTCCAGGTGTTGACCTAGCCTCCATGCAACACCTTGCAGGACCTCATCACCAAAATAGTGGCCATAGAGATTATTGATGGAGTGAAACTCCCGAAGATCCATTTTTATCACGGCCAGAACCCCTTCAAACGGTTGTTGCAAAAGGCCGTTCAGAGTACGCCGGACTTCCACCAGTTTTGGTAGCGCCGTCAGTGGGTCTTGAGCCACGTCTGCCCCGGGTGTCATCAAAACGCGATCCATGCTTCGCAACTGGCGGCCTTTCACAACACGCGACTTGACCATCATCAACAGCCGCCAGGGTTCTACCGGTTTGTTGATGAATTCGTCATTTGCCAGGCGGGCACAGGCCAGCTGCACATCCATACCAGCAACCGCCGACATAAATAACAGCGGTATGCTAGAAAATTCTTCATGCTGGCGGATGATACGACCCAGCTCAATGCCATTGCAGCCAGGCATCTTGACATCAATCAGTACCAGCTCGGGTTGAAACTGATCGAGAAGATTGAGGGCGTTCTGCGCGTTATCCGCCGTTCTGACTGAATAGCCGGCATCATCGAGAATGTTTTCATACAAATTCAGCAAGTCTTGATCATCGTCAACAATCATGACCCGATAGGGCTCGACAGGTGCCATGTTCAGCTCTGCGCGCAGCAGGGCAGTCAATCTGGAAATATCCAATGGCTTGTGAAGAAAATGATTGCCGCCTGCTCTGACGGATGCCAGGCGAAGGTCGAAAGAATCATGCTCAGAGATGAAAATGATGGGAAGGGGAGCGCCATCGTTATGTTGCCTGTAAGTCACTTGCCTGGCACCCGCAAAGCGATCGCCGAAAAAATCCATGTCGACGATCACAGCAAGCGGGTCATAGTCGGCAATTGCTTTTTCCAATTGAGTAATATTCTGCTCAACGTGCGCAATATAACCGTAAGAGTCGAGGTTTTCCGAGAGTTTGAGTGCGAAGTTTTTATCGTCATCCACAATCAGGACAGGAATATCGTTTTCGGACTGGCTTTTCGTTTCTGCAGCATCTTGGGCGTAATTATGGGCCACCTCGTTCGGTTCAGCTTTCGAGATCTGTTTCAATGCCCGTAACAATTCTCTGACCGGCTCGGATACTGCCGGTGCTCGTTCCTGCCGTGAGAGATGTTCCGTTTGCTCCAGTGCCTGCTCACACTCTCTCGCCACCTGCGACAATTCCCGGAATCCATAGGCCTTGCCCGAACCGGCCAGACGATGCGCCATTGACTGGATATCCGACAGCTTGCTTTGGTCATCAGCCGCGGCCGACCAAAGTGCCTCCAGTTGTTGTTCGTATTGACCTAGGTGAGTGATGTAATGGGTTCGCAGATTGGCCATTTTATCAGAATTGTTAGGGCACATAATTTTCCTTTTATAAGCGAAAAATCGGGTCGTTACGAAATGATCCGAATAATAGTCTAGCAAGCTGCTAAAATAGGCCAATACTTTCTCGCGAGATTACTCGGATAAGCCAAATTCCAGGGTATCTGAGTTTTTGGGTTCTTCGTCACTTCATGTGGATTTGGCCTGATCGAATAGGCGGCCCGCCGGGCTGCCAATCCCGGCTCACGGGTGCCTATCAGGCGCACTTTTTCATTTCTCGAAGTCCAATGGGGGCCATGCCGCCAAAACCACTCCAGCGCAGTAAAAAACATTTCGTGCAGGCGTCTTCAGCGTGTGTAGCATCAGGCTCTGTCTAGGCCTATGCGCTATTCCGTCCTTTCCCAAAAAGATGATGAAACGCTGGTGAGGCATGTCTACGATCTTCACATGGCGACATCCTGCGAGCATGACATCGCTATATTACGTAGGTTGGTAAAGGCGGTAATACAGACGGACGTGGCTCAGTTCGGCAAGCAGCATACACAATTTGTCAATAGCTCAGCAGATGAGCTGCACTATGGTCTAGCGTGCGTAGAGACCAACCCCATCCATAAGGATCGCTACGAGCGTTTTATCGACCCGCTGGTTTATCATGATGAGCCCGCTACCTGGAATGAAGCTTTACAAACAGTGAACGAATTGGTTCAACGTCTGCGCACGGAAGGTAGGGCTGAGCGCAGAAGCCTGCTTTTCCAATGGTGCGCTTGTCAGGCTGTACCCTGATTCACTGTCTAAGCCGCTTTATGCAGCCTGCTATGTAGTCACCCTCGTCCTGCTGCAGCGGTGGTAATTTGGTTGCCGCCTGGTTGTCATTTGGCGGCTAACAGGGTGAAAACCATGTGAGTCATGTAAACCATGGAAAACCCTAACTCATTGAAAAGATTTTGTTTACGCATTGCAGGCGCGATCCCAAAGTTTGCTTGGTTGGACTCATAATCTCTTGGTCGACCGTTCAGGCCTGCTGGTTTAACAAATAGAATCAATTGGTTACAGACGCCAGGGTTTATTTTCTCCAGCGCTTGGTTGCTAATACGCGGTAATCTGGCAACCACTCTGGCTCATCTTGACGAATCGGCGTAGCACTGTTTTGGCTGACTGGAAGATCCTGAGCCTAGCGATTCAGGCCGGCGTATCACTGGGCCCCTTAAGGAGGCCTTGGGGTTGATGGATATTCGAGTAATGGATCACGTAGTGGTGGGTAGTGACGGGTGCAAGTCGTTTGCGGAGATAGGGTATTTGTAGGTATATATCGGGGTAAATTAGAGCTGCCCAGCGAGGCAGTTCTAATAATGAGGCAAGCTTTCTTTTTTTGGTTAAGATAGGAAACGGCCAATTCCTGCCTTTTAGGCATTTCTGGTATAACGCTCGGCCCACGCGCCGATTTGGAGCTGGGAAGCGGTGGAAAATCGGTCGCTCTGTAGTCGATTGTTAAGCATTTTTCTCAGCACCATACTTTTTGGCTGGGTGGCCAAAAATCAGTGAAACTCTCGAACTCTGTCGAGTGAGTTTCGAAACACCATCGTAACCTATATAACCGAATTCCCAGTCGGTTCTCTTGTCGTAAGCTTCGTAATGTCCAGCAAGATAATCGCCAACAATTATTACTTCTGATAGTTCTGCTGCTGCTTTTTCATCGTAAATCTCAGTCGGTTCCTTGGGAGATTGAGTCATGTTATGCGTTCGCCTGGGCCGTCTTCATTGCCGAGTTAATGGCACCGCTGATAGTGATCCTGGGCTACCAGACTCATATTAGTGCGCTGCTGACTGACTTCAACATGCTGGTGGTCATTGCCATGGTGCATAGCCACGAACTGATAGCACTGGGCAGCAATGGCGTTTGGTCACTGGAACTGCAGGGCTTCTTCCTGTTCGTCGGGGTTGCCGTTAGTTTCATCGGCCCGGGCCGCTACAAGCTGAAGAACTGACATCAGGAGCCGGTAATCGCCCGGCTACCGCTGCCTCTGTACACCATCACCCGGTTTCGGCCAGCTTTTTTTGCGGCATAGAGAGCTTCATCAGCCTGGCCTATGAGTTCTGCAGGGCGACTGCCGGGAGCCGGGGTCATCGTGGCAACACCGACACTGACTGACAGGTTCATCGGGCTGTCACTACCCACCACATGAATCGGCGTTTCTGCGACCGCAGCACGCAGACGTTCTGCCATACTAACAGCCCCATCTTCCAGTGTGGCAGGCAGTAGCACGCTGAATTCCTCGCCGCCGTATCGCGCCAGCAGATCCCCTGATCGCTGTATTTCATCGGCACAGACCTGAGCAACGCTGACCAGGCAATCATCCCCTGCCAGGTGTCCAAAGTCATCGTTGACCTGCTTGAAATGATCAATATCCAGCATTACCAGACTAACCGGTTGCCCATGTCGAAGTGCGCGATTCCACTCGGTTTCCAGTTTTTCATCAAACCGGCGTCGGTTGGCCACCTTGGTCAGGCCGTCAGTTATTGTGACCGCCTTGAGCAGCTCATTAGCCTGCTCCAGCTCTTCCGTGCGTGCCTGGACCCGTGCCTCAAGGGTCTGGTTGGCCTGGCGCTCTATGTCCAGGGCATAGCGCTGGGCCTCGATTCGGTGCTGACGTTCAAGGTTTATGCGATAGGCCAAAGCAAACGACAACAGAACGACCTCCAGCGTTGCGCCAATCTGTGGCGCCATCACGGTCAGGGTGTTGGTGGGAATCAGGCCCATCTTGCTGATGGCAAATACCAGTTGCCCCAACAGCAGCGGGGTCCATGCCAGAAAATAGAACTTGGCAAGCACCTGCCCCCGGTACCAGACAACCATTCCTATCACCCAGCCCAGCGCAGTAGCAACCGCAACAAGCACACTGACGAGGACAGTGGCAATTTGATAACTACCGAACAGGCCATAGACAAAACAGCCAACACTAATCAGCACGAGTATTTGCAGCAATCGGTGAGCGACAGGACTGTATCGTCGCACTTCCAAAAAACTCAGCGTAAACATGGCGGCGAAGAAAGCGTTGGCGGAGATAATCAACGGCGCGAAATACCGGTTGATAATCGGCAGATCGGGCCACAACCACTGGAATACCAGGCCACTGAAGTTGAGCAATACCAGAGTTGAGGCAATAACGGTGAGAACATACCACAGGTAGGCCAGATCCCGGACCATCATGAAAATGAACAGGTTGTACAGTGCCATCGCGACCATGACGCCCAGATACATTGTCTCCCAACCGTAATTCAGTTGCTCAGACGCCAGGAAGTCCAACTCTGTGGTTACATGAACGGGAATCTGCACCGCCCCCTCGGTCTGCACACGCACGTACGCCGTGGCTGGCTCGGTACCAGAGGGCACCGGGAAGACAAAATTACGGTGATATATGGGGCGGGAAGTGAACATCCAGCGGTTACCGGTGACGTAACGCTCCACTTCCTCGCCACCGACGAACCAGTAGACCCGGACGTCGCCCAGCAGGGGATAACCGATTTCCAGCAACTGCTTGTCCGGTTCCGCCGACACCTCGACTCTGAGCCAGAAATTACTGCTGCTGAACCCGAAGTTCAGGGTTTCATTACTGGCCTTTTGCTTCCATTGCGATTCAGGCAGGGCCCGGATATCCTCGATGCTCATTTCCGGTTCCGGCGCTTCGAACCACTCAATAGCGGCATCCTGAGCAAACACCTGGACAGGCGCCAGCAGAAACACCAGCAGCAGTAGCCGCAAGAATTGGCAGGCAACGGAAGTACCACTGTTAGTGCCACCGCTACTGTATGTGTTGTCAAAACTGAGCATGGGAATGTTCGATACTTCCGTATCCAAGAGCCTCATATAGCTGTTTTAGGGCGGCGGGTACGCATGAATATTTCTCTTCGAGACTATCTATCAACTCGGGCTTCTCTAGCATGAACTCTGAATCACTAAAATTTTGCTTTAGGGCTCTCGCAAGGTTCTCTATATCTTTCATTTGGGTATGCCTAACCCCGTGCACAAAGGTGGCTTTCGCAGTAGGCCATCCGGCGAAGGCCGTAGCGATTTGGTGCACTTTGTTATGCTCCTTACTTCTGCAAGCGAAAGTTAGAGCGACTGCCACTAGGGATGCCGTCACGAGATTAACATACAGCCGTGCCACATTGACTGTACCATGTGCAGCATCAAATCCCCCAAGCCTATGATTTTTTTGTATTATTAATTTCATATTGGTTCGTATAGTCAAAATTCGCGCTCATGCTGCATTTCCAGGAATGATCGCTCAGGGTCGAGGCTGTATTAAAACTCTCGATCTGCCCAGAAAATGGCGCCCGTACGCGAAAACTAGAGAAGCTTTAGAACACAGTAGCCTCAGAATGAGCGAGAGAGCGCCATTCTTGTTCGATTTTTGTTCGGCCCGGGGCTCTTCGAACGTTTTCACACAGCCTCGGTCGTTATCGGACAATCGTGATTTCGCGCAATCCGTAAGATGACAGTCACGTGCGGCATGCCTAAGGCGACGTTTATGGCGCTGCAAAACCTTACTTAGTGGCAGTGACGCGTGCCAGCTTTAGTGTCCCTATGGCAACCGTTCTTATCGGTACCTCCGCTGTGCGATACCCCATCACCGCTGTATGCAGCCGTGGACGCTGACACGTTACCGACTCCGAAGAACATACCAGTCAGCATTAGAGCTAATAATACCTTCTTATTGATCGTCTCCTTATTATAGCTGCCCACTACTAGCTATACGAGACTAGAATCTATCATGCTGAAGTGAAGCTGGCTTTAGTCCCTGAATTCATAGAATAACTGCAGCACTTTGGATCATGCGGTAGAGGCAGGAGGGCCAGCAGCGGTACCCTCTCTGCCTAACCGACCAAAGTGAAGCAGAGTATGGGATACCGACAGCTGACCCAAGCATAACGATATCAAATTTTTGCCCGCAGGGATGTAGGATTTAGCCAGCGTCAGATTGCTCAATAGCTTGGCATTCACAGCAGTACCGTGAGCCGCGAGTTTAGACGTAACTTGGGGGCTAAGGGATATGAGCCCGCACTGGCGCAGCGTTATAGCGATCAAAGACGCCGTTGCGCCTGGAAGTGGACAAAGCGGCTTCCTAGCCTCGTAAATGCTGTGTCTGACAGACTTAGAGAAGCAGAGCAGGTTAGCGGCTTTATGGCACCGTTTACGGGGATAGGGGTTAGCCACCAATGGGTCTACTCGTTGATTTGGGACGATAAGGCCAGGGGGGGCGATTTATGGAGGCACCTCCGTCAGCCCAAGCGCCGCAGTAGGCATCGTGCCCATGCCAAAAGCGCAGGACTTGGCAAGGTTCCTAAGCGTGTGGGGATTGAGCATCGACCCTCTGCTATCGAAAAACGTCTCACTATCGGTCATTGGGAAGGAGACACGGTGCTCTATGGACACAAGCAAACGGGAATAGTGACGTTGGTAGAGCGACGTAGTGGCTATTTGTTGGCAGCACGTCTACCCTCGGAGTTTGCAGTCCACGAGGCCGTTGCTAAAGCGGTTAGCGCCTCTGTGTATTTCTGTGATCCTTACTGCTCAGGCCAACGTGGGACAAACGAGAACACCAATGATCTGATCAGGCAGTATTTTCCAAAAGGGACAGACTTTCGGAAGGTGACGAATGCAGAGCTACGAAGCGTCGTCAACAAACTGATTGATAGACCAAGAAAGCGGCTGGGATACCGAACCCCAGCCTAGGTGTTCTTAGGAAAATATTCAGAAGCATTAGAAACCGCAGGTGCTGCACTTGTTAGTTGAATTCAGGGTCAAAAGACTACCTGAGAGTACCAATAAACTCGCAAGCTGATGAAAAATAACTCGTTTGCTCAGGTTGAGCATCAGAACAAGAAGAAGGTCACTCGCCGGGACGGTTCCTGGCACAGATTGATGCTCTGGTGCCATGGCAACGCTTGATCGAAACGCTGTCATCGTCTTATTTTCCGAATTCGGCGAACAAGCGCGGCCGGCCCCCCCCCCATCGGGCTGGAGCGGATGTTGCGGTTCTACTTCCTTCAGCAGTGGTGCGGCCCTCGCCGATGAAGCCAAATGCCCGTAAAACGTTAAAGGCTGGACATATTGCGTACTTTACTTTTTTTAAAAAAAAAGTTTAATTTTTTGCTCCATCAACCTAACAAAGCTAAAAGAGAAAAATTAAAATGTTATTGATTAGAAAAATAACCATAAAAGCTAGGTTGTGGAGTTTAATTCTCATTGCGGTTATTGGCATCGTAGCGATGTCTGCGTTCATGATTATGCAATCGCGGACTGAGCTGATTGAGGCTGAAATGAAGAAACTGGACGCCGTTAATGATGTAGCGCGGGGCTTTGTTTATGATGCCTATCAGAGGTATAAAAATGGAGAGCTAGGCGAAACAGAGGCCATGCAAAATGCTATCGATAGGATTGATAAAATTCGATATGAAGGAGGTGAGTATATTTTTATTTATGGGCGTGATGGTATGCTAATAATGGATCCTTCATTGCCTGTTGAAGATCGATTTAACGTCAATTTTTTTGATTTTAAAGATTCTGAGGGAACACCATTATTCCAGCATATGACTGAAAGAACTCAAAATAGTGAGCGTGCTACAGTCAATTATGTTTGGGAGCTTCCTGATAGCACTGAAATAGCTCCTAAAATGTCTAGAGTTATAACTTTTGATCAGTGGGACTGGATTATAGGCACTGGCGTATATATGAATCATGTGGCCGATAGACTATGGTCTATGTTCTGGCGTATTACTGGCCTTGTCCTGCTTTTATCATTACCTGTAATGGCCTTATTTTTAGTCATTGTTAACAGTATTATTAATCCCTTGAATAACACGATTTCAGCCATGAACAATATTTCCGAAGGAGATGCGGATCTAACTAGACGACTGAATGAGAGAGGTAAAGATGAGCTTAGCCAACTCGCCAGAGCTTTTAACGCCTTTATTGAGCGTATCGAAGGTGTAATGATCACTATTCGGCAAAGTAGTGAAGCGGTCAAAAATGCCTCTAACGAGATAGCTAGTGGTGGTATTGACCTTTCACGGCGTACTGAAAATGCGGCATCCAGTATCCAGCAAACATCAGCTTCTATGGAAGAAATTACCAGTACTGTCGAACATTCTACTGAGTCAGCACGGCAAGCGGATAGACTCTCCAAGCAAGCAGCAAATAAAGCACGTGAAGGTGGGCAAGCTGTACATGATGTCACTGCCACGATGATTGATATTACTAACGCGGCAAACCAAATTACAGAAATTGTTAAAATGATGGATGGGATTGCCTTTCAGACTAATATTCTTGCGCTCAACGCATCAGTGGAAGCCGCAAGAGCTGGCGAGCATGGTAGAGGTTTTGCCGTAGTTGCCGAAGAAGTGCGCAAGCTGGCTAACCATAGCGCTGAAGCCTCTCGTGATATTCGAACTTTGATAGATAACGCCAGTGGTAAAATCCAAACTGGTAGCTCTCACGCTGAGAATGCAGGTGCTAGGATGAAAGAAATTGTTGAGTCAGTTGAACACGTTGCTACGATGCTCAGCGAAGTCGTTAACGCTGCAGAGGAGCAACAGGATGGCATTCAACAAGTGAACACAGCGGTCAGCGAGATGGATCGTATGACACAAGAGAACTCTTCGCTTGTTGAAGAGTCTACTACTGCTGCAGAGCAATTGAAAACTCAAGCGATGCATTTGGCAGAAGCTATCTCGGCATTTAAAGTATCATTAAAAATCGACGTAGGGCAGACCATGTATTTGGATAGTAATCCCCCCATTTTTAGAGAGCTTCAAAAGTAGACCTTAGGTTCTGTTGAAAAGTCATCAAGGTTACGCTATTCCTGTTGATTGAGCAGGAGGGTTATATGGCAGGCCGTTACGAGCTTTCTGATCAGCGTTGGCAGATGATCGAAGACATCGTTTCTCCGCCACAGACCATGGGACGTCCTCGGCGGGACGACCGCCAGATGCTTAACGGCATTCTATGGATCCTTTGCTCAGGAGCGCAGTGGCGCGACCTGCCGGAGCGTTATGGCCCTTGGAAGACGGTCTATCAACGCTTTCGCCAATTGCGTGATGATGGCACCTTCGATCGGATATTGGCTCGCTTACATCTACGTTTGCGTGAAGATGGGTATATGGATCTCGATACATGGATGGTGGATTCAACATCTATTAGAGCCACTCGGTCGGCCAGCGGTGCTGGCAAAAAGGGGGATCTATAGAACCAGCAGACCATGCACTTGGCCGCAGTCGCGGCGGGTTGACCACCCCCTCTGTCAGCCAGTTGTCTGGTTGGTGATATCGCCTAAATCTAATCCAGAGGGCGCGGCATGGAGTCCTTGTGCCACGTTATTCCGCAGAGCGTAAAGCAGCCGTCCTGAAGAAGTTGTTACCGCCCCCATAATCACAGTGTGGCATCGGTAGCGACAGAGGAAGGCATCTCTGACGCGACGCTATATAGTTGGTTAAAACAGTGTCGAGTAAAAGGAGTGCCTGTGCCAGGTTACACACAAGGCGACAGCGAATGGTCGCCCGAAGCCAAGCTAGCCGTGGTCATCGAAACCGTCACCCTGTCAGAGGCGGAGCTTGGCGCTTACTGCCGCGAAGAAGGACTTTATCCCGAGCAATCTCAGCAGTGGAAAGCGGCTTGTCTCGAAGGCGCTGGTCGGCAAGAAAATCAGGAAAAAGCGGCGCACAAGCAGCGTAAAGAAAACCATAAGACCATCAAGCAGCTCAAAGCGTAAGTGCGTCGCAAAGATAAAATAGTGGCAGAGACGACGTCGTTACTGGTGCTCTCAAAAAAGCTCGACGCCTTGTACAGCGAAGATCCCGACAGCGACGAGGACGACTGACACGCCTCGATGAGCGTACAAGGCTGGTGGCGTTATTTGATGAAGCGGTCTCCAGTGGCGCATCGCGTTATCGAGCCGCCGAGGTAATGAATGTCAGCGAACGAACGCTCAAACGCTGGCGTTCTGAACGCGGCGTGGTTGTTGAAGATCGACGACCCCATGCAGCGCAATGCAACCAGCCGCATCAACTAACCCATGAGGAGGAGCAGGCTATTTTGAACACCTGTCATCAGCCAGAGTGTCAGAGCTTGCCGCCGTCTCAGATCGTACCGTTATTGGCGGATAAAGGCGTCTATCTCGCCTCGGAGTCATCGTTCTACCGGGTCTTGAAAAAGCATGAACAACACCATCATCGAGGACGCATGAAGCCATGTCGCACTGTACCTGAGCCCACGAGCTTTACCGCTACAGGGCCGAATCAGGTGTGGAGCTGGGATATCAGCTTCTGCCCCTCTGTTGTACGAGGGCAGAACTGGTATCTCTACCTGATCATGGATATCTATAGTCGCAAAATCATCGCCTGGGAAGTTCATGATGAAGAGTCGGGCGAGTTGGCCAAAAAGCTGCTGGAGCGCGACTTGTTGCGAGAAAACTGTTGGCATAACCCACCCGTATTGCACTCTGATAACGGAGCGCCGATGACCTCCTATACACTCAAAGCAAGGCTGACAGAACTGGGCATGTTGATGTCCTACAGTCGACCAAGAGTGAGCAATGACAACCCTTACTCGGAAGCCCTGTTCCGCACCGTCAAATACTGTCCGACGTGGCCCAGCAAAGGCTTTAAATCGCTGAGCGCGGTACGCAGTGGATGTTGACGTTCGAGCAAGCCTATAACGAGCAACATCTTCACAGTGGCATCCAGTATGTCACGCCAGCTGAGCGGCATCGCGGCCTCGATCATGTGCATCTTGAGCAACGTAAAGCCGTTTATGAAGAGGCTAAACGTCGGCACCCAAAACGCTGGTCAGGTAATACAAGATACTGGGCGCTGACAGGTTCGGTCTCACTGAACCCAGGCAAAGTGCATGAAATAGAGCTTAATAAACAGGCTGCTTAAACGCAGCTATTTGGATAACTGGGTTGAAAATCACCGATAACCTGGCACAGGCACTCCTTTCTCTCGACACTGTTTTAACCAATTGTACAGGGCCGCATCAGAGATGCCTTCTTCTGTCGCAACCGACGCCACACTGCGGTTATGCGGTGGTAATAATTTTTTCAGTACGGCGGCTTTGCGCTCTGCGGAATAACGTGGCACATGAGTTCCATACCGCTCCCTCTGAGTTAGATTTAGACGATATCGCCAACCGGACAACTAGGCTGACAGAGGGGTAAGGGGTAGGTCAATCCATCATGTCTAAGCTGACAGAGGGGGTCTTATCGCATGATGAAGCGAAATATTTCAGATCCAATGAGGCTAGCTAAAAATAAGAAAGGGGGAGGCCCCTTTCTTATTTGTCGAGGACATATCTTATAAATTCTTGAAATCAAACTGTTATCATTTTTTGCAGGATCATTATTCCAGGTATCCATCCTGTGAATACGGCACAAAATATGGAGTAAAAAGCCACGCTTTTTTGTATGTTTTTTGAAAGTGCCAAAAGAGTAAAAAAGCAGAACCAAAGCAGAGACCAGGCAAACCAATTAAATGTATTCCAAAGGCTAAAGTCAGCGCTTAATGAAGATATAGAATTTATACCTACAATAGCAGCTGTAATGCTAACAAATAGGCAGAACCACCCCAGCCCAGTACCGTCTACTTTCAAGAGCTGATTAGCCCCAACCCATAAATATGTAAATGCAAAAAGAATCGTGAATGCACCTGCACTAATTGAAGATAAATTGCCTGGGTCGTGGAATATTAAGTACAAGGCGGTCAGAAAGCTCAGCGTGCCAACAAGAATGTTTATAACTGATATTTCTTTATCGCTAATCTTGCCTAGTAACCATATTCCATTGACGAATAATACAGCTCCAACATATAAAAGAGTAAGCCCTAATATCATTTTAAACTCTCCGCTATTTTGATTGTTTGTCGTAAGTCGCTAGAACTTCTTCTGAAGTTTTTATTAAGCTTTTTCTCTCTTCCATCGATTTTTTTGTTAAGTGTCGATGTGCCTCTTCCTCTTCTATATTAAATTTCTGCATCAATAATATTTTAGCTTTGTTAACTACATTTATAAGCGCTAGCTTTTCTTCTAATTTGTTTATGCTGCGATTATATTTTTTTATGGTTTCGCTGTTATTTCTAGCAAGCACTAAGCTTGGAAGTATAGTGTTTGAGTTAATCGGTAAGGAAATAACTCCGTGTGCGCCTATCTCTAACATTTGAGATATTACAGTAGGACTTTCATATTCAATAACAGTAATAAAAGTTGCTTCATTAGAAAATCCTTTGGATAAGTTTTTTATTTTTGAGTAGAAGCGATCCTGAGAAATGGCTGAAAATACCACATCTACTTCAAAGCTAATTTTTTCAGGTGGCGGCCATAAATGCCTTACATTGCAGCCGATACGTATTAGTTGTAATAATAAAGAATCATTCACTTCTCCTTCTGGATACATAACAAGAACTTGCAAATCTCTGAGGCTATAAAGTATGGGTGATTCTTTCATGGGAAGACAACCTTAGGCATCAAATTCGACCAATCATCAAGTCTATGTACCACAACATATGGGTCTGGTTTGATAGGGCATGGAGATGTCCATTTGACATCAAAGTCTCCCTTGCTATTGATGACGGCAATCCTAGAGGCTAAGTTGGTATGATTGTTTTCCTTTTCTATCCAAATTTCTCCTTGTGGTGCTTCAAAATGAAAGGAATATAATTCTTTCTTTATATCTTCTACTCTAGAGCTATTAGATCTTCGGATAGACTCACATAACATCATTGTTTGATGGTATGCGGCTTCTGCCCAAGCTGTGATACAAACATCTCTTGGGAAATAATTTTTAGCAGCTTCAATGAACCTAAGACTTTTACTTGTCTTTACAGTTGTAAAATAAGGCGCTACTACTATGTTTCCCTCCGCTACCGAAGGAATCATCTTACGTATTTCCGCTTCACTTGTAGTTAGACTAGCAATAGGAGGCCTGTTTTTATTTAAATAATGATCAGCAAAATGGCTGTAAAACTCCGATGTTCCATGTCCAACGACTGTTGAAAAAACTACATCTGGCTCCATGCTTACAGCACGCTTAACCGCATGCTCTACTTCTTCTTTAGAAGGATATAGAGGGATGTAAATTTCATCTAGAATCTCCCCCCCATGTTGCTTATAAAGCATACGCATTACATGGTGACTTTCTCTAGGGTAAATGTAGTCAGACCCTACAAAAACAATTTTATTTCCATAGTTTTTAATTAAATATGCAGCTAAAGGAGCGCTATTTTGGTTTGGTGATGGGCCGCCATAAATTATATTTGGCGAATATTCAAAACCCTCATAAGGAGTAGGGTAAAATAATAAAGCATCAGCCCTTTCTATAGATGACATTACTGATTTTCGTGTGTGTGACATATAGCAGCCAATAAAAAGCTTTATATTTTTTTCTTTTATCAATTTGTCAACGTAAGATCTAAACCTCTCTGGTTCTCCTCCTAAATCGTGCTCTTCTATAAGGATTGGAAATCCATTTACCCCCCCGCTATTATTGATCTCATTTATTGCAAGACGGGCTCCAAACCTCTGGGATCTTTCGATATCAGACGTTACGCCAGTATCAGAAAACAACAGGCCAACTGTCGTGCTACTGTTTGAATCATTCGTCATGGTTTATATCTGCTTTGTTATAAATTTTACTTTACTGTTTTCAAGTTGTGCTTTATAAATAATTTTATTAAAATTTATTTTATCAGCTTTATGATGATCTAGAAGATGCTCAGCCAAAGGTACCTCGAGAACTTTTCTCATGGAACGACGAAGTGATCTTGCCCCAAATTGGCGATCAAAACCAGAGTTTGCTATAAGCTTAACAATATCGTTTTCAACTTCCACCTTGCAGTTATGCTTTTTAAGCCTACGATTGAGCCTTTTTATTTCAAGATCTACAATTTTTTCAACCGTACTAGCTTCAATCCAGTTGAATATTATGATGTTATCAATTCTATTAACAAACTCCGGTGAGAATGTGTTGAGCATCTTCTTTTTCACCATAGTGTCTACAGCTTTTTTTCTTCCAGAGGTATTTCTCGTAATCATTCCATAAATTGGGTGCTGATTCTTCTCTTCAAGTTGTTGTATTTCTTGGGCCGCTAGATTACTCGTCATAAAAATTATAGCATTTCTGAAGCTGTATGTTTTTTCCCCAGATGCTACTGTAAGCAATCCATTATCAAAAACATTTAAAAGAGCTTGATGCACTTCCTTGCTAGCTTTCTCAACTTCATCTAGAAGGACAATGCCAGGTAGGCCTAGTTTGCCTTCAAGTTTTTCTTGATCAATTATTGTTTTACCTTCTTTAGCTCCTACATAACCAGGAGGAGCACCGGTAAGTGATGCAGCATAATGTTCTTGTGAAAGCGTGTTCATATCTACACGACAAAAAGCATCAGCATCGCCATAAAGCGATCTTGCAAGAGCTCTAACAATCTCAGTTTTTCCTACGCCAGTTGGCCCAAGAAATAAAGAGGTATAAAGGGGTTTTCTCGGATCTGTTATATCAGCACGAACAACCTTGAGCATGTCTTCCACAGCAAGGATTGCTTGATCTTGTCCAATAATTTCAGACTTTACAGAAGACATAACAGTATCAATATCAAATCTAAACCTACTATTAAGTTCTTTACTATTGGAAATGTGTGAGTTAATAACATCATTTTCTGATGAGTTTTCAGCTTGTAAAGCTTCAATATTTTTCTTCTTTTGATCTGAGTCAGTAATCATATCGTTTATAAAAGGCATATGAGTCGCTCTTGTTAGTTTTTTTAATTGGACAACACACCGGCTAAAAAATAGCCGGTGGCTTTATGCTTTTATTTATATTAGGTATTAGGCTTCCTTTTCTTTTCCTTCATATGGGATGCTACCTACAGGGCATTGAGCTACTCCGGCAGTACTCCGCGTTATTTTTTCTACATTTTCCCTTGCTTTTTCTGCATCATTAACCCAAGTCTTATAAAATTCAAAAGGACACTCAGCAAGACCTTTATCGCCGTCACCTGATTCATGCATACCACTATATCCACGGTGTAGCATTTTGAAGAGGTGGTTTTGCGATTGATCATTTTCCCGAGCATCGCGAATTTGAGATACGGAAAGCTGGGCATATTGAATACCCATTTCTTCTTCCCCACACTCGCCCAGAGTTCTTCCATCAAATCCAACAATAGCTGAGTGGCCAAAGTAACAATATACGCCATCAAATCCAGCAGCATTAGCAACAGCAACGTAGGAGTTATTTGCCCATGCCATGGCTTTAGACATCATAATTTGCTGTTCTTTCGATGGATACATATAACCCTGACAGCGAATAATTAGCTCAGCACCTTTCATGGCGCAATCACGCCAGATTTCAGGATAATTTCCATCATCACAAATGATGAGGCTGATTTTCATGCCTTTGGGGCCATCGGAGACATAGGTTTCTCCTCCTGGATACCATCCTTCAATGGGGCACCACGGAATAATCTTCCTATATTTCTGTACGATTTCGCCCTTATTATTCATCAAGATCAGAGTATTGTAGGGAGTTTTATTAGGGTGTTCTTCATGGCGCTCCCCTGTGATAGAAAAAACACCCCATGTATTAGCTTTACGGCAGGCCTTAGCAAAAATTTCGGTTTCTTCTCCGGGAATCGTAGCTGCTGTTTGCATCATTTCTTCAGGATCGTACATGATTCCTTGCAGGCTGTACTCTGGGAAAATTACAAGATCCATGCCAGGCAGACCTTGCTTCATTCCAACAACCATATCGGCAATTTGTTGGGCGTTTTCCAGAACTTCTGCTTTAGTATGCAGGCGAGGCATTTTGTAGTTAACAACTGCAACACCTACAGTATCGTTACTGCTAGAAATATCACCGTGGCGCATTTTTCGACCTCTTATATTTGTAGTAAAAAAAAGGGCTCTCTCGGGATTAATCCCGAGAGAGCCCATTTGCTCTATTAATCAATCAGCAGCTAAGAGTGTTTATTCACGCTGCTCTTCTTGCCGATTGATTGTATATACGTGTTGGCATTATTTGACATCGCCATTGATGCAATAATGCCTAAACAGTTAAACTTATAGTTCAGTTAAATCTCGGTATCAAGAGATATCCTATTAGACATTCGTATAGGAAACGCGCATCCCATTCATCTTTTGGCCTCTAAGATGCGAGTATTGCTTGCTTTACGCCTTGCCATACCTATCCCTAAGACGACACGGAATCTGCATCCGCCCCGCTTATTCAGGATAGCAAAGCTGCCTTTGTGGAACCTCCAGAAAATAAGGCTTTAATGCGAAGCAAACTTGTTGAAAAAAAGCAGGGTTGTCATGAATAGCCGCCAGCACTTTAGCGGCTAGCCCTGTAGGGTTAGGTTACGGCGCTTGGTATCCCAGCTTTTGATGTTGTCAACACTGATTCCCATAGCTTCAGCAAACTCCGCCTGAGAGACATGAAGCTTGGCCCGGATGGCCTTCACATCGGCCACGTCATGGCGTGTAATGCGGCTGGCCTGCGCTTTTCTTTGTTTAATCTCAACGGCTTCCTGCAGCGATGCTTGGAGTTCGTCAAAAATGCTCATTCGGAACACTCCTTTTTTAATCATTGTCGGTTGCTATGACTTGTACCTGACGGCAAATCTGGTCGCCGCCTGGTTGTCATTTGGCTGCTAACAGGGTGTTTACCTTGTAAGTAGTGTACATAATGGAAAATACTAACCCTATGATATTGCTTGGTTTACACGTTGCAGGCGCGATCCCAAAGTTTGTTTGGTTGCACTCATAATCCCTTGGTCGTAGGTTCAAGTCCTACTGGGCCCACCATTTCTAAATGTTTTACCTCAAACAGGGGGTTACAAGTCCCTTGGCATGCAGTTGACCTTTCCCCAAAACTGACACCATCAAGCAATAATCTACCTGCCTGTATTAGCTTCCTGCTTTATTTTGCGCGTACCCATAAAAAGTTTCTGAAATACTTTCTTGTAGTGGCTTTTTAAACCACTAGCACTTACTTCTTTTTATTGCGCATAAATGGAAAGATTTTGGCCATGGCGTCATTGATCACTTGATCGAGCGGTTTGTGCTCTAAGCTCACGGCGGCTCTGGCGGCGGTATACGTTCCTTTGTATTCTCGCGCTATTTCACTGTCAGTCATGCTATCGGGTAGTTGCTCTTTTTCTCGAATGGCGTTGATGACGTCCTTATTCATACCGCTCTCCCAGTAATGCAGTGGTTTAACCAGCATAGTGCATAACGGCCAATATCAGGCTTCAGCATGAATTCAGGACAAAGGCTACCCGCAGCGTAAAGGCAGGACGAAAGGGGCATATGTCTGATGGCTTACATCGCCGCTTACGTCAGAGATGCCTAGCTGCCTTATCAGCAAATTGTTGTGTTGGCTATAATGGTTATTCTTTTAATATCAATATCTTGGAATACAGTGCGCAGTCGTCGGCATAGCATTTACAGGACGCTTCGATCAGTCCTTGTCGGTCAATAACGATGATTTCTCCGCGACGATAGCGGATAAGGCCGCGTGTCTGCAGGGCAATGGCCGCTAGCGTAATCCCTGCGCGTCGAACGCCTAGCATCATGGCTAGAAACTCGTGGGTCAGCTGCAGGCTATCTGTCTTGGCGCGGTCATGGGTCATTAATAGCCAGCGAGCGAGTCGCTCTTCAATTCGGTGAAAATGAATGCAAGCTGCTGAGTTAGCCAGTTGGTTCATGACCACATAGAGGTATCGTTTCAGGCGTTGATGCAATACAGGACTACTTAACAGGAGCCGTTGAAAGCTGGCGGCGTTAATGCGTAGGGCTAGCCCTTCACCTTGAACTAATGCAAGTAGGGGGGCTTCTTCGACGCCGAGTACCAGAGAAATACCTAGCATGCCCTCACGTCCTGCCATCGCGACTTCAAGTCGGCTATCCACATTTAGAATGACGATCTGTGAAATGAAGCTGTTGATGGGGAAGTAGGCGTGGGTGACTGTGTCGGTAGGCTGAAACAGTACTTCGCCAAACGCTAGCGGCACGGTTTCGCAACTGGCCATAAAAGCGTCCCGCTCAGCGGTAGGCAGATCAGCAAGAAGGTGGTTGGCATCGGCAGCGTGAAAAATAGACGTCATGTGCCTCTCCGGTTAAAAGAACCTGGCAAACGGCACAATGAGGGTAATTATCATTTTGATGTCGGCTGCAGATGTACCGTTATTTGTTTTTAACGATGCATCTGCATATTAACATTGGGTGAATCAAGCGTCGGCACGCTAGCGTACATAACTCGCTAACACTGTTAGCATTATGGTGGCGACCTCGCTTCTGTCGCTCACATAACGTTATGGTGGTTTAACAAGCGGTCATACTCGTCCTTAACGACCGAATAGCACTCGCAAACTCGCTCTTCTAGGCCTAGTCGGTCAAGCACGTTGATATGCCCTCGGTGGTAGGAGATCAGGCCAGCCCTTTGCAGCTTACCCGCCGCTTCGGTGACTCCCTCGCGACGAACGCCCAGCATATTGGCAATTAACTCCTGAGTCATAATCAGTTCATTGCCATGCAATCGGTCAAGGCTGAGCAGCAGCCAGCGGCATAGCTGTTGGTCGAGGTTGTGATGGCGATTGCAAACTGCCGTTTGCGCCATTTGTGTCAGCAGAGCTTGGGTATAGCGCAGCAGCAGTCGCTGCATGGGGCCAGCGCGGTAAAATTCGTTTTTGAGCAATTGGCCTTTTAGGCGTATCGCTTTCCCGGCACTCTGTACAATCGCTCGGCTGGGCGTGGTCTCACCCCCCATAAACAGCGACACGCCCACCACGCCTTCATAGCCTACAACGGCAATTTCCGTAGAGGCACCATTCTCCATCACGCACAGCAGCGAGACGATGGAGTCCAGAGGAAAATAGACATGGTGCATGTGTTGCCCCGACTCACACAGCGATTGACCCAGGGTAAGTGTCACTTCCTCAAAATGAGGCAAGAGGCGATTCAGTTCATCTTCCGGCAATAAACCAAGCAACGCATTTTGCTGAAAATCACGTGGTTCAAGCATTGAATCTCCCCTTATCCTTAACTGACGCGCCGCTTCTGATGAAAAGTCGTCCACCTTGAGGTGCCGAATTGTGTGTTTTAGGGTTGGCCACCTCAAGTTGATAGGCACATATCTTTTAAGTATAGAGTGCTTGGAAATAAACTCTGTACGTTATCGCACATAGCGTTCATTTAAGTAGGCGTAGAAGCGGTAATTTTTTGGGCTGTGAGTATTTTGCAACTGTGTACGCCAGCGCACAGTGAGTGATTGAATTAGCGCCTAATGTCAATATCAGTGTGGCAACGGATATGCCTAAACAGGATGTTGCACTGCGCGCTGCAAGGAATGCAGCGCTAACCTTACCCTTGGACACGGCTACACATGGATAAAAACGTCATGCTGTACGGTGGTCACCAAAGCAATAACGCCCAGACGACAGAAAATGATGCCGAGCAAGTTGCCGATGAGCGATTGCGAAGTGTCGAGAATGCCCTGCAAGTAGAAAGGGGGTGGGCTAAAGCAACACTAAATTCAATCGGTGATGCTGTTTTGACGACCGATTTGAGCGCCAGAGTTACCTATCTGAACCGTGTCGCTGAAGCGTTGACCGGTTGGGCAAGTGTAGAGGCGCTTGGTAAATCAATTGATCAGGTCTTAAAGCTCATCAATATCCGAACTAACGAGCCTGCGCCTAACCCAGCGCTAAGGGCGATAGAAGAAAATCGTACGGTAGGGTTGGCGCTGGACTGCGTTTTGATTCGCCAGGATGGTAGTCAGCTGGAAATAGAAGATTCGGCGGCTCCTATTCATGATAGCCATGGTGTTACGGTAGGCGCGGTGATTGTATTTCATGATGCCAAGCACTCTTTAACTCGCGCAGAGCAACTAGCCTATCAGGCCCATTATGATGCTCTAACCAAACTGCCTAATCGTTTTCTATTTGCAGAGCATCTTGCTCGCGCTATCCGTTTAGCAAAACGCCACGATCATTATGTCGCGCTGTTATATTTAGATATCGATAATTTTAAGTGCATCAATGATTCACTTGGCCATGCTGTTGGCGACAGTTTGTTGCAGTTCGTCGCTACTTGTCTCGTTGAGTGCGTGCGCGATACAGACTGTGTGTGTCGGCAGGGTGGAGATGAGTTTATAGTGTTGCTTAGCGAAATTGAAAAACTAACCGATGCTGCCAGGGTAGCAGAAAAAATCCTTCGGGCATTAGCGATGCCATGTAATGTTGGTCACTATGAGCTAGGCATTAGTGTCAGTATCGGGATCAGCTTCTATCCCGATCATGGGTTAAATGAATATAGTTTGCTCGAGAATGCTGATACCGCTATGTATCGTGCAAAGAAAAGCGGTCGAAACCAATGTCAAGTATTTAGTCATGATATGAACAACAAGAACTGACAATGTAATCATAAAGAACGTTGAACCAGTTTCGATACCCATTCTATTAGTATTCACTAGACTCAAGGGTCACGCCACGCTCGTGTGGCGTTGTACGCCTGGGAGCTGGTTATGACACGATTTTATCGCCGTTTTAGTGTGATGTTGCCACTTGCATTGCCCGCTTTGCTGCTTAGCTCAATGGCTCATGCGGATGCTCAGCAGGCGAGAGCCTCGGTATTAAGTGCTGAAGAGTCTGACCCTAACCGGCTAGGGTGGATGCAGGGTTTTCCTCCCGCGCCGGAGCGGGTGATTGGCCAGCCGGACTCCAACTACTTTAGCTTCCCCAAAATGCGCTGGACGGTGTGTCACTTCCGCGAACTACTGCCTACCAAGCAGGTTAGCCGTGGGTTGGGCGCGCCTGTGTCGCTCACCTACGCATTAGATGACGCGATAAACGACGTCACTTTCACCCCGATTGACGGTAGTGAGCCTATGTCGTGGCAGGCGTCGCTAAACGAAAACTACACCGATGGTTTGCTGATTCTTCACCAGGGCCAGGTGGTGTATGAGACTTATTCAGGCTGTTTAGATGAAGCGGGCCAGCACGGCGCTATGTCGGTGACTAAATCCATGACCGGCTTACTAGGTGAAATTCTGGTGGCCGAAGGCGTATTAGATGAGCAGGCGTTGGTAGGTGATATTCTGCCGGAATTAACCGACAGTGCTTTTGGTAATGCCACTGTAAAACAGCTGCTTGAGATGACCACAGGCCTTGCTTACAGCGAAGATTACAGTGATCCCAACGCTGAAATCTGGGCCTACAATGCGGCGGCAAGCCCGCTTCCCAAGCCAGACGATTACACTGGGCCGCGCACCTATTATGAGTATTTAGCGACGGTACAGCCGGAAGGTGAGCATGGGCAGGTTTTTGGCTATAAAACGATTAATACCGATGCACTTGGGTGGGTGGTCGCGCGCACGACGGGTGAATCGGTGGCGTCACTATTGTCATCGCGTCTTTGGCAGCGGTTGGGCATGGAGCAGGATGCCTACTTTACCGTGGACTCCATTGGTACGCCGTTCGCAGGTGGCGGTTTGAGTGCGGGCCTTCGAGATATGGCCCGAGTCGGGCAGTTGGTGCTCAATGACGGCGTATTGGATGGTGAGCAGCTATTTCCTGCAGCGGCTGTTGAGCGCATTCGACAAGGCGGCGACAGGGAAGCGTTTGCGGCCGCGGGTTACCGTTATTTACCGGGCGGCAGTTACCGTGGCATGTGGTGGTCTCTGCATAACGAGCATGGTGCCTTTGCCGCAAGAGGCGTGCATGGGCAAACCATTTATATTGATCCCACCGCTGAGATGGTGATTGTGCGCTTTGCATCGCACCCGGTAGCGGGCAATGCGGCTAACGATCCTACGTCGCTACCCGCCTACCAAGCCGTAGCGGAATACTTGATGGAAAAAGTGGATCCGCGTTAAAGCGTCGCTATTATCTCTACTAAACCAAACGTCGTAACGCCAGCAGCCACTGGCCAGCCTAAAGAGCGTAACCGCCACCACACCAGCAGCGTGACGGAAAGCCCAATGGCGGTGGCTAGCCAGGAAATGGCGTTTGGGTTAACGGGCACAATGGAAACCCCCAGCACGGCGGCAATCATTAATGGCCCAAGAATACCCAGCCACTGGGGCATTGTATTAATGCCCGTGTCGCTGCCCAATCGGCGCTGCATCCACAAGAAGGGCACCACGCGCATCAGCAGGGTGCCAATAGCGCAAACCGCGACGGCTAGCCATAGCTCAATACTCATGATGTGCGCCTCCGTGTTTGGAATTTGACCATGTAGAAGCACAGCGCGCCGCAGGCAGCGGCGAGCGGAATAGCCACATTACTCCACCCCGAGAGGGTCAAGCCCAGTGCGGCCAGAATGGCGCACCCCATGGCGGCTGCCCAGCGTTTATCGGTGAATCGTGGTGCTACCATGGTTAGAAATAGCGCGGGCAGCGCGAAAGGCATGATCTCTCCCAGCAGCGGCCAACGTGCGGTAAACGCTCCACCCGCGGTGGCACCGACAGACGTTCCTACAATCCATGCGCCCCAGGCCAGTAACGATGCACCCACAAACCAGCTAAAACGCTTAGCGTCAGGCAGTTGTGGAAGCCGAGTTAAGGCCAGTGCAAACACCTGGTCGGTTAGGCCGTGCATTAGCCAAGGCCAGTGGCGGCTGCGCGGTAGCAGTCCGGCTAGGTTAGGGCCGTATACCACATGGCGCACATTAATTAGCAGCGTCATCGCCACCACCAGCCATAGCGGTGCACCGGTGGCAATCATGCCCACAAACAGAAACTGCGAAGCGCCGGCGTAAATCAGTGCGGATATAGCGGTGGCTTCTAGGGTGCTAAAGCCTGCTTGGCTAGCCACTAAACCAAACGATAGTGCCACTGGTATGTAGCCACCCAATAGGGGAATGGCTTCGCGTACGCCTTGCAGCGCGCTACGCCACGGCGAGTGGCTGGCAAGTTGGTTCATGGTGCATCTCCCGGTTCGCCGTAAGTAACGGTGAGTAGTAGGGTGGCCTCATGGTCTTGGGTGCGGTAGCAGTGTGGCTGGTCGGCGGGAAACGTTTTGGTCTCTCCAGGCGTTAGCACTGTGGTGGCTCCCTCTGGACCTACTTCTAACCAGCCGCTAATCAGGGTCAGCGTTTCTTGAGTACCCCGTGTATGAGCTTCAGCGTGGCGCAGGGTATGGGGAGCACAACGCATCCAGTAAGCATCTACCTGGGGCACGCCTTTTCCCTGATCAATCAGCTGCACCTGCACGCCATCTTCCCCGAGAGGCACATTAATGGGGGCAACCAACGTGCCGAAGGGAACGTTAAGCTGTACTGCCAACCGCCAGATAGTATCCAGAGTTGGATTGCCGTTGCCTTGCTCAAGGCGGCATAGGTTCGATTTGGCAATACCCGCTTTATTGGCTAAATGCGACAGCGACCAACCACGCGCTTGGCGAAGAGACTGCAAATGCTGGCCTAGGGTGCTTAGTGAGTGCTCATCCATTCGGTTATCTCGCTGTTCCTTTTATAGAACGTTCTATATAAGGAACAGCGAGAAGTCAATCATGTTGCGTTATAACGTGTGGTCAGAACCGGAGGGTTGCTGGGCTCGGCAGGCGGCAGCAGTGAACAGCACATCGGTTGATGAATTAAGTGCGGTTTCGGTCGCGTCCTGTACCACGCTGATGACAAATCCAATCGCCACCGCTTGCATAGCGACTTCTGTAGGAATACCAAACAGGTTAGCGGCCATTGGAATGAGCATGAGCGAACCACCGGCCACGCCTGAAACACCGCAGGCAGCCAGTGCAGACACTACGCACAGTAGTAGGGCAGTGGGGAAGTCGACGGTAATGCCTAGCGTATGGGTGGTCGCCAATGTAATTACTGTTATGGTGATAGCGGCACCACACATGTTGATCGTCGCGCCGAGCGGAATTGAAATAGCGTAGGTGTCGGCATCCAGCTTTAGACGGCGGCACAGCTCTAAATTTACGGGAATATTCGCCGCAGAACTACGGGTGAAAAAGGCGGTGATGGCACTGCCGCGCAGGCAGGTGAACACAAGTGGATAAGGATTCTGGCGGGTAGTGAAGTAAACGAGCAGTGGGTTGCTAACAAGAGCAACAAACAGCATACAGCCGACAATGACACCCAGCAGTTGAGCGTAGTTCAGCAATGCATCGACCCCTGACTCTGCCAAGGTTCCCGCGACTAAGCCAAAGATGCCAATCGGCGCCAATCGAATTACCAGTGTGACAATGCGGGTGATAGCAGTGGACAAATCGCTTAACGCTTGGCGGGTGGTATCGCTGGCTTGGCGTAGCGATAAACCAAGGCCAATGGCCCATGCCAGAATAGCGATAAAGTTCGCCTCCATCAGCGCACTAATCGGGTTAGCCACGGCATTTAGTAACAGGTCTCTTAAAACGCTAAAAATATCCCCAGGCGGATTGCCGTCAATTTGCCCCGCATTTAATGAAAGTTCGGTGGGAAAAAGAAAACTTGCCGCCACTGCAATTAACGCAGCGATTAATGTACCTACCACATACAGTATGAGTACGGGGCGAATATGCGTTGGTTGACCTTGCTTGTGTGCGGCGATGGCAGCGGTAACCAGCACAAAGACCAAAATAGGGGCAACCGCTTGCAGTGCGGCAATAAATAGCTGGCCAAGCAGTGCCACATTGCCTGCAATGTCCGGTGTGAAAAGGGCGATGAATACCCCGGCAACAATGCCAATTAAAATCTGCGGGATAAGGCCCAGCCGGAAAAGCGGCTGAAACACGGTGTAGACGGTGGCAATCATTGCGCGACTCTCAGGTAGTAGAAGGGGAAACGTTGCGGCGATAGGCCGTGGACGTGCCTGAAAGGGGCAGTATTCTACCAGCTGTGAGCATGATGCGGCGTAGCGTGCTAAAAACTCTTCAAAGCGCTCACTTAAATGAGTGGTTAGCGATATACTGCGCAAGTCGCTAGGTCTTGCTCTCTGTGACACCTCCAATGTGATCAACTGCTTCTCTCAAAAAGAAAAAGAACCAGGAGTTTATCAATGCGCATTAACGTGTTATTAGCTGCACTGCTGATGCTGTGTAGTTCGTCGCTTGTCATGGCCGCCGACTATTACGTAGATATTACTAATCGTACGGGTTATACCCTCTACTATATGTACGTAAGCCCTGCAGATTCGAAAAGCTGGGAAGAGGATGTGCTCGGCAATGACGTGCTGGTGGATGGTGGTACTCAGCGGGTGACGATTACGGGTTATGACAGTCCTATCTTCGATATTCGTTTAGTCGATGAAGAAGATGATAGCTACACCTTTTGGAATGTAGACGTATCAACTCAAGATCTGCTGGTGACGTTAGATAATTTAGACTAAAAATTTTAACCGGCTTGCCCCTTCCCAACAGCGACCTCGCTGATAATTCTTCGGGATAGGGGCGAGCCGTTTTGTTTCGTGCACGTCGCTATTGCTTAAGCAATAGCCGGTATTTGAGAAACCACTTCGGCATTGGGACGGCGGCTTATCACGCTAGAAGATAATGACTCGGTACGATCAGGACTAAACGTCACTAGATCGGTATAGGCCTGCTCGGTCAGACGAGTTACCTCTGGAGATACACCCCACTTCATCAACATTTCGTCGATATGCCGTTCAGCTGCTTTGAACTGGCCGCAATGACTTAGCAATTTGGCGATGGTGTAATCGCATTCTGGGGTATCAAACATTTCTTCCCTGATCTCTTGAATGGCCAGTTGGAGGCCTTTTCGGGAAATATCGCTTAACTGGTTAGGTTGCATGCCACGACTCCTTGTGAATGCTAACGGTTTCGAATGCTAACGATTACAAATACTGTGCTGTATTAAACTCGGCGTTCTTTTGTACGCCTCCTGTACCTCTTCGAGGCTAATACACTGTTTCGTGAGATTCAATCGCAAAATCGAAATGTTGCAAAAAATTAATTTGAACCAAAGATCCCCGCTTGCTTGGTAGGGGCGCGTAGGGTAATTACTCACCTAGCTGCCCACTTGATAGAGAAATAAATTCATAAAAGTTATACAAGAAATTAAATAATCAGTCATGGCATCATCATGATGCAGGGGCACATCGCCGGATAACTATCTCTAGTTGATGATGCTGACTATCTAGGGGCACTCGAATGGGCATACCAACCTCCGTTTCTGCTAAGCAAACGCCATCCAGTGTTGCAGTGAGGGCTTGGCTTAGGAGGGGTTGGCTTAATAGATCCTGGCTTGACGTTGTTAGAGGATCTTGCGCATTGATCACCCTGATATGATAGTACGATTGGGCAAGGGTAATGTCGGTAGTAAAATGCGGCCAACTCGCTGGCAGACAGGGATAAATTACCAGCCAGCTCGCTTCCCGGCGAATGCCTAAAATACCCTCCATACCGGCTTGATACATCCAGCCGGCGGCGCCGGTATACCATGTCCAGCCTCCTCGACCCACATGGGGTGCCACAGAATACACATCAGCAGCGACCACATAAGGCTCAACGCGATAGCGGGTAGCCGCTTCCGTGGTGGTGGCATGGTTGATGGGGTTAAGCAGTGTAAATAGCTGATGTGCTTTGTCACCTTCACCCAGTTGGGTAAAGGCCAAAATTGCCCACATTGAAGCATGGCTATACTGCCCACCATTTTCGCGCATACCAGGCGGGTAGCCGCTTATATAGCCGGGATCCTGCTTAGGGTGATCAAAGGGAGGCCAAAAAAGCAGCGCTAACTGCTGATCGTGCAGAATGAGTTCGCGCTCCAGCGAGTGCATTGCGAGCGTCGATCGTTCAGGGTCGCTGGCGCCGGAAAGCACCGCCCATGATTGGGCGATGGAATCGATCTGGCATGCATCGCTATGTTTGCTGCCTAGCCAAATGCCGTTGTCGTAAGTCGCTCGACGATACCACTGGCCATCCCAAGCGCTGTTTTCAATTGCTATGCGTAGCGCCTGAGCATGTTCATACCAACGAACAGCGCGTTGAGGATCATCTGAGTGGCAGGCTTGGGCCTCGCGCTGCTCGGCAATTGGCGCAAATTGATGAAGTGTTTTAAGCAGCAACCAGCCTAGCCACACACTCTCTCCCTTGCCCCCAGCACCCACGCGGTTCATACCGTCATTCCAATCCCCGCCGCCTATCAGCGGCAAACCATGTTCACCCAGTTGCGAAAGGGTGATATCCAGTCCGCGTGCGCAGTGTTCAAACAGTGGGGCGGTTTCCAGTGAGGTGGTTGGCTGGAAAAAGTGTTCGTGCTCATGCGGTGACAACAGTGCGCCGTCTAAAAAGCTCACCGGCTCATCAAGCACCGTTATATCGTGGGATGCTGCGATATAACGCGCGCAGGCGTAAGCCAGCCAAACCCGGTCGTCAGAGATGCGCGTGCGCACGCCTTGCCCGGAGTGTGGCAACCACCAGTGCTGTACATCGCCTTCAGGGAATTGGCGTGAAGCCGCCCGTAGCAAATGCTGACGCGTTTTGGCGGGGTTGCTAAACGTCAATGCCATGCAATCTTGCAACTGGTCGCGGAAGCCGTAGGCCCCGCTGGCTTGGTAAAACGCTGAGCGAGCCGTTAAGCGGCAGGCGATAGTTTGGTACAGCAACCAGCCGTTTAGCATGATATCCATCGCTCGATCAGGTGTTTTGACCTGAATGGCATTGAGCTGCGTATTCCAGTGGTCGTGAATGCTGGCAAGCTCAGCATCAATATCAGCATCACGAAAACGGTCAATCAGCCCTGCAGTTTCGTCGTCGGAGCCTCCTTGACCAAGTAACACGATAATGTCGGCTGTTTCGCCTGGGGCTAGCGTCACGCGACGCTGAAGAGCGGCGCAGGGGTCTAGCCCTGCACCTAACGTGCCAGAAAGCGGCGTTTTACAGCGTAACCCAGCCGGTTCGGCCAGGTTTTTGCCATAACCGATAAACTCACTGCGATTGCCAGTCCATTGCGTAGGTGGCTCGCCAATATCGAGAAAAGCCACTCGGCCTGGGAAGTCGGCATTCCATGGATTGGTAACTAACAACGCTCCGCTTTCTGGTGCTTGCGACGTAATAAGGAAGGGAGCTGATGCGCTGCGCGACGAGCCCAAAACCCACTCTGCATAAGCAGTCACAGAGAGTTTACGTGTCCGGTTTGAATGATTAGTCAGTCTCAGCCGTGAGATGCGCAACGGGGCATCCAGGGGCACAAAGTGCAACAGTTCTAAGCTAAGCTCGTCATTCTGATGTTCAAATTGGCTATAGCCAAAGCCATGACGCGCAACGTAGCGACCTGAATCACGTATCGGGCTTGCCGTTGCGGTATAAAGCTCGAACGTCTCTTCATCTCGGACGTAAACAGCATCTCCGCTTGGGTCAATGACGGGGTCATTACTCCACGGTGTCAGCTGGTTTTCTCGGCTGCTGTCTGCCCATAGATAGCCAGCGCCCTCTGCCGATACTTGAAAGCCGAACTGTTGATTGGCAATGACATTAATCCATGGCGCTGGCGTGAAGCTGCCTGCTTCTAGGATAGTGACGTACTCTCGCCCTTGCTTTGCAAACCCGCCCCAACCATTAAAAAACTCAAGTGTTGGCCGCTTAAGTTGGCGAGGAGTATGAGCCTTATCTATCAACGGTCTGGGGAGGGCGCGTTTAGTAATGGCAAGCGGAGGCTTGGCGGTGTTCTGACCAGACAACATAACAGACAGCTGATCGGCAATTGATCCTCGGTGCGCTATCAGCACCACGCGAGCAATTGAGTGAAGCTGAGCGCGTGACTGGGCGCTTGCTAAGTCGGCGCGTAGGGCATAAACCGTTCCCTGGGCATAGCCACTGTGAAGCCGGGGTCTTGCTTGGCTGCTGAGAATCGTGGCTTCAATGGCTTGCTGTAGATCTTGAATATAAGAGGAAGCACGCTCATTGATGATGACGACATCGACTTCGAGACGTTTCATGCGCCAATACTCATGGGCGCGAAGTAATTGATGCAATTGTGGCAAATCGTCAGTGGATTCAATCCGCAGCAATACGATGGGTAAATCACCGGAGATCCCGTGTTGCCATAGCAGTGACTGTTGAGCTGCGCCGCTTTGAATCGTTTTCTGGGGTGCCCTAAAGCGTGCGTCGGGATAGAGCAGTGGGGCAGCCAGCCGCTGAAAGTCTGCGGCCTCCTCTGGCTGAGTGCCCAAATGGCGTAGCTGCACTTGCGCTTGAGTCCAGGCGAGCATTTTTGCTCGCTCAAAGGCGCTAACATCATGATGCTTATCAATGAGATCCATCAGCGCCTCTCGTGAGCCGGCAACAACCGTCCAGTAAGCGATGCGGGCGGCTTTTCCTGGTGCGATTCGCAGGCAGTAGCGCGATGCAAAAATAGGGTCAATAACACTGCCTACCGTGCCTGATAAATGCTGGCCTTCAGAAAGTGCCGTTGCTGTGGAAATACGGTTGCCCCGGCCAATAAATTGCTCGCGGTCGGTTTCATATTGGAAATCTCCCACAGTATCGCCTTCCACGACGGCGAAGTGAGCTGCCCACACTTGCGCTTCGCTGGGGTCCCGCCGCCGACGGGTGGCGATTAGCGCATTGAATGCTGGAAGGTATTCAGTAACCACGAACATTTTGGCAAAGCTAGGATGGGCGTTGTCGGTACTCGGCGTGGTGAGTACTAATTCTGCATAAGCCGTAACATCAATATCGCAGGTTTGGCGTCCATTGTTGGTCAGTGTTAGCAAGCGTACTTCGCTGTCATCTTCCCCAGACACCAGGATGTCTAAGTGACTGGCAATAGATTCGTGCCGATGGTCATAGCGAGCATAATCTTCAGCAAATAACACGTGATTGTCGTCGTTATTCGTGCCGGTATGTGATTCCAGTGATTGTCCTGTTGCACTCCAAACGCTTGGACGTCGCGTATCGCGGAGAAAAATAACGCTTCCCCAGTGATCGCGTGTGGTATCTGGTTGCCAGCGAGTGATGGCAAGGTTGTGCCATCGGCTGTAGCCGCCACCTGTTGCGGTCAACATGACAGAGTAGTTGCCGTTTGAGAGCAGGTGAGTCACCGGAGGTCCGTTGACGCCGGTTGATAGACGGCGCACGGTTTGTGCTTCGTTGATGGTTTGGCTAGCGGTTGATTTCACCTCTTCGGCACGGGGATAAGCAATAGCCACATCCCGTGGAATCCGCTCTTGAAGCAATAGCTCGCTCGCCTGAATCATCGGTTCGCGGTGGAAGCGTTGTCGCATCTGCCCATGATGGAGCGTATTAGCGATGGCGACGATGGTCATGCCTTGGTGGTGCGCCATATAGCTGCGCACAATCACCAGCTTGGCGCCTTTGGGGAGCCGTGAGCGGGTCAGGTCTAGCGCTTCGTAGTAGCCATAGCGTCCTAGCGCGCCCATTTCTGCAAGGCGGCGATAATTTTTGAAGGCCCCCTCCGGGTCGATCATTGCCGCCAGCCCCGTTGCGTACGGCGCGACCACTAAATCGGCCGATAGACCACGCTTCAGCCCTAATCCAGGCACCCCAAAATTGGAATATTGATAAGTATGCTCTATGTCCCGTGCGTTATACCCCGACTCAGAAATACCCCATGGGGCTGAAAACTGGGCGGCGTATGTTTCCTGACGTTTAACTATCAGGCGGTTAGTTTGCTCCAAGAGACTGCCAGCGGGAGCGCGCATTATCAGCGACGGCATCAGGTATTCAAACATGGAGCCTGACCAGGAGATCATTGCCGCACCCTCTTTTAAGGGGGTGGCAGCGCGCCCAAGTCGGAACCAGTGACGGGTGGCTACATCGCCTTTGGCAATGGCAAACAGGCTGGCCAGCCGTGCCTCTGAAGCCAGCAGGTCATAACAACTGATGTCCAAACTGACGTCATCTAGCGAGAAGCCAATCGACAGTAACTGCCGCTCAGGGTTGAGAAGAAACGCAAAATCCATGCTGAGGGCAAGCCGTCGCGCTTTACTGGCCAGTTGCTGGAGCCGCTTTACATGTGTGCCGTTGGCGATTGTGTTGTTTGTGTGGTCACCGCTATGCTGTGCAGCCGTTTTGTGTAGTGCTGCCACCCAAAAAAGCACATCTTTATCATCGTCACTAGCGAGATGCTCATTGAAAAGGTCGCCAGCGATACTAAGTGCTTTTTTGGTTTGCTTGGTGAGGGCTGCCAAGTCTAATGATGACGTTTTATTTGCGCTTACGAGAGTGGCGACTTTCTCAAGCTGGTCAGTGAGCGGTTTAGTGGGCAGAGATTTTTCTATTGATTGAGAAGCGCGATTAAGTTCTTCAAATTCAGGTACCTCAAATTTAAGCTCTTCACATTTAAGTGCTTCGAACGCCAATGCCAATGTATCGGCTATTGCTTGGCGAGGGTCAGGTGAAAACGTTGTGTCCTGCCAGGTTTCCAAGGCGTTGGCGAGGGTAATGAGGTGACCAGCAAGGTTGCCGCTATCGACAGTAGACACATACCTGGGGTTTAGCGGACGTAGATCATCGATTGCATACCAGTTAAAGAAGTGACCACGATAGCGGGGCAGGGTATGCATAACGGCAAGTGTTGTTTCTATACGGCTTAGCGCGTTGGGGTTACCGATCCAACCAAAATCACGCGCTGCAAGTATCGACAGCAGGTATAGACCCATATTGGTTGGTGACGTTCGCTGGGCGATAACCGGCCGAGGCTCTTCCTGAAAATTGTCCGGCGGCAGTAGATTGGTCGATGTAGTTACAAAGGTTTCAAAGTAGCGCCAGGTTCTATGCGCAATAAGCCGAAGCTCAAGGGCGGTTTCTTCTGCTATGAGAGGTTGGGTCGCAATACTAGCCGTACTACTTAGCCAAGTTGCCAGCACAGGTGCTGCTATCCATAGTAGTGCGATCGGCAAGACCACTAGCCAAACACTACTGTTAAACCATAACGCACTGAAGGCAATGGCTACGCCAAGTAACGTACCGGGTGCCATATGCCGATAAAATCCCCAAACGGTCAGGTGCGGGCATTTCATCGTCTGGGCCGACGATGTCCACTCTAGTAAATGGCGGCGAGTTATAAAAACGCGTGTCAGGGTGCTAGCAATGGCATCTAGCATCCGCCACGCTTGGTCGGGGAGAAACATTACTTGCAGTAAAATTTGTTTCAATCCCAGCGTCAGTTCATCCCTCCATTGTTGGAAGTGGTAACGAAGGTTGACGCCTGCGCGCAGCGGAGCGAACGACGTTATTAACGACAGTAAGACCGGTATGCTAATGACCATAATAACCATTAAGCTACTGACAATGGCCATCATGACAGGCAGTTGCCAGCTCACCGCAAGGCAGGCTAACAGTAACGGGGGGAGCAGTGATCGGCGTAAATTGCCGAGTATTTTCAAGCGCCCTGAAGGCGGTAACGAGGCTGTTAATAGCCAAGGGAGTAACTGCCAATCTCCTCGCACCCAGCGATGTTGGCGTTTGGCCACCACATCATAACGGTCTGGAAAGTCTTCTATGACTTCAATATCTGATGCCAGTCCTGCTCGGGCAAAAATGCCCTCAAACATATCGTGGCTTAGCAGGCTGTTTTCAGCGATACGGCCCTCTAGTGATGCTTCAAAGGCATCAATATTATAAATACCTTTCCCTGCAAACGAGCCATCACCCACTAGGTCTTGATAAAGATCTGAAATGGCGGCGGCATAAGGATCAATGCCGCCTGGAGAAGAGCACAGCTGTTGATAAATAGAGCCTCTTTCGCCTGTAGGCATCGATTGAGTGACGCGCGGTTGCAAAATTGCATAGCCTTCCACTACCCGCCGTTGCTGCGTATCAAATCGAGGGTGGTTTAACGGGTGGGCTATTTTGCCAACCAGTTTGCTGGCGGCTCCTCTTGGCAGGCGTGTATCGGCGTCCAAGGTAAGAATATAGTGCACATTTCTTGGCAGAGAAGGTGGGTACCTGAAGGTCGTGTTCGTCGCGCCACGTAACAGTTTATTGAGCTCATGAAGCTTGCCCCGTTTGCGCTCCCATCCCATCCAGCATTGTTCGCCTGCGTTGTAGACGCGGTTGCGGTGCAGTAAAAAGAAGCGCTTTTCATGGCTAGCAGGACAGTAGCGTTTGTTTAATTCCTCAATGCGTTTTTCACAAATGCTTAACAGTGCCTCATCGGTGGCTAGTTCTGCCTGCTGGGCATCAACACCATCTGTTAAGAGTGCATAGCTAATAGCACCGCCATCACTACCCAGGTGGTGCACCTCAAGCCGATCAAGCTGTTCTTGTAAGTCAGCTTCATTGGTCAATAGCGTTGGCATTGCCACCAGCGTACGAAGAGAGGGGGGAACACCTTTGGAAAGATCTAGGCTAGGCAGTGGCTGAGCGCCGATATTATAAATAACGAAACGATTGACGATAGACGTAGCGAACTCAATCGTGGGCAGTACGCCCAGGGCTGCCAATAACAATAACCAAAGTGACGACACCTCGCCTGAATGCGTTGATAACAGCAACCACCCGGCCAATACCATCAAAGCGACGGTAGTCGCTGTCAGCATTATGACGTAGCCATTGATGCCATTTTTCAACAGCAGCTGGCGAAATCGCCGTTTCAATGGCGGGCGAAAGTTAAGACGTTTTTCTAGCGTATCCCTACCTGCCGCCACTAAAAAATAACCGGGGTCTTCGACTCGTGCTGCCTCATGGACATCATCGGTAAGTGGCAGTGCTTCTCTTGATAGCGTTAGCGTATGATCAACGATTTCCAACTCGGTATAGGCTGAGCCGCGGGCGAGCTCTTCCACTGCAATGCGATACTGATTGCGTGTTGAAAAATCGTACTGCGCAAAGCGGCTATGTTCGCGTAATTTTACATCTACCAAGCTGACACTTTCGAAAAGCTCCGCCCAATCGGTGCTAGAGATAAAGCGCATACTGGTAATGATATTTCGCACAGTAACGTTCGCTGCACCTTGGCGCTGTTGGGTACTTTGCACCACATCATCAATAGATTCGCCCTGGCGATTAAGCTGCTCAAAAAGCCAGCAGGCAAGAGCATTGGTATGAGGGTTAACGCCGCGTAAACGTTTGGCTAATTGAGCGATAAAAGGCGCCGACAGTGGTGTTTTCTGAGACGTAAAAGAAGGGAATTGATGATCAATTGAACCATCATCCATTGAGCAATTATTTGTCGAGACGCTATTAGCCGATTCGTTGTTAACCGAGTCGCTGTAAGTTGAATGATGGTTGGAGGCGTCATTTCTTGTTGGTGAGTCATTTTCAGTGGCAATCCATTTAGCCGCAAGTGTGTCCGCTGCATCGCGCGCCGTTTGTTCAATAATAATCTGATCGGCAAGTCGGCGTAGATTTTCAACTAATACAATGCGAAGCGTTATCGCGACCGCCCATAACTCTCCAATTGTTAGTGGCTGTACGCGCTGATAAGCTTTAATAAATGTACGTAAGTTAGCGAGCTCTATATTGCTATCGGTATGTGCAATAAAAGCCCAGGCAATACCAAAGACGCGTGGATAGCCCGCAAAAGGACCTTCTGCAAGCTTTGGTAACTGTCGGTAATAACCCGGCGGAAGATCGCCGCGTATTTCACGAATTTGTGCTTCGATAAGATGATAATTATCAAGTAACCAAGCGGCAGCGGGAACGACATCTCGACCCTCTGCCAGCGTGACAGCGCAAGCGCGGTAAGCGGCAAGTAATACGCGTGCATTATCGTTTAGGCGGCGCGTTAACGACGCCACTTTAGGTGGGCTTGCAGTCACAACCTGCGCCAGCGCTAAACTACCTGCGTGCTGTTCAAGCCGTTCTGTACTAAACAACTCTTCACGTACTGGCGCAGAGGAGCTCCACAATGCCATAGAAGCTTTGTGTTGGCGCACACGACGAAATAAAGGCGTCTGAAAAAAAAGAGTCACGGGTTACATCCTGATGAATGTGCAGAGCACGGTTCTTAAAACAATGCTTCTCTATCAGGACGATGTGCTTAACGTTAGACTTTGTCAGTTCGAT
The DNA here is from genome assembly GCF_923868895.1 of Halomonas sp. TD01. Lineage (GTDB taxonomy): Bacteria > Pseudomonadota > Gammaproteobacteria > Pseudomonadales > Halomonadaceae > Vreelandella. The sequence goes on from NZ_OV350343.1 coordinate 2,319,922, forward strand.
AACGCACATTGCATAAATAACCGTTGTAAGGCGGTCGCTAATGCTGGCGTAGAGTCCAATAGCCTCCCCATAGCCGCGTGGCAGTCGTGATTAGGCAAGCGACTGCGAATAGCCCCGCTAACCATGGAAAATAGTGAGGAAATAAGCAGAAGAGCACTAACGCGATAACGGTTTCTGTGCCTTCGGTTAATCCCTCTAAATAGTAAAATGCCTTTTGTGGAAAGTTTGGCCGTTCAACATTGCGTGCTTTCGCCGCAATAGCAAAAGCTAAAAACGATGTTCCCGTGCCGATAAATGCGAATAGCAGTACCGCGGCTGCCAGCGCATTTTGCCCAGGATTGGCCAGCGCGAACCCCAGCACGACCGCGGCATAAAAGACAAAATCCAACCCGATATCAATAAACCCACCCGCATCGCTTTGCTGGCCGCTTAGCCGGGCAAGTGCGCCATCCAGCCCATCGCCAAGGCGGTTCAATAAAATCGCCATTAGTGCCAAAACATAATATTCAAAGGCTAATAGCGGTAGCGCGCTCATACCCACTAAAAAGGCCACTAAGGTAACTTGGTCAGGGGTAATCTGCCGGTTGTTGAGATACCGAGCCATACTGGCAAGTGGTCGGTGGGTCAACGGCATAGTAAAGCGGTCGAGCACGTGAGTACCTCCTTGGAAAAAGACTCAAACCTACCGTGATAAAAGTGCAGTGTCACATCAGGGTAAGAAGCGCTAACAGCTACAACTAAAGTTGTTAGACTTTGGTTGTAGTTTTCGTCAATTCGCTGGACTAATACTTGGCTGCAGTGAATAAAGGGCACCAAAAAGCCAGCTAGGCTGGTTTAAATACGCCATAGGGGGTTGCTGTGAGAAGCTCCCTTTCGATCACCTGACTGCGAACGGTACTTTGATAATGCGCAGAACTGCCACCATGACACTCTGGGAGTCGCTTTGGCACTCCCATGACCAAGTCAAAAACCTACTTATGTGTGCGTTGCCAACCTCCGGCGCGGGACGTTCAGCCCCTCATGCGTCAGGTGAGCAACAACACACGGGTAACTAACCGCCAAAACCACCTGCTTATACTAAGGCCCAAAAGATTGGGCTGGTGCTGGGGCCGATGCTGTTTGCCTTTGTCCTGCTGTTTTTTCACCCTGCGGACCTGAGTATAGAAGGCCGCATGGTGCTTGCTACCACGCTATGGGTAGCTGTGTGGTGGATTACCGAAGCCATTCCTATTCCGGTTACGTCGCTACTGCCCATCGTGTTGTTGCCTATTACTGGGGCGCTTGAGAGTAGTGCGGTAACGGCGGCTTACGGCAATCCTATTATTTTCCTTTTCCTCGGTGGCTTTATGATTGCCCTGGCGATGGAGAAGTGGGACCTACATAAGCGTATTGCACTCACCATTATTTCGGTATTGGGCACCAGTATTAACAGTATTGTGTTCGGCTTTATGGCGGCCACTGGCTTTTTGTCGATGTGGGTATCCAATACCGCGTCGGTTATGATGATGCTGCCTATTGGCACTGCGATTGTGTATCAGGTGACACAAGAGCTGAGTAAGAGCGATGGTGATCATAGCGAAGACATCGATAAATTCAGTAAAGCGCTGATTTTTGGCGTCGGCTACGGCGGCACTATCGGCGGTTTGGGTACCCTGATTGGTACGCCTCCCAATATCATCCTGGCGGCAATTGTGAATGAGCTGTTTGGTGTTGAAATCACCTTTGCCAGCTGGATGATGTTTGCTTTTCCAGTCGTTGTGGTACTTCTGTTTATTGGTTGGCTGATGCTGACACGCTTTATTTACCCGATTAAATTCAGCAGCCTGCCTGGAGGCAAAGCGCTTATTGCCAAAGAGAAGGAAGCACTGGGTAACATTAGTTTTGAAGAGAAAGCTGTGTTGGTCGTTTTCCTGTCAGCGGCATTTTTCTGGATTACCCGTTCTTTCCTGTGGCAAGGCCAAATACTCACCATTCCAGGTATTAACGACACGATGATTGCCATTGTAGCGGCGATTGCGCTGTTCTTAATTCCTTCGCCAAACAAAGGCGGCTGCCTGCTCGGGTGGGATATTGCGAAAGACGTACCCTGGGGCATTCTGCTGCTATTTGGCGGTGGCTTGGCGATTGCTGCTGGTTTCAGTTCCTCTGGGTTAGCCGTGTGGATCGGTAGCCAGATGAGTGTGCTGGAGGGCGTTAACTTCTTGCTGGTGATCTTGTTAGCCGCTGGAATGGTGTTGTTCTTGACCGAAATCACCTCCAACACAGCAACGGCCACGATGATTCTGCCAGTACTGGCATCGCTAGCACTGGCGTTGGATATTCACCCATTTGTACTGATGGTGCCTGCCGCCATGGCAGCTAACTGCGCCTTTATGCTGCCGGTGGGCACGCCTCCCAACGCAATCATTTTTGCTACCGGTAAAATTAAAATTATCGAAATGGTGCGCAATGGCTTCTGGCTGAATATTTTCGCGTTACTGCTGATTGTGGTGGCGGTTTATTTCTTGTTACCCCTATTGTGGGGAATCGATCTAACCACCTATCCAGACGCGTTCCGCGACTAACTGCCAGCGACTACTACTGCTTCAAGCCCCGCCATGTGCGGGGCTTTTTGTGCTGGGTGAAGGACAGTTTGGAATGCAGATTGCTATGATGGGCAATATTTTTTGCGTTGAGCCTGCCATGCGACTACTTCATACCGCCGATTGGCACCTGGGGCGGCTGTTTCACAACCTCTCGCTGCTGGAAGACCAACGCCATGTGCTGAGCCAGCTACTGGACATTATTGACCGCGATGCGGTGGATGCCGTGCTGATTGCCGGTGATATCTATGATCGTTCGGTGCCGCCAGCCGCTGCTGTCACGCTGTTAGATGAGGTGCTTGGCGAATTGTGTGAAAAGCGTGGTTTGCCGGTGATTATGATTTCTGGCAACCATGACGGCGCTGAGCGCCTCGGCTTCGGCGCGCGCCACCTGCGCCAAGCAGGGCTGCATATTTTGTCTGATCTATCCAACTGCGATCACCCCGTGACACTGTCGATTAATGGGGAAGAAGTGGATGTGTTCGGTATTCCCTACGCTGACCCAGAGTATGTACGCAGCCAGTTTTCGGTGGATGTACGCGACTTTGACAGCGCTCATCGCTACTTGGTTGAACGTATCAACACCCAGCGCCAAGTAGGCCGCCCCACCGTACTGATGAGCCACTGCTTTGTGGATGGCGGCAGTGCCAGCGATTCAGAGCGCCCGTTAACCTTGGGGGGCGCGGAAAGCGTTGCCTGGGAACCTATGCAGTTGTTTGATTATGTCGCTCTAGGCCACCTTCATGGGCCGCAATATCGCGGCGGTGAGCATATTCGCTACAGTGGCTCGCTGCTTAAATACAGCTTCTCAGAGGCTAACCAGCGCAAAGGCGTCACGCTGGTGGATATTGGCCAAGAGGGCGTGAGCCAGATCGAACACCGCCCGCTAACACCGCACCGAGAGGTGCGCGTGCTGGAAGGCGAGCTAGCTGAGCTGCTAGCACAAGGCAGAACCGATGCCCAGGCTGATGACTACCTGTTAGTACGGCTGACCGACCGCCACGCGATTCTTGACCCCATGGGCAAGCTGCGCGAGGTCTACCCCAATGTGCTGCATTTAGAAAAACCCGGCATGCTGGAAGCGCGAGGGCGTCAGCAGCTAGATCGCGAGCGGCTGCAGTTTAGCGCGTTGGACATGTTTAGCGATTTCTTTACTCAAACCAGCGGAGACACCATGAGTGATGAGCAGGCCAACGCTATGCGTGAACTCATCACCACCCTAAGCCGTGAGCAGGAGAGCCAGCCATGACGCCGTTAACGCTCACCATGCAGGCGTTTGGCCCCTTTGCAGGCAGTGAAACGATCGACTTTACTGCGCTGGGCAAAAGCCCGTTGTTTCTGATTAACGGCCCCACGGGCGCAGGGAAAAGCTCAATATTAGATGCCATCTGTTTTGCGCTTTACGGTCAAACCACCGGCAATGACCGTGATGCCGGCCAAATGCGCTGCGACCAAGCTGCTGCTACCTTGTTGACCGAGGTGAGCTTGGATTTTCGCCTGCGCGATAGTGCTTACCGAGTGCGCCGGGTGCCCCAGCAGGAGCGCCCCAAGGCCACTGGTGAAGGCACTACCACACAAAGCGCTGAAGCCCAGCTGTGGCGGCTTACCCCGGAAGGTGATGAGGATGAATGTTTGGTGGCGCGTAAGGTCACCGATGCCAACAGCCAGCTGCACGCTTTAATAGGTCTGGATGCTAATCAATTTCGCCAAGTAATGGTGCTCCCCCAGGGGAAGTTTCGTGAACTGTTGTTAGCGGAATCGAAAGACCGCGAGAAAATTTTTTCTCAGTTGTTTCAAACCCAGATTTTTCAGCGTATTGAAGAGCGCCTGCGTGCCCAGGCGAATCAAATAGAGCGAGCGGTGAATGATCATCGCCAACATATCAATGGCATTTTGGCCGGGGGCGAGCTGGAAAGCGAAGCGGCATTGGCGCAAGAAGTAGAGGCGCTAACCCCGCAAGTAGGGCAAGCGCGTCAGCGTTTTGAAACCGCTCAGCAGCAGCGCCGTAGTGCTGAACAGCGACGAGATGAAGCCCAAGCGTTACAGCGCCAATTTGAAGCGCGAGACAGCCTCGCCGCAGAGAAAGCACGCCACCTTGAGCAGCAAGCGCAAATAACCGCCTTTCAGAGCCGCTTGACCCAAAGCGACCACGCTCAAGCGCTACGACCTTACAGTGCTGCGTTAGTCCAAGCGCAGCAGGCACTCACTACCGCCCAAGAAGAGCAGCGACAAGCCGATGCCGCGCTTACTACCCAGCGTACGAATACTGAACAAGCCAAGCGTACCTTTGAAGCGGCACGCCAGCGCCAGACCGAACTGCCCGCACTACGTGAGCGCCATCGTCAGTTGGGCGAGTTTATCCACAAAAGCCAGCAGTTAAGTGAGCTTGAAGCGCGCTGGCAAGCGGCACAAACCGCTTGGCAGCAAGCCGATGACATACTTAAGCGTGATGAAGCTCAATTAGACGGTATTCGTCAGCAAGGTGAAGCGCTAAGCGTTACTCTTGAGCAGCTGCAAACGGAAAGTCAGCAGTTGGCCAGCGCCCCTGCAGAGCTGAGCCGCCACGAGAGCCTGCTAGCTCAGCGACAGGAGTTGGAGGAGCTGATGCGGCAGGGGCGTGAGTTTACCGCTCAACAACAACAGGCAACAGAGGCGCTTCAAGGTCGGCGCAGCGAAGCAGAACAGGCTAAGCGCCACGCAACTGAGCAAGAGATGCGCTGGCACCAAGGGCAAGCCGCATTGCTAGCGCGCACCCTTAAAGAGGACGCACCTTGCCCAGTGTGTGGCAGCCTTGAGCACCCAGCTCCGGCGTTTAAACATACTGACATTGTTACCCAAGCGCAGGTGGAAGCAGCCCGTTCAGCCCAGGAGCAAGCGCGCCACGCATTACATACCGCCGAGCGTCAGGATCACCAGTTAGCACAACAGAATAGTTACAACGCTGAGCAGGTGCAGCGCCGTACTCACCAGCTTGGTGAGTGGGCTAGCCAACCGCCGTTTGAGTTGCAACAGGCCTGCGAACAATTGCGCCGCCAAGTCGAGCGTCGGAAAAATGTCGAAAGTGAGATTAACCAGCAAACCAGTACCCGTGACGAGCTACGCCGTGACTGGGGCACGCTGGATAAACAGCTCAACGCCCAGCGGCCTCAGGTTGAAAAGGCCAAAGAGGAGGCGTTACGGCTAGAGAGCCAGCGCGATCAATTAAGCCAATCACTGCCAGAAGATGCCCGTAACCCGTTGGCCATGCGCCAAACGCTCACTGAACTTGATAACCAAATTGCTGAGCTTGAACAGGCCTGGGAGCGTGCACAACAGGTGCTTTCGACGAGCGAAACCCAGCAGGCGCGGGCAGAAGAGCAGCTGCGTGGCGCGAATCAGCGGGTAGCGCGTAGCCAGCAAGCGTATGAGCAGGCCCAGAATGAGTGGCAAACGGCACTACAAGCCAGTTCGTTTGAAAGTGAAGCTGCCTTTCAGGCTGCTAAGCTAGAAGATAACCAACGTCAAGACCTGGTTCGCCAAGTAGAGGCGTATCAGCGCCGCTTGGCTGAACTTGAAGGCGCGCTACAGAATTACCATGCCCAACTGGCCGAAAAAACGCCGCCGGATATTGCTGCACTCACTACACTCACCCAAGCCGCCCAAGCTGAGGAACATACCCAACTAGAGGAGTGGCGGGCGATGGATGGGCGGTTAAAGGCCTTGCAGGGTATTCGTCAAAAACTGACCGCTGCCCACGCGGCCCAGGCCGAGCTTGAAGCCCAGTATCGGGTGTGGGGAACGCTCAGCGAGGTGGCCAACGGGCGGACTGGTAATCGCATCAGCCTGCAGCGGTTTGTATTGGGGGTGCTGCTGGACGACGTACTGATTCAGGCGTCTGAACGGCTGGTGCGTATGAGCCGTGGGCGCTACCAGTTGGTGCGCCGCGAAGATCCCTCTAAAGGCAATAAAGCGTCAGGATTGGAGCTAGACGTTGCCGACACCTATACCGGCAAGAGCCGCTCGGTAGCGACGCTCTCCGGTGGTGAGTCGTTTATGGCGGCCTTGGCGCTGGCGCTAGGGCTTTCTGATGTGGTGCAGGCCTACGCAGGCGGTATTCAGTTGGATACGCTATTTATTGATGAGGGCTTTGGTAGCCTTGATCAGGATGCATTAGACCAAGCGATTTCGATGCTCAGCGAGTTACAAATGGGCGGGCGAATGATCGGGATTATCTCTCATGTCAGCGAACTCAAAGAGCAAATGCCTGTCCGTGTTGAAGTGCGTGCCAGCCGACTTGGTAGCTCGGTGGAAGTGAAGGGCGCGCTTCTTTAATGCCTGGGGTGGCGTTAATTCATGCTGCGTTCATACAGCATGTTTTATAACGGAAGTGAATCGTCTAGCGAGCCCTAGAGATACTATCCACTTAGGAGTGCAAGGATGAACGCAAGCAAGATTTTACAACAGTTGATGAAGCAGGCCAGCGGTAGCAGAAGTAGTGGAAACAGTAGTGGCAGCGGAAGCGGTATCGATGTTAAAGGCGTTATTGATGGGCTATCGCGCCAGCTAGGCGGTGGTAGTAGCGGCGCAGGCCAGAGCTCACGTCAAGGCGGCGGCTCTAGCGGTTTTGATATGAAGAGCCTGTTAGGTGGTGGCGCAATGGGATTGCTTGTTGGCTCTAAGCGTGGCCGTAGCATGGGCGGTAAAGCACTCAAGTACGGCGCGATTGCCGGTGTGGGGATGTTGGCCTGGAAAGCATGGCAAAGCTCCCAGGAAGGAAAAAATGGTGCTAACTCGTTCAGCGCTGCTCAAAATGCATCCGAGGGCGAGCGAGTAGAAGTGCTTAGCGGTGAGTATCAAGAGCGGCGCAGCCTTGAGCTGTTGCAAGCAATGATCATGGCCGCAAGGGCTGATGGACACATTGATGAGCAAGAGCAGTCACTCATCACAGAGCAGATCGATGCGCTAGGTGCCGATCAGGAGATGCACCGCTGGGTCGAGCAGCAGCTTAACGCCCCGCTGGATGCTCAGGCACTCGCCCGTGAAGCCGACTCCCCCCAGGCTGCTCGCGAGATGTATTTGATCAGCGTTGCTGTTACTGACGATCAAAATCCCATGGAGCGCGCCTGGCTGGATCAATTGGCAAGCGCGCTGAATCTCTCGCCTGATATGGCCGCCGAACTTGAACGCCAGGCGCAGCAGGCAGGTTAATGCTAGATACGATTAATTTTTGGTTAGCCACCGGCTTCGGCTTGGGGCTAGCGCCAATGGCACCGGGTACTTTTGGTTCGCTGTTGGGTATCCCCTTAGCATGGTGGTTGTTGAGCCGTCCGCTGGTACAGCAGAGCGCTATCATCGCTGTTCTGCTAGTACTTGCGGTGCCGGTTTGCCAAGTCGCTGCGAGACACTATGCAGGGTTGGATCATGGCAGCATTGTTGCCGATGAGTACTTGGCGTTCCCGCTGGCGGTTATTGGGTTACAAGCGGCGCGTCATCCGCTCGCAATGGCGCTGGCATTCGTTGTCTACCGCTTCTTTGATTCGCTAAAGCCGCCGCCGATTCATCTGGCAGAGTATGTGCAGGGCGGTTTTGGCATTGTGTTAGACGATGTTATTGCGGCGTTAGTAACGTGGGGAGTGATGGCGCTAGTACTGAAATTTTGGCAGCGCCGAACCACTGAACAACATTTAAACTCATAAAAATACCAGCAACGAAAAAAACGCCGCTAGCCTGTTGAAAAGCTAGCGGCGCTGTCTTGTTACTACTTATGATTCTGAGCGTTTACCGCCTTAGTTGCTAACGGTCATCGATCTTTAAGGATAATCACTCTTTAACAACAATTACTGACTTCACGTTAACGAACTCAAGCATACCGAAGCCACCATGCTCACGCCCATAACCGGAATCTTTGACGCCGCCAAACGGCATTTCCGGGGTGGCAACGCCGAAGCCATTGATGAAGACCATGCCTGTATCAAAGTACTTGCTGGCAAGCTCGGTAGCACGCTTCACGTCTTTAGAGATGATGCCGCCGCCGAGACCATAACGGCTGTCGTTGGCAATGCGCATTGCGTCTTCATCGTCTTTAGCGCGAATTAGCGCTGCGACTGGGCCGAATAACTCGTCATCGTAGGCGGGCTGGCCGGGTGTCACGTTGTCCAGTACAGTGACCGGATAAAAAGCGCCCTTGCCGGATGGTTTTTCACCACCGCACAAGATTTTTGCGCCTTTGCGCACACTCTCTTCCACTTGATCATGAAGAGTATCGCGCAGATCGACACGGGCCATAGGGCCTAAGTCGGTATCATCTGACCTGGGGTCGCCTACTTTCAGCGCCTTCATCTTTTCCACAAAACGCTCTTTGAACGCTTCATAGTTGGCATCGGTCACCACGAAGCGTTTTGCAGCCACGCAGGTCTGTCCGGTATTAAACACTCGGCCAGTGACGCAGGTTTTGACGGCAACGTCGAGGTCCGCATCATCCAGCACCAAATAGGCATCGTTTGAGCCCAATTCCAATACGGTTTTTTTCAGGTGTTCGGCTGCTTTTGCCGCCACTTTACGACCTGCACCATCGCTACCCGTAAGGGTGACGCCACGAACCGCCTTGTGTGCAATCACCTCATCAGATACATCGTGAGAGATAATGATCGTGCGGAAAACATTTTCCGGTAGGCCTGCCTCGCGGTAAATCTTTTCGAGCAGTAGGCCGCTGCCAGTGACATTTTCAGCGTGCTTCAGGAGTACGCTATTACCCGCCATAATGTTGGCGATGGAGTAACGTACTACTTGATAAGCGGGGAAGTTCCACGGCTGTATGCCGTAGATAACACCCATGGGAGAGTAAGTGACAATGCCACGCTCGCCATTGCTGGGGTTGCGCTCTTCGTCAGCTAATGTAGTGGGGCCATGCTTAGCGGTGTAATCGCAGATGCCTGCGCAAAGCTCAACTTCCTGGCGGGCTTGGCTGGGTAGCTTACCCATTTCCTCTACCATCAGTTCGGCAAGCTCATCTTTATTGGCGTTAAGCGCCTCGCCAATGGCTTTTACCACCTTAGCACGCTGTTCAAGAGGTTTAAGCCGCCAGTCTAGAAACGCTTCATGACTGGCCTCGACAATCTGCTTGGCTTGGCTGGCATCCATCAGCGCATAAGTCTCAAGCGTTTCGCCGGTGGTTGGGTTAACGGTTGTGATGCTGTTGCTCATAAGATCTCCTATCTTTTGATCAACGGGGCGTTAAAGAATAGACCAGTTATTAGCCGACTGGTCTATTAATACTGATTCTCCACTCTAGTAGAAAAAACGTTGCTTTGCCCAAATTGATTGTTAGCGTCTTAACTAAAGCGCTATCCCTAGGGCAGTCACCGGTAAAAAACGTTCCGTTAAACTCGCATGTTTATGGTGGGCTACTGAAATGTTGGGCCGCCAGCTTCCTCGCCCCATACCTCTTCCAGTCGATCATCACGACCACAGCTCAAGCGATAGAAACGGTAGCGTAGGGGATTTTTTTCATAGTAATCCTGGTGATACTCCTCAGCTGCCCAAAACTCGCTGGCAGGGGCTATCTCGGTAGCAATAGGTTGTTCAAAGCGTGCTTCCATTTCAGCTTTGGATGCTTCAGCCAATTCTCGCTGTTCGTCGTTATGGTAAAAAATGGCTGAGCGGTACTGGTCGCCGCTGTCGCAAAACTGGCGGTCTACGGCGAAGGGGTCAATATTGCGCCAGAAAATCTCTAACAGCTGGTCATAGCCGATTTGGCTGTCATCGTAGGCAATTTGCACCACCTCGACGTGGCCGGTTCCTCCATGAGAAATCTGCTCGTAGGTAGGGTTTTCAAGCTCGCCGCCCATATATCCAGAGATGGTGGCGCTGACGCCGGGCTGTTTATCGTAAGGCGGTTCCATGCACCAAAAACAGCCGCCAGCAAAGGTTGCTTCCGCATTAGACTGGGCGTGAAGTGATGTGCTGGCAAGACAAGCGGTAGCTATGACACATAGCGTTAAGGGCTGAGATAAGGGGCGAAGAAGGTGAAATAGGGTCATTGTAGGTACTCCGATGGACGTGGTGAGTTATCGCTCGATGTAGAGTCGATTAGTGGCAACGTGGGCTAATACCTTACATAACCTATTCGCTACCCCAGCCGATAAGGCCATACTGTGTCTAACGTATCCAATGCTGCTTTGAGCGTCGGCTCCGCTGCACGTTCTTTGCGCCATATCATGCTAAGGGCGCAGGGTAGACGGACATTTTCGGCTACAGCCAAACCGCTTTCCTGGCGTTCGGCCATTGCCAGCGCGTCCCTTGCTAAGCTAAGACCCACTCCCGCACGTACTAAATCCAGCATACAAGCTTCTTGGTCTACTTGGGCAACCCTATTAGGCGTGGCGCCACTTGGGGTTAGGACGCGTTCTAGCAGCCGGTGGTGTGCCGAGACCGAGGGCGTGACTATCCAGGGAAGCCTGGCTAGAGCTTCCCAGCGGGTATCCATCAGTTTGGTTTCCCAGCCTGCTGGGGCAATTACATGGTAGTGGAAGTGGGTCAGCTCGCGCCAAGCAAGAGCTTCGCTTCCTGACCCTTCGCCAGGAGGGGCGAGAAAAAAGCCCACGTCCAGTTCGCCCTGCTCCACCTTCGCTAGCACGCTACCACTCATGCTGTGTTGTAGCTCGGTTTCCAATTGAGGGGCGCGAGCCATCAATCGGCTGAGAAATTTGCCCAGTCGAATAAATTCCGGGTCAACAATCGTGCCGATTTTTAGTTTTCCTCGCAGGGTGCTGTGTAAAGCACTTGCGCGCTGTTCAAAGGCCAAGGCGCTGGCAAGGGCGTTTTCAGCGGCGGGTAATAACGCATAGCCATCGGCGGTTAGCGTTAGCCCCTGGGGGCGACGGGTGAACAGAGTTAACCCCAAATGCTGTTGAAGCTGCTTCAACTTTAGACTGACAGCGGGTTGAGTAAGGCATAGCTGGTTAGCAGCCCGGGAAACGCTTCCAGTACGTGCGACGGCTACAAATGCCCGTAGCGCTGAGTTCTCTTGCATAAGCGAGCGCCTGTTGCTGTTATGTTATTAGTAAAGCTTATATCCAGGTTAAAAATTACTCAATTGATTACCTTTTAGAGCTTGTTAATCTGTCGATACTTAATTTGTTATTTTAATCTGCTTATAAAGGTAGCCCAATGACAACAACCGCTATTAACCATTTCATTAACGGGCAGATCAACGAGGGAGTCTCGGGTCTCTCTCAAAATGTCTTTAATCCTGCGACTGGCAACGTCACCGGAAACGTTGTGCTCGCCTCTGAACGCGACGTGGATACTGCCGTGCAAGCTGCTAAGGCGGCATTTCCTGCTTGGGCAGACACCCCGCCTATTCGTCGGGCACGAGTAATGTTCAAGTTTTTGGAACTGCTCAACGCCCATAAAGATGCACTGGCGGAAGCGATCACCAAAGAGCATGGCAAAGTGTTTACCGATGCCCAAGGGGAAGTTGCCCGGGGGATTGATATCGTTGAATTTGCTTGCGGTATCCCTCAGTTGTTAAAGGGGGATTACACGGAGCAGGTAAGTACCGGTATTGATAATTGGACCATGCGTCAGCCATTGGGCGTGGTGGCTGGCATCACGCCGTTCAACTTCCCCGTTATGGTACCGATGTGGATGTTCCCCGTGGCGATTGCTGCAGGTAACACCTTTGTACTTAAGCCTAGTCCGCTTGACCCCAGCGCCTCGCTGATGATGGCCGATTTGCTGAGAAAGGCAGGTCTTCCCGATGGCGTATTCAACGTGGTGCAGGGCGATAAAGGCAGCGTTGAAGCGCTGATCGACCACCCGGATGTTAAAGCGTTGTCGTTTGTTGGCTCTACGCCGATTGCCAATCTGATTTACGAGCGGGGCGCCCGTCATGGCAAGCGGGTACAAGCACTTGGCGGGGCTAAAAATCATATGGTAGTAATGCCCGATGCCAATCTGGATAAAGCTGTGGATGCCTTAATCGGCGCTGCTTATGGCTCGGCAGGCGAGCGTTGTATGGCAATCAGCGTGGCAGTATTGGTGGGCGATGTGGCGGATGGCGTCGTGGCTCAACTGGCTGAACGTGCTAAGGCGCTGAAAGTAAAAGATGGCATGCAGCTGGATGCGGAAATGGGACCCATCGTCACCCATCAGGCCCATGAGCGTATTACCGGCTATATCAATAAGGGCGTAGAAGAGGGTGCCCAGTTGATAGTGGATGGTCGTGAGTTCGACTCTGCGCAAACCGGCGACGGCTGTGCTGGGGGCTTCTGGATGGGCGGCACTCTGTTTGATCACGTCACGCCAGAGATGACTATCTACAGAGAAGAAATTTTCGGCCCTGTGTTGGTCTGCGTGCGGGTGCCAGATGTTGCCACGGCCATTGAGCTGATCAATGATCATGAGTTTGGCAATGGCGTCAGCTGCTTTACCGAGAGCGGCAACGTCGCCCGAGAGTTTGGCCGCCGTATTCAAGTGGGCATGGTAGGCATCAACGTGCCGATTCCGGTACCCATGGCGTGGCACGGTTTTGGTGGCTGGAAGCGTTCGCTGTTCGGCGATATGCATGCCTATGGTGAAGAAGGTGTGCGTTTCTATACCAAGCAGAAATCCATTATGCAGCGCTGGTCAGACTCCATCGATGCAGGCGCTGAGTTTGTGATGCCTACGGCGAAGTAACGCCATTACGTTACGGGAGCCAGTTCATGCCATATGTTGCTAATAATAACTTCGATTATATTGTGATTGGCGCAGGCACCGCAGGGTGCCTGATGGCTAATCGACTCAGTGCCAATCCAAATAATAAGGTGCTGCTGATTGAAGCGGGCGGGCCAGATAACTACCACTGGATTCATATTCCCGTGGGCTACCTCTATTGCATTAATAACCCGCGTACCGACTGGCTGTTTCGCACCGAGCCCGACAAAGGGCTCAACGGTCGCTCACTGATTTATCCTCGGGGTAAAACTTTGGGCGGCTGTTCCAGCATTAATGGCATGCTTTATCTGCGTGGTCAGGCTCGGGATTACGACCACTGGGCTGAACTGACTGGAGATGACGCCTGGCGCTGGGATAACTGCTTGCCGGATTTTATGAAGCACGAAGACCACCACCGGCTAGACGAAGGCGGTGACGGCGATGCTGAGCACCGTCGTTATCATGGCCACGGTGGCGAATGGCGGATCGAAAAACAGCGCTTAAGCTGGCAAGTGCTAGACGATTTCGCCGAGGCGGCGGTTCAAGCGGGTATTCCACGCACTGATGATTTCAACCGCGGTGATAACGAAGGCGTCAATTACTTTGAGGTCAATCAGCGCAAAGGCTGGCGCTGGAATACTTCTAAAGCGTTTTTGAGACCTATCAAAGAGCGCTCCAATCTCACCTTATGGCACTCTACCCACGTCAATCGTCTGCTATTTGAACAGCAAGAAGGCAAACCTCGCTGCGTAGGTGCAGAGCTTCTACGTGAGGGCAAAACGCTTAGTGTGGGGGCTAATAAAGAAGTGGTGCTGAGTGCAGGCGCTATCGGCTCGCCTCAGATATTGCAGTTATCGGGTATTGGGCCAGCAGAGCTGCTTGAACGTCACGGTATCGAGTTAGTAGCAGTGTTACCAGGTGTAGGCGAAAACCTGCAGGATCACTTACAGATTCGTTCTGTCTATAAAGTGAAAGGGGCAAAAACGCTTAACACTATGGCCAGTACTCTGTTGGGTAAGGCTAAGATTGGTTTGGAGTATGTGCTTAAACGTTCAGGTCCGATGAGCATGGCGCCATCCCAGCTATGTATCTTTACGCGCAGTTCTGATGAGTACCAGCATGCCAACATCGAATACCACGTACAGCCATTAAGCCTCGATGCGTTTGGCCAGCCGCTGCATGGGTTTCCTGCGATTACCGCCAGTGTCTGCAATCTTAATCCAACGAGCCGTGGGTCGGTGCGGATCAAAAATCGTGATCCACAAACTGCGCCCGCCATTGAGCCTAACTACCTGAGCACGGAAGAAGACCGCAAGGTAGCGGCAGATTCTCTACGGGTTACGCGGCGCATTGCCGAGCAGCAGGCATTTGCCAAGTATCAGCCAGAAGAGTTCAAGCCGGGGCTTGAATACCAGAGTGACGATGACCTGGCCAAGCTGGCGGGCGATATTGGCACGACAATTTTTCACCCGGTAGGTACTACAAAAATGGGCCACGACGACGATCCCATGGCCGTCGTGGATTCAAAACTGCGTGTCAAGGGTGTGACGGGGTTGCGGGTAGTAGACGCCAGCATCATGCCGACCATTACCAGCGGCAATACCAACTCACCTACCTTGATGATCGCCGAAAAAGCAGCGGGGTGGATGATGGCAACGGATCGGTCATCACCCTGACATTTTTTTTCATCATTGTATTGACGTGCGGCTAAGTTAAGCGCATGCTGGATGCAGTTGGTTAGCAAGTCGAACGTTGTCAGCAGTATCGAAACGCCCAAGCGTTTAGTCTGGTGAAAGTTTCTTGTTCTACCCACTGCAACTCGGGTATTACCCGGCTCTACATCAAGCTACATCGAGGATTTCGATCATGGCAACTGGTACCGTTAAGTGGTTTAACGACACTAAAGGCTTCGGCTTCATTTCTCCGGACGACAATGGCGACGATCTGTTCGCGCATTTCTCTGAAATTCAAGCTGACGGCTTCAAAACTCTGCAAGACGGCCAGAAGGTTTCCTTCGACGTCACTCAGGGTAAAAAAGGCCTTCAGGCTTCCAACATCAAAGTTCTTTAATTAGTAACTCTGATGTACGCTGTTAGCGTGTAACGCTAATATGCTAAAAAACCCCGCGAAAGCGGGGTTTTTTCGTTTTTATCTAATCGCTACCCTGTTCACGCCTCACGCCTCACGCCTCACGCCTCACGCCTCACGCCTCACGCCTCACGCCCATATTCTTTTTTGATCTTACTGTGTTTCTAAAAATAACTTTTTAGAATATCGAGAAGGCGGCACAATGATCCCAAGATTTTTTTGTTAGGGATGTAGGATATGTCGCTGGATGCTTGGATAGCAGTGGGGGTAGTGCTCACTATCTTCCCGTTAATGACACTGTCTCGACTGGGACCAGATATTATTCTGCTCGGTGCTGTCGTGTTGTTAATGACCTTGGGTGTCATTGACCCACAGCAAGCGCTGGGCGGCTTTTCCAACAGTGGCTTGTTTACCGTGGCTTTCATGTACGTACTGGTTGCCAGTATTCGCGAAACTGGTGGTATTGACCTGATTATTCGCTATGTACTAGGTCGCCCTAACAGTGAACGTGGCGCGCTTGTTCGGCTTTTGCTACCCGTGGCATCGCTGAGTGGTTTTCTTAATAACACGCCCGTGGTCGCGACCTACATTCCGGCTGTAATGAGCTGGAGTCGACGGTTGAGGCTTTCTCCCCAACGGCTTTTAATGCCGCTTAGCTTCGCTTCCATCTTAGGCGGAACCATTACGCTATTTGGTACGAGTACTAATTTAGTCGTACACGGACTGTTAGTAGAGCGTCACCCCGCGCTTGCGATGGGGCTATTTGATTTGGCGTGGGTAGGTATTCCTGTCGCGCTGGCGGGCCTTGCTTACCTTATCTTCTTGGGGCCACGTTTATTGCCCTCACGAGAGGGGATGTCAAAAGCGTTTGCTAACCCTCGTGAGTTCACCATCGAAATGGAAGTTGATCCTGCGGGTGTGCTGGTCGACCGTACGGTGGAAGAGGCTGGTTTACGCCACCTTCAAGAGCTTTTTTTAGTTGAAATTGAGCGTGCCGGTAATGTGGTGAGTGTGGTGGGACCGGGGGAGCAGCTAAAGGCAGGTGACCGGCTTGTCTTTGTTGGCACCTCTGACGCCGCTGTAGAGTTACAGCAAATTCGTGGGCTCATCCCTTCTCGTGATGCGGCTTCGAGTTTGGAAAAAGAGTTCAAAGAGCGTCGCTTGGTGGAAGCGGTGGTGTCGAACCAGTGTCAGTTTATTGGACAGAGAATTCGTGACGGGCGTTTTAGAACACTGTATGGCGCTGCCGTATTAGCGATCTGCCGTGGCGGCGAGCGGGTGACTGGAAACTTAGGCCAAGTACGCTTGCAGCCTGCCGATGTGCTGCTTTTAGAAGCGCGTCCTCCGTTCATCGAGCGCCACCGTCAATCGAAAGACTTTCTTTTAATCAGCGAACTGAATGGCTCAGCGCGTCCTGTGCATGAAAAAGCACCGCTGGCTTGGGCGATTTTGTTGGGGGCTGTATTGCTGGCGGCGTTAGGTGTCTTAAGTATGCTCAATGCCGCTATGCTGGGCGCGTCGCTAGCGTTATTAACCGGTTGTTGTTCCGTGGGGGCTGCTAAGCGTGGTCTGGATACCCAAGTGCTGCTGACCATTGCGGCATCTTTTGGGGTAGGGGCTGCGCTGCAAACGTCCGGCGCGGCGGATTTCTTGGCGGGAAGTGTACTATCGTTGGTGGCGGGTAACCCGCTGCTGCTTTTAATTGCTACGTATTGCGTTGTGGCAATGTTAACCGAGCTAGTGACCAATAACGCCGCTGCGGTGATCATTTTTCCGGTGGTCATGGCGGCAGCGGAAAGCCTGGGAGTTAACCCGATGCCCTACGTGGTGGCGGTAATGTTCGCTGCCTCGGCGAGTTTTTTAACGCCGATTGGTTATCAAACGAACCTCATGGTGCATGGCCCTGGCGGCTACCGGATCAGTGATTTCTTACGTGTAGGTGGCGGCTTAAACCTATTGACGGGAGCCATTGCCTTAACCCTTATTCCACTGGTTTGGCCGTTTTAAGCAGGCAAATGACTCGCTCAACGCGCCACTTTGCGCTAGGGTGGCGCTTTTAACGTCAGCAAGGAAAGAGCCCATGACAGCCCCAGGCGAACTGATTATTGAACCGCAGAATGGTCAACCCGCCGATGCGTGCGTGATTATTATTCACGGGTTGGGTGCCGATGGGCACGATTTCGAGCCGCTAGTACCAGCCCTTACACTGCCGGACTCAGCGCATGTGCGTTTTATTATGCCCCACGCGCCGCGCTTGGCGGTCACTATTAATGGCGGCATGGTGATGCCTGCGTGGTATGACATCCTCGCAATGGATTTGGGGCGTCGGGTGGATGAAGCGCAACTAAAAACGTCTGCTGAACGCATTCAGGCACTGATTGAAGAGCAGATTGATCAAGGAATCGACAGCCGCCGCATTATCGTAGCGGGGTTTTCTCAGGGAGGCGCGGTAGCCTATCAGGCGGCGCTCTCATTCCCTCAACCTCTTGGCGGACTGTTGGCTATGTCGACCTATTTTGCGACGGCCGATAGTATCGATTTAGCCGAATCCAATCGCGATATACCTATCGAAGCACACCACGGGAATTTCGACCCCATCGTTCCTGAAACCCTAGGTCGCAGTGGTGTCGAACGCCTAAAAGAAATGGGCTACACGGTTAATTATCGCCAGTATCCGATGGCGCATGCGCTATGCCCTCAGCAGGTTAATGATATTGGCAAGTGGTTGAGCGAGCGTCTAGCTTAGCCTTGCATCCAACCCCGTAGCCGATGCAAGGAATCAGCGAAGGCTTATGATAGCTTCAATTGACTATGTAGAAAGCGGTTTAGCGCTCTGCTTGGTAGCCGCGGCGCTAGCTTGTCTGTTTGATCGCCACTTAAAACGGGCGAGCGGTCTGTTTTTGCTATTTGCGCTATTAATGAGTCTTTCTTGGTGGCAGCTTGGCGCACCCTGGTTGGCGTTAGCAGAGCTTGTACTAGGGTTGGCGCTGACGGGTGGTAGTTTTTTTTATGCATTGAGTGCATTCCCTGCCACTACCGAAAAAGTGCCACATTATGACCGTTCCCTTCACCGTTGGTCACATAGTGTAGTACGCGCACTGTTGGCGCTGGCCTGGAGTGTGATGATAGGCGGTGCCATTCGCTTTTTATTGCCTGACATGGCGTACTCATTGACTGAGCATCCGCTGATCATCGCTGCCGTCATTATTGTAGCGACCGCGATGGGGGCGTTTGCACTACATAAGCATATGCTGCGCCGCTTAATGGCTTTCAATGTTCTTGGGTCTGGTGTGTTCCTGTTGCTGGCGGGAATGGCGGGCACGATACCTGGATCACAGGCGTTTATCAGCGTGGGATTGACCATTGCCTGGTTGGGTACCTTGTTGGGCGTGCTGCTAATTCGGCAACTTGTTTCGTTAGAAGGTGTGCTTGCACTAGAAAGTGACAGTGACGCTGCGAGGCACGCGTAATGATATGGCGTTTTGGCCTGCACGAAAGCACGTTTGAACCGCTGTGGTATACCCACTGGGCGTTGCTGGCAACGCTGGTGCTGCCGATCTTTGCAGGTCTTTTAGGTGCTCTTTTTAGGCCGCGCCGCCTGTTTCCTATTTTGCTTGTGTGCCTGCCAATTTTGCTGGCGGGTGCACTGTTGGTTGTCGACTACCTGCAGGTGGGGTTACTGCGCTGGCAATGGCACGTTGCGGGCGTTGAACTATCGCAGCGTTTTAATGGCCTGAGCGGTTTAATGTTAATGATCACTCAATGGGTGGGGGTAGCGGCTGCCTTGTACACGCCGGGGCATTTGCAACTTACCAGTCCTGGCAAGCACGCGCGATGGCTGTGGCCGTTGATGGGTGTGCTGATCAGTGCGCTTTCGCTTATTTGGCTAGCAGCAGATCTCTTAACCCTTTACGCCGCGCTAGAAACAATGGGTCTGGCTGCTGTGGGTATGTTACTGCTGTCAGGTAAGCCTAATGCGCTGAAAGCAGGCATGCGCTATTTGCTTTTAGCGTTGGTGGGGTCGCTTGCTTATCTGCTGGGCGTGGCCCTGCTGCTTGGCTATTGGGGCGAGCTTGACCTCAAATCCCTGGCTGAGGTTGTTGAGCCTGGCCCAGTGTCTTGGGTTGCTGCGGCTCTGATAGGCGCAGGGCTGGCGCTGAAAGCGGCACTCTTTCCGTTACACGGGTGGCTAACGCCTGTGCATGAAAATGCCTGGACACCGGTGAGTGCACTGCATGCAGCGTTGGTGATTAAAGCCTCGCTGTTTATGCTGGTCATGCTGTGGGGTATTTTGCTTCCCGAGGCGCTGTTTGCCCCGCGCTTTGTGGCATGGTTAGGCATGCTAGCGATTGTTTGGGGCGGGCTAATTGCGTGGCGTGCTGAATCACTTAAAACCTTGGTAGCGTCTTCGACGGTAGGCCAGCTGGGTTATTTAATGGTGGCTTTTCCCTTGCTGTTGGGGCCAGCTATTTCACCGCTGCCTGGAGCGCTGGCCTGGGAAGGGTTTTGGCTGCAGTTAATGGGCCACGCGCTGGCAAAAGCGGCCATGTTTATGGCCGTTGGCAATCTGATTCTTGCCACTGGCGAAAGCTCAATTAAAGGGCTGTCAGGCACGAGCCGCCGGTTACCGCTGTCACTACTTGTGTTCGGGATTGCGTCCGTTACGCTGATGGGGCTGCCGCCTAGCGCAGGGTTTACTGCAAAATGGTTGCTGCTACAGGCAATGGTGATGACTCAGCAGTGGGTAGCCGTCGCTGCGCTATTAGCCGGTACGCTACTGACAGCTGCCTATGTGTTTCGCGTTTTCCGCTACTCCTTTGATGAAACGGCGCCTCGTCATCACTACCAGCCGTTAGCGCCCGGCATGGATCTTATTGCGCTTTGTTTAGCGTTAGCTGCGTTTGCACTTGGCTTATTGGCTCACCTACCACTGGCGCTATTGCAGGGAGGTGGCGCATGAACGCGGCTTGGCTACCGCTAACAACGTTAGCGATTTCTCTCTTTGCAGCGGCGGTTATTTTTCTTCTACCTGAAGACGCGCGGCGGCTGCGTACCAGCATTAACCTGATTGCCGCTGTGAGTAAAATCATCCTGGTAACCTTGATGGTTGGGCGGGTTTCTCAGGGGTTTGAAGACACCTTTAGTTTCCAGATAGTGGGTGGTGTTGAGTTCGTATTGAGAGCCGATTCGTTAGGGGTGATGTTTGCTGGTCTTTCTTCGCTACTGTGGCTGTGTACCACGATCTACGCGATCGGCTATTTAGAAGGGGCGGCGAACCGCAAACGCTTTTTTGGCTTTTTCAGCCTGTGTGTCGCGAGTACGCTGGGTATCGCGTTAGCCGGGAATCTGTTTACGTTCCTGATTTTCTACGAAATGCTGACCCTTTCCACCTACCCGTTGGTCGTCCACTACGGAACTGCTAAAGCGTTAGCAGCGGGGCGTGTTTATCTGCGCTATACCTTAACGGCTGGGGTGGTGCTGCTACTCGGTGTAGTACTGCTTTACAGTTTAACCGGCGACCACTCGTTCGCTTCTGAACAGGGGTTATCGCCTTATCTCAATGATCATCGTGGTCTGCTGACACTGATATTTGCGCTGTTGGTGGGGGGGTTAGCTGTTAAAGCCGCCATGGTGCCGTTGCATGGGTGGCTGCCAAGAGCCATGGTAGCGCCTGCGCCGGTTAGCGCGCTGTTACATGCTGTTGCGGTTGTAAAAGCCGGTGCCTTTGGCATCCTTCGGGTGATTTATGATCTTTACGGTATTGAGCTCAGCGTTGAGCTTGGTGTCACCACTGTACTGGCGGTCGCGGCTTCAATCACGATTATTTACGGCTCGCTACGCGCGATTGCCCAGCAGGAATTAAAGCCCCGTCTGGCATTTTCCACTATCAGCCAGGTCTCCTATGTTGTGCTTGGTGTTTGCCTGTTTGGCCCCTTCGGTACCATTGGTGCACTTGCGCATCTTCTGCATCAAGGCTTGATGAAAGTCACGCTGTTCTTTTGTGCGGGTAACTACGCTGAAGAGTTAGGCATCCACCGTATTGATGAAATGGACGGTGCCGGGAAGCGCATGCCACTTACTAGCTTCGCATTCACTGTGGGGGCGTTGGGGATGATTGGGCTGCCTCCTATCGCGGGCTTTATTACTAAGTGGTACTTAGGGGTGGGTGCTATCCAGGCACAGATGTATTGGGTCGTGGTTGTTTTAGTCGCGAGCAGTACCTTGAATGCTATTTATTTTCTTCCTATCTTGCACCGCCTTTGGTTCCGCGAGGGCCCCGCTCATGGGAACGGCGAGTGGCCCAATGAGCAGCGTCTTGGGCGTCTGGAAACCCACGGTTGGTTATTATGGCCAGCGGTATTTACTGCGATGGTTAGCATTGGGGCAGGGCTGTTGGCAGGGTTGCCGTTTAGTCCGTTGGATTGGGCTACCCGCGTGGCAGTAGGGGAGTACCTGCCATGATCTCACTACTCTTGACGGCGGCGTTGCTCTGGCCCCTTTGGGTTGCGGGCAGCACTGTATGGCAGGCGTATCGAACGCCGGCTGCGAGCCGTCGCTATTTTTCGTTGCTTTGGATGAGTGCTTCATGGCCAGCGTTACTGCTGGCTTTTAGCGGCGAGGTCCAATGGACAATCGATGCCTGGATGTTAGGCGGTTATTGGGAGTTAAACGCGCTGAGTCGGCCTTGGCTCGCATTTACTGCTCTGCTATGGAGTTTGGCGGCCGTTCATGCGCGGGGGTACTTTGCAGCAGATCAAAGAAAAGCCCAGGCGGGCGATCAGGCTGTCCAGCGTCGACTTCAGCGGTTAGCGCTACTGTGGCCACTGACGTTGCTGGGCAATGTGCTGCTGATTATTGCTCAAGATATCGCCAGTTTTTATCTGGGCTTTGCACTGATGACGTTTGCCGCTTATGCCCTGGTGGTGCATAGCGGTAGTAACGAAGCGCGGCTGGGTGCAAGGGCATACTTAATCTTAGCCGTTATTGGCGAAGGGCTTATCCTTGGTGGCCTACTTTGGGCAGCCGGCACTGTGGAAACCCTGACGCTTAAGGGGGTGCGCGAAGGAATTGCTGCCGCTGATTACGGTGCTTTGATGGCGCTTTTGTTATGGCTTGGGTTTGGGGTTAAAGCGGGTGTTATTGGCCTTCATGTTTGGTTGCCTTTGGCGCACCCAGTCGCGCCTGCTCCTGCTAGCGCGGTGTTGAGTGGCGCGATGATCAAGGCCGGGCTGTTAGGGTGGATAAATGTATTGCCGCTGGGAGTTGATGGGTTGTCGCCCGCGTTCACTCTACTTGGCAACATCATGTTAGTGGCCGGGTTAGCAGCCGCGTTTGGCGCAGCGTTGTATGGGGTGTGGCAGCGTCATCCAAAAGCGGTGCTGGCGTACTCGAGTATCAGCCAAATGGGCATGCTCACTGCCATGGTGGCCATGGGGTTGGCCGCCCCAGACGTGTGGCCGCTATTATTGCCTGGTGTGGTGTTTTTTGCCGGCCATCATGCATTGGCAAAAGGAGCGTTATTTCTGGGCACCAGTATTAGCGAGCACATGCCTCGCTGGCCGCAACCTCTGTTGTTTGCATTAATCGCCTTGCCAGGCGTGTCGCTAACGGGTGCGCTGGCGGCGGGGATGCTAAGTAAATGGGGCGTTAAAAGTGCGCTTTATGAAATGCATCACGAACATCTGATTATGCTGCTTACCTGGGCGGCCATTGGCACTTCTGCGTTGATCAGCGTCTGCGTGTGGCGTCAGTGGCAACAACGGCACTCAGGGGGCAGTAATGCCTTCCAGTGGGGCGCGTGGTTGGCGGCATTGGTCGCTGCCCTGGTAACGCCAATGTGGCTTCCACTGCCCGTCGGCAGCGTCAAGGTGCCGCCAGCCACTGAATGGTTAAGTCTTAGTTGGCCTTTCCCCGTCGGTGTCATGGTCGTTGTGATGGCTGTTGTGATTTGCACTGGCTGGCTGCGCCGCGTTGTCATTCAAGCGCCACCTGCAGGCGATTTATGGTGGCTGTATAGCGCCTTTTCTGTAAAAGGATTGCACGTCATAGAGGCTTTGGCCCGAGCCTGTGAAAAGGTGAAAGTGGCGAGTGTGTCATTCTCGCTAGCATTTGAACGAACGTTAGTGGCGCAATTGAAGAAAGGGTTATTCGCAGAAGCATGGATGCGTCATCATGGAAGCGGTTTGATGATGGCGTTTGCTGTGATAGCAGCGCTTTTGCTGATGTGGGAGGGGCTGCGATGAGCCAAAAAGAGAGAGTGGAGGCTCACTGTCGAGGCAGAGAAGCAACAGCGCCTGACGATATTCCCCGTAAGGGGTGGCTCGATATTATTTGGCGGGTATTGCGTGCTGCACGTCGGGACCGGATTACTATCTTTGCAGCGGGCATCGCTTTTTATGCCCTGCTGGCGCTATTTCCGACCATTGCCGCCGTTATTTCTCTTTGGGGTTTGCTGTTTGATCCTGTTGAGGCAGGCCGACAGCTTTACGAAATTAGCCGTTTTATGCCACCGGACGCGGCGAATTTGATTGATCAGCAGGCGCAAGAGGTAGTAGAAAGCACGGAATCTGGCAGTGTGATGGCAGCGCTAGCAGGACTGTTGATTGCCATGTATATCGCATCGAAAAGTGTTTCTGTGCTGGTGATTGGCTTAAACGTAGTGTATGGCGAACATGAGAAACGTCCGCTGCTGCTGCGTGGTGTCGTGCTAGTTTCGTTGACCTTTGGTCTGATCACAATGACGCTGGTGTCGCTAGGGTTTATTGCCATTGTGCCAATAGTGGTTGATGCGCTGACGATTGAGCCACCGATGGATAGTGTTTTGAAATGGCTGCGTTGGCCCGCGCTGTTGTTACTGATGAGCGTGCTTATTGCTTTGCTGTATCGTTACGCTCCCTACCGACGTTCTGCCCAATGGCGTTGGTTAAGCTACGGTACGCTGTTTGCCACTATCATGTGGTTGCTAGGCTCAGGTGGCCTGTCGCTTTACGTGCGCTACTTCTCTACCTTTAGTGAGCTGTATGGCTCTCTTGGGGCCGTTGTAGCGCTAATGCTATGGTTTTGGTTATCAGCGTTTGTGGTGCTGTTTGGTGCAGAACTCAACTGCGAGATGGAGCGCCAGACCAGCAACGATACGACGGTGGGAGCAGCTCGCCCTATTGGCGAACGTAAGGCATTTGCTGCCGATACGATTGGTGTTGAGAACCCTTGGAATAGCGAACACCCTGATACCCGACGTCAACCTGATGATTAACAATCGTCTAGACAAAGCCGCCCAGCAAAGCTGGGCGGTGTCGTGAATAGGAATGTCGTGGTGTATTGGGTTGGTTGGTAAAAAGGCCTGTGAGAAAGGGCTGGTGACGATGTCAAGCGTTACAACAGCTCTTCGGCGGCCAGCGCGAGGCGTGAACGTTCAACGCTTTTCAGCGTGATATGCCCAGCGTGAGGCCAATCTCTGAATCGTTCTACAACAGCAGCCATGCCACAGGTGTTGGCAGTTAAGTAGGGGGTGTCGATTTGGCCAACGTTGCCTAAACAAACAATCTTGGTATTTCGGCCCGCTCGGGTCACCAACGACTTGAGTTGTTTGGGGGTGAAGTTTTGCGCCTCGTCGATAATCAAGAATGTGTCGTTTAGCGTGCGCCCACGCATGAAGCTCGGGGCGCGAATCTGCACCCGCGAACCAATCAACTGCCGAGTGGCGCCGTTGTCCCAGCTAGACTCTCCCTCTTCGTTACGTAGCAGGTTATCCATATTGTCGTGGAAGGCACCCATCCACGGTGACATTTTCTCCTCTTCAGTGCCTGGTAAAAATCCGATGTCTTCGCCCATGGGAATTGGCGCACGGGTAAACACAATGCGCTCAAATAGTTTGGCATCCAGTGTTTGCTGGAATGCCGCTGCGAGCGTCATAAAGGTTTTGCCGGTGCCTGCATTACCAGCAATAGTGACCAGATCAATGTCCGGGTCCATCAGCAGGTTGAGCGTGAAGTTTTGGCGGCTATCGTGGGCATGGACTCCCCATACGCCAGCGTGGTGACGGTAGTTGGTAAGTAACTGTAGTCGGGCAGATGATGGTGAAAGCTCGCGGACAATGGCTTCAAACTCGGCGCCATTTTCACTATCCGAGACCAGCATACCTACATGCCAATGGCGAGGCATGTTGCCACTCAACTGGTAAAAGGTGTGGTGGTCGACACGTTCAACGTTGACGTCGACATTGAGCGCTTCCCACAGCGATGCACCATCCTGTCCCGCGGTGGCGTAAACCTGCGCACCTTCAATCATCGCATCGCTGTCAGAGAAAGCGCGGTCATTCAGGTAATCTTCCACCGGTACTTTTAGCGCGGCGGCTTTTACCCGTAGGTTGATATCTTTGGTGATCAGGATAACGGAAGCATCCGGACGCTCATCGCGTAGCCGGCAGGTCTCCGCCAAAATGCGGTTGTCGGGGCTGTCATCAAGCGAGTCGAAGGGCTTGAGGTCGTTGTAGCACAAAAAGTGTAGACGGCCTGATTCACCACTGATGCGGGGAATAGGAATGCCTTTCTGGATTTCGTCGAAGGTGACCTGGCTGGTTAAGTCGGAAAGCGTGCGGCTAATTTGCCGCGCCGTGCGGGCGATCTCTCTGATGCCGTTCTTATGTTTGTCTAGCTCCTCAAGTACTGTCATGGGGATAACAACGTCGTGCTCATCAAAATGGTAGAGCGCGGCGGGGTCGTGGATAAGGACATTCGTGTCTAGGACATACAGCCTAGTCGCTTTCTTATCGAGTCGTACCATCGTGGAAACTACTCCTTAGTTGACGGCAACATCGACACTGGCAGATGCACTTTACGCTTAGATGACACTCGCCTGTGCCGGTTCTCTAGCGTGTCCTTTTGATCTCCTTATGTAGCACTTTTTTACAGGGTCATTAACAGAGTGGAAGGCGTAAGCAATTTTTTCCACTGTTCTATTTCAACGTTATTACAAAGCATCAACGGGTAGTACCTAAAAAGCGTGACACCTTCGTCAGCAGCGCGGTGGCGACCACTCCCAGGCTTTCACCTTCCACGTAGCGATAATAATGACTGTCTAGGGCGAGATCATGATTTAGCGCGCAAAGCTGGTGGCTTTCTATTGCTTCTTTCACCAGAGGGTAAGGTAGCAATGCCCAGCCAGTGCCGTTGATCGCTGCATCGCGGATGACCTCGAACATGGTCAGGCCCAGGTAATTTGTCGAAAAAAGTGCATCACTGACGAGCTTATCGCCCTGCTCATAGGTTAAGCACACCTGAGTATATTGGGCTAGATCATCGCGGGTAACGCTGGGAAGGCGGCTTAGCGGATGTGACGTTGCGGCCACTAAGCACATGCTAACCGGCGCAAGGTTACTGGCATTTACGTCCGCGCCTTCAGCGGTATACAGCCCAAAGGCAATATCGACGGTTTGGCGAAGGACAAACTGCGGGTGTTCTTGGGGCGGCAATAAATACACCGAGATGGCCGTAAGCGGATAGCGCTGCTTTAAGTCGTGCATGACTTGTCGCCAAAACGCTTCGGGCAATGCATCATCCCTGGCAATGCACAGCTGGCTCTCTACGCCTTGCAGGTGCTGTTGACAGTGCTTTTTGATTCGGCTGGCACTTGTTAGCAGGCGGTAGCAGTCTGGCAACACGCTTTCACCTACCGCAGTTAGCTGTAGGCTATTGCCTGAACGTTCAAACAGCACGACCCCTAGGCTATCTTCCAAGGCATTCACTGTGGCACTTAAGGTGCTGCGTTTTATCCCTGTATGCCGCGCGGCGGCAGCAAAAGAACCATGTTCAGTAACGTCAATAAACGCCTGCACTTGTTCTGCGCGCATGGATTACTCCGTTAAGAGCCAAAAAAGTTGGCGCTGAGCGATTGGTTAAACGTTAGTGTACTCACTATGATGCGTTGCGTTTAACACACTTTACTGGAGTATTTCGCGTGACCCCCTTTGTCGCCGAGCGCCGTGCGCTCAGATTTTCTGCTGTCTCTGCCAGCTTGTTTGCCTTTACCGGCCTTGCACTCGGGCTTGCCAGTGGATCAATTACTATTTTATTCGATAGTGGCTATTCGCTATTAAGTTTAGTGCTGGCATCGCTTTCATTGTTTGCGTTACAGCAGGCGCGCAAACCGGCAGATGATCATTACCCCTTTGGGCGGCTTACCGTTGAGCCGCTGGCTGTGCTGCTTAAAGGCGTAGTGATAGCGTTGGTGTGCCTGTTTTCGATGGTGTCTGCTGTGTGGAGTCTCGCACAAGGTGGACGGCCGGTAACGTTGGATCTTGCGTTGATGTTTGGCGTAGTGAACGTGGCGGGGTGTTTACTTACTTGGTGGTGGTTGAACCGTTATGCCCGAATCGCCCGTTCATCACTGCTGGCTGCCGAGTTGCGTCAGTGGCAAATGGACACTTGGCTGAGTGCCGCCGTCATGCTGGGCTTTGCGCTCACATGGGGATTGACGCTTACCCCTTGGGCACACTTGGCGCGGTTTGCCGATCCGGTGATGGTGCTGATTATCGCGGGATACTTCCTGCCGATGCCCATTCGCATGGTGCGTGGTGCGCTGCGCGAATTGATGTTTGGCGAGCCTTTGGGCAGCGTTCGTCAGGAAATGGTGCAAGAAGTAGCAGATTTCGATATTGCTAATGACGACGTGCGTATGGCTCAGGTTGGTAGTTTCTTAATGGTTGATATTCAATTAGATATGCAGCAAATCAATGATGCTGAAGAGATTGTCGAAAGCGTAGAGCAGCACTGCAAACGGCGTAATTTGCGTGCTGTCACCAGCATTACGTTAGTGACGTGATGATTTTTGAAATTAACCAGCAATATCAATAGCAACGGCCACCGGTTTGTCCCGGCCGCTGCTTTCATTTCAAAACGCCTGTCAGTTGACTTTCTTTTGTATGTCGCGCTATTTAACTTATCGGGAAGACATGCCTTTTCCAGACTGGCTGACGACATTAATTTAAGAGAACCCCATGACACCGGCGATTAATAGCGCGAAACACTCAGGGATTGCGTTCCAGCTTCATGAGTATCAACACGATGCTGCTGCGCAATCCTACGGGCTGGAGGCAGCTGAAAAACTGGGTGTTGCCGCCAAGCAAGTGTTTAAAACCTTAGTAGTTTCCCTGGATGGTAAGCAGTTGGCAGTCGGCATTGTACCGGTCACCAGCCAGTTGGGGTTAAAGCAAATTGCTAAAGCGGCAGGGGCGAAAAAAGCGGCTATGGCGGCGCCCTATGATGTTGAACGCAGCACTGGCTACGTGCTGGGTGGCGTTAGCCCGCTGGGTCAGAAAAAACGCCTGCCTACCTTTATTGACGACTCGGCGCAGACATTTTCGACACTTTATGTAAGCGCAGGGCGACGTGGGCTGGAAATTGAGCTTTCCCCAAGCGACTTAGCAACGTTATGTCAGGGGCGTTTTGCAGCGCTGGCAACCACCTTGTCCTAATATCTAAGGGACTAGCACCTAGGCTGCTTTCCCATTTGCCGAAGCTTGCAGCAAGGCATGGGGTGGCGCTTTCTGGTATGGTGCTTCACATTATAGGTTTGCTGGGCAATATAGCCCCTTCAGGATAATTTTGTGTCTGACACTTCTTTTGCATCGCTCGCGCTCTCTCCCGCGCTTTTAACCAACTTAGATTCCCTTGGCTATCACGCAATGACGCCTGTGCAGGCGCAAAGCCTGCCACCGATGTTGGCGGGCCGCGATGTATTGGCCCAGGCCAAAACAGGATCGGGAAAAACTGCCGCTTTTGGTTTGGCACTGCTCGCAGAGCTGCGCGTAGAAGCGTTTGCTGTACAGGGTCTTGTGTTGTGTCCCACTCGAGAGCTTGCCGACCAAGTGGCCGAAGAGCTGCGCCGTTTGGCGCGTGGGTTACCCAACGTTAAAGTACTTACCTTATGCGGCGGTGCGCCTTTTGGACCGCAGTTAGGGTCCCTGGAACATGGCGCCCATATTGTCGTCGGCACGCCTGGGCGTATCGATGAGCATTTGCGCAAAGGCTCGCTTACGCTGGGGTCGCTCACCACCTTGGTACTTGATGAAGCCGACCGAATGCTCGATATGGGCTTTCAAGCCACCATTGATGCGATCATTGCTGAGACGCCTGCCGACCGGCAAACGCTGCTGTTTAGCGCGACGTTCCCGGATGATCGTGCGTCTGGCGGCCTTGCCACCATGACCCGAGGTGTGATGCGTGAACCTGTGATGGTCAAAGTGGCCGAGGTTCATGATGCCACTACCATCGATCAACACTTCTATGAAGTCGCCAACGAAGAATCACGCTTCGCGGCCCTTCAACAGCTGCTACTGGTTTATAGGCCA
Source organism: Halomonas sp. TD01 (assembly GCF_923868895.1). Taxonomy (GTDB): domain Bacteria; phylum Pseudomonadota; class Gammaproteobacteria; order Pseudomonadales; family Halomonadaceae; genus Vreelandella. The sequence continues at coordinate 2,349,616 of NZ_OV350343.1, forward strand.
GCGACCAGCGTAGTGTTCTGCAATACCAAACGCGAAACTCAGGCGGTGGCTGAGCAACTGGTTGATGCCGGCTTTAGTGCTGTGGCGCTCAACGGTGATTTAGAGCAGAAGGATCGTGATCGTCGCCTGATTCTGTTTGCTAATCAGAGTGCATCTATTTTGGTGGCTACTGATGTTGCCGCGCGGGGGTTAGATATTGCTCAATTAGATGCGGTGTTTAACTACCAGATTGCCCGTGAGCTTGATGTTCACGTGCATCGGGTCGGGCGTACCGGGCGCGCTGGGGCTAGCGGCATTGCCTGTACGTTGGTCACGCCTAAAGAGCATTATCGGCTGGAGCGGTTGGAAGGCTTACTGGAGCAACCAATCACCACGGAACCCTTGCCGAAACCCCAGCATTCAGTGCCGTTTGAACCGCCCATGGCAACGCTACAGTTAGCGGGTGGCAAGAAAGACAAGCTGCGCCCGGGTGATATCCTGGGGGCACTGACCAGCGAAGGTGGTTTACGTGGTGATCAGGTAGGCAAAATTAAAGTGCTGGCCCGCAGTGCCTATGTGGCAGTGGAGCATAGCGCCGTTCAAAAAGCCCAGGCCAAACTTGAGCGTGACAAACTTAAAGGGCGCGCTTTCCGCGTTCGCCGCATTCGCTATTGATCGATTAATGATTGTGCACAGATAGTAAAGAGGAGCCGACGCAGCTAACCATGAAAATCCCTAAGCGATTACAGCCCCTTGTTGATGATGGAATGATCGACGAGGTGCTGGTGCAGTTAATGAGTGGTAAAGAGGCGCAGGTGTATGTCGTGCGCTGCGGTGAAGAAGTACGTTGCGCTAAAGTCTTTAAAGAAGCTAAACAACGTAGCTTTAAACAGGCCGTGCAATACCAAGAAGGGCGTAAAGAGCGCAACAGTCGTCGTTCGCGCGCCATGGCCAAGAAGACCCGCTATGGTCAAAAAGAGCAGGAGCAAGCATGGTTGAATGCGGAAGTCGATGCGCTATACCGTCTTGCTGCCGCTGATGTACGTGTGCCTGAGCCCCATGGGTTTGTTGATGGCGTGCTTCTCATGGAAATGATCAGCGATGCCGATGGGAATGTAGCACCGCGCCTGGATGAAGTGACCTTAACCGAGGAGCAAGCGCTTCGCTATCACGCCAAAGTGATTCAAGACGTGGTGCGAATGCTTTGCGCAGGCCTGATCCACGGCGACTTATCGGAATTCAACGTGCTGGTGGATGCCGAAGGGCCGGTGATTATCGATTTACCCCAGGCGGTGGATGCAGCGGGAAACAACAGTGCGGCGGCGATGCTAGAGCGCGATGTCGATAATATGCGCGCCTACTTTGGTCGTTTCGCGCCGGAGCTTCTCACCACTCACTATGGTAAAGAAATGTGGGCCTTGTATGAAGCTGGCAAGCTACACCCGGATAGTAAGCTGACTGGCCATTTTGAACTTGATAGCCACATAGCCAATGTCGATGAGCTATTAGAAGTGATTGACGATGCTATTGAAGAAGAGGCCGATCGACAGGCACGTATTCGCGGTGACGAGGACGAAGATTAAGGATAGAAACACCTAGCACTTAACAACTAGCTCTTAACACCCTAATACCCTTAGCAGTGGTAAGCTAACGTCTACGCTTAGCAGGTTAACAATTGCGTTTTAACGTTAGAGGTTGGGGGGAGGGGAGCGTGAAGGGCATTCGCGTCAGCGCAGAAAGTGCAAAGGGGCTTGTAACGTCGCTTGCCGTAGGTGCCTTCGGCGGCGTCGTTTTTCATCTCACTGGTTTACCGCTTGCCTGGATGCTAGGCCCGCTAATAGCCAACCTGCTGGTATCGGCAAAAGGGATTAATGTTGGCGTGCCGGAGCCGCTGCGTAACGTGTTTTTAGCGGTCATGGGCATGGTGCTGGGCAGCCAAGTAACACCTCAACTTGCACACCGTGTGCTGGATTGGCCAATCTCGGCAGCACTCTTACTGACAGGTGTTGCGGCGTCCACCGCCGTTGCAGCGGCGTGGTATCGTCGCTGTGGCTTCGACTCGGTCAGTGCTTGGTTTGGTGCATCGCCAGGTGCAATGACCGCGATGATCATGCTCGGCGATAAATGTGGCGGTGACCCCCAGCGTATAGCCATTGCCCAGTCGCTACGTATTATTCTCGTCATCCTGTTTCTTCCTCCTTTGTTCTGGGCGTTTGAAGGCGGTGCTGGTGATATTGGGCCAGCCCAGGCTGCGCTTGAGCATGGTTGGATGCTGCTTGCTATTCCTTTTTTATTACCCTTGGGTCGGTGGCTGCGCATTCCTAGCGCCGCGTTACTTGCGCCGCTTATTATGGCGGCCTTGCTATCAGGATTTGGGCTTGCAAGCCTTACCCTGCCCGGCTGGGGAATGAACCTGATGCTGTGGGTGCTAGGCAGCGCGATTGGCTCGCGTTTTCAAGGCATGACACGACGCTTGCTCGGGCGCTATTTATGGCAATCCGGGGTGGCGACGCTGCTTGCACTGGTGGTCTTGGCGTTGTTTGCTGAACTGATCCATCAACTGTTGGGTGTGCGCCGTGATGTGGCGCTATTAGCGTTAGCCCCCGGCGGCATCGGCGAAATGGCCATTCTTGCTGTCGCGCTTAATATCGACCCGGTATTTGTGGCATTTCACCACTTACTGCGCATGGTCACATTGGTGATCGTGGCCCCTTTTTGGGCGCGTTGGCTATTGCGTCGTCAATCTTCTTAAAGACGTCTGTCTACCAAGGTAACGAAAGGATCTTCCATGTTGTCACGTCTGCTAGCGCCACTATTCCGTTACTTTGAAACGCGGGTGAACCCCTATCCAGAGGGAGAGGTTGCCACGCCACCGAAAGGTCTGCTGCCATTTATCTGGCATTTTTCGCGCCCAGTATGGCCGTGGCTGTTGCTGATGTCGGTAGCGACTGCCTTGGTTTCCGCGGCGGAGGTAGTGTTTTTTAGTTACATGGGAGACCTGGTTGATTGGTTGGGTAATGTAGAGCGAGTGGATTTCTGGTCGAACCACGGCTTCTGGCTGGCGGGTGTTGGTTTGTTGGTGATTATCGGCTTGCCGCTACTGGTGCTCGTACAATCACTGGTGACCCACCAAAGTATCTTCGGTAACTACCCGATGATTGGCCGTTGGCTTTCTCACCGCCATATGCTTAGCCAGAGCTTAGCCTTTTATCAGGATGAGTTTGCGGGGCGGGTGTCGCAAAAAGTAATGCAAACGGCGCTAGCTATCCGTGAAACCGTCACCAAAGTGATGGATCTAATGGTTTACGCCATTGTGTACTTCACTGGGGCGGCAATTTTGTTAGGCCGTGCAGACCCGTGGTTGTTATTGCCGTTGGGGCTTTGGTTGATCGGTTATTTAAGCATTATGCGCTTTTTTGTGCCGCGCCTGCGTGACGTCTCGATGGCTCAGGCCGACGCCCGTGCCCAAATGACGGGACGCGTGGTCGATAGCTACAGCAATATTCAAACGATCAAACTGTTCGCTGACACCGAACGCGAACAAAGCTACGCCAAGGATGCCATGCAAGGCTTTATGGGCACTGTGCATCGTCAAATGCGGCTAGTCACCATCATGAGTGTTTGCCTGACCCTGCTCAATACGCTGCTGCTAGTGGGAACGGCAGGCATGGCGATTAGTGCCTGGTATTTTGACGCTATTTCCCTGGGTATTTTAGCGATTGCGATTGCCCTGGTAATGCGTATCCGCTTTATGTCGGATTGGATCTTATGGGAAGTGGCCGGGCTGTTTGAAAACATCGGAACGGTGCAGGATGGCATGAATACCATCGCCCAGGAGCCCACGATCAAAGATGCGCCGAATGCCAAAGCGCTTGCGGTGCCCAATGGCGAAATTGTATTTGATGCGCTGCGCTTTCAGTACGCCCAGGCCAAGGGTGAAAGTAAAAATGTCTTTGACGGGCTGAGCCTGACGATTAAACCCGGCGAGAAAATTGGCCTAATTGGCCGTTCTGGGGCGGGTAAATCCACCTTAGCAAACCTGTTGCTGCGCTTTTATGACTTACAGGGCGGGCGTATCCTGATTGATGGACAGAATATTGCTGACGTTACCCAGACTTCATTGCGTCATCAGATTGGCATGGTCACCCAGGATACCTCGCTGCTGCACCGTTCGCTGCGGGACAATATTCGTTACGGTAGCCCCCATGCCAGCGATGACGATGTGTGGCAGGCGGTGTGCCGCGCCCACGCAGATACGTTTATCAACGAGTTGGTCGACCCCAAAGGGCGTCGCGGCTTAGACGCCCATGTGGGCGAACGTGGCGTAAAGCTTTCCGGTGGCCAGCGTCAGCGTATTGCCATTGCCCGCGTACTGCTAAAAAACGCGCCGATTTTAGTGCTGGATGAAGCGACATCGGCGCTGGATTCCGAAGTGGAAGCCGCTATTCAGGAACAACTCGATTCGCTGATGGAAGGCAAAACGGTGATCGCCATTGCCCATCGGCTTTCTACCATTGCGATGCTCGACCGGTTAATTGTGGTCGATGAAGGTCGCATGGTGGAGAGTGGCACGCACCAGCAGTTGCTGGCACATAACGGCATTTACGCCAGCCTGTGGCAGCGCCAGTCTGGGGGCTTTTTGGGGCATGACCTTGATCTTGAAAATAACGCCCCCACTTCCTATTAGACCAGTCGTTTACTATGTTTTTAGTATCAGGCGTTTTTAACGACATGCGTTTAATAGGAGGTAGCGATGCAAGCCATTCAGCTTCGAGAGCCCGGCGGTATAGATAAACTGGACGTGGTTGAACTAACAGTGCCAAGTGAGCCCGGCCCCGGTGAAATTAAAGTACGCCTGCATGCCAGTTCGCTTAACTTTCATGACTACGCCGTGGTAGCGGGGATGATACCCACTGCAGATGGCCGTATTCCAATGTCGGACGGTGCCGGTGTCGTAGAAGCGGTTGGGGAAGGTGTTAGCGAGTTTGCTGTCGGTGATGCAGTCGTATCGACGTTTTTTCCTGATTGGCTAGAGGGGGAGGCGCGAGTAGGCGACTTCACTACCACGCCGGGGGATGGCATTGACGGCTATGCTCGCGAGCAAGTGGTTGCGCCCGCTACCTCGTTCACCCATCAGCCTAAAGGCTACCGCCATGCGGAAGCCGCGACGCTAACAACCGCAGGCTTGACCGCCTGGCGGGCATTAGTGGTTGATGGTGGGATAAAAGCGGGAGATACCGTGCTGGTGTTAGGCACTGGGGGCGTTTCCATTTTTGCGCTACAGTTTGCCAAGATGATGGGCGCACGGGTAATTGCTACGTCGTCTTCCAATGAAAAGCTGACCCGCCTGCGCGAGCTGGGCGCTGAGCACACCATTAATTATCAAGAAACGCCGGACTGGGGCAAGGCTGTTAAGGCGTTAACCAATGGTGAAGGCGTGGACCATGTTGTTGAAGTGGGCGGCCCTGGTACGCTGCCGCAATCGATTGATGCGGTGAAAATTGGGGGGCATATCGCGCTGATTGGTGTGCTGACCGGTCGAGAAGGCGAGATACCAACGGCTAAGCTGATGGCTAAGCAAGCTAAGCTGCAAGGTCTTATTGTGGGTAGTCGTCGTCATCAAATCGAGATGATTCGTGCTATCGAAGCGTCTAATTTGAAGCCGATTATTGACCGTGAGTTTGCACTGAGCGACATTGCCGATGCCTTCCGTCATCAGGAGTCAGGCAAACACTTCGGCAAGATTTGTCTGACTTTCTAGCTAGGAAGCGTTTATTTTAGTTAACGTTTTTGGTTTTGGAATGATGTGCTTGCACGCCCACTGAGTAGTGGGTGTGCAAAAAATTACGTTTCCAAGCGGCTATACACGACGCCTTTCACTTCAAGTTCCCAAATATCATCATAAGGAACGGTTACGCCGTCTATATCGCCTGGGTCACCCGTGCTATTTTTAATCTGCGTTTCAGGGATGACCTTTAACCCCATTAAGCCTACGTGTTGAATACGTGCGCTAAATCGATTTCCCTCGTGATCGATAAGCACCCGTTCGCCTGCAATGCACTTTGAAAGCTTCTCATGCAGTTCTGCCATTGTGACGTTAACTACGCTCATTATCGCCTCCTGCGCTTTGCTCTCATATTAGTTAGCTACTGTATAACGACTTTATTTTAGACGATAAGTTCGGCTAACCCCTCAATGACAATATGAGGCATGCTAGCCTTAATCCACTTATTTATGTTCGAGGCGGCATTATGGCGCAGCACTCAACGAAGTCTGCTTTTTCCCCATGGGAAGTTGTGGCACTTGAGTCGTTTCAAACACCAGAGCAGACCCAAGCCAGTCAGTGGCGGCGTAGCTGGCGAGCAGCGACTACGTGGGTGGTTGGTAAAGAAGCCTCTGAACGCCAAGCCAAGGAAGAGAGTGAGCTGCGTAAGCTGCCTGAAGTTGCGCTTTCGCATTGGGTGCCTGCCATTGATTGGTCACTGGCGGCTAACGCCCTCGGCCAAGTAACGGAAGAGCATGCTGATGCACCGGTCGTGTTGTTTATCTCGCCACCTCATGGTGGCCACGGGGCAGTGGTTAGCCACTGGGCTCAGCAGCAGGGCGTCAACTGCATATCTGTACCAACCTTTAAAGAGCTTACGGACGGTTGCCTAGAATGGGTAGAGCGCTGTGGCTATCAGCGTCTGTGGGCAATCCCGGCCTTGGAGCGGCATTTTTTACGTCACACTGGAGGCCTACAGGGCGTACGTGAACTGTTGGAGCGGGCTTTAAGTGGCCGGTTAGGGCAAGGCGTGATTGGTTGTGATAGCTGGACGTATGCTTATCTTCAGCATGCGGTGGGCTTGGAAGGCGTCACCGTGGTTACCTTGCAAGCGTTAGAGGGCGAGCAGCTTGCCCGCTATTTTGCTCAGTTGGCGGATAGTAGCGTCTGTCCTACGGTGTATAGCTCCCGAACGGGCCAGCCAATTCTTGCTGACGTGAATGACGATAACGCTAGTGGTGAGCGTTCTTATAAAGAGTTGCAACGTCTAGCGGCCCACTGTCGAGGGCATTTAGGTATTGCTTGGCACTACTGGCGAGAGCGACTGCGCGAACCGGCTGAAAATGAGGATAGTGGCCGTTCACAAGGGCCGTCTCAAGGGCAGCCAAAAGAGCCGTCGAAAGAAGAGCCGTCAAAAGAGCTATGGCTATTGGACGCGCTGGCGGAAGCGGAACTAGCGTCGGATACAGGGGATGTGGCGACGCTGTTGCTGCATACGCTGCTCATTCATGGGGGGCTAGAGGATCAAGCGTTAGGGTATGTGCTGCCATTTTCAAATCATGAGGCGCTAAACGCACGGCTAGCACTTGCTCGCCAGGGGATTCTCAACTGCCATCAAGGGCGCTGGCAAGTCGACCCATTAAGCTACGCGAGTGTGCGACAACTGCTGGAATCGCGTAACTACCTAGTTGACCCGCTTTAGGAGCTTATATGGACGATCAAGAGCAGTACGCCAGGCTGTTTAATGAGTTTGATAGTCAAGCGCTGATTACCTTAGGAGTCATTCTGGTCAGTACAGTGCTATTGATTATTGTCAGCCAACGAGGATTGAGCTGGTTAGCCAATCGCTTACATGGACAAGTGCGGTTTAGAGTGTTTGCGCTGGTGCCACTAACCCGGTTATTGATTTTAATTACTGCACTGGCTGTTGCTGTACCTATCGTCATTGAGCCTTCATTGCGCAACATGGTAACGCTGCTGGGTGCCATTGGCTTAGCTATTGGCTTCGCCCTAAAAGATTACGTGAGTAGCTTGATTGCCGGGGTAGTATCTGCCGTTGAGCTGCCCTATCGCCCCGGGGATTGGGTCAACATTGAGGGTACTTATGGCGAAGTTAAGCACGTTGGAATGCGCACAGTAGAAATTCTAACGCCCGACGATGACCTGGTAGCGGTGCCTCATCTTAAACTTTGGGATTCAGCCATTTATAATGCTAACAATGGCGGAACTAGCCTCCAATGCGTGGCAAGTTTTTACCTTCACCCGGAACACGAAGCTGGCTGGGTGCGTAAAGCGCTACGAGACGTCGCGTTAACGAGTGCTTACCTTAAATTTGATAAGCCGATTATTGTTGTGGCGGAGGAGAAACCCTGGGGCACGCATTACCGTATTCGCGCTTATCCAGTAGATCCCCGACAGCAATTTTTGTTTATCACTGATTTGACCGTGCGTGGTAAACAGGTGCTCAGTGCGGCGGGCGTTACCCCGGCGTTACTGCCACCTGATGCGGCCTTGGATTCACAGGGCTCCGCCAACTAATGACAGAGCCTGAGGTCGCCGACATAGATGCCGACAACCACAGGAGGTTTAACCGAGAGACGGTTTAAGCAGTTTCTTCTGGTAGCTCTGCACTGTGGAAAACATTCTGAACATCATCCAGCTCTTCAAGCATGCCCAGTAGTTTCTCAAACATCACCACATCATCGCCTTCGATGGGAGTGGGGGTTTGTGGTAGGAACTGGATTTCGTCAACTTCGAAATCGACCTCACCGAAAGCATCCATCAGCGCTTGTTTGGCTTTAGCATAATCGGTATGCGGAGCAAAAACCGTGATACGTTCCTCTTCCTGCTCAATGTCAGTGACGTCGACATCGGCTTCCATGAGTGCTTCAAGCACGGCTTCTTCATCACTACCCGCAAACGAAAAAATTGCACAGTGATCAAACATGTGACTAACGCTGCCGGGAGTGCCGATTTTGCTTTTCGTTTTTGTAAAACAGCCGCGCACATCACCAAAGGTACGATTGGGATTGTCGGTTAAACAATCGACGATCACCATAACGTTACCCGGACCAAAGCCTTCATAGCGCGCTGGTGAAAAGTCTTCGCCGCCTGCGCCGCTCGCTTTATCCAAGGCTTTATCGATAACGTGAGACGGTACCTGATCTTTCTTAGCCCGTTCCATCAAACCGCGTAGCGCAAGGTTTCCGTTTGGGTCCGTGCCGCCTGCTTTAGCGCAGACGTAAATTTCACGTCCATACTTACTGTAAACCTTGGTTTTCGCAGCGGCCGTTTTGGCCATGGATTCCTTACGGTTTTGAAACGCCCTACCCATATTGAAGTCCTTTATTAGCCATGAACCGCCTGCAGGGCAGGCGTCATCGTTTTCAAAAAGGGGAAAATTTTACCCAACAGCGTACCATGCTAACAGTGTTATTTAAGTGGACGGATTTATTCGCTAAGCACCCGCGTCGTTGGCGTATACTCAGCCAGCCTATAATGCTGATTTCAAGGAGAGAAAAATGCCGCTGTCACTTTGGCTATCGTTGGCTGCTATTTGTGCCATGGGGGCGATGTCGCCAGGGCCAAGCCTTGCACTCGTACTGCGTCATACGTTAGGAGGTGGACGCTTGCCCGGCATGACAGCTGCGATTTTTCATGCACTGGGCGTCGGGTTTTATGCGTTGCTCACCGTATGGGGCTTGGGTGCGCTTATCGTGCGCCACCCAGAGTTATTTCAACTAGTGACATGGTGTGGTGCGGCCTATTTGGCGTGGCTTGGAATAAAGGCGCTACGAGCAGGCAGAGGTGGTGCGCTATCCCCCGATGCGGCAGTGACGACGCCACGCCAAGCCGCCAAAGAAGCAGTGTTGGTGGCGCTGGGTAATCCCAAGCTGATTATCTTTTTTGTGGCACTGTTAAGTCAGTTTGTAACGCCCGAGATGAGTTTACTTGCCAAGGCCATTATCGTCGCGACGGCGATTATCATTGATGGAGGGTGGTACGTTTTAGTGGCAGTAGGGCTTTCGCATTCTCGCGTATTGCCTTGGCTTCAGCGCCATGCCCACTGGATCAATCGAATCACTGGCGTGCTGCTGATCGCGCTGGCGCTACGCGTTGTCGCAGGCCCCATTAGTTTTTAAGCCACACTGGTGTAACTGCTGGTCCCGTGGCATGGTAAAGCCTATGCTGGTGGAGTCATTTAGGGGGCCTTGCGATGATGATTTATGAGCAGGATTGTTACACCCATCAAGGCAAGCCGTTTAACTTACGGGCGCTGCGCGGGCAGGTATTGCTGGTCGTTAATGTGGCTAGTAAGTGCGGCTTTACCCCGCAGTTAAAAGAGCTGGAGAGTTTATACCAGCGTTATCGAGATCGTGGGTTTACGGTACTTGGTTTCCCCTGTAACCAGTTTGGTAAACAGTCGCCGGAGAGCGCAGAGGCCTTCTGTGTCTTCGGCGAGCAACAGTTTGGTGTCAGCTTTCCGCTGATGGAAAAAGTCTCCGTGAATGGTCCAAACGCCCATCCGCTGTTTGTAGTGCTGAAACAGGAAGCACCGGGCGTATTAGGCACCAAGGTGATCAAGTGGAATTTTACTAAGTTTCTGGTGGGGCGCGATGGCAGGGTGATCGCACGGTTTGCCCCCAATGACCATGGCTTGTCACTGCGGCTTGCGCTGGAAGCCGCCCTTGATAAAGAAGGGTAAAGAATCAGGCACTCGGTTAAAGCTCTCCGCGGGTAACCATCAGTCGTTGCATTAATTCCACCCAGCGATGACGGACCATCATTGTGGTTAAACCTGAAAACAGCGCCCAACTTTTACGCCGCCAGCCTTTCAGGCGCAGGTTATGGCTTACCAACTGCTTCATCAATTTGTAGTCATCGAACTTTCGCCATTCACTGGCAATTGACAGCTGGTGTCTCACCATCACTGGAGCAAGCTCCAAGCGGAACATCCACTCCAGCTCCTTCAGCGACATGTCATGCTGTACGATTATCTCAACCATATGGGCATAGTCACGCTCGCTTGGCTCACGGTCCAGCCACAGCGGTGCGAGAGCAAGCCATAGGTCGCCGCGTTCATCGACTAGCTGCTGTGCGTTCATCCGGGTCTCGTCGGCAAGGAATGGTCAGGTCGCTATCCTGCCGTGAATGGCGAAGAAGCTCAAGAGCGGACAGAGCGCGTCTAGACCGCTAGAATACACCCCACACGGTAATGGCACCGCCATGCTGATAGCGACATCAATCTGATAAAGGGGTCCAATGTGATCATTAAACCAAAAGTGCGTGGCTTTATCTGCACCACCACTCACCCTAAAGGCTGCGAGCAAAACGTTCTGGAACAGATTGAAGCGACCCGCGCGCGTGGCTTAGATAAAAGCCAAGGCCCTAAAAAGGTGCTGGTGATTGGTGCTTCCAGTGGCTACGGCTTGGCAGCCCGTATTACGGCTGCCTTTGGTTATGGCGCTGATACCCTAGGCGTCTTCTTTGAAAAGCCCAGCAGTGAGAAAAAAACCGGCACTGCTGGTTGGTATAACAGTGCCGCGTTTGACAAATTTGCCAAGCAAGAGGGCCTGTATAGCAAATCGATCAACGGTGATGCGTTCTCTAACGAAGCGCGGGAAAAAGCCATTGAGTTGATCAAGCAGGACATGGGTGAAATTGATCTGGTGGTGTACTCCCTGGCTTCGCCAGTGCGTAAGTTGCCAGATACTGGGGAAGTAAAGCGCTCGAGTTTGAAGCCGATTGGCGAAACCTACCGCGCTACCGCCATTGATACGAATAAAGACGCCATCATCGAAGCAGAAGTAGAGCCTGCCACCCAGCAAGAGATCGACGATACCATCACGGTGATGGGCGGTGAGGACTGGGAGCTATGGATGAGCGCCCTGGACGAAGCGGGTGTGCTGGCGAAAGGCGCGCGTAGCGTTGCGTTCAGCTATATCGGTACTGAAATCACCTGGCCGATTTACTGGCACGGTGCGCTGGGTAAAGCCAAAGAAGATCTTGATCGCGCGGCTACCGCTATTGATGCCAAACTTAAAGAGACGGGGGGCGGTGCCAATGTTGCCGTACTCAAATCGGTCGTTACCCAGGCTAGTGCCGCGATTCCTGTTATGCCGCTGTATATCGCCATGGTCTACCGCATCATGAAAGAGCAGGGACTACACGAAGGCACTATTGACCAATTAAATCGCCTGTTTGGTGAGCGTCTTTACTCTGGTCAACATGACGATATGGTCACCGATGAAAAAGGACGCCTACGTCTTGATGACTGGGAGCTGCGTGACGACGTACAAAAAGCCTGCCAAGACCTATGGCCAGCCGTCACAACAGAGAACCTATTCGAAATTACCGACTATGCTGGTTATAAGCATGAATTCTTGAAGCTGTTTGGCTTCGAGCGTGATGACGTAGATTACGACGCAGATGTGAACCCTGATGTTCACTTTGATGTCGTTACACTATAGCGCTAAGCGCGACGAGGAGTGTTAATCGCCGCGTTTTTGATCATCTAACCGGAAAGCGAGAGGTGTTGTATGGATACCAAGGAAAGCAAAACCCGGGAAGAAGAGATAGAGCACGTAATGAGCGAACGTTTGCCTGAGGACTTTGAAACATCTCAGCCACAACGGCAGCCGGAAGCGAAAAAGTCCCCTAACGGGCTACATAAAATGCTCCCTTTAATTATTATCGTGATGGGCATTATCGTCGCAGGCATTGTCATCTTTGGGCTTGGCAATAGCGGCGGTTAACGAAGACACATTACTCCTCCTGTTGCCGGGCCTAGTGCCCGGCAATTTTGTATTTATGCCTCCTATTTTAGTTTTAAGAGCCATAGCGCTGCCTTCATTTGCACAATTGGGTAAGATGGCTTTTTGACTAGCTATTTACCTAAGTTGGCGGCGATTTCTATGCAGCAAAGCAACTTGTTATGTCCCCAAGTACGTTGATGTCATCCGCCAGTGAGCGTCGGCGGGTGGCCTTTGTGCTGCTGCCCGGTTTTTCGCTGTTGGCCCATGCGAGCGCTATCGAGCCGCTACAAATGGCCAATCAGCTAAGCGGGCAGATGCTTTATCACACCGTTACGCTCAGCTTAACCGATGAGCCTGTGCGCAGCGGCGCGCAACTTTCCTTGCTAGCTCAGCATGTGTTAGGCGCGCCGCTTGGTCCTCTGGATATGCTATTGGTGTGTGCCCCCACGCCGCTGCCCTATGCGCTGCCCGCCAAGCTAAATGAATGGCTGCGCAGCCATCAGGGCAGAGGCGTTGCTATTGGTGGCCTTGCGGGAGGCACTGAAGTGCTTGCCCGTTGTGGGCTATTAGAAGGCTACCGCGCCACGCTACCCTGGCAGCGATTCGATGCGTTTGCGCAGGCTTACCCCCAAGTCACGCTCTCCAAGCAGCTATTTGAAATTGACCGCGAACGGTTAACCTGTGCCGGCGGCACTGCTGCAATGGATATGATGCTAACGCTGATTGGCAAGCATCACGGCCAGCGCCTTGCCGAGCAGGTTTCCGAGCAGTTTGTCTGCGACCGCATTCGCTTAGCCGATGAACGCCAGCACGTACCGCTGCGTAATCGCCTGGGCCACGCGCCGCAAAGTCTGGTGGATGCTGTTACGTTAATGGAAGCGAATATTGAAGAGCCGCTTTCTACGCTAGAGCTGGCCGAGCATTTGGGTATTTCTCGGCGCCAGTTAGAGCGACTGTTCAAAAAGTATCTGCAGGCAGTACCTAGCCGCTATTACCTGGATTTGCGCCTACAAGATGCGCGTAAACAATTAAGAGAGAGTGATCGGCCGGTAGGTGATATCGCGCTGATGACCGGATTCTCTTCTGGTGCGCACTTTTCTACCGCCTATCGTAATCACTTTGGCATTACACCGCGGGAAGAACGGCTTGGATAAGCGCGGCTTTTCATAATTTACCGTCCCAATACTGAAAGCACGGCGTCTATTGCCCCCCGTATACTGAATCTATCCTTTACTCCACCGGAGGTATCGTCCCATGAGCTACACCCCAAGCCGTCAGGATTTCGATAACTACATGGCGCCAAACTACTCGCCACAACAGATTATTCCAGTGCGTGGCGAAGGCAGCCGCTTGTGGGATCAGCAGGGGCGTGAATATATTGACTTTGCTGGTGGTATTGCAGTGAACTCGCTTGGCCACTGTCATCCGGTGCTAGTGAATGCGCTTAAAGAGCAGGGCGAAAAGCTTTGGCACTTGTCTAATGTGTTCACCAACGAGCCAGCGCTGGCGCTTGCCAAAACACTCACTGAGCGCACCTTTGCCGACAAAGTGTTCTTGTGCTCGTCCGGTGGCGAAGCTAACGAAGCCGCGCTTAAGCTAGCCCGCCGTTGGGCGGTAGACCACCATGGCGAGCATAAAGATAAAATCATTTCGTTTTATCAGTCTTTCCATGGCCGCACTTTCTTCACTGTGAGCGTGGGTGGTCAGCCCAAGTACTCTCAAGGCTTTGGCCCAGTGCCTGGCGGCATTCTGCATGCCAACTTCAATGACCTGGAAAGCGTGCGCAAGCTAGTGGGCGATGACACCTGCGCCATTATGGTTGAGCCGATGCAGGGCGAAGGCGGTATCGTTCCTGCGACCCAAGAGTTTCTTCAGGGCCTGCGCGATCTGTGCGACGAACACAACGCGTTGCTGATTTTTGACGAAGTACAAACGGGTGTTGGCCGCAGCGGTGAACTTTACGCCTACAAAAACTTCGGTATCACCCCCGATATTCTCACCAGTGCCAAATCACTGGGCGGTGGCTTTCCGGTAGGTGCCACCTTAACCACGGATGCGATTGCGAAATCTCTAGCAATTGGTACTCACGGCTCTACCTATGGTGGTAATGCGCTGGCGTCTGCGGTTGCTCTAGCGGCCGTGGAATTCATTGACACCCCCGAGGTGCTTAACGGCGTTAAGCATCGTCACGACCTGTTCCGCGAGCATTTAGAAACCATTAACCGCAAGCATGGCGTGTTTAAAGAGATTCGCGGCATGGGAATGCTAATGGGCGCACAAATGTCGGATGCCTTTGAAGGTCGCGCTAAAGACATTCTACCTCTCGCTATTGAAGAGGGCGTGATGGCACTGATTGCTGGCCCCAACGTGCTGCGTATGGCGCCATCTTTAGTCATTCCAGAAGAAGATATTGCTGAAGGTATGGCGCGTCTAGAACGTGCTATTGAGCGGCTAGTTGCCAGCGCATGAATAGGCAAGAAGCCACACAAGAGGGGGCGTTAAGGATGCTGGTAATCCGACCGGTAACAATGGCTGACCTTCCAGCCCTGGAGCAGTTGGCAGAGCACGCGGTGCCGCGGCTCACCAATCTGCCCGCCAACCGTGATCGGCTTGAGGAGCGCATTGTGCGCTCCCAGGAAGCCTTTAACAGTGAAATAGAGTTCCCTGGTAACGAACATTATATGTTTGTACTGGCGGATGATGATCGTGAGGAAGTGCTAGGCACGGCGACCATTCGTGCCCAGGCAGGTGCAGCGGAAGCCTACTACACCTATCGCCAGGAAACGCTGATTCATGCTTCCCAACAGCTGAATGTGCGTCGAGAAGTGCAAACCTTAGCGCTTTCTCACGAAGCTTCTGATGCCACGCTGCTCTGCGCGCTGTCGCTTAACCCGCGCTACAAAGGTACCAGTGCAGAAAGCCTGTTACGCCGTGCGCGACTGATGTTTATTGCCCAATACCCTGAGCGTTTTTCACGCATTCTGGCGGTCGCCTTTCCGGGCTATCTGGATAGCAAAAATGAGTCGCCTTTTTGGGAAAGCGTTGGTCGTCACTTTTTTGCGCGCAGCTTCCAAGAAATGAATCACATGGCTGGCGTTCGCTCGAAAAGTTTCATTGCTGAAGTGATGCCGCAGTTTCCGCTTTATCTACCGCTGCTAACGCCTCAGGCGCGAGCTGCTATTGGCCGAGAGCACCCCGCCCATGAAGACGCGCTAGCAGAAATGTTGGCAGAAGGCTTTGTGCGTTCTCGCCATGTCGATATTTTCGACGCAGGGCCGATTGTAAAAGCTGAGCGTGAGCGATTGGAAACCTTCCGTCGTGCTGCTTGGCATCCGGTCAGGGTACGTCCTGAGCACGCACTGCCCGATGCAGAGCCAGCGATGATTGCCAACCAAACCTTAGGCGATTTCCGTTGTATTGTGGCGCGTTATGCGCTTTCGCCTACCGGACAATTGATGCTTTCACCGCAGCACGCTGAACGGTTAGGTGTTGAAGAGGGGCGCGCGGTGCTGGCAGCGCCGTTAACCCTGCCAAGCGCGGTAGATGCGCTTGATGAAGGAGAGATGTAATGCGCATTCGACCCATTGCCCGCGACGATTTGGATGGGCTCCAGGCACTTGCGCAACAGGCAGGCGTTGGCTTTACCTCACTGCCGGATAACCGTGAGTTTTTGGCTGGCAAAATTGAAGCTGCCGCCCGTGCCTTTGAAGAGCGCACACCCGCCGATGATCGACTCTACTTCTTTGTACTGGAAGATGAGCAGAATGGAGAACTGGCCGGTTGTTGTGCCATCGAGGGCCAAGTAGGTCGCGAAGTGCCGTTTTATAATTATCGGTTAGGCACATTGGCACACTCTTCGGTGCAGTTAGACTTGCACCGTACGATTGACACGCTATTTTTAAGCTCCGATCACACCGGCGATGCGGAAGTGTGCTCGCTGTTCTTACGCCCTGAATATCGCGGCGAAGCGAATAAACACCTACGTAATGGTGCACTTCTTTCCAAAGCGCGTTGGCTGTTTATTGCTCAGTTTCGTGACCGTTTTCCGCAGAAAGTATTGGCGGAAATGCGTGGTGTGTTTGATGAACATAACACCAGCCCTTTTTGGGAAAGTCTGGGTAAACACTTCTTTCCCATGGACTTTAACGAAGCCGATCGGTTAACCGGTCTGGGGCAGAAAAGCTTTATCGGCGAGCTGATGCCTAAGTTTCCGATCTACACCACGTTTATGTCGGAAGAGGCGCGTGCCTGCATTGGCCAAGTGCACCGCCATACGCGTCCCGCTTTGGAAATGCTCAAGAAAGAAGGACTACGCTGGGAAGGCTATGTCGATATTTTCGATGGTGGCCCCACGGTGGAGGCCTATATTGACGACGTGCGGGCGATTCGTAATTCACGGCTCTGCCAGGTGGAAGTTTCACAAAGCGCACCAGACGAGAGCGTTAGCCGCTGGCTGGCAGCCACTACCGAGATGCTTAACTTCACCGCTAGTTGGATAGGCCGCGCGCCTACCCAGGAAAACACTATCGTGCTTAACCAGCAAGAAGCGGACCGCCTGGGTGTGACAACGGGTGACCACGTTCGTTTGTTGGAAACCTAGCTCTTCAAAAATAGCGTTTTACGATAGTTTTTCACAATAGCTTTTAAGAACAAGTACACATAACAAGCTCGCATAAGGGAAGGAGATAACGATGCACGCCCAACAGCAGCAACTGATTAACGGCGCCTGGGTAACGGGCGATGCCGACACCTTCACAAAGCACGATCCTGTTGCGGGAACACTGCTTTGGCAAGGTGCTTCGGCTTCAAACGCACAGGTTGGCGCCGCTATCGATGCCGCGCGTGTGGCTTTCCCTGAATGGGCGCGCACAACGTTTGCTGAGCGCCAAGCACTTGTTGAACGGTTTGTTGACGTGCTGACGGCCCGCCGCGAAGACTTAGCGGTAGCGATTGCCTCTGAGACCGGCAAGCCGCTTTGGGAAGCACGCACTGAAGCTGGTGCGATGGTCGGTAAGGTGGCGCTATCTATCAAGGCCTACCATGAGCGCACGGGTGAGCGAGAAAAAGAAGTGGGTAGTGCGAAAGCCGTACTGCGTCATCGCCCTCACGGTGTCATGGTGGTATTTGGCCCCTACAACTTCCCCGGCCACCTGCCCAACGGCCATATGGTGCCCGCGTTGCTCGCTGGCAATACCGTGGTGTTTAAACCCAGCGACCAAACGCCGCTTACTGCCGATTTAACTCTGCAATGCTGGGTGGAAGCGGGGCTGCCTGCTGGGGTGATTAACTTAGTACAGGGTGGTGTCGCTGTAGGGCAAGCCTTAGCAGCGCATCCAGGTATCGATGGCCTGCTGTTTACTGGTAGCGCGAAAGTGGGTGGCATGCTGCAGCAGCAGTTCGCCGGGCAGTTGGATAAAATCCTCGCCTTGGAGCTGGGCGGCAACAACCCGTTAATAGTGAAAGATGTCGACGATGAGCGTGCTGCCGTACTGACTATTTTGCAGTCGGCGTTTTTATCCGGCGGCCAGCGCTGTACCTGTGCCCGTCGTTTGATGGTGCCGAATGGAGAGGTCGGTGACCGCCTGATCGACGCACTTTCTGATGCTATCGCCAAGCTACATGTGGCCGGACAGTTTGAGGAAGCACCTGCTGCGCCGTTCTATGGCGGTTTGGTCAGCGTGGCGGCTGCCGATGGTTTGCTCAAGGCGCAAGACGAGCTGGAGGCCATGGGCGGTACGGTGATTAACCGTATGCAACGCCTTAAAGATAACACCAGCCTATTAAGCCCTGCATTGATTGATGTAACGGGAATGGACGTGCCCGACGAGGAGCATTTCGGCCCGTTGCTGAAAATCCATCGTTACAGCGATTGGGATGAAGCGTTAGCGCTGGCTAACGATACACGCTATGGCTTGTCTGCAGGACTCATCGGTGGCGATAAAGCTGACTGGGACGACTTTCTGCTGCGCATTCGTGCAGGGATTGTTAACTGGAACCGCCAAACCACAGGTGCCTCTGGCGACGCCCCCTTTGGCGGCGTAGGCGACAGCGGTAACCATCGCCCAAGCGCTTACTATGCGGCGGACTACTGCGCTTACCCGGTGGCGTCTATGGAAGCCGACACCTTGGAAATGCCAGAAACTCTGCCGCCGGGAGTCAACCTATGAGCGACGTGGTGAATAGCAACGTAGTGAATAGCAACGTCAGAGAAGTCAATTTTGACGGTTTGGTAGGGCCAACCCATAACTACTCAGGTCTGGCCCACGGCAACGTGGCGTCTATGAGTCATGGTGGGTTGGTTTCCAACCCGAAAGAGGGCGCGTTACAGGGGCTTGCCAAGATGAAGTCGCTGATGGACGCGGGCTACGCCCAGGGCGTCCTGCCTCCTCAACAGCGCCCGGATGTAGGCGCACTAAGAGATTTAGGTTTCAGCGGCAGTAATAGTGACGTGCTCACCCGAGCTGCAAAAGAGGCCCCTCAGCTGCTGCGGGCGGTTTGCTCGGCTTCCAGCATGTGGACGGCCAACGCAGGCACCGTTACCCCCAGTATTGACGCGCCTGATCGCCGGGTGCATTTCACACCAGCGAACCTACAGTCGAGCTTTCATCGCTACCTGGAGCCGCAAACCACCGGTCGTGTGCTACAGGCTATTTTCCACGATGAACAGCACTTTGCTCACCATCCAGTACTGCCTGCAACGCCTGCCTTTTCTGATGAAGGTGCCGCGAATCATACCCGACTATGCGGTGAACATGGCGAGCCAGGTGTTCACCTGTTTGTGTATGGTCGCCAAGCATTTGGTGACGTGCGTAGCGGTGAGCGTGAGCCAAAACGCTTCCCCGCTCGGCAAACCCTGGAAGCCAGTCAAGCGGTGGCCCGCCAGCATGGGCTAACGGATGCACAAACGGTGTTTGCTCAGCAGCACCCAGATGCCATCGACGCGGGTGTCTTCCATAACGATGTGATTGCCGTGGGTAATGGCCCCGTGCTGCTCTATCACGAAATGGCCTTTTGGGATGAAACGCGCACCTTGGATGAGCTGCGCGCCAAAATGTCTACGCCACTGATTCCGGTGCGAGTTCCGTTAGACGCGGTGAGCATGGAAGATGCGGTAGCATCGTACTTGTTCAACTCCCAGCTACTTTCCAACCCGGACGGCACCATGACGCTGGTAGTGCCCAGCGAATGCCAAGAGCGCGAAGCCGTCTGGCGCACGATTCAGGACTTTATTCTGGCGGGCAATAACCCTATTGGTGAAGTGGTCGTTAAAGATGTTAAGCAGAGCATGCGCAACGGCGGTGGCCCCGCCTGCCTGCGTTTGCGTGTTGCTTTATCGGAAGCTGAACAGGCAGCGTTGACCGGCCGCGTGTTAATGAATGATGCGCTGTACGATGACCTGACCGCCTGGGTTAATCGCCACTACCGTGATCGCCTAGCGGCAGATGACCTTGCCGACCCCCAGCTCGCCACTGAAGTGCTCACCGCGCTGGACGAGCTAACGCAATTGCTAAAGGTTGGGCCTGTCTATCCGTTCCAATTGAGTTAACCACTCTAGCTCAGTACGCAAAAACGCCAAGGCACTGCCTTGGCGTTTTTGCTTCATCGAGCATCGCCACCGCAAAATCCTCCATTGAAATACGAGACTCTCCGTTCTTGTCCACGCTGTGCGCGTTTCAGCAAGGCACCGTTAATATTGTGCTTGGCAAACCTTGGCAATTTCTAATGCCGTCACCGGTAGGAAGTCTGTGGCTGTTAAGACCGTCTCACCGTTGCGTCCTGGGGTTAGTAATCGAGCCACACGTTGTTCTGCGAGGGCGCTCTCTAGATATCACATCCGTTAGTCACCAACAGCGCTTCTTGCCCCTCTGGTGGACGAACAGCGCTGATCAGTAAATCTTTGCCCTCAACCACCTGCGCTAACTGGTGCGGGTCGGATATATCGGCGACACAGTAGCTTGCCTCAGCAGGCAGCTTATTACGCTGATTTTCAGCTCCTACTACGCCAGTGACGTGATGTCCTCGTGCTAACGCTTCACTCATAAGGCGTGTTCCAACGTCGCCTGCGGCACCCAATATCGCGATTTTCATGATAGTTATTCCTTGATTTAGTTAATCTAGGCTTAGTTAATCTTGGATGGGTTGTTGTTGATTTGGTCAGCGCTAGGAAGCGGATTGGCTTTGCCAATGTTGAGCAGGAAAACACCTGCGCCAATTAATACGATGCCTAGTAGTAAGCCCTCAGGGGCGGCTTCTCCCTGGAGGAAGATGGCAACAGGCACCCCCACGACAGCTCCAACGGAACCCAGTAAGCTCAGGAACACAGGGCCACCGCTTTTCTGCAGCAGGAACAGTAGTAAGAATTGGCCAGCGAACACTAGCGCTTGGAGCGCAATCAGCATGATGGGCAAGTGGTGTTGAGTTGGAACATTTAATGAAAAAACCGGTAAAAACCCTACTCCTAACAGGATTACAACGGCGGCGATGAGCATGCCGGGGGCTAGCGCATCGCTGGATACGCCTTCAGGCCAGCGTAATGTTCGGTAAACGTTGCCGATGGCTAATAGCACTGGCCCAGCCAGGGCAATGAGGATCCATAAGTGATCGGCATCAGGCGCTGAAAGCTTATTGGCGGCTAAGGTGATAGCACCCAACAGCGCAGACATAACGCCAGCCGCTCGAATAAATTGAAACTTTTCTATTTTCAATAACAGCGCACCAACGTAGGTGAGAAGCGGCGGTAGCGTAATGATCAGCGCAACGAACCCAGCACCCACATGCGGGATAGCGGAGAAAAAGATCAAGTTAGAGCCAGCCACGCCAAGCAGTGCGGATACTGAGTAATACTCGACGGTGCGGAGGTTGATAGGCGGTAAATGGCCGCGTATTGCTGAGATGGCCAGCAAAATAAGCGCAGCCCCTGTGATTGACCAAAACAGAAATGCGAGTGCTGATAGCTGCATTTCCCCGGCAAGTTTAGCCAAATTTGTCGATAGGCCAAGTAGTGCTCCACCTGATAGTAGGTAAATCAGTGGAGCAAGCCAGACCCTTTTTGGTGAGTGTGTTGCAATTGTGTTTGATAATGTCATCAGATACGCTCTCGATTGATGTCTTGATATCAAGATATATGCCGGGTTTCTTGACGTCAAGATAAATGAGCTGAGCAATAATTAGGAGCGCAGTACTTCTATGGATCATGTGGATAGGGATCATGTGGATAGCATTCTTAATCAGTGGCGGCAGGAAAGGCCTGACCTTAATGTTGCACCGATGGCCACCCTTGGACGGATTAAGCGACTGAACTACTGCTTAAACCGTGAACTAGAAAAAACCTGGACAAAGTACGGGCTGAATGGTGCAAGCTTTGACGTTTTGGCGACCCTTCGTCGAGAAGGCCCCCCATTTGCGTTGTCGCCAGGGGGGTTGATGGCTTCCACGATGGTGACCTCTGGCACCATGACTCACCGTATCAACCTGTTGGAAAAGGCTGGTTTGATTGAGCGGGTCAAAAACCCAGAGGATGGGCGCGGTTTTTTGATCTCTCTTTCACAGCGTGGTTTTGAATTGATTGATGAGGCGGTTACCGCTCATGTGGAAGCTCAGGCGCAGCTCACTAGCGGCTTAAGTGAAGAACAACTGGCGCAATTAGATGCTCTGCTGAAGCAGTTTTTAGCGGGATTGGAGCAACAGTAATATGTGCCATAACCGCTTACACATCGATATATGCTGCGCTCACTTATAAAAGTGTTGAGGTGTTGGAATGAGCGAGCAAACATATCTCGAAAAGTCACTCAGCGCTGCGGTTTATCCGCCATTAAAGCGGGCGCTTGGCGTTGTAGACACTACCTTGCCTAGGGTTGCCGTTGATGCAGGCTGCGGAGCAGGGCGCGATGCACTGTTCTTGATGGAGCACGGCTATACGGTGCATGCCTATGATAAAAGTGATGTGGCGATAGCTCGATTAGAGGAGGTTGGAGGGCGCTATATTAATCAAACTCTAATTTCTCAAGTGTGCAGCTTTGAGCGGTTTGTGTATCCAAAAACGGCGCCCATTAATGCATGCTCAAGCCTATTTTTTTGTGATCCTGGGCTATTTGCCAGCGCTTGGCAAAACCTTACGCGTTCACTATTGAAGGGCGGTGTATTCTGTGGCCATTTTATGGGCCCCAATGACACCTGGGCAAAAATGGGGCGAGGAGATTTATCGATACACACCTATTCTGATATCCAAGCGCTTTTTAAGGATCAGTTTAAGGTAATAGATATTGTTGAGCACAACACGGAAGGTACGACACTGCTTGGCAAGTCCAAGCATTGGCAT
Source organism: Halomonas sp. TD01 (assembly GCF_923868895.1). Lineage (GTDB taxonomy): Bacteria > Pseudomonadota > Gammaproteobacteria > Pseudomonadales > Halomonadaceae > Vreelandella. Next base: position 2,372,432 of record NZ_OV350343.1, read on the forward strand.
ATTTATACCGTTGTTGCTCAGAAAGTCATTTGACTACTCCTTACAGGGCTAGTGGATATATCCCGCTGCGCTGGCGACTAAATTGATCTCGCTATTAACTAGCGTCGCTAACAGAGTTCCCACAACTTGCCAGTAAATCATTGGCTCGTTCACGCAAGGCATCCTTCAACGCCGTTGGCTTCAGTACGGTGAACCGAAATGGGAGCTGTGCCAGCCAACTGGCAAGCCACTCGAAACTGTCGGTTTGGGTATTGATTAGCAGCCCGCCTTCCACCTGTTCGTGGGGGCTTGCACAAAGAGCCTGGAAACCGAATACGGCATTAGCGGTGTTGAGATCGGTGTGGAGTATTAGCGACACCTCATAGGGTTGGCTCCAGGACGAAAAGCTTTCACTCAAAAAATCCGCCGCATCGAAATTGGCTGGGCGCATAAATGTATCGCACTGAAGGTGAACATCGCTGATACGATCCAGACGAAAGGACCGCATAGCCCCCCGCAAATGACATAAGCCAGCGACATACCAGCGTCCCAACTGAAAAACTAGGCCGTAGGGGTCAATTCTACGCGCTATCGGTCCCTGCTGTGGAGAGTGGTAGATAAGCCCCACCGTTCGCATGGTTTCTGTGGCTTTGGTCAGCGTTTCAAGAGCTCGGTTATCAAGGCTGGGTGCACCACGGGGTAGAATTACCCGAGTGGTATCACTAACACCCCGCATGCGGCTTTTAAGGTTGGCGGGCATCACTCGCTCAAGTTTCGCCTGAGCACTGGCAATGGCGGGAGCTGCTTCCGTAAGGCCAAGCTGGTGGGCGGCTAGCAACCCCAGGGATATAGCGAGGGTCTCTTCGTCGGTAAACATCATCGGTGGGAGCTTAAACCCAGCCACTAACCGGTAGCCGCCGTAACGTCCTTGCTCGGTCAAAATCGGCACGCCCATGTCTTCCAGCAGTGTCATGTAACGACGGATGGTGCGTCGGTCGACGCCGAGGCGCTCTGCTAGTTCGGCACTGCCCATCTGTCCATGGGTCTGCAATAATTCAAGCACAGCAAGCACGCGTGTTGTGGGGTTCGCCATGCGGCCTTCCTCCTGGAACGAGTTTTGAAGCCTGAACTCAAGCATTGCAGACGAATTAAATTATTGCGTTTATATAGGACAAGTTCTCACCTATTTACAAATTAACCTGATCTCGCAGTAACTCACGTCATCTGAAGCATTGACTGAAAAAGGAGATCAGCATGTCAGAACTAATTTTTTACACTCACCCTATGTCCCGCGGCCGTGTGGTGCGCTGGATGCTAGAAGAGCTAGGTATTTCCTACGTGACAAAGGCCATGGAGTACGGCGCTGAGATGAAAAGTCCGGAGTACTTAGCCATTAATCCCATGGGTAAAATACCGGCGATCAAGCACGGCAACACTGTCGTCACCGAGGTCGCGGCCATCTTGGCTTATCTAGCAGATCAGTTTCCAGATAAAAAGCTGGCTCCGCCGTTGGAATCCCCTGCACGCGGTGCTTACTGTCGCTGGCTGTTTTTCATGGCCGGTCCCTTTGAGATGGCCACCAGTGCAATGGCCTATGGGTGGAAAATTGATGACAGTAACGCCCAGGCCGTTGGCTGTGGCCGCCTAGAAGACAGTATTAATACTCTGGAAAGGGCGCTGGAAAAAACGCCGTATATTTGTGGCGATCAATTCACCGCAGCGGATATCTTGCTCAGCAGCTACCTATGGTGGGAAATAATGCAGAAAAACATTCCGCCAAAAGAGGTGTTCAAAGAATACATAGAGCGCACTGAAAGCAGGCCCGCCGCCAAACGTGCGAATGCAATAGATGACGAGCTGGCTACGAAAATGAAGCCTGTTTCATTCTAGCGATCATCCTGTGTCATCGCCCTGGTCGGTGGTATTAGCGGGCTGGGGCGTTAGCAGGTCCAGATCACTCGACTCACCGCTGCTTGGAATCTAACTCTGTTGCTGCTCTATTCATGAACGCAGCAACGTTCTGGGGTAGGCTGCACTTATATTTGTATTATCAAAGGCCTTACACCCAATGAGTACTCCAAGCCACCACTTTTCAGACGCTGAAAAGCACGGGCTATACCGCGCCATTTATGAGCGGCGCGATGTGCGCTCACAGTTCTTACCTGATCCCATTGCCCCCGAGATTTTAGCAAGACTGCTAAAGGCTGCCCACCACGCACCTTCAGTAGGGTTTATGCAGCCCTGGGATTTTGTTGTGATCAAAAGCCGCGAGGTTAGAGCGTCGATAGTGGCGATGTTCGAGCAAGAAAACCAAAAAGCCGCCGAGCGGTTTGAGGGAGAACGCAAGGAGCGCTACCAAGGCTTGAAACTACAAGGCATTTTGGAAAGTCCGATTAATCTCTGCATTACTTGTGACCGTAGCCGAGGCGGCCCCCATGTGCTAGGGCGCAATAGCATTGTGGATACCGACCTTTTCAGCACGTGTTTAGCCGTGCAAAACCTCTGGCTAGCGGCACGGGCAGAAGGCATTGGCGTTGGCTGGGTAAGTATTCTTGACCAAGATCAGCTAGGCACGGCGTTGAAGTTGCCTGAACATGTTTATCCGTTGGCTTATCTTTGCCTTGGTTATGTCAGTGAGTTTTTAGATCAGCCAGAGCTGGAAGCAAAAGGCTGGCGCTCCCGGCTTTCATTAAATGAGTTGGTGCACAGCGATGGCTGGGGCGGTTCGTTGGCAGAAAGCCCGCTTTTAGCTGCTTTGCAAGAACACGAATAGCCGAGCTTTTGAGCGGTGGGGCGTTCGTGAGTGTCTGCGTTGATTTGCTGTCGTTGTGATGGGGGCTCATCAACAGAATAATCGAGGCTCAAGGAGAGGAGCAAAACCATCATGTTGAATAGAAAGGCTAGCGCACCTCGGCACGTGAAAGGCACTGTGGGGCGGTCACTAGTCATAACGCTGACATTTTTTGCGCTACTGGCCGTCGCGGTCGTCATCGAAAAGCTACCTATGTGGTTGCTGTTCATCTACCTAGCGGTCAGTGTGGTGACATGTCTTACTTATGCGGTAGATAAATCCGCTGCACAAAAAAACGCGCAGCGGATTTCCGAAAATACCTTGCATGTGTTGTCACTATTGGGCGGCTGGCCCGGGGCAATGGTTGCACAGCAATGGCTTCGCCACAAAACACAAAAGCGTGCCTTCAGGCGTATATTTTGGATGACGGTGCTGCTCAATCTGACCGCGCTTGCTAGTTGGATATGGGCATAATTTTCAAATGACTTAATCTCTTAACGTTTATCTCCTAGGCTATATAGCAGAATGCTTGTTACGCACTGATAAAGGCAACGCCATGAGCCATGCACTAACCGGGCATAACCGCCCACAGCAGGTGATTGAGGCGATTCAGCAGGTGAATGCGCCGCTAAATGCAGCGCACCGCCAAGCAAAGTACGCCAAGATGGCCGCGTCTCCCTACCGATTTTTCCGTGGAACTAATCACTTGTATTGGCAAGACGTTTGGCACGACTGGCGTTTTGCGCTATTCGGCGGATGGCCTAATACCCAAACGTGGCTCCAAGGCGATGCGCACGTTTATAACTTTGGTGCTTATGGTCACCACGATGACCAAGTGCGCTACGGCATGGATGACTTCGACGACGCATTGATCGGCGACTATCAATACGATGTATGGCGGCTAGCGATCAGTGTGGTGTTGGATAGCCGTGAAAACGCAGCGTTAAGTTCTAAAGCGACTGATAAAGCGCTGAAAAAGCTGTTAGAGGGTTACATTCATACGCTAGCGGGTTATACCCAAGAAGCTCATGCAAAAGATGCTCATACTAAAGAACTGTTCATTGATGCGGTGACTTTGGATAGCGCCAAAGGCCCACTCAAGCCTTTCATGGGCAAAGTCGCCGATAAGCAGAGTCGGGCGCGTATGCTGGAAAAATGGACAACCCTCGATAGTCAGAAAGGGCGTATGTTCGCTGAGCGACCTGGGAAGCTAGCGAATTTACCAGCAGATGTCGCCAGCCAGCTGCGCCGTTTGATTGAGCAAGAGTATCAACAGACGCTACAGCATCCGATAAAAGAGAATGACCCAAAGCACTTTCGTGTAAAAGATACCGCCCGACGCCTGGATGCGGGAACGGGCTCATTAGGTGTCGAGCGTTACTACGTATTGATTGAGGGTGGGGCGGATCATGAACACGATGACGTTATATTAGATGTTAAAGAACAAGTAACGCCGGAAGCTTACGGCTTAATGAATAAAACCCAACAGCAGGCGTGGCGAAAGTTATTTCCTAATGAAGGCATCCGTCATGCGGCGGCGTTTCATGCCATTGCCGAACATCCGGACGCCTACTTGGGCTGGCTGGCCATAAACGGCAAAGTGTTTTCGGTCCGAGAGCGCTCTCCGTTCAAAAAAGACGTGCCTACTCACAAGCTTTCAGGGGGTAAGTCCTACCGCAAGCTGGCGCGCCAATGGGGTGAAATTCTGGCACGTGAACATCTTCGCGGTGCCCAGGCGCTTCACCGAGGTCATTCAGCGCCATTTGCCAACGCGGTATGTCAGCGTTTAGAAGGTCGCGAAACGCAGTTTATTGAGGTGGTGTCGACCCTTGCAATTGCGTATGCCGACTGCGTTTTTCAAGACTACCAAGTGTTCGTGGAGCACTTTTTGGCGACGGATTCCGCTTAATAGGCCGCGCCACTAACGTTCATAGTGTCTGCTGTTTGCTGAACAAAAAGCCTTGATCCTCAAGAGAGTCTTCCCAAACAACACAGCGGTTTCGTCCGCTGTGTTTTGCTTGATAAAGCGCCTCGTCGGCAAGTCGTAGCAGCTTCTTAGGATCTTGAGTGTGATCAGGATAGGTAGCCACCCCACAGGAAAGCGTGATTCGCCGTAGCGGAGTATCCTGATGGGCAAATGCCTGTTGGGAAATAGATATTAGCAGCGCTTTTGCCCTGGACTCGGCAGCAATTTGCGATGTGGCAGGCAGCAAAGCAACAAACTCCTCACCACCAAAACGACAGATGACGTCGAGATCACGTAGGTGGTGACGCAGCAGCCCTGCGATGTCCACCAGTACAGCGTCTCCTGCATCATGACCAAAATCGTCGTTGATCTGTTTGAAATAGTCCACATCCAACATGAGCACAGAAAGGTGGCTGGCATGTTGTAGTACTCGCTGACATTGGTGCTCAAATGCTGTGTCGAAGTGGCGGCGATTATGCAGGCCCGTTAATGGATCTTTGCGTGATAAGCCATCTAACTCCTCAACGAGTCGGTCGAGATCAGCTGTCCGGGACGCCACCTGTTGCTCAAGGGTTTCATTCGCTAGAGCAAGCTGTTGTTGAGTATGGCGATAGTGCCACAGAAAAATAGCAGCGTTCGCGACTGCGAAAGCTAACGAACCATAGCTCAATGGCACGCTGCGCCAGGTCACAAAGCCGTGGGCAACAATCATATCGGCTAGCAACAATGGTGCATAAAACATAAAGCTCACTACCAGTAGCCGCTGTTCGAGCGTTAACCGTTGAAAGCGCATGAGTGCTAGCACCAGCATCATGGGAAGTGTGATAGCTAGCAGTACGTCAAAGATAGGAAAGGTGAGTGAAAGGCTGATCACACCAAACTGCACCAAGCCCATGGCAAAAACGAGATACATCAAGTGGATAACCCATAATCGTGTTATCCAACGTTTCGCAGTGCCTTCTAACCAGTCGCTGAGCAACAACCCCAATGCCACTGGCAGGGTATAGTAACTTCCAGCCCGCAACATGTCCCAACCCAAAGCGCCATCTGAAATTAGCTGGCGAGCAGGGGTTTCAGCAAGCAACATCAGTCCCGAAGCATAGGCAAATAGTGCAATGGCACCGAAGCCTTGGCGCTGCGGGCCTATCAACGCGAAAATGCTAGCCAGGATCGCTAGCACCAATACCAGTGCGCTCACGCCCAGGTCCTGAGCGGAGTCATGAATAACTTGCTTCAGTACGTCAATACGCTCCATCACTTGCACTTGGCCCCATAGGCCAATACTGGTGTAGTACGAATAGAGCCGAAAGGTGAGTTGTTGTCCGGCGGCATTTTCGGGTAAGTCGATCATATGCCAGGGCCAACCAGCAAAATCTCCTTTGCCCTGATCGTCAAACTCTCCGTATTGATAGATGAGTTGGTCACCCAGATAAACTTGTCCGATAAGATTAATGCTGGTGATAAAAAGAACTGGGTCGTTCCAGTCACCGGCGGGCAGTGTTGTGCGTAACCAGAGATGCTCGTGCCCCTCACGGCCAGGCGGATTGGAGGGAGAGTCAATGGTTTGCCACTCTGTTGTATTGCTTTGCAGCCAAAGTGGATGGCTAGTAGAAGCCTGAGGAGAATCGCCCCAGCGATATTCCCAATTTTGCAGTGGTTGTGGCGGGGAGGCAGCGAAAAGCCCACTTGGAAACATTACAAGCGTGGCCAGTATTAGGAGCAACTGGGTGAAATGACGTATGGCAAGCCAACGAGGCAGCATGATGAACGTCTAATCTCCTGATTACGATCCTTCTGCTGATAAGTGCTTCAATCCAAGCCCACTGATTGATTGAGGCGCGCATGATGCAAACATCAAAGCCAGCCACCAGTTTAACTAAAAACAAGCCCAGGATAATGGCAGTTACTTCAACGTTAAAAAACGTTACGCGGGAGGTGAGGGGAAGGGCTGGGCCTCTCTTGGACCAGCCCTGGCAGGCTTTGCGCAGCTACTAGTAATAGCACTTAGCGCTGTATTATTGAAATAGTGCTTTTTAAGAGGCTGTTGCACCGCCGACGATGCCACTGCGAAAGCCGCCCTCACTGCTGTTGCGGTTTTTTAGATGATTAGCGACAGTGTCTTCAGGTGAACCCGCCATTTCACGGAACATACCCATTGACCCCAGCAGGGCAGAGGACTCGTAAGGCACGAATACACGCTCACCGTCTTTCGCCATGTTGGGCAGCCCTTTGATGTAGCTTTGGCCAAGTAGGTAGCCCACCACCGTGCGCTTGTTCTCTTCGCTGTCACCGATGGCGCTAAGCACGAGTTTGATGGATTCCTGCTCACCTTGGGCGCGTAAAATCGCTGATTCTTTATCGCCCTGGGCGTTAAGAATGGCCGACTCGCGCTGCCCTTGAGCCATCGCAATGGCCGCAGATTTTTCACCTTCTGCTTCTGTTACCGTCGCGCGGCGTTTACGTTCAGCGGCCATTTGCAGGCGCATCGCAGATTCCACCTCTTCCGGCATGGCGATATCCTGCACCTCTACCCGAGAGATTTTGACACCCCACTTGGAAGCGGGCTCTTCCATCGCTGCCTGGATTTCATTGTTAACCTCGGCACGAGACTCAAACAGTTTATCTAGTTCCATCTTGCCGACCACTGAGCGAAGCGTGGTTTTTGCCAGAACCTCGACTGCTTGGCTCATATTCTCTACTTCATAGACAGCTCGCTTGGGGTCGATAATCTGATAGTAAAGAGCGCCGTTGATTCTCACGGTGACGTTATCCGTGGTGACAACCGGTTGGCCAGGAAAGTCCATGACTGTTTCACGGCGATCAATGCGGATTTCATCGCTGGTAATCGCGGTGTAATCTTCGCCCATCTTGCGATAGCGCAGCATTGTGATCGCGCGTGGCTGCTCAATAAAAGGAATAATGATATTGATGCCGCTTTCAAGCACGCGGTGAAACGATCCTAGACGCTCAATCACCATCACTTCTGACTGGCGAACAATGACCAATCCTTTTGAGATGATGAGCACGCCAATGACAACAATAATCAGGCTGATGAGTAGGCCTGGGCTAATCGATAAATCCATCAGGTTATTCATGCTTATGGCTCCTTGCGTTGGGAAGTTGCATCCTGGGGGCTAACGTCTGATGAAGGTGTCAGCGTCACTAAGGCCGTTGTACCTTCAAAGCGTTTAAAGATGACTAGGGTTCCTGGCGGCAGCTTAGTATCACCGCTCTCAATGACACGTAAACGATAGAAATCACCGTTCACCTTAATGCCGGTTGCGTTGTCAAAATCGCGTGTCAGTGTTTTGTAATGGTTGCCTTTTTCAACGCCTGTGCCGGTTGTGCCGTAGGCAACGCCTCTTGGTGAAAAGCGCGGGCGAATTACCACAACGCCTAAAGGCACTAAAATACCCGCAAAAACTCCCATGCTGAGCAACTGCCAAGGCAGCGATAACCCCAGTGCAGTTACCGCAGCGGTCAGTGCCGCAGCGATTCCCAGCGCAAGCAATAACATTGCGCCTGACGTCAGTTCTGCGAGACTTAGCAATAGGGCAATCACCAGCCAAGTATAAGCAGGGTTCCAGTCCATGTGTGCTCCTATGCAGTCTATGAATGAAGCTGTCCACTAGAGTAACCTACTCGACGCGTATTGACCTGTGTGCTGCATATAGGTTTTAAACTTTAAATCTTGCGGTTTCATGCTTTTATCACTCGTCAGGAGAGTTGCTATGCTGCTCGATTATGTAAAATTTAAGTTAGCTAATGCGCGGCTATTTAGTCCTTTAAAAGTAGCAGTGAGTGCTTGCGCTGTGGCGGGTTTGATGACGTCTCCCGCCCTTTTGGCTGATCATCATGGCAGTCATAACCACCAAGATACCCATGGTCACCATAGTGCCTCGGATCATTCGCAGGGTGATAACCCTGCCATCGCAGCTTATCAAGCTGCCAATGATCGTATGCATGAAGATATGGCCATGTCATTTACGGGTAACCCCGATGTGGATTTTGCTAAAGGAATGATTCCCCATCATGAAGGCGCCATTGCCATGGCAGAAATTGTGTTGGAGTACGGTGAAGACCTTGAGATTCGCCAACTGGCTGAGGACATTATCGCTGCTCAAGAGAGCGAAATTGCTTTCCTGCGTGAGTGGTTGGAGCAGCACGACCACTAATTAGAGATTTCATCACCTTCGCGATGACCCGAGTATTCACAGGAGTGCTATCCTGCTCGCCTCATTAAGCATGTCTCCAAGGAGAGTCGCGTGTCGGGTGTGATTTACTGGTTGGATATGGCGGGTGTCATTGTATTTGCCTTGTCAGGTGTGATTTTGGCCTGTCGTTCGCGAATGGATCCTTTCGGTATGCTGGTGCTGGCGGCGGTGACCGGCATTGGCGGCGGCACACTTAGGGATTTGGTACTTGGCGTTCGCCCAGTATTCTGGGTGACGGATCCGACCTATTTGTGGGTGATATTAGCCACAGTGGGCGTGTCTTTGGTGGGATTTCACTATATTCATCGCCTTTCTCGGGGTTTTCTACCCGTTGCCGATGCGTTTGGGTTGGCACTATTCACTGTCATAGGCACTCATAAAGCACTGCTGCTGGGTACCTCAGGCGTTGTGGCGGTGTTAATGGGTATGATGACAGGCGTGGCGGGTGGCATGATTCGTGATGTGCTAGCCCAGCGGGTACCCATGGTGCTTCGTGAAGAGATTTACGCAACAGCGGCTTTGGCGGGTGGCATTGTGTATGTGGCGTTCGATGCGTTAGAGGCGCCACTAACGGTTGCGATTGCAGCCGCCTTAATAGTGACGCTTGGGTTGCGCCTAGCGGCGATTCACTGGCACCTGGCGCTACCGGTATTTGCCTGGGTTACGCTACCACCGAAAACGCATGACGAAACTGCAGCACCACTATCAACCCCTCAGAAAGCCAAAGAGCGGGTGCGGATGATTCGAAGGGAGCGTAAAAAACATTAGCCCGGCAGCCTTCCTTTGGCGATGTTGCTAACTAAAGGAAGGCGTATCCGTCTCTTTTTTCTATTTCGTCTCTTCCTTCGTCGTTACCTTCTCTCTTTTAAATCTCTTTTAAAATGCATTTGCTTCTCGCCAGCGATCAAACCAGCGCCTTGGTTGCAATACCTTCAACGTGGGTTCGCTGTCGATCAGCTCTACGCCTATACCCAGTGCGCCAAGGTGTGCATAGAGCGCGCCATTGGCGCTTTTTTCAGCCAAGGTTACATCGGAAAGCAGCAGAAGCTGGCCGCCGGTAAGCGTTAGGTCGTGCAAGCGAATGCGCTCGCCATTGATCTGCAGCTGTGCGCTACCGTTGATGTCATGCACGTTCAATAACCGTCCCAACCACTCGCTTTGTCTGGCGCGGGCTAAAAAGAGTCTTGCTAGCAAGCCTGTATCGCGCATGCCAAGGCGCAGTTGGCTGGTTAAGCGAATTGGGTCGTCCCACTCAAGTTGCGCTTCTTCCATAGTGAGTTGTACCCACCAGCCAGCATCTTGTGCACCTTCCGAGCTTTGCCGAAAGACGTTTTCCAGGCGCAGAAATGAGTCATTGGCGTTGAAACGTCGCGTTTCTAAATCACCCTCGGTGAGTTGCAGATGCAGTTCAACATCGCCTTTTAGCTGCTGATCAAGTAGCGCTAGCTCGGCACCAAACGCACGCAGTGTCATGTCGCCCTGGGCGGTAAGCCCATCCAGCAGCCATTCGCTGGTTAAGCTAGCCTGACCGCCTAACAAGGTAACTCCAGCATTTTCAGGTAAATAGCGGTTATAGCGGGTGAAGTCAGGCACTTCTGTAATAGGCAGTGCAATGCGAGTAGAGAAGTGTTCGGGCTCTGGTGACGCTAGGACGTCACTAAAACGTTCAGTTTCGGTCGTGAGGGCAAAGTGGCGGCCTTCCAGATGAGGGCGATCATCGTCCAGGCGCATAAGTGAAAAGTGTGGAATACCTAGCGAAAGCTGGGCCTGCTCAGACGTGTCGAGTTGGGCAGTCAGTTCGCCGCGCCCAGTAGCGATGTAATCTAAAAATGCCACTTCAAGCTGGTTGGCATTCACCCGAAGGCGGGTGGGTGCTAGAAGGCGGTCATTACGAAAAGACCCTTGAGCGAATAGCTGGCCGTCACCCGCAATTGCCAAGCCATGGGCGTCAGGTAAAAAGATATTTAAGAACCCAAGCCGCTGTACGCTACCCTCCAGAGAAAACTCCCCACTGAGCGGTGTATTACCACTTTCATCACCGTTACTGCCGCTACGCTGAAAACGTCCATCATTGAGTACTAAGATGCTCTCTAATTGTTCGCCGGTAGACTGCGTATCCGCTACTTGCCAGCGCAGACGTGAACCGCTGATATCAAGCCTTGTGCCGTCCAGAGCCGCTCGGCGAATGGATAATCTAAGCTGTGCGTCGCTTTCCAGTACGCTGTTCTGTTCAGAGTGTTGCCAGCGAGTCGCTAATTGCTTTCCTTCTAAATGGATCTCTCCATGCATCTGCTCGGTGGTGAAGTCGAGCTGGCCACTGCTGGTAGCTTGGCCGCTAAGCAGCTGCAATGGGGCAGGATCGGGTAAGGCAGCTTTAAGGTAAGTTTGCAGCACGCTAATGTCGGGTAAGCGAGCAGATTGCCAGGTCAGACGGGCAGTGGCGTTTTCTTGTGCAAGCTCTGGGTTAATCGGGCTAAGCGCATTGAGCGTGATGGCAGCGTCGGCCATCAACGTTTGCTGATGGTGGCTAAGGGTGGCGTCAGTGAAGGTGAGCGTTGCGTCTATGATCTCTTCAGTCGACAGTTGTGCTGCTAGCGAGCCACTTCCTTGAGCCGTAAAATCAAGCAACTCAGCCGCAAGTGTTGGTGCCTGAATTGCTAGCGATGCGTGATAAGGCTTGGCGTCACGTAGCGTCACGCTAGCCTCAATTTGACCGTTACCAGCAAGCCGAACCCCTTGGCCATCAAATGTGTGTGCCAGATAGCGATCAAGCATGTCCAGGCGAGAGACTTCGCCCTGTAGCTCAAGTGAGGCGCCGGTAGGAAGGTCTAGTTGGTCTAGGCGCTGATTGGGCATGTTGGTCGCTAGGCGAAGTTGCGTATTGATGGCATAAGGGTGGGTATCCGCCAATACGACATTAATTAGTTGCGTTGAAAAGTGGAGTTCGTCGTCTTCTACCGCCAAGCGCACAGCGCCTTCACCAACGGCGGTGTGGAGCGCCGGCGGTGTTTCAGCAATCAACCAGCGCAGGTCGTCTGTATCGCGGGGTTGCAAACGCTGCTCGTTCACTGATAAGCGCAATTCAGGCGCATTTAGAGTTAACTCGCTGCCACGCTGTAGCACACCGCTACTCAGGTTAAGTTCCCCCGTTAAATTACCGTGGCCATAAAGTGTCAACCAGGGCAACGCTTCTAAGTAGGGCATAAATACGTCCCAGGCATCAGCCTGCGCCTCGATGGTAAGTTGTGCAGATAGGGCGCTGAGTAGCTCTGCGGTGAGCTCCTCACGGGGAATTTGCTCAGTAGTAACACTGCCTAGGGAGGCATCTGCGCGTAGCTGGATATCTTGTACTAACGAGGCTTGGTCGCTAAGGCGGGTTAGGTGACCTTGACTAATATCCAGCGATACGCTGGGAACGGCTAACGCAGCGCGACTTAGTTGGGTATCCGTCACCTGCAGTTGGCCTTGTGCCTCGAGAGCAATATCGCCTACGGTCAAGCGGCGAAGCCCGTTCGCATCCAGTGTCTGTATGTGAAGTTCGCCGCGCAGGAGTGCCAATAATGATAGCGAAAGCGTTGCACGCTGGGCTTCAACGGAGATGGGCAAGCTGTCGTCTTCACGTGCTAAGTAGAGGTTCTCTACTTCCCAGCGCCCAGGGTGCAGGCTGTTTGCATTTGTCCAGTGCACTTCGACCCCCTCAATCTGAGAAAGTCGTTTGGGTAGCCATTGGCTATTCAGCAGCCAAGTGCTGCCAAATGCCCATACCAACGCTGCTACCAAAGCGCTTAATAGCGTGATTATCAGGACACGGAGTAGACGTTTTGACCTAGGGTTCTCGTTTGGCATACGGGCTTCCTTGCAGATGACTCCTGTCGGCGCGTGTTTTATGGCATTATGCGCGTCGTAGGACCGTAATGGGTTTTCGATTTCAACGCTAGGCAGGCAGCAAAGCCATGTTCAAGGATTTTTACGCGCAGCGCGGAGAGTATGTTGTGATCTCTGCTGAGCAGGCCAGCCGTTTCGCCAAAGGCGTGGCCGGCGATTACAACCCGATTCACAATCCAGATGCGCGTCGTTTTTGCGTACCTGGTGACCTGCTGTTTACGCTGGTGCTGGTGAAGTTTGGGCTGTCGCGACAAATGGAATTTCGCTTCACCAATATGGTGGGAGCTGACACACCTCTCAAGTTTAGTGAAGAAGAGAATGGTGATCTACATGTCTGTGATGAAGGAGGCAAGTGCTACCTGCAGGTGACTCGTGGTGGAGAGGTTACTCACGATGAAGCAGCTATTGAAGCCTTTTCCCGCTGCTATGTGGCGTTTTCAGGTAAGAATTTTCCCCACTATTTAAAGCCTTTGATGGAGCAGCATGGGGTAATGTTTAACCCTAAACGCCCCTTGGTTATTTACGACAGCATGGGGTTTTCCTTAGAGCGTCTAGACGGTTTTTCGCCCAACTTAGCCCTAACGAGCTCGTCGTTAGAGGTTCAGGGCAAGCGTGCCGATGCCTTGCTTGAGTTCTCTATTGAGTCAGATGGAGAAGCGGTTGGGGTGGGCTCTAAGAAACTAGTGGTCAGCGGCCTGTGTGAGTACGACGCTACTGAAATGGCAGCGATTGTTGATGAGTTCTACCGCTTAAAAGCGGCTTACGAAGCGGCCTAAACTGCGTCGTAGCGTTAGCGTAATGGCGGGTGCCATTAACGCTAACCCTAAGGTATTCTCAAAGCCTATCAATTAAAAAACACGTGAAGCGCCCCTGGCGCTTCCGCTGGATATAAGAGGCTTTGCATGAATCGCATTAAAACGCTTACGTTTGCCTGCGCAGCAGCCACGCTCGCCGTTTCAGCCACGAGTGCTCAAGCGAAGGATTTTCGTCTCGGTCTTATCACGCCTGCACAGCACCTATGGTCTACTGAGGCGGAAGCCTTTGCCCAAACGCTTAACGAGCGCTCCGCTGGCGAACATAGCGTTAGCGTTTTTCCAGCTCAGCAGCTTGGCAATGAAGCGCAGATGGTTCAGCAACTGCAAACCGGTGCGTTAGATATGGCTTTCTTGACGATTGCCGAAATTTCCAACCGTATTCCAGATTTTGGCGCACTATACGCGCCTTACTTGGTCGATGACGTTAATCACGCGGCACGGCTGCTACGTTCTGACGCGGCTGGGGAACTACTCGAATTAATGCCAGAAGAAGTCGGCTTAATTGGCGTTGGCTACGGCATGGTAGGCATGCGTCAAGTGCTCAGCCGTGACCCTATTGAAAGTGCCGATGATCTGCAGGGGCAGCGGTTGCGTATTACCCCTTTCGAGCCGATCCGTGATTTTTATACGGCCGCAGGTGCTGCCCCTGCGCCCATGCCGCTATTAGAAGTGTATGACGCGCTGGCTAACGGTCAGGTCGATGCCATTGATATGGATTTCGACTCTATTTTAATTTTGAAATTTTACGAGCAGGCGGAAAACCTGCTGATTTCTAACCATATGATGTTCCCTATGGTGGGCGTCGTGTCTGGGCGAGTATGGCGCGAGCTATCTGAAGAAGACCGCGAGCTGATTGATACCGCGATGGCTGAGCATCTCGAAAACGTGCTGGTGGGCTTTGAAGAGATGGACGCCGCTCAAGAAGAAGAAATCCGCGCCTTAGATATCAACATTGTTGAAGCGGATGCTGAGTTTTTCTCTGACGCCATTGCTGAGTGGGAAAGCATCTGGGCGCCTAAAGCACCTATGTTAGAAACGTTACGCGACGAAGCTGACCGGTTACGTGACGAGTAATATGCTACAACGTTTTTCTTCGGGGCTTGCCCGCTGTGAAGAAGTCACCGCCGCTGCTTTGGCAGCGGCGGTGACCTGTTTGATTCTCACCAATATTGCGTTTCGCGCGTTGGGTAGCCCGCTTTATTGGGTCAGTGAGTTGGCTATTTATGCCATGATCTGGATGACATTCCTGATTGCCGGCACGGTGTTTAAGCGCCGCCAGGGGATAGCAGTCACGCTGCTAAGTGATCTGCTGCCGCAAACCGGCCGGAAACTGATAGGTATCTGGGTGGATGCCATGGTGCTGCTATTTGCTTTGCTGCTAGCGTGGCTTTGCTGGCGTTGGTATCAGCCCCTTGCGCTTATGCAAGCGGGGTTCGATACCCGTGCTTTTCAGGGGCAAACATTCAATTTTATTTACGCTGAAAACACCTCCACGCTTGGCGTTAAAAAATTCTGGGCGTGGTTAATTGTGCCGTGGTTTGCACTTTCTCTTAGCCTGCATGGCTGGGCGAATCTTATCCAGTCACTCAAACAGTGGCGAACCCCGGCTCAAGAACCCACCACCACAACGCGACGTTAATCCTGCTTATCATGCTGGCGGTACGTTTATGACGATTGCTGTTTTTTTGCTGCTGTTGCTTGGTGCCGTGCCAATTGCGCTAGTGCTGGCGTTGACGGCCATGTGGTATATCCAGGCGTCTGGCAACACGGTGCTGTTTGATTCTTACCCGCAGCAGCTGTTTAGCGCCATTGAAAGCTATGGATTACTGGCGATTCCGTTATTTATGCTGGCGGGCGAGTTAATGAACGAAGGCGGTTTAACTCGCCGGTTAATTGCATTAGCGCGCATTTTGGTGGGTGGATTTCGTGGTGGCCTTGCTTATATTAATTTAGTGGCCAACATGATGATGGCGGCGATTATTGGTTCGGCGGCCTCCCAAATTGCCATTATGTCCCGGGCGATGGTGCCAGCGATGGAGCAGGAGGGCTACGATAAACCCTACAGTGCTGCGATTACCGCTGCTGGTGGATTACTGTCGCCGATTATTCCGCCCTCAATGCTGTTTGTGTTGTTTGGCGTCATGGCCCAAGTCCCGATTGCGGAAATGTTTATTGCTGGGTTGTTGCCTGGGCTGCTCTTGGGGACAAGCTTTTTTATAGTGATTGCCTTGGTAGGCTTGGTGCAGCAGTACCCCAAAGGGCAGTGGCCCTCCCGCCGCCAAGCGTTCCATGATCTGCTTTGGGGGCTGCCTGCACTGCTCATTCCAGTGATCATTATTGGCGGTATTTTGTGGGGCATTGCCACGCCTACTGAGTCAGCAGCGCTGGCCTCGCTCGCGGCATTAATCATGGGTCGCTTTGTGTACGGGGACCTGCGTTTAAGTCAGTTGCCCCAGGTGCTGAATCGCACGGCGATTAATGCTGGGTTGGTCATTATGCTGATTGCCGCCGCTGGCGTGTTTGGTTGGGTGGTGATTTACGAGCAGCTCCCGCAAATGGCTGCTGCGTGGATTGCGGCGCTGACCAGCGACCCCTTCGTGTTCTTGCTGCTGGTGATTGGCGCACTGCTATTAGTAGGGATGGTGATTGATGGCATTGCGGCGCTGATCTTGGTGGTGCCGATTTTAATGCCCATTGCCCAAAGTCAGTTCGCTATTAGCCCTTATCAGTTTGGTGTGGTGGTGTGCTTAACCCTGGTGATGGGCTTGTTAACGCCTCCCGTGGGGGCCGGGCTGTTTATCGCTTCTTCGATGACTGGCGCGCCCCCGCTGAAAATATTTCGCGCGCTGCTGCCATTTTTGCTGGCGACCTTAGTGACTCTTGTGCTTCTCGCGTGGTTACCGTGGTTAACTAATGGGCTTATTCAGCGGTAACTGGCATGACATCCACTTCTACCTCTAGCTGATGTTCGCCGCCGCCGTTCATGACGCCCTTTAACGGCGCGACATCCGCATAGTCACGCCCCCAGGCGAGCACGGGGTGCTGTTCGCCAGCGATGGTGCCATTGGTGGGGTCGAGTGCCAGCCAGCCCCAGTCGGGAATCCAAGTGGCTAACCAAGCATGAGAGGCGTCTGCGCCCACTAAGCGTGGCTGGCCGGGAGGCGGCTGAGTTTCCAGATAACCGCTGACGTAGCGTGCGGCCAAACCCACTGAACGCAGTGCTCCAATCGCTAGGTGAGCAAAGTCCTGGCACACCCCACGGCGGTTAGCCAGTACATCGCTTAACGGGGTCGCCAGCGTAGTGAAACTAGGGTCGTACTCGAAGGTATCGTAAATCAGTTGGTTGAGCGCCAGCGCGCTCTCTACGAGTGGGCGGCCAGGTGTAAAGCAACTACGAGCAAAGGCAGCTAATTCATCGTTACGGCGAATAAACGGTGAGTCCAGACGGTATAGCTGCATATCAAAGCGGCTATCGCTGTTGAGCTTTTCGGCAACGTTTTCCCACGCAGGAGAAAAGGCAGGCAGAGGAGCTAGCGGCTGGGTATTGAGTTGAGTTATTACCGTCACGTCCAGGGACTGGTGAACGTCTTCCATCGCAAAATAAAGCACACGATTGCCGAATACATCACGTCGTTCTGCTTGAACCCGTGGCAGTGGGCTGATGGCTAGCTCGGATACACTGCACTCCTGATGCAGCGTTTCGCGTGGCAACACCCGTGCTTCGCTATGGCATAGCGTGACGGGGGCGCTGTAGTGATAACGCGTGGTGTGCCGCAGTGTGTAGTTCATGCGTCAAGCTCCATGCTAACTAATTGGCGTGGCCGCTCGACATGACTGAAATGGCTATGGCTGATGGCATCAGAAAGTGCCGTTAACGGCTCAATTAGTTGATCAAGCAACTGCGCTAGCGCTTCTTGTGCTTCGGGGGTATCGGTAAGGTGATTGAGGCGATCAATATCGGCTAAATGTAGCGCCGCATTGGCTTGGATTAACAGGCGACGCTCCGCGTTACGGTAGGGAGAAGAGCTGCCTGGTAAGCGGTTCATTTGACGCTCAAGACGTTTGAGCATGTAACCCACCGAACGAGGGTTAGTTTCATCAAATAGCAGTAAATCTAGAATCGCCTCAGGGTGCAGTTCGCTGCGATACCGCCTGCGGTAAGTGGTAAAGTTATCGGTGGTGGCCAGCACTACTTCCCAGAGTGCCAGCCCCGGAGTATGAGGCGCGTTGAGCGTGAATTTGAGTAGCGATAGCAGGCCTAAAACGCGATCTAGAAAGCGTCCAATATCCATAAACCGCCAGCCGTAGTGGTGGGGCATGGTTTCATTACACAGGCCAAAAAAGGCGGCTATTTGTGCGGAAAGCCCTTCACAGGCGCGTCGCGCAGCACTGGCACCAAGGCTCGAATTAAAAGAGCTGACGCGCTGGCGAAGCTGGTTAATGACGCGCCAAGAATCATCCCCTAAGTGGTCGCGTACGCTACGAGCGTTACGAAGCAGCTGGTTAAACAGCGCTTGCAAGGCTTGGGAGTCTGTGTCGTCAAACTGCGCGAGCAGCGCCGCGCGTTTCTGTACAAAGCCAACAAGCAGCGGTTTGGAACCTTCACCATCCTTCTTGAGCGTGGTGATTTCCAACGCTATCAGCAACTCATCAAGTAACTGGTCCGCTATCTCGTCTTGGTCAACTTCCATTAATCGCATCAGCGCTTCACGAAGCAAGCGTGCTCTGGCGTCCAGACGTTCGCCGTAGCGACCCAGCCAAAATAGGCTTTCGGCAACCCGGCTAGGGAGGTCAGTGCCGTCCCGAGTGGCCACCACCGGGCCGCGGGCTTGGCGAAGCTGGCTAACATGGGGCTGTGGCGTATTGGCTGTGACCCAGACATCTTTCACGATAGGGCTGCTTAATGACGGTGAGCCGGGTGCTCCAACCCAGGCTAACCCGCCAGGCATAACATGATAGTCGCTGAGCTGCTGCCCTCGGGTCGTTACACTGCTCGCTGAGCGAGTAATAAAACAGCGCAAGTTCAGTGTAGTGGGCGACAAACGCTGCATTTGGCTATCAAATACCGGCGCCGTGGCCGGTTGCGTGGCGGCATTGGCACTAGGCAGGAGTAGCTTTTCGCCTAGCAAATGCTCGCAAAGGGCGGGCAGACAATCGGCAAGTTCGGATGACTCCAAGATGCCCACACCGAGTGCGTTTGACATCGCCACACCGCCAGCGCGGGCGGCCTGTAGTAAACCGGGGACGCCTAGCTGAGAGTCGCCACGAAGTTCAAGTGGGTCACAGTAGGCATCGTCGCAGTGACGCAATACCACATCCACTGGCTGTAAACCGCCCAACGTACGTAGCCATAGCTGTGAATCCCTGACGACTAAATCCTGTCCCTCGGCAAGGTCGATATTGAGATAGTTAGCGAGATACGCGTGCTCAAAATAGCGCGGACTGCTTGGTCCAGGGGTAAGCAGCACGACGTTTGGGTTGTCGCGATGTTGATAGGCAAGCGCCGTCAGGGTGCGGTGATAATTGTCGAGAAAGCCGGCCAGCCGCTTAAGGGGGGCATTGCGGTACATTTCAGGCAGTGCTCGCGCCATTAAAATGCGATTTTCGAGGGTGAAGCCTGTGCCTGATGGGGCCTGTAAGCGGTCACCAATGACGCGCCACTGTCCTTCCGTATCTTGAATGACATCAACACCGTGGAAACTGATTGCCGGACGGTCACTGGGTTGTGAACCGTGACAGGGAAGTAATAAATGCGGCGATGCGAGTAATGCTTGGGTAGGCAATAAACCCGTATCAAACAGGCTACGCGCGCCATAAATATCATCAAAGAGTGCGTTCAGCAGCCGGCTGCGTTGGATCAATCCTAGTTCGAGAGCTTGCCACTGGGCGTGGTCGATGACCCAGGGAAGAGGGTCTAGTCGCCATGAGCGTCGGGCGTCATCGTGCATGTTAAAGATGACGCCATTTTCGGCCAGCAGTCGCTGAATCTCTTCTTGCTGTTGAAGACGACCCTCGGGGCCAAGTGTTTCCAGTGACCCTAACAGGCTTTCCCAGCCGGGCCGTAGTCGTCCATGACAGTCCACCATGGCATCGAAAATGCCGGGCTGTCCCTCGCCAAGCTGATTAAAGTAATCTTCTACAAGCCCGGCAGAGCCGAACTCAAGTAGCGTGGGAGAGACAGGGGCCACCATGATCCTTGTAGTCCTAAGCAAATAAGCAGCGAATTATCCTGCAGCCTGCCTTAATAGGAAAGCATTAGCTTGGCCGAAACGCCGCAAAGTCACATTGTTAATGTTGGTGCTGGTTGCAAAAGAGCCTGTTTACCTATGGGGCTTCGTGGATACGCTTGATGTGCATGTCCACATTAAACTCGGTGTTGCACTTTTCCGAGGACCCCGTGATAGCGGCAGCACTACCGATAGCGGGGGTAGCGGCCAGGGGGATGTGCCCCTCGCCAGCAAACAGGCCCGAGGTAGGATCCAGGCCTATCCAGCCTGCTCCAGGTAAAAAAACCTCTGCCCAGGCGTGTAGATCAGTGCTGTCAATGTCTTTGCTATTTGGCTCAACCACGGCTTTTTTATCGGCGGCAAGTTGAATCAAATACCCGGATACAAAGCGAGCGGCGAGCCCTAAATGGCGAAAAATCTGCACCAGCAGCCAAGCGCTGTCACGACAGGAGCCTCTGCCTAGCGCCAATGTTTCTTCACAGCTTTGAACGCCAGGCTCCAGGCGAAGCAAATAGCTGATGTCGCTGTTGAGGCGCTGATTAAGTGCAACCAAAAAATCAACGCTGTTAATGGGGTCTCTAGGAATCTCTTTAACCCACTCCATGAGCCGTGGGCCAGACTCAGTGACTTCAAGGTAGAGCCACAGTGCTTTGCTCAATTCTTCGGGGTAGGCGAAAGGGGTTTTTTGTGCGTACTCCTCCAGAAAAAAATCAAATGGATTAATCACGGTCATCGAAGCAATGAGCTTGACTGTGATAATCAGTTCGTTGCGTGGCTCTGGAAATACGATGCGTGCATTAAAGTTACCAAACGGGTCTTGCTGCCAATTGAGGAAGTGATCATCTCCAGAAACGGTGAGTGAGTAATCGTCAATAGGCGTTCGGCATTGGGGTGCAGGGCGCAGACGAACAATGTGGGGTGACAAGTTCACCGGCCGATCAAAACGATAAGTAGTTCGGTGGTGCAAGGCAACACGAATGGGCATAAGCCACCCTCTAAGGTAAGTCTATATCAATCGATTCGCCCTTAAGACGCCTCGGTTAAGAGAGATAAGTAACGGTAGTATCGTTGTAGTTAGGCTTTTTTGCAGCTGCAAAATTCACTAAGCCGTTTAAGAAGAGTAAAAACATAAAATGCACCATTAGTGTTAGTTTTACGCACTGTTTTGGTGCTTTTGTTTTCAGTTTTAAGTTGAACTCTAAAAGATAAACTAAAAGTAACGATTCAGTTGAAGAGCTGAGTAAGGCGCGTGTTAACAGAATCCTTTTAACGTTGAAATAGCGAAAAAGATGGTATGTATTTTGCGTGCTTATATGTGAAGAGAACGGCGTAGTTTGCGCGGGGTCGGCCTGCACTACGTTAGAGGAAGTTGCCGCTTCCCCCATTGCGCCAGGAGAGCGCCCATGAGCCAAGTGAATTGGAATAACTATGCGTGCCGTGACTATTACGATGAGTTACTAGCGGCACCAGGCAAGCCACGTGCCTCGGCTGATGAGCTGTGCAATATGTTGGCAAGGTTTAGTGCGGAAGAGTTGGCAGAGCGTAAAACCGCGGCAGAAATTGCCATCCGCACCATGGGAATTACGTTTACTGTTTATTCAGAGGGCGCCATGATTGACCGAGCATGGCCCTTTGATATCGTGCCGCGAATCATTCCTGCTAGTGAATGGCGTAAAACTGAAGCTGGTTTAAAGCAACGTGTTCAAGCGCTTAATCTTTTTATTGACGACCTTTATCACGATCAAAAAGTAATTAAAGACAAAGTGTTACCTGCTGAAGTGCTGGCTCAATCGGTTAACTTCCGTCCTCAGTGTGTCGGTATTAATCCTCCTCATGGCATTTGGGCGCATATTTGCGGATCCGACTTAGTACGTGGTGGTGATGGCACGCTTTATGTGCTGGAAGATAATTTGCGTATTCCCTCTGGGGTTTCGTACATGCTTGAAAACCGCAACGTGACCAAACGCGTGCTGCCTGAGTTATTTGCGTCCGGCAAAATCCTTCCCGTGGATGATTACGTTGCCCAGCTATATGACATGTTGGCGTCGATGTCGCCTCGCCCCGGCGATGATCCACAAGTGGTGGTGCTAACGCCTGGTATCTATAACTCCGCCTACTTCGAACACGCCTACCTTGCTCAGCAAATGGGCGTTGAGCTCGTGCAGGGTAGCGACTTATTGGTAGATGACGACGACGTGGTTTATATGCGCACGGTTGAAGGGCTGCGTCGCGTTGATGTGATTTATCGCCGTGTAGACGACGAATTTCTTGATCCTGAGGCGTTTAATCCAGATTCAATGCTTGGGGTAGCGGGGCTAATGCGCGCCTGGCGGGCAGGGAAAGTGGCGTTAGCCAATGCGCCAGGAGCTGGGGTCGCCGACGATAAAGTCGTTTATGCCTTTGTACCCGAAATCATTCGCTATTATCTCGACCAAGAGCCGTTGCTGCCAAACGTGCCTAGCTATTTGTGTATGTTTGAAGATGATCGCAACTATGTACTGGAGCACCTGGATGAATTGGTCGTGAAGCCAGCGAATGAGTCTGGCGGCTATGGCATGCTGATTGGCCCACGCTCCACTAAAGAAACCCGCGACGAATTTGCTCGGTTGATTAAAGCCAATCCCCGTAACTATATGGCTCAGCCTACCCTGGCACTTTCCACCACCCCCACGTTGGCGAATGGCTTGCCGCAGCCGCGTCACGTAGACCTTCGCCCGTTTATTCTTTCCGGTCCAGAAACCCATGTGACCACCGGTGGCTTGACCCGGGTTGCCTTGGTGGAGGGCTCATTGGTAGTGAACTCTTCTCAAGGTGGCGGCAGTAAAGATACCTGGATTGTTGAAACCGATGAGAACGCGGCGGCTGCCGCTGAGCAGGAAGGAGTCTAGTGCCATGCTGTCACGCGTAGCTGAAAACCTCTATTGGATGGCGCGTTACATCGAACGGGCCGAAGATACTGCTCGACTGCTGAGCGTTAATAGCCACTTAATGCTGGATTTGCCACGCCATTTGCCCCTGGGCTGGGCGCCGTTGATTGAAATGACCGGCACGTTGGAAGCATTTAATGAGCGCCATTCAAGCTTTGATGAACGTAGCGTGGTGCACTTTTTGTGTGCCGATGCGCAAAATGGCAGCTCTATTTTGGCCGCCTTAGCGAGCGCCCGAGAAAACCTGCGTACCACCCGTGATGTCGTGCCGAGGGAGATCTGGGAAGAGGTCAATCAACTCTATCTTAGCGTTGCAGAGCACGCGGAAAATGGCGTTAGTCCACGGCGGCGTGACACCTTTTTGAAAAGCGTGATTCGTGGCTGCCAAACATTGACTGGTTTAATTGAAGGAACGCTCAGTTATGGCCCCGCTCGAACCTTCATTAAACTGGGGCGACATTTAGAGCGGGCAGACATGACCACCCGCATTGTCGATGTTCGTTCAGCCAGCCTACTGCCGCAAAATCCTGAAGAGCTACTGCCGTTTGAAAATCTACAGTGGATGAGTGTGTTGAAGTCGCTCACCGCGTATCAAATGTATCGTCAGCAAGTCCGTTTGCGGGTGCGTGGACCCGATGTGCTGCGCTTTTTATTGCAAGATCCTAATCTTCCACGCTCTATTGCCTGTAGCTTGGAAACGGTGGGGCACGAGCTTCAGCTGTTACCCAGGCAGGATCGCGTGGCAGCAACGGTATCGCTTGTACGGGCAGATGTGGTGGACGCTGACATTCAGGCCCTAGCCCATTCACCAAGCAAGCTACACGACTTTGTGGATGAGCTGCAGATTGGTTTCGCTTCGATTCACGACACGCTAAGCGCAACCTACTTTGTTAATAGTGACGGGGTCCCCCGTTTGTCACAGCGCCAATCGCAAAGCCAAGTGGGGGATGACGATAACGATTAACGGACGTTAAGCACGGGGGCTGGCGTTCGCGTTCTGAATCAGTCGATGCAGATACGTCAGCTTCTCACGCACAGCAGGCGCAATGACCCCTGGCGCTAAATCAAGCAGGCCCATATCACGGTTAAGTTCGTTAACCGCCATGCCTACTTGGTGAAACGCCCTTAGCATGCCGTCCAGCGTGCCATCATGCTCGGCGCGGGAAACCCCCATATGCAGTGCCGTATCGAGTACGGCCACCATATCCAAGTAAAAGGCAAAGGTTTCAGCAAAGTCTTCCCACGGGTGCATGGTGGCGTATGCGGAAATAAACTGGGATGCCCAATTGGCCGGCGTACCTTGCTGGTAGTACCGCTCTAATGCGTTACCGTAGGTAGGGTTGTTATGGTCTCCAAACACTTGGCGGCAAGCGTTTTCATCTAGGCCCTTGACCAGTAAATCCCAGTAGTAATGACCAATTTCATGCCGGAAGTGGCCGATCAGTGTGCGGTGGGACTCATTCAGATCAACCCTCAGACGCTCGCGTTCAACGTCGTCGGCTTCTTTTACATTGATGGTGATATGGCCGTTGGCGTGGCCGGTATAAACTTTCTCTTGGCTAGCGATAGAGCGCCAAAGCCCTTGGTCGGGCAGAGCATCCGCCATAAACGAAAAGCTAAGCGGGACACGAATATTTTCCCTGCTAATGCCGTGGGGAAGCTCTAATAAATCAAGCGTGTGAAATAGCCGTCGCTTGGCGGCTTCAAGCGCCGCCCAGCGTTCCCGGTTGCCACTGATATTGAGGTCGGGAGTCATTTCATTATAGCGACAGCAATCGCACAACGTATCGGCATATCCCTCGGCCTTCACCACCATGCGGTTGCACACATTCTCAACCGCATAGTTGTGGCACTTCATTAGGGCTGACCCGCAGCCTGGGTGAGTGCAGCGGTAGCCCCCATTCAGTAACGGCTCAAGTGCCACAATATGCGTGCAGGCAGGGCACCAGCCAACCTCGGATTCGCAGGCCAAGCAATGCGTGTTTTCAAAAAATAGCGAATTGCCACAGCGGCAACTAAAGGTCTGCATGGATGCCTCCTCGTGTGATGACCAGTGTGAGGGCCACGTGCATCTAGGAAAAGCGCATACTCCAATGTGCAGCGAATGGTGCTAATAGCCAGCATAGCGAGGGCAGTGCGGCTATGGAAAGCGTAAATCTCAACGCTGAGTGGCTTTCATCTTTATCAAGTGGCTAATTGACGTTTACGTCAACTTGCTGATATACCCTAGGGCTCATATTTGCGTCTCATAACAAACACAACGATGAGGAAGGTAGTCATGTCTGTCCGTGAAATCCCTATGTATATCGATGGCCAGCCAGTCATGTCACAAAGCCAGGATTGGCGTGATGTGGTAAACCCTGCAACCCAAGAAGTGGTTGCCCGGGTGCCATTTTGTACCGCCGAAGAAGTGGAGCGTGCGATTGCCAGCGCTAAAACAGCTTTTAAAGAGTGGCGCAAAGTGCCGCTGGGCAAGCGCATGCGCATCATGCTTAAGCTTCAGGCACTAATCCGCGAAAATACCGCTGAATTAGCCGCGCTAATTACCGAAGAGCACGGTAAAACCCTGCCTGACGCTGAAGGTGAAGTGGGGCGCGGTCTAGAAGTCGTTGAGCACGCTTGTTCTATTACATCCTTGCAGTTGGGCGAGCTGGCGGAAAATGCCGCTAATGAAGTCGATGTCTATACCATGCACCAACCGTTGGGCGTTGGCGCGGGCATTACAGCTTTCAACTTCCCAATTATGTTGCCCTGCTTTATGTTCCCGCTGGCCATTGCAACGGGAAATACCTTTGTACTGAAACCGTCTGAGCAAGATCCCAGTTCCACGATGCGACTAGTTGAACTTGCCCATGAGGCGGGTGTCCCGGCAGGCGTTTTAAACGTGGTTCATGGCGGCCCTGATGTCGCCAACCAGATCGCCGACCACCAGGATATTAAAGCACTGTCGTTTATCGGCTCGACCCATGTGGGTTCCTTGCTTTACAACCGCGCTGCTGCTGCAGGCAAGCGTATGCAGTCGATGATGGGGGCTAAAAACCACTGTGTCGTCATGCCGGATGCCAACCGCAGTCAGGCGATTGATAGCCTCCTTGGCTCGGCGTTTGGTGCCGCTGGTCAGCGCTGCATGGCTAACTCGGTGGTGGTGCTAGTAGGCGAAGCTCGTGAGTGGCTGAAAGATATTGAGGAGGGCGCGCGTAGCATGAAAGTCGGCCCGGGCACTCAGCGCGATGCAGACCTGGGGCCGCTTGTCTCTCCCCAGGCGAAAGAGCGTGTTGAGCGCTTGATTACGGCGGGTGAAAAAGAGGGCGCTAAACTGCTGGTGGACGGCCGTGGTTGCACGGTAGATGGTTATCCAAACGGCAACTTTGTTGGCCCAACCCTGTTTGCCGACGTGACAGCAGATATGACGGTGTACCGGGAAGAGATTTTTGGCCCGGTGCTGTGCGTGGTCAGTGTGGTAACGCTGGATGAAGCGATTGCATTTATCAACGCTAACCCTAACGGCAATGGTACGTCGATATTTACTAATTCAGGCTGGGTAGCACGGCGCTTCGAAACTGATATTGACGTTGGCCAGATTGGTATCAACGTGCCGATTCCTGTCCCTGTTGCTTACTTCAGCTTTACGGGTTCGCGAGCTTCCAAGCTTGGCGACCTGGGGCCGAACGGCAAGCAGGCGATTACTTTCTGGACGCAAACCAAAACGGTCACCGCCCGCTGGTTTGAGCCAGAAAATGTATCTAGCGGTATTAATAGCACTATTTCGTTGAGCTAGTTGCGCCGAAAAAAGCCCCGTGATGAGCGGGGCTTTTTAAGTTTCGACTCAAGTGTCCTGAAATAACGGCAGGCTACTTTTTAGAAGTTGGCCGATAGGACCTAGCTGGCTGGCATGTAGCACCAAAATTGTTGGTACTGTTTTCGACTGCTGGTGGGGAGTCAACAGTGCAAATTCGCCTTCTTCGATATGGAATTCGTGAAGTTCACATAGGCCATTGGGTGTTTCGCACTGAGAGCAGCGATAGTTATCGTCTTCGCCGTAAACTAGCCGATGATACATCTTGAAAAGCGTGTAAAGCGCTAAGCCTCCTGGCAGCGTAGGCCAGCGAGCTGGCGTGTTGTGCGTTATTTCATTAGCGGCGCTGTCTTTAGTCTCTGAGTGGGCAAGAATATTGGCTAACGGAGCTTCAAGAAGCGAAAAGTCATGGGCTGGTAGTGGTAGACGTTGCTGAGAAGCTAGGGAGAATTCACTGGTTACTCGCTGTAAATCGTCCAGTGAGCTCAAAGGGTAGTCAATGTGCTTTAAGTCGTGTGGCTCGAAACTGCCGTTTTCCCATCCATGAATTACTCGAAGGGTTACTTGCGACTGCTTCAACGGCCGTGCAAAAAGGGTGTGCAACATTATCCGAATGTGTAGCTGTCGCTCATCGGTGTCGTTTTTGAACGCACTGTAAGGGTCAGCAAACAGCGTATGCAGGTGCCCTGGCGTATGCTCTTTCGCTTCGGAATAATGCATTTGGGTGTCCCTTTAAATTGCCGTTTTACGCGTTCATTGCGCGGCTTATATGTTATTGAATAGCTTAGAGTATGGACAGCGTTGGCCGCGATTGAAAGTCACTTTGTTTAGTATTTTGTTACTGAATTGCACTACTCAATAATGTAACTGTTTAACCACAACAAAAAATTAAATCTTAATTCAGGAAAAGAGGTGTAACGATGACTAATCCACTTAGCCGCTTCCATGTGCCAGAAACGCTTGATGCACTGCCTGATGATATCCACGATGCGATACTGAAAGTTCAAGAAAAAGCTGGGTTTGTACCTAACGTGTTCTTGATGTTGGCTCATCGGCCTGATGAATTTCGTGCTTTTTTCTCCTACCACGATGCTTTGATGGAGCGTGAGTCCGATACGCTGACCAAAGCTGAGAAAGAGATGATTGTGGTGGCCACAAGTGCTCGCAATCGTTGCCTCTATTGTGTGGTTGCTCATGGAGCGCTATTGAGAATTTATAGTAAAGATCCCTTAGTTGCTGACAATGTCGCTATTAACCATCTGACGGCTGGGCTGAGCGAGCGTCATCGCGTAATGCTGGATTTTGCGATGCATTGCGGTATTGAGATTGGCGAGTTTTCTTCCTCGTGGCAAACAACATTAGAGCAGGCAGGTTTTACGCTAGAGGATTGTTGGGATATCGGCGCCATCGCTGCCTTTTTCGGCATGTCGAATCGGTTAGTTACCATGGCGGGTACTCCCCCTAACGAGGAGTTTTATTTGATGGGGCGCCTACCGCGTTAGCATGAAGAAAACGTGGGCTTAGGCGTTACTCACAGACAGATTTTACTAACGCACAGCCTTTACTAACGAACCGCTTTCACCGAGGATAGCCTCTCCATTCACTGTCGCCAGGGGAGCCCACATCATGATGGGCTGAGAATGTGCACTGCGCAGACCCTGGAACCTGATCCGGTTCATACCGGCGGAGGAAGTGCGACATGCCTTACCTAACGTCAGCCGTACTTGGTGCGGCGCTATTTTGTTTTGCTTTTTTGGGCCTGCGTGCACGCCATGTGCAGGGGTCACTCGATGACTATGTCACGGCACGGAACTCACAAACTGCGTCCACGCTAGGGTTTTCATTCTTAGCATCGGGAATGGGCGCTTGGATCCTGTTTGCACCGCCTGAAATTGGTGCTTTTGTTGGTCCGGTGGCACTGTCGGGATATGCGCTGGGCTCTGCGCTGCCGTTTATCGTATTGGGGTTGTACGGGCCAAAAATTCGTCGTGCATTGCCTGAGGGCAGAAGCATCGCTGAATTTGCCCATGCTTGTTATGGCAAAGGTGTGCGTCATTGGGTGTTACTGGTGTCCGTGGCCTACATGGGCTGTTTTTTAGCAGCGGAGCTAACGGCGATTGGCGCTATTACAGCGCTACTTTCTGATGTGCCCCCCGCGCTGGTGATTATTGGCGTTGCGCTCACAACCTTGGTGTATACGGTAATCGGTGGGCTACGAGCAAGTCTTGCAACGGATCGCTGGCAGGCATGGCTTTTGCTAGCCCTGTTATTAGCCGTAGGTAGCGTTGCGATATGGCGGCTGCCAACGATGCCGAATGACGCAGTAATGCCCTCTATTCCCATCGCAAGTGCGCTCAGCGTTGCCTTGACGCTCGTGATTGCGGTGACAGCCGCCAATCTGTTTCACCAAGGCTATTGGCAGCGTGTATGGGCTGCCCAGGATGATCAGAGCTTAGGTCGAGGCGCTTGGCTAGGCGGTGGTATGACCGTAATGGTTGTGATGGTGATTGGCGGTGTCGGCATGATGGCCGCTATGAGCGGTGCTTCGTTAGGAGATCCGCCGATTCCCTTCTTTGCGCTGTTAACAGATGCGCCTGCCTGGGTAGCGCTGCCTGCGTTGGTACTGGCAGTGACGCTAGTGACCTCAAGTGTCGATACGCTGCAAAACGGTATAGCGTCGCTAATTGTAGGGCGTGGCGGCGAACGTCATACGGCTTCCTTAACCACCGCAAGGTGGATAACGGTAGCAATGATGGTGCCGGTGGTGCTGATTGCGCTGCAAGGATTGTCAGTACTGCGACTCTTCTTGATAGCAGACTTACTTTGCGCTGCCATCGTGGTGCCTGTGTTACTTGGCCTGTGGCAACGAATGACGCCAATTGCAGCGATTGGTGGCGGCATGGCTGGGTTAGTGGGGGCCATACTGCCGGGTTGGCTAAGTCAGGGAAGTATTGCTGCTGGCATCATGGCGGCTACCTTTCCTGGCAGTATTCCAACGCTAGGGCCTTTTTTAGGGGCGCTGCTGGCGTCTATCGTTGTCAGCGTTACACTGGCCTACCTGCCTAATCGTCAAAGCGTTAGGCCGTAACGTTAAGCCGTGAGCCAAATTAACAGGGACGATCATGATTCGCAGCCTACTAACGATGCCAGAAGGTGATGTGCGCGAAGGCGATGAACGCCTTATCGATGACTGGCAAGCGACGCCTGGCAGCCACCTATGGATAGACATGAAAGGTGAGCCTGAGGAGCGTGAACGCCAGCTACTGGAACGCTTTGATTGTCATCCGATGGCAATTCAAGATGCCCACAAGGAGCGTCATCCGCCTAAAATTGAAGAGTTTGAACATCACACACTGATTATTTACCGAGGTATTTCCTCGTTTGATGCTCAGCTAAACTTTGTACCTCAGCAAGTGTGTTTCTTTATCGGCGAGCGTTTTCTAATCACCCTGCACGCCGGTGAGGCGCTTAGTATTGAACGGCTCTTTAACGAGCACGGAAAAACGCTGCTGGCGCTATCCCCAGAGCATGTGGCGCTGAAAATCATGTACATCTCGGCAGGCTTCTATATTGATAGCTTACTGGAATTTGAAAGCGAGCTAAGCGACATAGAAGATGAGCTACTGGAAGATGGTAACGATGTGCTGATGCGGAAAATCACCACCTATCGTTCACGCTTAGTGAAGATGCGGCGTATTTTTAGTTATCACAAAGGTATTACCCAAGAGCTTACGGCCTATGACTACGCTCATCTTCCACGGGGTGAAAGTGAGACGCTGCATGCTATCACAGACGTAGAAGAGCGTTTTGAGCGCCTGTATACACTGACACAAATGTACTACGACATTTGCGGTGATCTCGTCGACGGTTATATTTCGATTTCCTCTCACCAGTTAAATATCACCATGCGCGTATTAACGGTGATTACTGCCATATTTGTGCCGTTGACGTTTGTTGCCGGTATTTATGGCATGAACTTTGAGTACATGCCAGAGCTGCGCTATCAATATGGGTACTTTTTTGTCTGGGGGGCCATGTTGGGTATCGGTGGTAGTTTAATTTGGCTGTTTAAACGTAAAAACTGGTTTTAAACCGAGACAGACGCTCGCCGTCGGCGAAAAGTTGATAGTTCGCCATGTGGTTTGAGCTTTAGTGTGGCATCCTCGCAGGCGACCTATGACCTGCAAACAACCTGAGAGCCACCTTTATGACCATCATGATTATTGGCCTGCTGATTTTTCTTGGCAGCCATTCCGTGCGTATCTTTGCTGAAGACTGGCGTCGGCAACAGATTGTTAAACATGGCGAAAACACCTGGAAACTAGCGTACTCCGTTGTATCAGTGGTTGGGCTAGCAATCGCTATTTATGGTTTTGGCCAAATGCGCCTAGACCCCATCTACGTTTGGTTCCCCCCCACGGGCTTACGCCATGCGGTAGCACTGCTGATGGTGCCTGCCTTTATTATGCTGGTGGCAGCCTATGTGCCGCGCAATGCGATTAAAGCGAAGCTTGGTCATCCGATGATGTTGGCCGTCAAAATTTGGGCGTTTTCACACCTGCTGGCCAACGGAAGACTTGGCGATATTATCTTTTTTGCAGCGTTTTTGGTGTGGGCCATCCTGGCATTTAAGGCGGCCAAAAAGCGTGATCGCCTACATCCCGCTAATCCAGTATCAACCTCGGCTCCCGCGACAATAGCCACCGTTGTGATTGGCTTGATAGCGTATATTTTGTTCGCTCTTTACCTACACGTGTTAGTTATTGGTGTACCTGTTTTTAGCTAGTAATTGTTAATAAATATTAACGGCGTCAATGGTTTATATCCGTTGACGCCGTTTTTGTTTTTATCTCTTTAGTAATAACAAAAGTTTGTTATTGTCAGATAAGTACATCCAATGTTTTAAACGGGAGTCAATTTATGGCTGAAGCAGCACCTCAAGTACCGAAGACGATGTCTGCGATGTTATTAACTGGCCACGGTGATGTAGACAAGCTGCAGTATCGGCAGGATGTTATTACCCCTAGACCAAGGCCGGGGGAAGTGCTAGTTCAGGTAACGGCAACGGCCAAAAATAATACTGACCGAAAAGCGCGTGAAGGACTTTACCCTACGAAAGGGAAAGAAGAGGTCACATCGTTTGCCATGGGGGGTTCGCCCACATTGACGTTTCCTCGTATCCAAGGGGCAGATATTGCTGGCCGCGTGGCGGCGGTAGGCGAGGGCGTGGATGCCTCCCGTATTGGTGAACGAGGGCTGCTCGATTTTAATATTTACGCTGATGAGCGCCGCGATATCAATTTAACGCCAGATTATTACGGCCACGGAGCTGATGGCGGCTACGCTGACTTTGTCGTAGTGCCTGCTGATCAGTTCCATCATGTTTCCAACCCTGAGCTGCATGATGCAGAGCTTGCTGCGATGGGTATGTGCTCATATCAGACGGCTTATCACATGATGACGTCTGCCAGCGTAAGCGCAGGTGAACGTGTGCTGGTGACGGGAGCCAGTGGGGGTGTCGGGACGGCGTTAATTCAACTGTGTCGGATCGTGGGCGCTATTCCTTACGCTGTCAGCCAGCTGGATAAGGCCGATGCGCTTATGGGGTTGGGTGCTGAAGCGGTCATTGATCGTGGTGATTTATCGACGTTCGTTGAGCGTGTATTGGCGACTACCGATGGTAAGCCGATTGATGCAGTGATGGACTTGGTTGGTGGACAGATGACCGACCTATTTATCGATACCATGATTGTCGATATGCAGGGACGTAACAGTTATCCGCGGCTATCCATCGCAGGCGCGAGTGGCGGCAATATCAGCGAGATTATGTGGACTCGGATCTACCTGTATCAGGTGCAGATTTTTGGTGTTTCCCACGGTACCCGCGAAGAGGCTGAGCAACTGATTGAATGGATTTGCAGTGGAGCGTTAAAGCCAGTGCTGCACGCAGCCTTTAAGCTCTCAGATCTGCATAACGCTGAGCGTTATTTTGTGAACCGTGGCAGTAACTACTTGGGAAAGATCGTTATTGTTCCTGACGCGCAGTGGGAAACCCACGGTGCGCCGTTTGCCTTAACCACCGACTAGGAGCAATGTTTATGAAGAATCTGCATACGATTCAGTTGATGGATACTCACGCCGGTGGCGATGTTAGCCGTATTGTAACGGGTGGTATTGATATGCTCCCTGGTGCCACGGTGCGTCAGCAAATGGAGTACCTGCGTGATGATGCCGATGGCCTGCGGCGGCTGCTGTTGGAAGAGCCATATGGTATTCCGGAGATGTCAGTAGATCTGTTAGTGCCCTCCTCGCACCCGGACGCCGTGGCGGGTTATATCATTATGGAAGTCATGGGGTATCCGATTTATTCCGGTTCTAACACGCTGTGTACCGCCACTGCTGTGTTGGAAAGCGGGCTTGTGCCCAAGCAGGAGGGGATTCAGCGCTTTAACCTGGAAGCACCCGCAGGCTTGGTGCAAATTGAAGCAAAGGTGTGCAATGGGGTAGTGGAGTCAGTTACCTGTGAAGGCCTGCCAAGCTATATCGACTCCTATCGCGACACGATTCAAGTACCTGAAATAGGGACAGTTACCTACTCAGTCGCTTACAGCGGTGGCTTTTATGCGTTGGTAGATGCCGAAGAGCTGGGTTTTCGTTTAGTTCGCGATGAAGAGCAGGCGTTGGCCGCTTGTGCTTATAAAATTGTTGAGGCGATACAAGCACAACGTGGCTTTTCTCATTACACCCTGGGAGATGTAGGGCCATTGCCGTTTTTACATTTTATGGGGCCGGAAGAGAAAGTGGCAGAAGGCTATATTCGCTCTCGTTCAGCGACGTATGTGCATCCTGGTGTTATTTGTCGCAGTACCACTGGCACGGGAACCTCCGCGCGTTTGGCGCTGATGAATTATGAAGGTCGGCTGGCAATCGGTGATAAGTTAGAGACAGTGTCACTACGTGAAACGGGGTTTATCGGCACTTTCACTGGCACACATCAAGAAGGCGATTATCAAGTGGTGGAGAACACCACGACTGGCCGTAGCTATGTGCTGGCAGAATCTAAGATCGTGATTAACTGCGATGACTCGATGGTGACGTGTGGCGAACTACACCACATTCTGAGTGACCGTCATACTGACGAGGACTAACGTACTTCCCGGCGTAATGTGTTGACATAACCTTCTTGCTCAAGTCTCTCCCAAACCGGGGTCTTCTCGGCCTCGGTCATGCTACCCCAGCAGGCAATCTCATCTAGCGTCCGACCGCAGCCTTGGCATAATGATGAGGCGGGTTCAATGTTGCATACCTGAATGCAGGGTGACAGCGGGCGGGCAACGGGAAGGGGGTAGCTGGATGAGGTGCTGGACATGATGACGAGCTCAATGCAGTGGTAAAAAACGATGCTAGGCGAAAATCACTTAGTCCGTGCACGCCTTATGAGATCGGCACTTTACCACGCAGTGACTTCGTTTTGCCTTTACGTGTTTTGTGATCCACACGGCGGCGTTGTGAGCCTTTGGTGGGTTTGGTTGGTCGACGCGTTTTCTGCTGCTTGCCTGCGCTTTGAATCAACGTTTTTAAGCGTGCAAGAGCATCTTCCTTGTTCAATTCCAGGGTGCGATAACTTTGGGCTTTGATAATCACCACGCCCTCTTTACTAATACGCTGATCAGACAGCGCCATTAAGCGCTCTTTATAAACCGGCGGTAGCGTAGAGCTTTGAATATCGAAACGTAAATGTACCGCAGAGGCGACTTTATTGACGTTTTGGCCACCCGAGCCTTGAGCCCTGATCTGACTGATATCGATTTCCCAGTCCGCTATCGTCACGTTAGTTGAGATAGTGAGCATTCAGTTCCTCTATGTCGCATGTGGCTCGTAAGGCTAGCACACTTAGCTCAGAGGTACCGCTTTGAGGCCTGCGACCTGCTACCTGTCATGACGTTACCCCCATGGTGTTGGCATGCCTAAATGTCTACATGAGCAGCGCTGCCACCAGTTTGGTTGATGACGTTCACCTTAGGCGGGCGAGTAATGCCGTTTTTCACATGTAGTAGTGGTTTACTACCCGCTGTATAGCTGCGCTTGCTACTCTCATTTCACACGCCACGCGTGTGCTCTGCACCTCAACAGATAACGACAAGGAGAACTGAGATGAGCAGCAAGCGTATTTTAATGATTACCGGTGATTTCACTGAAGATTACGAAACGATGGTGCCTTTCCAAGCGCTGATGGCGGTTGGGCACCAAGTCGACGCGGTGTGTCCCGACAAAGTCGCCGGCGATACCGTGGCAACGGCCATTCATGATTTTGAAGGAGACCAAACGTACACCGAAAAGCCCGGTCATCGTTTCGCTCTAAACGCCGACTTTGCCAAGATTAACCCCGCTGACTACGATGCCTTGGTGGTTCCCGGTGGTCGTGCACCTGAATACTTGCGCTTAAACCAAGATGTACTGGCGATGGTGAAGCACTTCTTTGACACACAGAAGCCGGTCGCTGCTATCTGCCACGGCGCTCAGTTGCTGGCAGCGGCGAAGGTGCTAGAAGGCAAGAAGTGTTCGGCTTATCCTGCTTGCCAGCCAGAAGTGGAACTTGCCGGCGGCCACTTCGCAAACCTGGAGGTCACCGATGCGGTGACGGATGGCAACTTGGTCACTGCGCCTGCCTGGCCTGCACACCCTGCATGGCTTGCTCAGTTTATGGCGCTATTGGATAAGTAGGTACTGACAGGTGTTCCTTTCGCGCCCAGCGATATCGAGTTCAACGCTGCTGGGCGTGTTTTCTGTTAGCCGCTATGCTGAAGAGCAGGCAATTTACTCGATAGCAGAGAGAGCATAACAATGTGCAAACTGTTTATTGATGCAGACCCTGAGCTATGGCGTAGCGCCACACACTCGCTGCGCATTGATGGCATGGTGACCAGCGTTCGCATGGAAAACTACTTCTGGCACCTTCTAGAAGAGATGGCTCAACGTGATGGGATGAACACGGCCCAACTCATCACGCGGCTTTATCATGAGTCGATCGATGCTGGACACGATCTTGGCAATTTCACCTCATTTTTGCGTGTCTGCGCGTTGCGCTACCAAGCGCTTCAGCTTAGCGGTGATATTCC
Source organism: Halomonas sp. TD01 (assembly GCF_923868895.1). Classification (GTDB taxonomy): domain Bacteria; phylum Pseudomonadota; class Gammaproteobacteria; order Pseudomonadales; family Halomonadaceae; genus Vreelandella. The sequence goes on from NZ_OV350343.1 coordinate 2,408,151, forward strand.
AAAAAGCGTGGAAGTGGCAATTGGCTCATTAGATGCGCAGCAAATTTTGAGCAGAGAAGCTGCCACGCGTACTAATCAGATGCATTGAAACTGTTTTGCTACCGTTAAATCAGTCGGTAGATCAAGCCTGTTTCAGCTAAGACCGCTACTCTAATCGCTTACCTAAATTATCCAGGAAGGTCTCGATACGTCGTGCGTTGGTGCCGACATCGCTGGCACCTAGCCGTGATGCTGAGCGCATATCCACCTGCACGCCGTTTTGTCGCTCAGTAAGGCGAATGACGACGTCATCTTCGAAGCCAAACCAGCGGGTTGTCGCGGTAGCTTCGATAGTGTTCCCTGTTATCGCTGCTATCTGCCAGCTAGACGCTTCTACTTCTGCCTGAGCTGCCGCAAGAACGGTCGCTTTAGGCGCGGTTACTTGTAAAGGCTGCACATTAGGATAAGCATTTTGTTGCTGACGCGCTGTAGCTTCTCCAGGATAATCAACCTCATTAGGTGCTGCCTCGCGGGCGTCTCTTAACGCGACAAAGTCAGGAGGGTTTTGGGTGTCGGTGGTAATGTCATGTATGACAGGAGCCTGCTGCGCACGCTGCCACTGCTGCCATGGCATATACAACAACGCGGCAGTAGTTGCGATGACAAAGATTGCCACCACGCCTGCGCCAATACGGCGAGTAAACACACTGATTAGCAACAGCAGGACGCTTATTGCTACGGCAGCGGTTGCTGCATAGACACCATTGCGCATCAGGTTGAAGGCGTCGCCCAGGCTAATCAACTCCCAACGATAGGCTGGCCCAGCACCAGCCATTAGCAGAGCAGATGCCACCAGTGCAATAACGCTGAGCCAAGCCAGCAGCGTTGGCCAAATGCCCCCTTTGAGCGAGCGATCTGAGCGCTCCTTTGCCATATGTCTTCCCTCATTATGAATACGGTGTTGATCTACCTAGCATAGGTTGCAGTAGCGCATCTGTCTTGGTTAGACGGGGTGGCTAAGACACACTACTATGCTGCTGTTAGCAGTAATGCAAATAGATCTAGCGTGGATAGTCAGTTTGTACAATTTGAGTGTTTTACAATTTGAGAGATTGAAGTAAGCATGACATCAGCAACTGCATTAGCACCACCCTTGCGAGAGCTACTGGCGACGACCCCGAGCAGTGCTTTACCGATAACCTATCAGCAAGCGGCGAACGCGCTAGGCCTTTCGCCACCCAAGACTATTCAGCGTATCGCACAAGCACTTGAACAGCTAATGAGGGAAGACGCCGCCGCTGAAAAGCCCTTTATTGCAACGCTTGTAATTAGCCGTAGTGGAAAAGGCCTTCCGGCAGCAGGTTTTTTTGAGCTTGCCGCGGAGTTGGGGCGTTTTCCTTCATCCTCCTCCCAACAGGAAGCGTTTTACTATTCCGAGCGTGAGCAGGCCATTAAAGAATGGTGCCGCTGTTAGTTTTGGCGGAAAGGTCAATTTTTGCGCAGCGGGTTTAGCAAGTCGCTCAAACCATTGTGGTCAATTTCATGCATTAAATGTAGGAGTTGACCAATTTCTCCTTTTGGAAATCCTTCCCGAGCAAACCAGTTCAAATAGGGGCCAGGCAAATCGGCAATAAGCCAGCCTTCGTATTTGCCAAAGGGCATGGTGTGCGTTACCAGCTTCTCAAGGTCTTCGGGGTTCATGCTTTAAGCTCTTTTTAAATGAGTGATCTAAAACGTGTTTCAAAAGTGGTTAAATAACAATTGATTTTATTTTTACATGACGCGATCTAGGATGGCTATACAGTGGCAGCACAACGCGGCTGGCCATCGAAAATAACGCAACGAATAAAACCGCTGCAATAGGAGATAACCATGAGCCTTTCGCCTTTTCATCTAGCCATCCCTGTTTACGATGTCGCTCTAGCCCGAACATTTTATAACGATGTATTTGGTCTGGAAGAAGGACGCTCTAGCGATCACTGGGTCGACTTTAATTTCTTCGGCCATCAGTTGGTGATTCATGAACATCCGAAAACACCAGGCCAACAGAGCGCTCACACTAACCCGGTCGATGGCCACAACGTACCGGTACCGCACTTTGGCGTAATTCTAGAGTGGGATGAATGGGAAGCCTTAGCCGAGCGATTAAAGGCAAGGGATACCGATTTTGTGATTGAGCCATACATTCGCTTTAAAGGCGAAGTAGGTGAGCAAGCTACGATGTTCCTGCTCGACCCCTGTGGTAATGCCCTGGAGTTTAAAGCGTTCAAAGACCAGCGCCAGATTTTTGCTAAATAAGCGTGTTCAGGAAAATTGTTCCAAACAAGGTGGAGTAGTAAGCGGGTATGGCTAAGCACGCAGCGCCTGTTCCTTACGCCTATGCTGCAGCGGTGATGCGCCAAAGTAGCGCTTATAGTCTCTGCTGAATTGAGGCACGCTGCGATAACCGACCGCCTGTGCCGCTTGGTTCACGTTGTGGCTATCCTGCAATAAAAGTTGCTGTGCCTTAAGTAGGCGCAGTCGCTTTAAATATTGCGCGGGAGACGAGCGCGTAATCTGTTTAAAGTGCTGATGAAACGTCGATATGCTCATATTGGCCTGCTGGGCTAACTGTTCGACGGTAAAGTCCTCGGCAAAATGAGCGTGCAACTGCGATAGCACATGCACAATACGCGAATAGTGACCGTGCCCTTTAACCAGGGCACGCAAAGCAGGGCCTTGTTCGCCTTTTAATGCTTCAAACACCACCTCTCTTACTCTAGCTTCGCCCATGGCGGTGCACTCTACTTCGTCGTGTAAGGCGTGTGCTAGGCGTAGCACTGCGGCTTGCATGCCGTCATTCATCGCCACTGAAGCCATCGGCTTCGGAGCGAGGTTTGAATGGCTCATGTCGCCCATGGCAGTGACCATTTCACTTAGTAACGCTGGGTCTAACTTTACTGATACACCTAGCAGAGGCGCTTCTGGCGAGCCATAAGTTTCACACTCAAAGGGTAGCGGTAGAGTTTGCACGAGATAGTGGCCAGGGTTGTAGTGTATCTCTCGATCGCCTAGGTAACCTATTTTGCGGCCCTGGGCGATGATAATTAAGCTAGGTTCGTACATCAGCGGGGTACGTTCCTGGCGCCGTCCTAGGCAAAGTAAGCCTACTCTGGGCAATCGAGAAATGCTTATTCCGTCACCTGTTACTAGCGGTAAGATTAAATCAGCAAGTGCGTTACCTGCGAGAGTGGTACTGGCCACCATGGAAACTCCAAACCTGAATGGCTATTAAAGCTGAACGACAATTATGATGTTTTTTTGAGATTTTTTGTTATTTTATCGCATGTAGAAAGAGAAATGAGCAAAAAAAACGTAGCTTCGCTCATCGCTATCCAATGCCTAGCAGCGAATAATGGAAGCACTTTCCCGCCTATGCGGAATGCTTATTAAGGAGTTTCCATGAGCCAAGCAAAATCTTATGCTGCCTTCTCGGCTGACAAACCACTTGCTCCGTTCACCTTTGATCGTCGTGAGCCACGTCCAGACGATGTGGCCATTGAAATTCTATACTGTGGTGTTTGCCATAGTGACCTGCACTTTGCCCGAAATGACTGGGGTATGAGCCAATACCCTTTGGTACCTGGCCATGAGATAGTGGGCCGTGTAACCGCGGTTGGTGGTGAGGTGACCCGCTTTAAAGCGGGTGACTTGGTTGGCGTTGGCTGCATGGTCGACTCTTGCCGCACCTGCTCTGCCTGTAAAAATGGCGTGGAGCAGTACTGTCTGGAAGGGTTCACGATGACCTACGGTAGCCCTGACCGCCAAGACGGCGCTCTCACTCAAGGCGGCTATTCAGATGCTATCGTGGTTAGCGAGCATTTCGTGCTGCAAATGCCAGAGGGTATTGATCTAGCATCCGCAGCACCCATTCTCTGTGCAGGTGTTACGACGTACTCGCCACTAAAACACTATGGTGTTGGCAAAGGCCACAAAGTGGGTGTGATTGGCATGGGTGGTCTTGGCCATATGGGCGTGAAATTGGCGAAAGCACTGGGTGCGGAAGTGACGGTCTTTACTCGCTCGGATGCCAAGGTAGAAGAAGCTAAGCGCAATGGTGCGGATCACGTAGTGGTGTCTAGTGATCAAGCGCAGATGGATGCTGTCGCAGAAACGTTCGATTTCATGCTGGATACCGTCCCAGTTCAGCACGATTTAAATCCTTACCTTACCTCTTTGAAATACGACGGCACGCATATTATTGTCGGCCTGCTAGAACCGATTGAACCTGCTATTGAAGCTTTCAATTTAGTGTTTAAGCGTCGCGTGGTAGCTGGCTCGCTGATTGGTGGTATCGCTGAAACGGAAGAGCTGCTTAAACTTTGTGCAGAGCAGAACATCACTTGCGATATTGAGATGTTAGACATTAACAACATCAACGAGGGCCTTGAACGTATGGAAAAAGGTGACGTGCGCTATCGTTTTGTCATTGATATGGCAACGCTGAAAGATTCAGCTGCGTAACGACTTTCAAAAGCTAATGCCAGCTAGCCTAGCGCCATAAACGCAACCCCACCGTTGACTAACGGTGGGGTTCTCGCACTGCTGCTATTGAGTGTCGAGGCTGTTACAGGTGGGCAGAGACTCGCAGTCTGACATAGTCGGCTGTCCAGTTCCCTTGTCCATCACTTAGGCTGTGGGAGAGCAGGTTAATCGTATTATCAATAATGGCTACTTGCAGGTCTTCATCTAACCCGTGCAAAAACGGGCTTGCAAAGGTTTCGAGCCAGCCAGCGATACCGGTGGGTAGCGGTGTGGGTCGAGGTATTAACTCGATAGAATCGACATGAAAGCCCGCTGTTTGAAGCAAGTTTGTGTACTCTTCCGGGGTGGGGAAGTACCAAGGATGACGACCTCGTGAGCTAATGCCACGAAACTGCAGCGAGGCAATAAGCGCTGTACAAATGGCAGCTACGTTGCCATGTCCACCAAACTCTGCAACAAAACGCCCACCGGGTTTTAGCGCGCGTTTTACGCCGGCCAGTACCGTTTGTGGATCCAGCATCCAGTGCAACGCCGCGTTGCTGAAGACGGCATCGAACTCTTGGTCAAAGGGCAACTGATGCCCATCAATAACCCTAGCAGTTACCCCGCGCTGTTGGGCGGCGGCGACCATCTCAGCGGAAGCATCGACACCCAGCACATCGGCACCTAATTGAATGATGCGTTCGGTGAGTGCACCATCACCACATCCAAGATCCAATATACGCTGGCCAGGCTGTGGCGCTAAAAGCTTCATTACATCGCTTCCCAACGTGGGAACGAAATTCGCGTGTTCCGCATAGTGGCTGGCATTCCATTCCTGCCCTGGCGGAGTGTGAGGGGCGTTAGACATATCGGCTTCCTAGCGGCGTTATTTATCTTAGGGGTGACCCAATGGCTTCTTTTAGTATAGCTTGCTATCAATAGCATGCGTTAAACCTGAATTGAGGAGCAAAAGCATTGAGCCGCCAAATAGGCGGGGGCAATTTAGTATTAATATCCGTTATATTAAGCATTAAGAGGCTAGATGAAATGAATGATGTTATCAAACTGCTTCAATCCCACCGTTCTATACGCAAGTTTACCGATCAGGAAATTCCGCGTGGGCTGCTGTTAGAGTTCATCAAAGCGGGCCAAGCCGCAGCGACATCGAGCCATGTGCAGGCCTACACTATTATTAATGTCAAAAACTCAGCTAACCGCGAAAAAATTGCTGAATACGCCGGTGGCCAGGGGTATGTCGCAAGTAGTGCGGTATTTTTAGTTTTTTGTGCGGACATGAAGCGCCCCACAGAGGCTTCCGAGCGGACAGGCGCCAACGTTGAACGAGGCATGACCGAACAGCTGTTGGTCGCCACCGTTGATACTGCCCTGATGGCACAAAACGTTGCAGTGGCCGCCGAATCTGAAGGGCTTGGGATTTGTTATATCGGTGGTATCCGCAACAATCCTCAAGCGGTCAGCGAACTTTTGCACTTGCCCGACCATGTTTATCCGGTGTTTGGTATGTGCCTTGGCTATCCGGCTCATGATCCTGAGGTTAAACCGCGCTTATCGGTGGAGGCTATTCTCAAGGAAGATACTTACCGTGAAGATACTGATCACGTCGAGGCTTTTGACAGCACTATGCAGGCGTACTACCAAACACGCAGTACTGGCAACAAAACGACTGACTGGTCACATAACCTGACGCCGCTCTTCGATTCAAAACTGCGTCCTCACATGCGTGACTTTTTAGTTAAGCGTGGCTTTGAAATGAAGTAACAAACGAACCGAGTATGAAAAGAAGCTGAGGCGATCGTTACCGTGTGGCAAGGCGTTTAAAAGGACAGCTTTCTTGCGCTGCACGCTTACCGTGTTCATCTATACTGGTTGCATACCAAGAGTAGAGCCGATAACAATAAAAGGAGCTATTGATGAACCTTCAGCGCGCTTATTACCTGCTAGCGGCTTTTTACAGCCTGCTTCCACTTATCGGGCTAGTGGCTATTTTCTCAGGCGGGGGTACGCCGTTTGCGGTGGCTCACCTCGCGCTGGGAACGCTCGCCGTGGTAGGGCTATGGGGCTACATACTGAAACGTGGGTTTATGAACCCCCGTATGTGGCAACCTCTAGCCGTGGTACTGGCAGTCATGGCAGTAGGGCAGTTGCTAGTGGTCTTCACCATGCCGGTTTCCAGCGTTGCGCTTACCTGGATGCTAACAAGCAGTATCTTCTCGGTGATGCTAATCATAGTGCTGTTTCACTACGGCAAGCGTGATCAGCCTCTGTGGGCAACGCCTGTAGAAGCAGACGCTGCAAAGCAGCTTACCAAATTGCTTGATAGCGCTTCGCCCTTATCTGCTGTTCATTGTGAAGGTGAGCAAGAAAATAGCGTTAATGTCGCTAAAATAGGCAGTCAATATCATGCCAAAGTGACACGGCGCGGTAAAAATGGGCAAGAGACATTTGAACGCCGCTTTCAGCACCCTGAAACGCTGGTGTTTTTCTTAGAAAAATTCGCCAGCGTTTCAGTTCAGGATTTTAGACAAACGGCGCTTTCTTAAATGGTCGAACGAGCCAGGTTTAAAAAACGCGTTAATAGATAAATGTGTGAGCGATCTGAGGCTTTAATGTTGTTACGATATGTTCGTATAACGGGATCAGGCGCTCGCTCATCTCTTTTTTCGCCACATGATAGTCAATGTAATAAGCATGTCGAGTGCCGTGATACACAATCGGTTCGCTCACTTTGGTAAACTTAAAACCTGATATCGCTAATAAGCGGGGAAGGCGAGGCTCCATCATTGCAAAAACGTGACGGCGGTTAGTTAAGCCAACAATAGAGTAGGTGCATAAAAAAAGTCCCAATGCGACGAGTGAAAATGTCTTTGCCTCATCTTGCGAAAATAAAACGATTTCTTCACCCGCTGCTTCTTCTGGAGTGTGGGATTTTCGCGTTCTGAAGTTTTTAGAAATAGCTAATCTCGATACTTCACACGTCTCTAGCGTCGGTAGCTTAAACGGCGTTAATGTGGGATGGTTAAGTAACAGCTCCCCTTTGTTTTGAACAGGTAAATGATCGGGTGGGCTAGCGTTGCCGCTTAAGGGCATGACTAATCGAACGCAGCCTGCAAGAATGCCGCTACGTTTGTGCTCTATAAGGCAATGAACTGAGTAATCGTCGTACTCATCGGACTCGTATAAACGTGCCTCATCTTCACGCATTTCGTAGTGGAATTCTTTTAAAAAAACATCATGTCGCAGTCGAAAGGCGCGTTGCTTTTGGTCATGGGTGTTAGCAATAAAAAAATGATATTCATCGATAAATTTATCAATCATCTCCTTATGATTACTTTTATCGTCAAACTCTCTCCCTTGGGTGGTTTTCTCAGCTAGCATCAGTTGCTTCCTTTTGAGTGCCGCTGCTTACTATAGTCGAATTTTTTCAGGTTTCCCCAGGTGATAGCCCTGTCCATACTGAATGCCATATGAAAGAAGAACAGGTATCAGTGCTTCTTGATCGACAAATTCAGCAATAGTTTGCTTCCCGAAGCCTCTTGCGATATCGGCAATTGCTTTGACAAGCGTGTGGCTATCTGTATCGATAAGTAAGCTGCGAATAAAAGAGCCATCGATTTTAATATAGTCCACAGGGAGCTGACTTAGATAGTGAAAACTGCTAAATCCAATTCCAAAGTCATCTAGCGCCGTTCGGCAGCCTAAGTCTCTTACGGTTTGTAGCACGTTGCGGGCTGTTGAGAAATCTGTTATTGCAGCCGTTTCTGTTACTTCTAAAATGAGATGATGGGGATCAGCGCCGCTGATTTTTAATTGGTCGGCTAGGTATTGTTTTAAACCTAAATCATGTAAAGATTGGCCTGATAAGTTCACAGCCAACGATAAGCCCTCTTTTTGCAGCGATGTCAGTGCTTCTAAGCTATGGTGCAGCACCCAACGGTCAACTTGAACAATTAAACCGCTTTGCTCAGCAACAGGTATAAATTGTGCCGGAGAGACCAAGCTTCCATCGTCATTGCGCATACGTAGCAATACTTCGTAATGCTTAATATCACGGTCCTTGAGCCGCACAATGGGCTGTGCCCACAGTTCAAATTCGTCGTTTTCTAGCGCTTTGTGTAGCCGCTCTACCCAATAGACGCGTTCTTGAAGCTCATCTTTAGCATTTTCTGCCTGCCTGAGAAGGTACCAGTGTTGATTGCCGCTCTCTTTCGCTTTGTACATGGCCATATCGGCACTCGCTAATAGGTCAGCTGGCGTTTGCCCATTAACGGGGAACAGCGCGATACCAATGCTGGCAGAAACATGATGTTTTCTTCCGGCGGCTGTAAAGCCAAGGCCGCCCAGCAACTGAGAAATGTACTCCGCCACGTTAATTGCCTGTTCGCTGTTAATATCTTCCAGCAGTAGGGCAAACTCATCACCACCGAGGCGGGCAATAATGCTTCGCTGGCTAAGGTTTAAGAAAAGCGTATCAGCGACTTCTCGTAATAGGCGGTCACCTACATGGTGGCCACTGAGTTCGTTGATCTCTTTAAACTGGTCTAGGTCTAACAGTAAAACAGCGCCTTCGGCTTGATTAGCGATAGTGTGCTGCAAAGCAGCTTGAAAATAGCGACGATTATAGAGCTCCGTTAATGGGTCGTGTTCAGCAAGCCATGTCAAACGTGCTTCAGCAGTTTTACGCTCGGTAATGTCTAGTCCAACGGATATTTTAGAAGCATTGTGGTCGTTACTATTTGCCAAAAAAGCGTGATACCAAACGACGGTAAACGAGCGTTTATCCGAAGTTTGAAATGTCTTTTCTTCCTGGTTGGGAGCACTTAGGTGAGGCACAGTACGGTCATTGGCATCACTCTTAGTTTCATTCTCGTTGCCATCAGGCAATGCCAAGCGAGCATCTTGATCAAAGATGTCAGAGAAATGGCGTCCAACGATATCTGTGTCTTTCAGCCCTAGCCTTTCTAGCGTGTAGCCATTAATCAGTTGGATACGCCCCGTGCTATTTTGAACAACAATAAAGACTTGTGCAGTATCGAGCAGGCTATTAACAAAATCTCGCTCTTTGGCCAGCTCATCAACGCGCTCGGCTAGCTGCCCACTATGCTCTTGAACGCTCTGTTCCAATGCTTCTAATTGGTGAGAAAGTTCACGGGTGGAGTCTTCCAAGCTATCTATTTCGTTGGAAAAATGCCGCCAAGAAAAGGGAAGTTTATCCCTCACACGCCGAAACTCACCGTTTGCCAGCGCGGGTAATAGCCCAGCGACCCGTCTTAGTCGAGCCATTGGGCCTAATAAAATCATCAACAATAATAGCTCGGCAGCTAACCAGCCAACTACGCCCACCACAAGCAGTGTGTTTGTCGCTGTGCGAATAGCCGCGATCTGAGGGGTGATATCTGAAATAAGCAGGAAATACCCAGTGCTCCGCCAGTCGGCGTCCTCCTCCATATACACCGCGCTTAATTCAAAATAACGGTCCATGTATTCAAGGCCGAAAGGCATGTGAACTAGTTGATTCAGAAGGACGCCTTTAGATGCGCGCTGGAGGACAGAGAGTGTCTGGTCGCGGTTCGTTAGCGCTAAAATATGACCGTTCCAGTCGGCCAGCAGGGGGGCCTCGGCAGGGGTTTGTCCAGCAATGCGGCCTGTCACCATCAGTGCAATTTCGCTATTGGAGACTTCTTTAGCTTGTCGCGTAACGTCAGCAAGTGAGCGCGACAACACAACCATTCCGATGCTAGCGCCCTCCATCAGAATGGGAACCGCAGCGAACTGCTGGCATGTCATTGCGCAGCGCAGTGTCGTAATGGGAGATTCTGTGGTCAATACACTGCCTATCCAGCCTTGGATGGGCAGGTCAATAAGAGGATCGTTGGTGCCTGAGTAGCCAACTCTCACTCCTTGGGTATTAAAAACAAAGATTTCATCAATCCCCGCTTCTAATTGCAGAGAAGGCCACTGCGCTCTTAATACATCGGCTAACTCATCCTGGTTATTATCTTGCAGAGCGCTTCCCAGCTCCGGCGCCGCAGCGGTTAACCCCGCTAACTGGCGTAAGTTATCTGATGAGCGTTGCATCGCTAAGCGTATTTCGCGCTGCTGCCGCTCATGGCTTTCTATACGGCTACCTTCTAACTGCTGAGTAAGATGGTGTTGGCCTAACCAGATAAAGAGTGCTACAAGCACTAACAGTAATAGGCTACTCAGCGCGATAACACGCCAAGTCAAACTAAGCCGATGGCGCGCTTTAGAGGACGAACGTGTGGTCATCTCTGCGTATCCCGTTCAGGTAATGCTAAAAGCGCAGTGAAAGCTGGAAGAGCAGCATATTCCAGTGCCGACTTGTTTCCGACGCCTCGGCGTCCTTGTGTAAGGGTAGCCAGCCAGTACCATCCACATGATGAAATTCACCTGCCAACATCAGGTTGGGCCTGGGCGTCCATTGAACGCCAAAGGTAATGTCATCAGCAAATTGGGAATGGGCAGGGCCTAAGCCATTCTGTTCGTAGGCAGTGCCTGAACGGTCATTTCGGTCGTTTACCAAGCGATCGAAGCGAATTAACCACTGCCAGTCATTGTCCATGCGGCGCGTATATTGCACATACCAGCTTTCGCCGGTTTTTTTCTGGTCAATGGCGGGATTAAAGCCATCTAGTTCAATCGTTCTCAGCGCATACTCAGAGGTTAAGCTCCACAGCTCGTCATTGTATTGCAATGAAAATACCCAAGGCTGAAACTGGAAGCTGCCATTATTTAATGGAGGTTGAGAGTCTTCATAGTCGGCGTTCGCGCTAGCGGTGCTGAGGGCCATCAGAAAGTGCCCACCATCGTCCTCATAGCGTATTTGGCCAATCGCAGAAGAGCCCGCTTGGAACGACCCCGGAAAACGCTCCAGCCCAAGCGCTAGATCCACATCGTCTTCTATGCGTGCTTTACCAACGCCTGCTTGAAAGCGAAAAACGCCTGACTGGGTTCTTTCTTCATGGTAAATACTGGCACCATCGCCCGCTATGCCCAGTGAGCGAGTTCGATCAAAATAGATCGACTGTGGCAATAAGATGCTGGGTCGCGTGAAAGCCACGTCACGGGTTTGGTTATAAAGACCAAAGGGGTTTTTAAATCTACCTATCTGAAGGCCAAGTGTGCGCTGCTGGTTGGAGACCATCTGATAGTCCACCACGCCGTAATCTAGCGTTGGGATAGCATCGCTAGTTTCACCGCCAGCGCGACGGCTAAGCACCTGAGCGGCCACCAGCACATTGCGGTGAGGGCGAACAGAAGCGTTAATGCCTATCTCGGTATATTCCAGACTTCCCGCATTATCACTACTGCTGCCGAAGAAATCGTTTTCGTCAGTGATGATCAGTGCCTGGCTCAGGAACCCATGCACTTGCAGCGTGTCGAGCATGCTTTCGTTTGCCCAGGCAGACGAGCAAACAGGCAACGCTAACAAGCTTGCGAGTGCGAATGTGGTGGGCTTGCGGGTAACGGACAAATGTTCATTCCATTGAAATAACTTGGACATTTTCATCCAGATACTCCCTTTCAAGATATCCCAGCGCGCCGGGAGTATTGGCAACCTTCTCGCGCATTTCGAGCTGATCAGCAACGCGATTAGGCGCTTGCCCCATGCCAGAAAACACCATGCGATCCCATGCCAATTGTAGCTGGTGTGGGTAAACGGCGAGCTGCTCTTTTGTGAAGCGAGCATGTACAGGGTCTCGGTTTGGCAGCACAAACACTTGTACTGCATCGCCGTCAGGCCACGTACGTTGACGCATGGCAAACATAGCACGTGTCGTGTCACGGTTTAGCCATTGCGTGGCGACCGTTGGGTGCGCCACTAGAAGTATGGAAGCGTCCTGATCACCGGATTGTGCATGGGTATGTCCGGCAAAAAGAAAAGCCAGCAACAGCCACACGGGGCCACGTGTGATTCGTTGGAAAGCGATAGGTATCAAGTAAAGAAACGGCATAGCGCGAGTCTTGTCCATCGCTTGCTGAACGCCAAGTCCATGCACCATGCCATTCGTACTAGCACGCTATATGTGTGTGAAATGATGACGCTTACTCCTCTTCAGTCTTTAGAGGTAAACTATTGTTTTATAAGTACTCTGTGTGATGGCGAATGAACTCTTTTGAGCTTCGGCCCAGCATTGGCAAGTGGAAACAGCACAATTTTTAAACCCTACATCAATTTTGTTGAACTTACCTACATCACAATCAACGAAACGGCCCACGACGAAAGTATGGCTCGTGTGTAAAATAAGTTATTGCTAATTTTACACGCATTTTTGATGTGTTACGCAGATTCACTCCAATCAACTAAAACGCCCGGTCAAAGCCGGGCGTGAAGAGTGATGAAGCAACGATGGGTTAGTCCTCAAGTTCAAGAAGCCGGTCAGCGTAATCGGTAAATAAACCGTTGACGCCCCAGCCCCGTAAACGCTGCATCTCATCAGTTTCGTTGATAGTGTAAATGTGAACAGGAAGGCCATTTTCCTGCGCCTGGCTGATAAAGCCAGCATCAATAACGTCTTCGCCTTTATACGTTACGTTAGTGCCGATACCCGCCGCGTACTCTGCGATTGCCTGAAAGTCTTCATCAGTAATCTCTGCTGGCGCTGGTGTAACGCCTGTCCACTCCACTAAGCGGTCACTATCTTCCTCGCTTGGCGAGTACCACACTAACTGAATGAGTGGGACATGTTCATTAAGCTCACGTACTTTGAGTAGGCTACCCTGTTCAAACGATTGCACCAGCACTCGGCCATTTTCAATCATTTCATGGTTTTCAAGTGTCTCAACCAGGGCTTCTTCTAAACCTGGGTTTAACAGGGGGGACTTGGTTTCAATGTAGTAACGAGCATCATGACCAAAGCGCTCAAATAGCTCTTCCAGTGTGAGTATTTGTGCTCCTTCAAAGGCTGTATCTGCTTTGTCGGCATTGGCTTCGTTAAACCAGGTACCACTATCCAGTGCCTTTAGCTCTTCTAGTGTGTAATCATTAATATTGCCTTCGCCGTCACTTGTACGATCGATAGTATCATCATGGAATACCACTAACTTACCATCGGAGGTTAGCTGGACGTCCAGTTCCAAGTAATCAGCACCCCACTCGTGAGCCAATTCATAGGCTGCCATGGTGCTTTCCGGCGCATGTCCGCTGGCGCCGCGATGAGCGATCACCTGAAACGACTCCAGATCCTTTAGCTGCTGCTCTAGTGGCGTTGCCTCTGCGAGTGCAGTGGACGTAGCAGCACCAGCAAAAAGACCCAGTGAAACGGCAGCAATCAACGGATGTCGTTGCATAAAAACTCCTTAACTGAACAGTTGTTCAATTATCCTACAGGTCTCACTACACAAATGCCAAATAGGTGATCTGTTTATGCTTATTAAAGGAAGGCACGCTTTGACAGGTGAGCGTGCCATTCAACGCTTAACCCGACACAACATCAGCTATTCTTAAGTGGATGCTTTTTCATCGCTTACTCAGTAATAGCACTTTATATAGGCGAGTTAGAAAAGCGCATTCGCGATGTACGAGTCGGCCTGGATGGGGCAGTTTATCTTCTCACCGATAGCCCAGCGGGCAGAGTGTTGCGGGTGTTCCCTAAGGAGATAGATAATAGAGGTAACCATAATGATTGCTTACACGATGGTGGGAACGCATAACCTAGCGCGTGCGCTTCACTTTTATGTTCCGTTGTTCAACACAATGGAGCTGGACGTGTGTTGGCAAGATGACGCCTGTGTTTCTTTCGGCGACCCCGATGATGTCAATGTGCCAAGGTTTTTTGTTGGTTTCCCCTTTAATGGTTATCCCGCTAGCGTTGGCAACGGCAGCATGACAGCGTTTCAATTTGCTGACCCCAAAGAAGTCGATACGCTCTATCATTTAGCCATGCACAACGGGGGCAGCAATGAAGGTGCACCTGGCTATCGTCCTCAATATGGCGCAGGGTTTTATTCAGCCTACGTGCGAGACCCCGACGGCAACAAGCTGGCGTTTGTGGTCTATCCTCATCGGTAGAGTTTAAGCCAACACTGAAGCGAACGAGATCGGTAGCTGCTAACTACTGAAGTCGAAACAGCGGCCGGTGGAGGGCATTAAGTATGGCCAATATCGTGATATGTGCCGACGGCACCTGGAATCGCCCGGAAGAAGATCTTCAAAACGACTTTCCCAGCAACGTTTTAAAACTGGCACGCGCAGTAGCTCCCAAAAGAGGGAACATTAAACAGCATGTGTTTTATGACTGGGGGATTGGCTCGTATCATAACAGCATCACCGCCGGTGCTACGGGGTCAGGTATTCACAAGAATATCTTAGATGGCTATCGCTATATCGTTCAAAATTACGCCCCAGGCGACAACATCTACCTGTTTGGTTTTAGCCGAGGCGCTTACACCGTGAGGGCGCTTAGTGGGTTAATTAACAATTGCGGTATTCTCCAGCGCAGTGATGCGCGCCTTATTGTAGAAGCCTGGAAAATTTACAAAAGCCCAACGCCATCGCATCACCCTAGTGGTGAGACGTCGAAGCGTTTTCGGGCCACCTATTGTCAGCCTGCCAGCAATATTCACTTTATCGGCGTTTGGGATACGGTAGGGGCTCTCGGTATACCATTCAGTATCATGGGGCTGTTTGAAAGCGATGATGAATTCTACGACACCAAAATGGGCTCCAACGTCGCCATTGCTCGCCATGCACTTGCCATTGATGAAAAGCGCGAGGACTTCATTCCTACCCTTTGGACACCGCGGCCGAGTGTTGATCTAAAGCAAGTATGGTTTGCTGGGGTTCATGCAGATGTTGGCGGTTCATACAAGCCTGATCAAAACGGCATTCAAGCCTCTGATACCCCACTTGCCTGGATGCTGGATGAAGCGAAAGCGGCGGGACTGATGACTGAGCCGCATATTCACAATGAGCTAACCGATGGAGCTAATGGTCAGGTCCACCGCTCGCGTAAGCATGTTTATCGCTTCAAGCAACCCTTAGATCGACCGCTAGTGGTTCAAAATAAGCCCACCTTGATTCACCCCAGCGTAAAAGCTCGTTACGAGCGCGACAGCCGTTACCGACCGCCGCAGTTGAAAGCATTGGTAGAGAAGTATGGTTGGCAAGGGCTTGAGGTAGGTGCCTAAGCTACAAGGGTTGAATTAAACAAAAGCGCCTGCATTCAGAGTATTGAGAGCCATTCAAAAGGAGAAAGTATGACGACGCTAGTCATTGGTGCAAACGGACAGATTGGTAAACAGTTTTGCGAGCTGGCGCAGCAGGCGGGCACACCTGTCAAAGCAATGATTCGCAGCGAAGGGCAGGCAGCGTGGTTTAACGAGCGTGGCATTGAAAGCGTTGTAGCCGATTTAGAAGGTGAATTTGAACATGCCTTTGAAGGTTGCGACCAAGCCGTCTTTACTGCGGGGTCTGGCCCGCATACCGGGCCAGATAAAACGTTGATGATTGATCTTTTTGGCGCCATTCGCGCAGCCGATGTGGCCAGTCAAAAAGGTCTCTCTCGCTATATCATGGTTAGTGCCATGAGAGCAGAAAACCCGCTGGAAGCACCGGAAAAGTTGCGCCCCTACATGGCGGCTAAATTCGCTGCCGATGCGCACTTACGCAGAAGCGATATCCCTCATGTGATCCTTAAACCAGGACGCCTGACCGACGAAATAGCCAGCCGCCAGTTTGCTAGCTCAATGGATGAGGCGGGTGATAACCAAATCTCCCGGGCTAACGTTGCGCACGCGCTGCTGCATGTGGTGCAAACGTCGAGCATAATTAACCAGGAATACACATTGCTGGATGGCAAACGATCGATTGAGGAGATCGTTCAGTAATCTCGTCTTAAAAAGGGCTCCGATGACTCCCGCCGATATTGGCCGTGCATACAATCAGATTACCCATCTCTGGCAGAGCGAAAAATTTAACCTCACGAACGGTATAGACGCGCACAAAAGAGCGCTATCGTTTGTGAAGAATCGAGGCAGGGCGCTGGATATTGGCTGTGGTTGCACGGGGCGCTTTATTGATCTGCTACAGCAGGAAGGCTTTACACCAGAAGGTGTTGATATCTCTGCTGAAATGTTGCGGCTGGCTAAACAGAAGCATCCAAGCGTGACTTTTCACCACCAGGATATTTGTCAGTGGCAACTGCCGGGCAACTACGATGTCATTACTGCGTGGGATAGCATCTGGCATATTCCTCTCGCTCAGCAGGAAGCTGTGATAGCCAAAATTATTAATAGCCTGAACGAAGGTGGCGTATTTATCTTCTCCTTCGGTGGCACCGATGAACCCGCTGATCACACCGACAGCTTCATGGGGCCAGCGGTTTACTACTCATCGCTCGGTACTAACGGGTTTTTATCCCTGCTGATAAAGCTTGGCGCGGTATGTAAGCATCTAGAGTATGACCAACATCCTGAACTGCACGCATACTTGATTGCTCAAAAGACATGAGATGAAGAGTGGGGCAGAGTTATAGCTTGGCTTCCTGGCGTAACGTATCGACGAAACGCGCTAAGGCGGGAGACCAAGTGGCGGGTTCTGGTGTAACAAAGTAAGTGTCAATATTGGCAATGGCGGAGGGCAGTTCCATCGTGTGAATGCCGAAGCGGTGCCGGTGGGCTTCAATAGTAATACGTGGCAGCACGGTGTAGCCCATCCCTGCCGCGACGCAGCCAAGCATGGCATCTAGCGTGCCAAATTCAAAAACACGCACGGCATTAATTCCCTGAGATGCCAGCAGCAATTCGATACGTTGGCGATAACTACAACCCTGGCGAAACGCCAGAAACGTTGCTGTCAGTAGTTCTTCAGCGCTGGGCACGCTCGTCAAAGGGGTTGAGCTTACCAGTACAAGCTGTTCGCTGAAGACCTTGAGCGAATGATAGCGATGATGATCGATAGCGCCTGCCACAAACACGCCATCCGCTTGGCCGGTCATGAGTTTCTCGATCAAGCTGGCGGTGGGACCGGTCGCCAGGGTCATATCAACGTCTGGAAAGTTGGCATGATAGGCCGCCAGTATCGGGGGAAGGCGCAGTGCCATGGTGGTTTCCATCGACCCTAAGCGCAGTTGCCCAGCAGCGTTCTCTGGGCTTTTAAATAGTGCTAACGCTTCATCATGAACCGCCAACAACCGTTCCGCGTAATCCAGTAATGCCAGCCCGGCAGAGGTAAGACGCACGCCACCAGCGCGATGAACCAGCTGCGCGCCTAACTCTTCCTCAAGCTTTTTGATATGCGTGGTCACGTTAGATTGCACCGTATGCAGTTGCTTCGCAGCGGCCATAAAACTGCCGGTTTCAGCCACGGCCATAAACAACCGCAACGATTTCAACTGCATTCCCATCTCCTTTAAGCGTCTTCTATCTCAAAATAAGATAGCTACTATCATTATAAAACGTTTTTAAAGAATTGCTGGTGTGCGTAGGCTACTAGTAAATATGCCCGTCGCCAATCTTGCCGCACAGCGATTCAGTAAGGACACGACATGATCAACAGTAAAGATTTGCCTGCCCTGGTTACCGGCGTGATGGCAACCTTGGCAGGAATAGGCATCGCCCGCTTTGCCTACACACCGCTATTACCGGCGCTGATTCAAGAGGGATGGTTTACCGCCAGCCAAGGGGCTTACCTGGGGGCCGCCAATCTTTTGGGCTACTTTATCGGTGCGCTTTCTGCTCACGCGCTGAGTGAGCGCTTTCCAGTTCGCGCAGTGTTGGCGGCAAGTTTCGTGGCGATTGCTCTGAGCTTTTTTCTCTGTGCTGGGGCTGGCAGTTTCAGTTGGTTCTTCTTTTGGCGATTAGTCTCAGGTATTGCTGGCGCTATTCTCATGGTGGTTGGCCCATCGATGGCTCTGTCGGCAACACCCCCTGAAAGGCGAGCCGGTGTCGGTGCCCTGGTTTTTACTGGCATTGGTCTTGGTGCACTGCTTTCAGCATCGGTAGTGCCTATGCTTTTGGAATTAAGCCTAACAGCGACTTGGGGGGCGCTTGGTCTGCTCTGCATCTTGGCGGGGTTGGTAGGTGTCCGTGGTGTCACGCGACTGGCTTCACCCCCGGTGACAGGTAACGAAGGGGCGGAGAGTCAGAAAGGGTATTCAGGGGTAAAGGTCGCCGTGCTACTGGTAATTGGTGCGTATGCCCTAGACGCCATCGGGTTTGTTCCTCATACCGTGTTTTGGGTGGATTATCTCGCCAGGGAAAATGCGCTAGGCAATCAAGCGGCTTCTCTACAGTGGGGCATTTTCGGCTTGGGTGCCGTGTGCGGGCCGCTAATAGTAGGAGCATTGGCGCGACAAGTAGGCTGGCACCATGGCCTAACCATCGCCTTTTTAGCCAAGGCTGCCGCTGTATCCCTACCCGTATTTTCTCTCGCACTTGCTAGCCAGTCAGTTTCCTCGTTTGTAGTGGGCGCGATGATCCCTGGCATTGTGGCGCTGACCTCTGGGCGACTTGCTGAATTAGTCGGTCCCATCGCCCACAAAAAGCTCTGGGGGCAAGCAACCGCCGCCTTTGCTGCCGCTCAGGCGCTTTCTGGCTACGCAATGTCTGGGCTATATGTGGCGTGGGGCACGTACTCACCGCTATTTGCGATTAGCGGCTTGATGTTGGTAGGCGGCTTTGTGCTGGTACTGCTTAGCCGTGGCGTGGAGCAGCGTCATATTCCTCTCTCTACTGTTCCTCTCACTACTGTTTCTCTCACTACTAAGAAACGGAGGTAATAATGCAACTCTTCCTGAACGCGACCTCACCCTATGCGCGCTTAGCGCGGATTTTCTTGCTGGAGAAAGGCCTGGCAGACGACGTTACATTGCGCTGGTGCGATCCCTGGACCGACGACCAAGCGCTGCTAGCGGTTAATCCCGCCGGGCGAATCCCAGCGCTCGTGACTGACGAAGGTGCGACACTTAGTGAGTCGATGTTGATTGCTGTTTATCTTGATAGCGTCAGTTCTAGCTTGCCTATGATTCCCCAATCCCGATTAGCGGATGTATTGCACCTGGCCGGGCTCGGTCAGAATCTTATGGATGTTGCGTTTACAACCGTTATCGCCAGAAAACATTATGGTGCTGAGATTGATTACAGTGAGCTTGGGCGAAGGCGCCAGCGAGCCATGCAACGAATAGTGGAACAACTGAACAGTGAGCTCCACGAAAGTCAGCTGGCGCCGTCGATTACTCTTGGTGAAATTGCCTGCGCTGTTGCGCTAGATTACTTGGCCTTCAGGCTGCCAGAAGTGCACTGGCAGGAAGCGTACCCACAGCTCAAAGCATGGCATGCCGCAGTAATTGCTAGGGATAGTTTTCAACAGACAGCATTTATGTAGCCGCCCCCGTGGGTGCGCTGACGCTTACGCCGCGCTACGACATATTAAAATTCAATAGCTTGGGTTCTGTAGCGCGGCGTAACGAATCCTGTGAGGGACGAGCAAATGAGGCACCCGCGAATGGAGGCGCAGCCTCCCAGCAAGGCGCCGTTCTCACCCTTTAAGCACCTGCTTAAACCACTCTGCCAGTGGCTCGCTGCGGCGAACGTTGGCGTGTTTAGGTAGCAACAGGCAGAGCTGCGCGGGCGTTTCGATACTTCCCCACGGGGCGACTAATCGCCCGCTGCTCAAATCATCCTCTACTAATAGTTTAGGTGCGATGGCGACACCCAAACCGGCCACGGCTGCTTCAATCAAATAGTAAAGATGGGCAAAGCCTTGGCCCTGCTGAAGGGCGTCCTCCAATGCACGTTGCTCCAACCCTTTAGCATTGGCCCACTGTGGCCAGGCCTGAGGCCGCGAAGCGGTCACTAACAGCTTGTTAGCAAACAGCGATGCTGGTTTGGCGGAATCGATTTGCGCTGCCAGCGCTGGGCTCACCACTGCACAAATCTGTTCGGGCATCAGCGGTATAACCGCCATATCGGCAGGCCAGGGCGGTTCAGTAAACGCCAGGGTAGCGCTGGCATCACTAGGCTTACCGAGCTGTTCAGTGTCACTCACCACCACCTGCAGTTTTAGTTCGGGTAGCTCACGGTGAAGACGATCAAGCCGAGGAATCAGCCAACGCGCTAGCAGGCTGCCAGGGCAGGCCAGGGTAAAGGGTGTCTCTTCCACTTCATGCTTGAGCGCTGCGCAACTATCACGCAGTCGTGAGAACGCCTCGCCCACGCCGCTTTGCAACTGCTCACCGTGGTGAGTAAGCACCAACCCACGCCCCACTTTGGCAAATAGCGCCACACCAAAATGTTCATCCAGACTTTTTAACTGGCGGCTAACCGCACCATGGGTAACGTTGAGCTCATTTGCTGCAGCGGTCACGCTGCCTAGCCGAGCAGTCGCTTCAAAGGCACGCAGGGCGCTTAATGGTGGCATGCTGTGTTGCATAGTTTTTCCTGCATAGCTTTTCCTGCATGGTTTGTGCTGTGTTAACAGTTGACCATATCTCACATGTTGCAGCCATCTTATCGATTTTTATCCCCGCCTGCCTGCGCTACCTTCAGTGCATTCCAAAATTCTATACCGCACTCAGAGGTCGTGATGAATCAATTCGTGAACCTGCCCGATGCCAACGGACTATTTGGCAGCTTCGGCGGCCGCTTTGTCGCTGAAACACTAATGCCGCTCATTTTAGAGCTCCAAGACGAATACGCTGCTGCTAAAAATGACCCCGAATTTCAGCGCCAGCTCGCCTACTTCCAAGGAGATTACGTGGGGCGGCCAAGCCCGCTCTACTTCGCTGAAAGGCTGACCGAACACTTCGGCGGCGCGAGTATTTATCTCAAGCGCGAAGAGCTAAACCACACTGGCGCGCACAAAATTAACAACTGCATCGGCCAGGTACTGCTGGCCAAGCAGATGGGTAAAAAACGCATCATTGCTGAAACCGGCGCGGGCATGCACGGGGTGGCCACCGCCACGGTGGCGGCACGCTTTGGCCTGCCTTGCGTCATTTACATGGGCGCGACGGACATTGAGCGCCAGCAGCCTAACGTTTTTCGCATGAAACTGTTGGGTGCGGAAATCGTGCCGGTCACTTCAGGCACAGGTACCCTCAAAGATGCCATGAACGAAGCGCTGCGCGACTGGGTGACCAACGTTGATGACACTTTCTACATTATCGGTACCGTGGCTGGGCCGCATCCATACCCTGCCATGGTGCGCGATTTTCAAGCCGTGATTGGCCATGAAACCCGCAGTCAAATGCTCGAAAAGCAGGGCCGCTTGCCGGATTCACTGGTCGCTTGTGTCGGCGGGGGGTCTAATGCAATGGGGCTGTTCTATCCCTTCATCAACGATCCAGACGTCAAGATGATTGGCGTTGAAGCGGGCGGCAAAGGCGTTAAAAGTGGCCTGCATGCGGCCAGCTTGAACGGCGGCACGCCAGGAGTGCTTCACGGCAACCGCACCTACCTGCTGCAAAACGAGGATGGCCAGATTATTGATGCCCACTCAATTTCAGCGGGGTTAGATTACCCCGGTATCGGCCCAGAACACGCATGGCTCCACGAGCAGGGGCGGGTAGAGTACGTTTCCGCCACCGACGACGAAGCGCTGGAAGCCTTCCAGATCTGCTGCCGCCAGGAAGGCATTATTCCAGCCCTCGAAACTGCCCACGCCCTGGCTGAAGTCGCCAAGCGAGCACCTACGTTGCCCCGCGATCACCTAATGGTGGTCAACCTAAGTGGGCGGGGTGATAAAGACATGATGAGCGTGGCCCACCACCTGGGTGACAAATTCGGCGTTAAAAACCTATGAGCGTGCACAAGGAGCTTTCCATGAACCATCCTTCTCGCCTTGAGCAATGTTTCGCAGCGCTCAAACAGCAAAATCGCCCAGCCCTGGTCAGCTACCTTACTGCAGGGGACCCAGATGCCGAGACTTCTCGCCGCCTGCTGCATGGGCTACCAGAAGCAGGAGTGGATATCATCGAACTTGGCATGCCGTTCAGTGATCCCATGGCCGATGGGCCCGCGATTCAAAAAGCCGCGCTGCGTGCCCTGGAAGGCGGCCAAACCCAAGTTAAAACGTTGGAAATGGTGCGCCGTTTCCGCGAACAGAACAGCACCACACCAATCGTACTGATGGGCTACTACAACCCTATCTACTGCTATGGCGTTGAGCGCTTTCTTTCTGATGCTGCCAGCGCTGGGGTAGATGGGTTGATTGTGGTGGATTTACCCCCCGAGCATGACGAAGAGCTCTGCCAGCCAGCAGCTCAGCACGGCATTGATTTTATCCGGTTGGCCACCCCGACTACCGATGCCAAGCGGTTGCCCAAAGTGCTGGGTAACGCCTCTGGATTTATCTACTACGTATCTGTCGCGGGCGTAACGGGTGGCAGTGCACCCACACCAGCGCGGCTGGAAAGCGCGGTTGGCCAACTGCGCGAGCATACCGAGCTACCTATTGCCGTTGGTTTTGGGATTCGCACCGCCGAGCAAGCCGCCACCATTGGCCGCTTTAGCGATGCGGTGGTGGTCGGCTCCGCACTTGTTGACTGTATTGAACATGCCAACACGCCTGACGAAGCCGTTGAGCGAGTGCATAGCTTAGTCAGTGAGTTGGCTGAAAGAGTTAGGGGGTGCAGGGAGGCGAGTGAGCCACAAGTTTGTTGATACAAGCAGATTGATACAGGCAGAGTAAAAAGAACGATACGTTAAGAGAGCAGGCCAGCAGCGCCTGCTCTTTTTCGCGTCTTGCTACCAGCCTAGGAGGCGACCATTTTAGTTCATGTCCAACGGTGAGGAATGAACACAGCAAAAATCCTCTGGTGCCTCGTGAAGGTCGTTCCCGTAGTTTCAGATGACGGTAGCGAAGTGTTCGCAGTGAACAACATGCCACTTACTCCCGACACCTCACCATTAGAATCCTTCTCGCTTGTTTGTAAATAATGTTCATTTTTCAGTGCTTGTAGCTACTTACTACCGCAGGCATTATCACCGCTCACGGTTGCCTGCCAAAGGCGGCAACCATAAGGATTTTGTCACTTCGAGGGAAAATAATGGGAAAGCTCTTTTCACTGATCGTATTACTGGCAATTGGCTATGTGGGCATCTATATCTATTACGGAGTCGCCGTAAAACAAGAAGTGCAGCAGCAGTTAGATGATCGCGGCCTATCTTCGGTGAGTGTTGATAACGTTGAGTATGGTCTATTCGCGCCGATTAACACCTCTGCAGAACTGACAGTAACCGTTACTTACCGCGGTTCTCAGGCAGCAGTGAACATGGTGGTACAAGGGCACCCGGTGTTTTCTGATGACGTAAGCGTTGAGTTTGATGGACTTCAAGCACTGAGCTTGGGAATCGGTTTTGGGCAGTAGCCTTTACAGCGTTCGTTTTCACTTACTAACACCGCGTGGCAACACGTTTGCCGCTCAATCAGAGACACGTGGCTAATTTATGCTTTCCAAAATCATGAGTGGCGGCCAAACAGGCGCTGACCGAGCGGCATTGGATGCCGCACTAGCACTGGATTTCCCTATTGGTGGTGTTTGCCCAGTAGGCAGAATGGCCGAAGATGGGCCGATGAGTAGCATCTATACCCTCGAAGAAGTGAGCGGCGATTACCGTCAGCGCAACCATAAAAATGTACAGGATGCCGATGGCACCGCCATTTTCTATGCGTCTTATCTTCAAGGGGGAACAGAAGCCACTGCACTTTTCTGTATTCAGCAATCAAAACCCTACAAGCTAATCGATATTGAGCTGATAGACCCACTGCACGCGGCGATGCTGCTTGCCGACTTTGTGCATGATCGCAACATTAGCGTCTTAAACGTGGCAGGCCCCAGAGCCAGCACTTGCCCAGTAATGTACGCGTACGTTAAGCAAGCGGTTGAGCTGGTTATTAAACAGTCACGCTAGACTAAGTTTAAAGGAACAAGCCAATGCACCCGCATGAAAAACTTAATTACGTCGAGTTTGCAGCGAAAGATCTAGTCGCGACAAAAACGTTTTTCACGGCGGTGTTTGGCTGGGAGTTTGTCGATTACGGCCCTGAATACACAGCGTTTTCTAACCAGGGGTTAGATGGCGGTTTTTATCATGCAGATACCTGCAACCGAACTGCTAATGGCGGCGCATTGTTAGTGTTTTACAGCGCAGATATTAACGCAACGCTTGCTAAGGTAGAAAAAAGCAGTGGTGAGGTCATTCAGCCTATTTTTGAATTCCCAGGCGGCTTTCGTTTTCACTTCTTAGAACCCAGTGGCAATGAGTTTGCGGTTTGGTCAGAGGTGCTCATATAAGGTGCTACTATCGCTTCCCCTTTTAAGAACAGATTCAAGAGGATGACATAAGTGGCCTTTACTGATGCAGAAAGAGATGCACTTTTAAGTGTGAAAGGCGTTGGTCCCACTGTCATTAAGCGTTTTGAAGAGATTGGTATCGACTCATTTACGCAGCTGGCCGCCCGTCAAGTTGATGAGATAGCAGAAATGGTGGCCGCCATGCTGCACACAACCTGCTGGAAAAACAGCCCTCAGGCAACGTCAGCTATTTCTGCTGCTATTGCCAGGGCGCAAGAAGGTGTGTGACATATCGCAAATGTAGCGAGCAATCAAATCGTTAGAATGGCTAGCCTACCGTGTCAGCAGGCTAGCTAGCATCAAGCGGCAGCCAAACATGCTCATAGCCAATCGATAACGCCACGGCGACCAGCAGCCCCGCCATTACCCAGTTAAAGCCCTTAACGATCCCTACGCTTTGAATACGATGGCCAACCAAACTGCCCATCAAGACATAACTGCCGGGTGCGCCAGCGGCTAATATTGCCAGCCCGAATGCCCAAACTACCAAGCTAAGCCCCTCAATACCCGCCGCAGGAAACTGCAGTGTGGCGAGGGGAAGGGTGGCAATAATGGCTTTTGGGTTAAGTAGCTGCATCACCAGCCCATCGCGAAAACGCAGCAGATGTGGGGTGTGGTCATGGTTGTTTAAATGGGTGTTTAAGTCGCTACTTAAATCAGCGCTTGAGCGGGCAATTTTTATTGCGAGATAAACAATATAGCTACACCCTAAGGCGCTCACGACGATCAGTGCCTCATCGTCGATCCAAGCGGCTCCTACCCAGCCCAATAGTAATAAGTAAGTAAACATCGCGGTGCCTACTCCCAGACAAAAACCTAGCGATTTTTTGGCTTGGCCATTGATGCCAACGTTTAAGCCCAGCAGATTTACAGGCCCAGGCGTATACATAGCGCCCAGGGCATAGGCGACGATTCCTAGCATGGTGAAGCCTCGTTTGTTTAATGGCAGTTCTTAAACTGGGGATTAACGCGCGATATCGCGTTGGTACTGGTGGGGAGTCATGCCATAAATGCGCTTAAAACGCCGATTAAAATGGCTAAGATCGGCAAAGCCAAAGCGTAATGCCACCTCGTTAAGTGGGGCGCCGACGTCTAGTGCAGTACGGGCCGCATTGATTCGACAGTTAATCACGTACTGATGGGGTGTAATACCGTAATGCTGGCGAAACAAGCGCAAGAAATGGTACTTGGATAAATGCGCTGCCTGGCAAATATCATCAAGCGACATATCGCTTTCCAGGTGAGCATGGATATACTCCTTAGCCAGACGTAGCAGGGTGTCAGGACGATTTGTGACGGGGCTAGGCTGTGAAATGCCGCCGAGTTGAACGGTTCTCTCGATAACCCGATAAAGCGCATTTTCCTGATCAATGCAGCTACCTGTTTGGGAGGTGACCAAGCGCGCCAGTTCCAAAATGGCGTGACGCAGTTGAGCATCCTGAATCAGCGTTTGGTTGGAACGAAAATCCGTGGCATGTTCACGTCCAAGCGCATCAGCGAACAGCGGCTTGACCTGGTCCGGGTGAGCATAAACCATCAGGTAGTCCAGTGCGTGCTTACCACCCGGTTGGCCATCGTGAACCTCCTCAGGATTGAACAGAATCACATTGCCCGGCGGGCTTTTGTGGAACTGCCCGCCGCTAAAAAAATCCTGACGCCCAGACAGCGTTACGCCGAAAGCAAATTCCTCATGGGCGTGACGGTCATAGCTGAAGTCTTTAATCGCTGCCTGAAGCACCGTTAGTGTTGGCACATGCTGACTTTTGATGAATTGAAACCGGCTTGCATTCGCCATGCCAAACCCTCCTGATGAGTCACACCACCTAGCTTATGTGCTCCTGGATATCAAATGCTTGTACATAATTGCTAAGAAACCTCTGATTAACCTTGAGAGACTCTCTAGCCTCAGCAAGCAGCATCACGTATGTTAAAAGCTTCTTATCTACCCTCTTAAAAGGATCATTCACCATGTTCACCGGCCTGAGCGCATTTCCGCTAACTCCCATGAACGAGCAGGGCATTCATGAGCATGAGTTTACTCGTTTAGTGGAACGCTTGGTGGAGGCGCGGGTGGATTCTATCGGCGTGCTGGGGTCGACGGGCAGCTATGCTTATTTAAGTGGTGAAGAACGCGCCCGAGTGGCCAAACTATGCGTTGAGCATGCCGCTGACGTACCAGTGGTAGTGGGCATAGGCGCGCTACGCACCCGCGATGTGCTGGCCAATGCAGAAAGCGCCCAGCAAGCAGGCGCGTGCGGCGTGCTGTTGGCGCCAGTGTCTTATCAAAAGCTGACCGAGGATGAGGTGTTTAGTCTTTTCGAGACGGTTTGTCGTTCGCTGAGCGTGCCGCTATGTGTCTATGACAACCCTGGTACTACGCACTTTGAATTTAGCGATGAACTGCATGGACGCATCGCCCAACTGCCCCAGGTTCGTTCGATTAAAATTCCCCCAGTGCAAAATGATATGGCCGCTGCACAAGAACGTGTGGCACGGCTGCGTGGATTGATTTCCAGCGACGTGACAATTGGCATTAGTGGCGACCCAGCCGCTGCCACAGGGCTACTTGCTGGCTGCGATGCTTGGTACTCGGTGATTGGTGGGTTATACCCCGAAGCTGCGCTGGCGCTAACCCGTGCCGCCCAAGCGGGAGACGAACAACATGCCCATGCGCTTTCCGCTGCGCTTGAACCGTTATGGGCACTCTATCGGGACTTCGGCGGCAGCCTGCGAGTAGCCGCTACTATTGCAGAACTCACTGGAAAAGTAAGCCAGCCTTGCTTGCCCCAGCCGCTTCAGACACTGCAAGGCGATGCCCGGAAAAGGGTGGCAGCGGCGATTGACGCGCTCGAGCTAAGCTAAAGCGTTGAAGAATGGCCGGCCCTGGGTAATGCGCTGCTTTCCCCAGGGCCAGTTGCAAATGCGAATTAAAGCCCTTGGGCGCCGCGCCGCAGCCAATCATGCACGAAAGCTAGCTTGCGCATTGCCGCATCTGAAAGCACAAACGGATAAAGATCCGAAAGCCCCATTGAGCGATTTACATGGTTAACACCGGCCACTAATGATGCCGCAATATGAATCAAACGCTCAGCATCCGGCTCGGCGTAAGCATCCCAGCCATGGGTGTAGGGCAAAGCTGGTGACGTCATGCCTGCTGACACAAAGCTATCGGTAATATCGGTCAGGTGCAGTAGGTGCGAGGTGGTTTCCGCCCAATCTTCATGGGGGTGGGAAGACGCATAGGTAGACAGAAACCGCTGCCGCCAATCCGCAGGCGGGCCATTGTGATAATAGTGCTGCAGCGCCGCGGGGTAATCCTCCCGCTCATCGCCAAACATCTCACGAAAAGCATCAAGAAAGTCATCCCTTAAACTCAGCCGCCACCACAGCATATGGGCAATTTCATGGCGCATATGGCCAATCATCGTGCGGTAAGGCTCTTCCAACGCCTCCTTGCGGGTCGTACGCAGCACCGCATCTGCTTCGGCCACACTGATGGTCACCACGCCACCGACATGCCCCATGGGTACCGGCGTTCCCCCTTCGGCCAGCATATGAAAGGTTGGTGGTGTACCGGGGTCTTCCGGGCGAAACCAGTTCCAACGGCCCAGGTTATCGATCACCCAGCGCTTAGCCGCTTCGGTTTGCGCCCAGTTAGGCATGGCATCAGAAATAGAAGGGTCAGGTGCAAGGGCGGTCATCGCGCAGGCACGGCAGAATTCACCTTGCTTAGGGGCAATCCAGTTGCAACCGATCACTTCGCGGTTGGCACAGAAGGGCGGCATTGGCAGAAAGGCGCGCGCTTGCGGGTCGTAAGCCACAGGAACGCCGTCGGCGGTCACCAAATTATCAAACCAGAGTGAACCGGCACCGACCGGATTAGAAAAAACACGCATAGGTCGGGTATCTCATAAGAAACGAGCTTTCAGTCTAGGAGCCGAGGCGGGGATAAGCCAATAGCGATTGCTTTCATTTCTGCGTGGTTGGGAAAAAGCCGCGTAGGAGGCGGCTGTAGTTTTGGGGTAAGGTCGTCGTCCACGACTGTTTAAGCGTGGGCAGAGGGTAGAGAGTGGCGTAAAAATAGTCAGTGAGGTAGCTTCAGTAATATGTATGGTCGATAAGCAATAGGCTGACATTGTCTGTCGGTAGTTAGATGGCACTCGAGAAGCTAAGGTGGCTAGCGGTTCATATAAAGAAATATTTGATAGTTAATAAGTAAAATTTTAGGCATGAGTGCTGCTTTCCCTATAAAGCGAAAGCGAAACTAGCTGTTTCGGTTTAAATGCCTTTCTAGCGAGTCAATGGACTCGCAATAAATTGGAGAAGTATAGTTTATATGCTAAAGGATTTGAGTGATGGATGATGCGCTTAACAGATTAGTTAAAATCATAGTCGAGCTTCTAAAGCTTCTCGTTATGGTGCTGCTTCTCCAGGTTATATTCTTTAATCTCGGGCGCCTATTCCTATGGTTGCTCACTATTGGTCGATACCCAAGAGGAGCGTTAACACAGCGGGATGTCAATTGGGTTACCCTTTTTGGTTTTATTACCTTTGTGATGTTTGTTCTTGCTATGGGCTTTTATAATGCATTCTTTGGTGCGCATTCGGTGACATAACAGATGTTTGTTGGCGTACGGCCCATGCAACTTTCGGAAACCGAATCGTTACCGGTAGCTTGGCTATGGCGCATTTTTCGGTGTTTAATCAGTTTCCAGGTCGATGGTGGGAAGTTGGTCGAATGAGCTTAGTGACTTCATTTCTTCTAATTTTTGATTAGCGCATTCATCATAAACGGCCATCGCGCCGTCGTAATAGTGTTCCTCTGATGCAAATACGCTAGCGATAGTTTCCACAGACCTTAGGTCACCTGAAAACATGCCTAGCAGCTCTTCTTCCGACTTATGTTGCTCATCTTTGAGTTGGCCAATATGCAAATAGAAGATACTATCCAGGTGGCAAACACGAATTTTATTGTATAAGGCAGAAAGCGATATTCTGGAAAAGAGCGCGATATGCTGCATAGCCTCAGCTTCTGTATATAGCTCTTCATCAGCAGCCCATGCAGTTTGCTGGTTAATCACCGGCATCGAAATGGCCAGGAGGGTAAAGTTGAATAGAGCTAAACGAAGGAATTGCATTCGTAATACCTTATGTGTATTAACGTAAGAATACCATCCTACCATTAATTTTCATATGGTTGCTTTCAAAGCAAAAGCATTGCTTGTGTGGGCTGATTCTCACACAAAAAGCTGGGTATCAGGATTGGGAGAGACCTTTCCCTAAAGTGAACAAGTGTGTCAACGGTGCTGGTTTACCGCTAGGTGTCATGCAATCAGGAGGAAGGTGTGTATACAGTAGAAAGAGCAACGTTTCCCGCTGACTTAAATGCTGTACTTGATTTGTATCGAGAATATATAGCGAGCACGTCAGTTGACCTTACTTTTCAAGGTAACGATGAAGAATTTAATAGCTTATCTGAAAAGTATAGCTCGGATGAGTCAAAGATATTTTTAGCGACAATTAATAAGATACCGGTGGGGTGTGCTGCATTTCGCAAGGTGAACGATAATACCTGCGAAATGAAGCGGGTTTATGTTCGTCCAACTGCTCGTGGAAGTAAGTTGGGCGCTAGGTTGGTAGAGCGAATATTGCAGGAAGCCATCAGCAGTGGGTATAAGAAAATATGCCTTGATGTGCTGCCTGAGTTCAAAGCGGCCTTAGCGCTGTACCTGTCATATGGGTTCGTTCCACACCCACCCGTGACGAATAACCCTGTCCCTGGAACCCAGTTCTTGGGGCTGGATCTGGAACGGTATAACCACACAACTTCTCAGCTTAAAACACGCTATTCTCCAAGCTTATGAAGGATGCGCTTCAACGAGATCCCTAAGCTGCTCACTTAGAGGGTTGTCTTTCTTGTAGGCTAACAGTAGCGGCGGGGAAGAGTCCCCGTCGGCAAGCGGTATGGCCATCATCTACCGTTCATCATCTATCGCTTACTAACGATCACCAATTGATATATTTAAAATAAGAATATACGGGTCTTTTTTTATGCTTTTTGGGAAAGGCGTGATGCACTAAAATGGGGCTCTTTTTGAGCTAGGCACCTAAGGTCCGATTGGTTTGCTAAGCCAAAGATAGGGATGTCACCATGAATGAGCTAGAGCGCGCACGTCAAGCGAGCTGTCCTGCACATTCGAATAACGCCGTTGAGGAAAAGCCCGTATGAGTGAGTTGAACCCGATCAAAGCCCTGTTGGCTGACGTGCCTTTTATGGTTATTGACGGCGCTATGGCCACCGAGCTGGAAACGCTTGGCTGCGACCTCAACGACGCCCTCTGGTCAGCGCGCTTGTTGGCTCAGGCCCCAGAGAAAATTCGCCAAGTTCATCAGGCCTACTTTGAAGCCGGTGCTGATTGTGCGATTACCGCCAGCTATCAGGCCACGGTGCCTGGTTTTATGCAGGCAGGGCTGACAGCGCAGGAAGCGCGGGAACTGATTCAGTTATCGGTCACGTTGGCGCAGCAGGCGCGTGATGCAGTCTGGCAGCCTGGTCAAACCGATCGCCCCAAGCCGTTAGTGGCTGCGTCTGTTGGCCCTTATGGCGCTTACCTGGCCGATGGCAGTGAATACCGCGGCGGCTATGATCTGGATCGTGCCGGGCTGGTAGCGTTTCACCGCGAACGTTTTGAACTCTTGCTAGCGGCAGGTGCTGATCTGCTGGCGGCTGAAACCTTGCCTTCATTAGATGAAGCGCTGGCGATCACCGATTTGTTGGCCGAGCATCCCGGCGCACAGGCCTGGATCACCTTCTCAGCAAAGGATGGCAAACATATCAGCGATGGTACGCCGATAGAGGAGTGCGCGGCAGCCCTGGCCAATTGCCCAGGCGTGGCGGCGATTGGCGTGAATTGCACCGCCTTGCCCCACATTGAGTCGCTGATTCAGGCGATCCGGCGTCAGTGCGATCTGCCAGTATTGGTCTACCCCAATTCAGGGGAAGTGTACGACGCGGTGACCAAAACCTGGCACCCGGCCACATGCGACCACACCGCCAGTGGCCCTTCCGCGCTGGCACAAGGGGTAGAGCAATGGCTGGCGGCAGGCGCGTCAGCTATTGGTGGTTGCTGCCGAACAGCGCCAGCGGATATTCAGGCGTTGGCCCAGTGGCGGCGGTCACGCCCGCTTAGTGAGTCATATAGATAACTAAGGTTATTTGTATTAGGTTTTAAGTCTTCCCACGTTTAGCAGAGGTATTTGTCTAATGAACCATTGATGCCGCCGTTGCAATAACGACCAGTCTCCACCAGCCCCCAGTAGTAAGGATAGTTCTTGGAATAGTTCTAGGGATGGTCCTTGGAATAGTCCTTGGGAGGGGTTTTAGAGAGAGTTCTTGGCATCGTTGGAATCACAAATGACAAATACCTATCTCACCTTAAAAGGTGTTTCCTACGTTCTGTCGGATGGCAGAAAGCTTTTCACTGATCTTCACGAGCAGTTCGATAGCCGCCCAACCGGGTTAGTGGGGCGTAATGGTGTCGGCAAAACAGTCCTAGCCCAAATCCTTGCTGGCCTGTTGCAGCCAGCCACTGGCCATTGTCAGCGCCCCGGCAGCGTCCATTATCTTGCCCAGCAGGTGGCGCAGCCGAAGGGTGTTTGTGTCGCTGATCTTGCCGGTGTTCGAACAACGTTGGATGCGCTGACACGCATTGAGGCTGGCAGCACAGCGCCTGAGGATTTTGAGGCAGTTGATGATCGCTGGGATATGCCCCAGCGATTTCGCCATGAACTCGAACGCAATGGCCTGGGCTATCTTGAAGCCAGCACACCAGCGAACACATTGAGCGGCGGCGAAGCCATGCGCGTTGCTTTAATGGGCGCCATGCTCTCGAATGCCGATTGCCTGATTCTTGATGAGCCAAGCAACCATCTCGACCGACCCAATCGGCAGGCGCTTATCGAACAGCTGCAGCGCTGGCCGCGTGGGCTGATCGTGGTTAGCCATGACCGACAACTGCTGGAAACCATGGAACGTATCGTGGAACTGTCGCCCTTAGGGCTGCACAGTTACGGCGGTAACTACACGTTCTATGCCCAAGCCAAAGCGCATGAACAGCAGGCTGCCCTTGATCAGCTCAGCCAGCGAAAGCTCGAACGCCAACGCGAAGAGCGCGCGATGCGCAAGCAGCGTGAACGTCAGGAGAAACGCCAGGCTCACGGCAATCGGCTGGGCAAGGAAGCCAACCAGGCTAAGATTCTGTTAGATCGTCAGAAAGAGCGCAGCGAAACCTCGGCGGGCGCGCTGCGCCAAAAGCAGGCGACCAGTCAGGCGCAGCTAAATCAACGTGTGCGTGACGCCGCAAAGCAGGTTGAAAACGAGCTACAAATCAACCTGCATGAAATACCTATTACCCAGGCCGCCAAGCGCTGTTTGGTTGAGTTAGAAAGGGTTGAGCTACCGTTCGTCATGGGAGCCACTCGGCACATTAATCTAATGCTGAAAGGGCAGCAGCGACTAGGCATCATAGGGCCGAATGGCTGTGGTAAATCTACGCTGCTCCGCGTGCTGGCGGGCCAGATTGAGCCCTTATCAGGAACCTACAACATAACGCCTGAAAGCGCCTATCTTGACCAGCAACTGGGGAATCTAGACCCAGCAAAGACGCTACTCGAACAGCTGCAGCTGGCCAACCGAACCGCGAGTGAAGGGGACCTGCGCATGCGGCTTGCCCAGCTAGGCCTAGGCGCGCAAAAGATCACCACGCCCAGCGGGCTGCTAAGTGGTGGTGAGCGCCTGAAAGGAGCGCTGGCCTGCATCCTCTACGCCGATTCCCCACCGCAACTATTGCTCCTGGACGAGCCGAATAACCATCTTGATTTGCCTTCAGCACAAGCACTGGAAACCATGCTGCGCAGTTACCAAGGCGCGTTAATGGTGGTATCCCACGACGATGCCTTTCTGGAAAAACTAGCCCTGACAGACCGCCTGCTAGCAACCGAACAAGGCTGGCACCTGGAGCCGGTTTGATCGTATTGCACCTCCTACCACACGCCCCGTAGGAGGTGGCTTTAGCCCGCGACGATTCAAACACTGAGCCATCAACAGGCTGCACCTGCCTGGATGCATTCGCCAAGGCTGCAAAGGCTCAGTATCATAAGCAGCCAACCAAATCACAGAAGTCACCTTCCATGTCATGCCCACCTTGCCCCAATTGCCAATCTGAATTCGTCTACCAGGATCAAAGCTTGTTCATCTGCCCGGAATGCGCCCACGAATGGAACCTTTCCGAGGTTGGAGCGGAAGACACCGTCACGGTGAAAGATGCCAATGGCACCCTGCTTGCTGAAGGCGATAAGGTAACGCTTATCAAAGACCTCAAGGTCAAAGGCAGCTCAATCGTGCTTAAGATTGGCACCAAGGCGGTCATCAAGCGGCTTAAGGAAGGCAAAGACCACCAGCTCGACTGCAAGGTCGATGGCGCTGGCGACATGATGGTCACCGCCCAGTTTGTGAAAAAAGCCTGAATCACCTTCACTCGCCTAGAGGGCCATCATGGACGTCAGACTCAACACGCAAGAGCAGATCGTGAAGTCATTTTACTCCTGGTTGCCTATGGTGCTGGTCGCGCTCATTCTCTACGGCGCGTTATTTGTCGGGCTCGCTATATGGCTACTAATGCAGTTGTTTGGCATGGAGCAAGCCGTCGCGCAAACAGTCGGGCTACCAAGCGGAGTGCTGTTACTGGGTGGCCTGTTTTACATCTATGTGAAGTGGCTGCTGACAGCGCTGTCGTCATACCAGCTTTCCCTGAGAGGCAATCAGCTCATCGTGAAAGGCATTTCGGGGCGGCGAACCATTGAACATGAACTGCCGGTGAATGATGTTAAAAAAATACACATCGGCACGCATACCCATACCATGCAACAGCCAGCGTCAGGGCAGGGCGGCGCTAAAAGCAAAGCTGCCTCGCGGCTGACGGTTGTGCTAAGCAACGGCGACTATTTCAAACTCGATTTCGCCATGAACGCCTTTGATAACGAATCGCTGTATGACTTTTTTACCGCCATGAAACGTAAAGGAATCGATATTAACCTCAACGGCTAACAAAGCCGTTCAATGCGCGCCTTGCAGGCATCTATGTTCAACAGAAGCAGGCTTCACCTGAATTGACTGCTAGGCTCAAAGCTACCGTGCCTTTGTCCAAAAAAACACTTAACAAGGTCAGTCTCGACGACGGTAGTTACAATAATAGATCAAGGCTAATGGTTATGTAGCGCGTGGTAAGCCTCCGGCGCACCCGCGAGGAGGGCTGCAACAGGCTATATACTCAATGGAGTTCTCTGCTCTATGACTAAACGAACCTAGCAATACCGTTCCTAACCACCACCTGAGCAGGAAGTCCCGCTGGCGATGACGTTCGGTTACAGGTAGAAGGAGATGACATGTTTCCATTAGAGGTGTTGGCTACATATACACTGGCATGTTTGCTGTTAGTGATTTCCCCTGGGCCAGATAACATGCTGGCGATAGGACGAGGTTTAAGCCAAGGCAGATTGGCCGCAACCGTTTCTGGCTTATCGTCTGGAATGGGAATTCTATTTCAACGTGCTAGCGGCGACATTTGGGCTGACTCTTTTAATTCAAACGTCCGAGCTAGCCTTCTATGTGGTCAAGATTATTGGTGCGGGCTATCTCATTTGGTTAGGCGTTAAAGTCCTTCGGTCTCGAAATCTATTTTCCTTAGAGCCTGCAAAAAAACAGTCTTTAAAAACCGTATTTTCAACGGGCTTCCTTTCAGCGGCACTCAACCCTAAGCCGGGTATGTTTGTGCTCGCGTTTGTTCCTCAATTCGTAAACCCTAATCTGGGATCTGTGACTTGGCAAATGATTGGCTATGGGGTCTGGTTTGCGGTTTTAACAGCGGTAGGTTTCAGCCTTATGGGCGTGTTTTCATCTAGATTATCAGAATGGCTGAGAAACAAACCAAAATTGGTTTCTGGCTTAAATATTGGGGCAGGCGTTACGTTTGTATCGTCGGGTCTGGCTGTGGCGTTCATGAAGCAGAGGTAAAAAGCGTGCTTCATGAACCATTACAAGCTCCACTACTAGCGGGATGAGCGGATCTGAATCAGTCACTGGCCGCTGAGGTATAGAGAAAATCGCAAAAAACTGCCCGAGGTCATGCCCGTAGCCTAAAGTGCTATGGGGCAAGCGTAGGACTCAACGGATTTAACTGCTAGGCTAATTTTACTAGAGCGAACAACGCCGCAGGGAACAACCTAATGCAAAATGCCCCACGCATTGAGCTTCACCCTATTAGCCAACGCGTGCAGGCGCAGGTTGACGGCACGTTAATCGCCGACTCCACCAATACGCTTGAACTCCGCGAATACGGCTACCCACCACGCCACTACTTCCCACGTGAAGACGTGAGAATGGATTTACTTACTATTTCAGAAACCACCACGTATTGTCCGCTCAAGGGTGATGTCACCTACTGCACACCGATGTGGCGTGGAGCGATGACCAGCAGCCGATACGCTCAAAAAATATGGATCTAGATATGTTGTGAAAATATGAGGATGTTTCATGAAGATTGCGTGGATTATTCTGATAATGTTCGTGCTGGCTGGATGCGCGGGAAATAGATATGGCGAAGTAGCAATCGGGTCACATAGCGTTTGGTGCAATGAAAGGTATTTGCCGGAAAGAGATTCGATTGAAACAGTACAAGACGAGCTGCATCTCGATGTCGCAAAGAATGGATATCTGTATGCCTTCTTGGGCGCTTATGCATTCCAAAAAGATAGCAAAGGTGGTTCAGACCATCTATTTGTATTGCCAGAGTATATTGAAAGAGTTGAATCGCTTTCTGAGCAGGATGATGAGACAGGGTTCGAAGCTGAGGTCTTTAAGGTATATTCCAGTCAGAGCAATCTATTTGAGGTTGTAATTGTTTTCATTGGCTCGAATGATATGGCTGATTGGAGAACAAATTTTTCTTTTATAAATCGACGTCAGTATGACCAAGCAAGAAATTATGTACTTAATGTTGAGAAGGAGTTTCCGGAGATGAAGTTTGTCGTTGCCGGATATTCACTGGGTGGTGGATTGGCAGTTCACGTAACAAAGCATGAACAAACGAGTGCCAAGGTTCAGCAAGCTTGGGCTTTTAACTCAAGCCCAAAAACATGGGGTGATGGAAGTAATGATGCTCGAATTTGGCAGGCTTCTATGTCACGTGATGCGCTTAAGATCGCGAGGTTGCCCATATTTCGGGTTCTTCCTGGGGTATCTAGAATTGGTGCAGGAAGCGGTCAAAGGGCGGAGAATTACTATCTAGTTGAATCGAATCGTGTTTATGCTCATTTTAGATGGGTTCTAGCGAGAGATATGTTGCACGTGGCTGACTTAGCTTTATACAAAGAAGGCGTTGAGGAAGAGTCATCAAAACCATTACATCTACTTAAATTATCTTCGTTCGCTGCTTGCAATGCCGCCCTCTAACAATCGGCTGCACAGCGGCCTATTTCCCGCCGCTTCGCGGCTCTAAATCGGCTCGTGAGCCGGGCGTTGAGCCTGTATAAAAACTCCGCTGACGGCTAAGTTTTGGTAGGATCGAGAAAAAATACGAGGAGTGGTCAGCATGCCGCGCTTCAAGGCTTATAGCTACGATCAGAACGCTATGGTGGTGATCAATTACCAAGATCAGATCCAGCTAGGCACCTTTGAACACGCTGTGCACTACCTGATCGACTGGATGAAGCATCGAGTCGATAGCCCCCCAGGGGCAAAGAAGTTTACAGCCATCGTATGTCAGTCGTGGAGCCCGTCTTCGGCAACATTGGCACAACGAAAAGGCTGAACCGCTTCAGCCTTCGGGGTAAGAAAAAAGTGCAAGGTCAGTGGCAGCTCTACTGCTTGGTGCACAATATTGAGAAGTTGGCGAATTACGGCCACTTGGCCGCGTCATGAAGGGCCTGGAGCGGAGTATGTTGCTTTTTAAGAGCAAAAGGCCGTCTTCAACAAGCTTTAGCTGGGTGCCCAAGTGGCTAAATACCGATATTAAGATTACTCAGTCAGATGACCGGCTGAGTAAATAAATTAAGATGATAGGAGGTGGAGACGGCTCGAAATCGGTTTTTTCTACAGTCTCGTTATTCATCCTAGACTTCAATCGGCTAACAAGGATTAACATGGCAAAAAGAACGAACAATCATAAATTGGGTGACTTAGGCGAACTTAAGGTTAGAATGATATTTTCTGAAGCAGGGTTTGCTATATCAGAGATGTCAAAGGATTATGGCGAAGACTTTTTCGTATTTGGTGAAGACGCTGGTGTTATTGAGCCTTTCAGGATCTACGTTCAAGTAAAAACATCTGAAAAAAATGATCAACATAAGTCTGATTGGACAATTTACGAAGATTGCTTAACTGTTCGAAATTGGATTATTGGAAATGATCTTACAATTCTTGTTCGCCACAACAAAAAGTCAGGTGAATATAAATTTTGCGTTCCAGAGGATGAGGTTGAATATTGGAATTTACCATTTATTAAAGATAGTGATATTGCAATCAACTGTAACGAAAACTTTGATGCTGAAGCAGCAAAAAAATTGATGTGGATGGCTCGAATTAGACATTACGATAGGATTGTCAAAATTACTCAGCCAAATGAAATGGGAGAAGATACGTGGAATGATATTCCTAAATACAGGCTATTTTGTTTGGAGCTGTTAGTTAGACTTAAACTCATGGATCCTGTGAATCTTCATCTGAATAACGAGACATATCTGAAACTCGCCAATATCGCTGGAGAAATGATTGACGATCATGAAGATTCAGAAGATATGAGTGCAGTTGAAAAGTCTAGATATGCAGCAAGCTTTTTATTAGTGGTAGATCAATTGGAAAAAGTTAGTGGATATTCAGTTGGCATGAGTCAGTTTTTATTAGACTCTTGCGCTTGCTTACTAGTACAACTGATGTTTCACCGTGAAGAAGTTGCCATAAAAGAGCTCCAAGAACTAGCATCAACCTTGAGGCTATCTACATAATAATTCGTTTCCATTGATAAAATACTGTCACGAATTTTGGTACCTAAAATGTCGTGCCAGTATTTGTAACTGAACTCGGCGTTATATCAGTTCCGCCTAAAATACCGTTCCTGGCCGATAGCGGCCAAGCCAACTTTGGTGATGCAGAGTTGCATATCCGAGAATCATGGCACTGAATGCATCTGTTGCCAGGGAGAGAATTGCTT
This sequence comes from Halomonas sp. TD01, assembly GCF_923868895.1. Taxonomy (GTDB): domain Bacteria; phylum Pseudomonadota; class Gammaproteobacteria; order Pseudomonadales; family Halomonadaceae; genus Vreelandella. Next base: position 2,447,236 of record NZ_OV350343.1, read on the forward strand.
AGCCTCTGCTGTTTAGGTGCGTTGTTATTATCTGTATCAACCTGATGGTCGAGAGGAAATTGAACTGACGCCTGATAGCGCCATCGAAGGAAATATCAGATAAAGATCGGCTTTTGCTGACAAGCTATTACTACCCGTTCTTGCAGGATGGGGTCTTCGCGGAGAACTTTATGGACTACGAACATGCAATTGTGAAATTCGAAGACGGGATTGGCATCCTGTTCTGCAACGGCTGCGGCATTATCATCGCTGAGGGTACCCAGCATGAGGATAGAGAGCACTACTGTACCATGTGCATGAGCGGCAATTGTAAAGCAAAATTCAAGGACGGAAACTGACATTTCCAGACCGCCACGCTCCGCGTTTTAGGGAAGGGGGCGTGGAATAGATGTTGTGAACATCATTAATCTGAAAACTCTTTAACATCCGCTCCTGGCCGAAGACCGACATTACCAGCACCGCTAATGTCGGTTTTGATGACAACCTTCTACATCCCACTCACCCTCATCACTTCCCTCGTCACCGCCTCATTCAACACCCCGCGTTTGGCTTCCATCACCGTGAGCCAGTCGCGGGCGCGGGTGATGCCGGTGTAGACCAGCTCGCGGGTGAGAATCGGGTTGATCGTCGGCGGTAGCAGCAGGGCGGTGTGTAAGAACTCCGAGCCTTGGGATTTGTGTACCGTCATCGCGAATACGGTTTCTACCGCGTGTAGGCGGGAGGGCAGTACCCAGCGGATGGGTTTATCGGCATCGCTCGTGGCACTTGATGAAGGAAAGGCCACTCTCAACAGTTTCTGTTGCGGATTGCGGGGATCCGGCACGGCCAGGGTGATGCCGATATCGCCGTTCATTAGTTTTAGGCCATAGTCGTTTTGGGTGACCAGTACCGGGCGGCCTTCATACCAGCCTTTCTCTAACGTGTAGTCACTGCCAAACAGCAGCTTTTCGCTGCGCAGGGTTTTGGCGATATGCAGGTTTAAGCCTTCTACTCCCCAGGGGCCTTTGCGCAGCGCGCACAGCAGTTGAAAGTGGCTGTAGGCGCTTAGTACCTCAGAAGCCCAGGCGTTATAGGCCGCTGGGTTGTCCTCAAACGATTCCCCACGCGGGCGCTGTGCGTTCAGCACCTTTAGGTAATGGCGATAGCCAGTGGGCGGGGCGATGGGTTCATTTTTGTGGTTGGTGCGGCCTTCACCTCCATTGAGAAACTTATCCGCGCTGCCGTGAATCACCAGCTTATCCAGCGCGGTGTCCTCAGCAAGCGTTAGGTGGTGTAAGTCTGGGTAGCCGTGGCGCAGCACGGCGCTAACGGCCTGCTGTTTTTCCCAATCAGTTTGGGCATGGCTGGGCTGGTTAATCGCCTGGGCCAACTGGCCGATGCCGCTGTGTTCGTTAAAGCGGTGGCTTACCCGCAGCATGGTAATGGCTTGGTCGAGCGGCTGGCCGTCAGCATCCAGGTACTCGGGTGGCAGCGGCTGGCCGGTGGCGCTTTCCAGCCATTGGGCGGTTTCTGGGGTGTAGTGGGCGGCTTCGGCACGGCGGCATAAATCGCCGAGTACCGAGCCAGCCTCTACCGATGCCAACTGGTCTTTATCCCCCAGCAGCACGCACTGTGCATTGGCGGGCAGGGCGCTCAGCACGGCGGCCATCATTTCGATATCCACCATAGAGGCTTCGTCGATGACCAGTACATCTAACGCTAGCGGGTTGGCGGCGCTGTGGCGGAAGTGGCGGGTGTCGGGGCGAGCGCCTAGTAAGCGGTGGAGCGTGGTGACTTCAGTTGGGATGGCGGCTTGAAGCTGCTCTGGGGCCTCATCTTCGTCGACGTGTCGAACCAAAGCTAAAGCTCCCTCCCACAAAGCTCCTTCCAATAAGGTGGTTAATCCTTTGAAGGGAAGTTGGCTGACTTGCCCAGCGATGGATTCATTCAGGCGGGCAGCGGCTTTGCCGGTGGGGGCGGCTAGGCGAATGCGCAGCGGTTGGCTGGGTGAGTGAGCCAGTTGCAGCGTTTGCAGCAGGGCGAGCAGGCGCACCACGGTGGTGGTTTTGCCGGTGCCGGGGCCGCCGGTAATAATGCCGAAGCGGCTGCGGGCGGCCAGCGCACAGGCGGTTTTTTGCCAGTCGAGATTGCCGCTTGGCTTGAACAGAATATTCAGGGCCTGGGGGAGAAGACCGGGGTGACTATCGTCACCCATCGCCCAATAAATTGGCCTCCTACAACGGTTATCAGTTGCCGTCGTGGCGTTATCATTCACTGCCTGTGTGTGTGCGGTGTTTTCATCTTCTAGGCGGCTGGCGATTTGCTGGTGCAGGGTTTGCTCGTACTGCCAGTAGCGGCGTAGGTAGAGTCGCGTGTCTGAACCTGAGTGATTAGTCACTACCACCAGCGGTGTGTTGCCGGGGCCTTCGCTGGTGAGCAGTGGGTGGTGCAGCGCGGCTTGCCATTCGCTTAGCGTAAGCGTTGCCAGCACATCGCTGGGCAGAGGTGGCGAGTCGGTTAAATCATCCCCTTCTGGTGGTAGCGAAAGGGCGAAATCTGGTGCGTTAAGCGTGGCGGTTAAGTCCAGACACACATGCCCTCGGCCTAGCTGGTGGCTGGCCAGGGCGGCGGCTAACAGCAGCAGCGCGGGGGCATCCGGTGCTTCTGCCGCTAAAAAGCGCACCAGAGCGCGGTCTAAATCGCGCAGCCAGCCCCTGGCTACCCAGCGCTCACATAGGGTTAGCAATTCAGTGGTATCGCTTAACGCAGGGTGAGCGCTCACTGGCGCGGGGGCCAGTGAAGGCTGGGCATCCTGTGTTTCAACGGCATCGCCAAACAGGTCGAAGGTGTGGGTGTCTTTGGGCTTACTCATACCGTCGCTTCCTGTGCGGGGCTTGAAAACGATGCGCCTGCAAACAGGCTATCCAGTGCTTCGATCAGTTCAACCGGGGCGGGCTCGGAAAATACCCCGCGCCCTGGGCTGCGGCTGCCGCGTAGAAATACCGTCATTGAGCCACCCAAGTGCTGGTGCGGGTCGTAGTTGGGCAGGCGCGCTTTTAGCAGCCGGTGCATAGCCAGCAGGTAAAGCGCGGCCTGGAGGTCGTAGCGCTTGGCCAGCAGCGCATGGCGCAAGGCGTCCGGTTCGTAATCGCTATCACTGGGCCCTAAATAGTTCGATTTCCAGTCCAGCACGTAAAAGCGCCCTTGGTGCTCGAAGGCTAAATCGATAAAGCCTTTCAGCATGCCGTTTAGGGTATCGGCATCCAGCGCTGGGCGCTCAACCCCTGGCAGTAAGTGCTTGCTTACCAGGGCATCAATCGCCTGGGTGTTGACCCGTTTGGCGGCTAGCCAGAACTCTAGTTCCACTTGGTAGCTGCTGAGTTCGGTCAGTGTGACGCTTTGTTGGTTTGGCGCGGCCAGCGGTAACGGTGTGGTGAGTAGCGCTGAAAGCCAGCCTGCTAGCGGTTCCTGCCATGCTTGCCAGCCGCGCAGCTGTACGCGCCGCCATAGCATATCGTTGAGTGAATCTTGATCGTTAGCAGCGGCTGCAAAGCCTTGCCTGCCTGCCCATTCCAGTAAGCCATGCAAAAATGTTCCCGGCCCTGGGCCTCTGGGAAATTTATGCAGATGAAATGTTTCCTGCTGGGCCAGCTGGGATAGTTCCTGCGGCTCATCCAATACTTCAAACGCGGTAGCTTCCTGGGCGGTGGTCGGCTCCAGTGGCGTGGCCGTGGGGGCGGTGAGCGTGCCGGAAAGGCGCAGCGCCGAGTAGCTGGCAATCCACCAGTGTTCCTTGGCCGGGCGCGTGGGCGTGCGGGCGTGCCCAAGCGTGGCGCTTTGTTCGGCGCTTTGTGCAGAGAGTGCAAGGCGCTGGGCAGTGGGTGCCGGTGGCTCGTTGACAGCAATCTCGCTGCCTTGTGCCAGCGCTTCCAGCGCGGTGGTTAGCTCCGCCGGTACAAGCGTTTTTCCGCCGCTAATCAGGTAGCCGAGGGCGCTATTTTCTAACCCCTGAAGTGGGGCTAGCCCCAGCCAAGTCGCGTGGCGGGCGCGGGTTAGCGCCACATAAAGCTTGCGCAGGTCTTCCCCTAAACGTTCGCGGTCGGCGGTAGCCAGCGTTTCTTCATCGGCGCTTAGGCTGAGCTGAAGATTGCCTTGGGCGTCGTGCCAGCGCAGCGGTATGTCTTTATCGCTCACTGGGCGGTGGTTGGCGATAAACGGCAGGAATACCAGCGGGTACTCAAGGCCTTTGGATTTGTGGATGGTGACCACCTTGACCAAATCCGCGTCGCTTTCCAGGCGCAACTTGTGGCTGTCGCCGTGGCCTTCCGGGTCGGCAATGGATTCATACAGAAAGCGAATCAGCGCGTGTTCGCCGTCCAGTTCAGCGCTGGCTTGCTGCAGCAGTTCGCCTAAGTGCAGCAGGTCGGTGAGCAAGCGCTCACCCTCTTCGAATTCCCCCAGTAGGCGGGCGGGAATGTCGAAATCCACCATCATGCGGCGTACCAGGGGCAGCACACCCTGGCGCTGCCATAGGCGATGGTAGTGGCTGAATTGCTCCACCCGCGCTTCCCAGGCCAGTTCGTTTTGTTGCAGGTGATCAAGGTCGGCTAGGCTTAGCCCCAATACTGGCGTGGCCAAGGCGGCTCGCAGATGGGCTTCGGCTTGGCGGGAACTGGCTAACGGCTCGGCGCAGGCGCGCAGCCAGCGTTCTACCTGCTTGGCCATGGGCGAGCTGAACACCTTGTCGTGGTCGGAAAGGTAAACACTCTTTACTCCACGGCTGGCCAGCGCTAAGCGAATGGCACGGGCTTCCTGCAGGCCGTTGACCAGTACTGCCATATCGGAAGGTTTTAGCGGGCTTAGGTCATCGCCTTTCTGAAAACCGCTTTTGCCTTCTTTATTGCCGCTTTGGCCTGCCGTGAGCAATTCCACCATATAAGAGGCGCAGCGTTCGGCCATCTCGGTCTGGTAGGCGGTTTTGGAAAGTGGTTCTTCGCTTGTTAACGGCCAAAGTGTCATGGCGGGCAGCGGCTTACCTTGGTGCACCAATTGTTCGTCGCGGCCTTTGGCATTTACCGATAAGAACGGCAGCGGGTTTTCGCCACCGTCTTCGCGAAATAGAAACGCCCCAGCCGGGTGCTGGTCGGCGTAGTGGAAGCAGTGATTGACGGCTCCCACCATGGCGCGGCTGGAGCGGAAGTTGGTGCCTAGCGTGACGTGGCGGCCGGCGGTGTCTTGGCGAGCCTGCAGGTAGGTGAAGATATCCGCGCCGCGAAAGGCGTAGATGGCCTGCTTGGGGTCGCCGATCAGTAGCATGGCGGCGTCGCGGCGTGGGTTGGCGACGTCATAGACCGCGTTAAAAATGCGGTACTGAATCGGGTCGGTGTCCTGGAACTCATCAATCAGCGCGACGGGGAACTGGCGCAGAATCTGCGCTGCCAGGGCATCTTTGTTGGGGCCTTGCAGGGCGCGGTCTAAATGGGTGAGCAGGTCGTTGGGGCCCATCTCGGCACGGCGTTCTTGCTCCCGCTCCATACGCACTTTGCACCACTGCACGGCGTGAATCAACAGGTCGTTGCGCGGTTCGGGCAAGGCGTTGAGGGCGGCGGGCAGTGCCTCAAACGCCCCAAACGCTGGGTGGTTCGGTGGCTCTCCGTTCCAGATTTCAGCAATGCCCGCCGGTGTCAGTCGCTTCCATGCAGTGGCCTTCTTATCCATATCAGGACTGACAAGGTCGCTTTCCGCCCATTGCTGAATTTTATCCAGCCATTTTCCTCGATGATCTTTGCGCATTTTGCCAGGGGCAAAGTGCTTGGCTGTTTGGCCATCGTCAAAAAGCTGCCGTAGTTCATGTACCCACGCTCGCCAAGGAGCTTTTAGTTCTTCAAGGCGTGCGCTGCGTTCGGCGTCGGCAGCGCTTAATGTGTCGGCTGGCGCGGGGCGTTGGCTGCCGAGTGCGTCGCTTTCGTGGAGCAACTTGCGTACATCTTCGTGGAGTTTATCCGGCGATTTCCAGTATCTGGTAATGCTGCCCAGGGCGTCGGCATCCAGTGGGTAGTAGAAGGTGCGCCAGTAGTCGCGCACCACTTCTTGTTCCAGTTCGCGCTGGTCGTTTTCCAGGTTGAGCGAGAACAGGCTGCCACTATCAAAGGCGTGTTCGCGCAGCATGCGATAGCACCAGCTGTGGATGGTGGAAACCGCGGCTTCGTCCATCCATTCGGCGGCTAGCTCCAGGCGGCGAGCGCAGGCGGGCCAAGTGGCCTCGGGGTATTGGCTGCGCAGTTGGATGAGCAAGGAATCCGAACCAGCATCATCAGTGGCCCTAAATACCGCTGCAGCTTCCACCAGCCGGTGGCGAATGCGTTCGCGCAGTTCCTGGGTGGCGGCATTGGTGAAGGTGACTACCAGAATTTCCGGCGGGGTGAGCGGGCGTACAAAGGCGCTGTCGTCTTCGCTGTGCTGCCCGCCCAGCACCAGGCGCACGTAGAGCAGCGCGATGGTAAAGGTTTTGCCCGTGCCCGCACTGGCTTCAATCAGGCGGCTGCCGTGAAGCGGTAGCGTAAGAGGGTTAAGCGGCATTGGAGAGGCGTTCTGGCTCATTGGGCAGCTCCTTTTTTACCGCTTGAGGCTTTTGTAGTGTCTGGCTTTTTCACGGTCTTGAACAGCGGCGCATAAAGCGCTTCCGTCAGCGTGGCGAAGGTGTGTGTTTGGCCATTATAAGATGCTTCGATGCGGTCGAAAAATAGCCGCTCGAAGCGGGGCCATTGGTGGCCGAGATAAGGGCTCTGATCGGCTTCGCCAGTGGTTTTGTAACCGCTTTCATAGACTTTTTCGGCCGCGGCGTAGGCGTCGCTTTCCCTGCCTTTTTCAATCGCAATGTCAGGTGTGCCCAGTTTTGTTAGCCAAGCAAAGGCGGCTTGGGGGGCCAGCGGTAATGGCACTTCTAAGCCGTGTTGCCAGGCGCTTAACTGGGTTTCCAGGTGCGTGCGGGCGGTGTCGGCAGCGATAGGTTCCAGGGTGATGTTGCCCGCTTTGGAGAGCAGTTGCGTGGTCATCGGACCGCTGAGGTTACCCGCGAGGTGGGCAACCCAGTGGCGCAGCAGCAGATGCCACTGGTACTTGCCGTTCTTGACCAGGCTGCTGCTGAGTAATAAAAGGCGGCAGCGGTTGCCCGCCTCATCCTGGCGTAGCTCGCCCAGCCAATCTTCCAGCGTAATACCGTTACTACCTTCCAGGTGAATGGCTGCTGGGTCACCTAGCGCAATCGGCCAAGCGCCCAGGGCTTCTTCGTAGTCGCTGAACAGGGCTTCCATGGGTTCTGCTAAGGCATCGCGCATGCGCTCGCCAAAGGCACCCATGGCCAATACGCCTTGGCCCTGAAAACGCTCAAGGGCTGCGTGCAGTGCTTCAATGCGTGGCTCGCCGCGGTCAATGGCGTGGCGCTGGGCGGCGATCAGTTGGTCTTGCAACTGCCAGTTTTGCAGGCCATCCAGGGCGAACGGTTCTTCGTCCAGCTCGGCAATCGCTTCCTGCTCGAAATATACTCCCAGCCGGGTATTGAAGAAGGCGCGTACTGGCTCGCGCAGGAATTGGCCTAACTGGCCAAGCGTCAGGCTGGTGGGGATGTTTTCCGGTGGGGGAAGTGAGGATTGGGCAGCTTGAGGCGTGCGCGGTGCGTGTACCTCGCGCCATTCATGTGCATAGGTAAACAGTCGCGAGACTTGCGGGTTGCTAGCAAAATAAGCGCGGCTAAACGGCTGCAGCGGGTGCTCTGTGGTTAGCGCTTCCAGCAGTGGCGTGCCGTTCTTGATCTGCCAGCCTGCTTCCAGATGGTCACGGAGTTGGCCGACCAGTACCGAAGGCGGTAGCGGTGTGTTGTCGATTTGGCTTCTGCCGACCCAGCTTATGTAGAGCTGGTCGCGGGCGGAGAGCAGCGCTTCCAAAAACAGATAGCGGTCATCTTCCCGGCGAGAGCGGTCACCGGGGCGGTAGTCACTACCCATCAAATCAAAATCTAGCGGTGGCTGAGAGCGGGGGTACTCTCCGTCGTTCATGCCCAGCAGGCACACGCGCTTAAACGGAATGGCGCGCATGGGCATTAGCGTGGCGAAGTTGACCGCACCGGCTAGAAAGCGCTGGGAAAGGCTGTGTTCATCAATCTGTGCCAGCCAGTGTTCGCGCACCATGGAGAGCGGCAGCGGTTCGTTTAACTGGGCTTCCTCGCTGCTTTCCAGCATTTGCTGCAAACCGTTTTCCAGCTTGGTGAGCATTACGCTTTCTTGGGCCTCGTCAGTCAGGAAGAAGGTTTCCAGCAGCGTGCGTAGTCGCGCTACCCAGTTGGCCGCATCGGTGGGCTGGCAGAAGGTTTCCCAGGTTTCTTCGAGCTTTTCCAACAAGGTGGCTAACGGCCCGGCAAGGCCCGCTTCCAGCCCGCCGATATCGTCAAACGGCTCGATTCCTTGCCAAGCGTGGCCTTTGCCCACGGTGTAGCCGAGCAGCAAGCGGCGCAGGCCAAACGCCCAGGTGTTTTGGCTTAACCCGCCGGGTAGCTCAAGTGTCTGGCGCTGCTTGGCATTCAGCCCCCAACGAATGCCTGCACCCTCCATCCAGCGCTCGAGTACCGGTAGGTCGCGCTCTTCCAGTCCAAAGCGCTGGCACAGAGCGGGTACATCGAGCAGATCCAGTAAGTCGCTGACCGAAAGACGCAGCTCAGGTAGGCGCAGCAGCTTTTCCAGGGCAATCATTAGTGGCAGGCGGTGGCGACTGGCTTGGTCGGAAAGCGTATAGGGAATATGCCGTGGGTCGTCACTTGGTAGTTGGCCAAACACTGCGGCGATATGCGGCGCGTAGCGGTCGATATCTGGCACCATGACGATGATATCCCGCGGGCGAAGGTCAGGGTCGGCACTGAAGGCGGCCAGCAACTGGTCGTGAAGAATCTCAACTTCCCGCTGAGGGCCGTGGGCAATATGAAACACCATGGAGTCATCTGCCGAACTTAGCGCGGGCCAGTGAGTTTGGGTTTCCGCCACGGGGCGCAGTTCGCGAATATCATCTTGCAGTTGGCTGAGCAGGCAGTCGCGATCAACACCGTTAAACGGCTCAAACATATCAATACGCAGCGCCTGCTGCTCAAACAAGGTTTGATAATTGCCCGAATCGTCGTGTTCATCCAGCAGGCGCAGGTAGTCGCGGCCCTGCTTGCCCCAGGCGGCGAGTAGCGGCTGGGCGTGCAGATGCAGGGCATCGTCGGCGTCGCCAGTGCCCAGCACATCTAGTGCTTCGGGCATGCCGGTTTTGCGCCGCTGACGGTAGCGGTTGGCGCGCAGTAAATCTTTATGCTCGATGATATCCGCCCAGTAGAACTGGCAGGGGTTGTGGACACACAGCACGATTTGGCAGCAGCGAGAGAGTGCTGCCAGCGCTTCCAGGGTTTGTTGGGGCAGCGATGAAATACCAAAAATAATCAGCCGCCTAGGCAGGCCGCGTGGGCAGGGCTGGCCTTCCAGCTGTTCAGAGGCTGTTAAAAAGCGCCGATGCACCTGGGCGCGGCTACTGTTGAGGCCTGCATCGCCTTGGGTGGCGGCGACATCCTCACGCAGAATGCGCCATAGCGCAGGCTGCCAGCGCTGGTGCTCTTCCAGCGGGCGGGGTTCTCCCCGAGCGGTAATCAGCACGTCGTCACCGTTGGCCCAGGCATCCAGCCAGTCGGCGCGGTAGACCTGATACTGGTCGAATAAATCCGCCAGCCGCTCGGCTAGTTGGTAGTGCTTGCGCTGGTCGCGTTCGACTTCTAAAAACTGGGCCAGCGGCGCGAACACTTCCTGCCCCGCTAGTGTGGGCAGCAGGCGCAGTAGTCGCCATACCAAGCGCGATTTATCAAACGGCGAGGTTTCTGGCACCGCGTCGCCGTCCTGGTCAACGTGGGTGAGCACCGTGCGGTAGGCCTGCCATAAAAACCGCGCAGGCAGCATGACATCCAGCGCGGCGGCGATGCCCGCACCACCATTTTCCGGGTCTTCCGCCAACGCCAGCTTTAACCACTGCCCAATGCCGTTGCTCTGCACCAGAATAGTCTCGTTTTCCAGCGGCCCCAACGGGTGCAAGCGCATCCATTGCACCGCCAGCCCGCGCAAGTCTTCCAGACGGTTAGCGTGCACCACCATAAAGCCAGGAGTAAGCGACGTTGGCGAGAACGGTGTTGGTGAGCAGTGTGAATTGGCAGACATGCGGTGGTGTTCCTTCACGGCATTAGGCATTGGGAATAGCGCGTAGCGCTATGGTGCCATAAGTTAAGTGTCTTGCGGGATGCGCGTTATATCGCCAAGCTATGCGGATACCGTGCGTAAAGCGATGTGAGTCAAGCAAAGAGGAATTCCCCATGACCGAGCCTACTAATAATACCCGCCGCCATTCAGCCCAGGTGGTGGACGGCCCTGGCAAGGCGGCCAGCCGCGCGATGCTGCGGGCGGTGGGGTTTAATGATGATGACTTTACCAAGCCCCAGGTGGGCGTTGCCTCTACCTGGAGCATGGTGACCCCGTGCAATAGCCACATTGGTGAGTTGGCAGAGTTCGCCCGTGACGGTGCCGATGCGGCGGGTGGTAAAGGGGTTATCTTTAATACCATCACTATTTCTGATGGCATCGCCAACGGGACCGAAGGCATGAAGTACTCGCTGGTTTCCCGCGAAGTGATTGCGGACTCCATTGAAACCGTGGCGGGCTGCGAAGGCTTTGATGGACTGGTGGCTATTGGCGGCTGTGACAAAAATATGCCGGGTTGTGTGATGGGCTTGGCGCGTCTGAATCGCCCCAGCGTGTTTGTGTATGGTGGCACCATTATGCCCGGTAAAGGCCATACCGATATCGTCTCGGTATTTGAGGCGATGGGTGCGCACTCCCGTGGTGATATCGATCTGATCGAGCTCAAAAACATCGAAGAAACCGCCATCCCTGGCCCGGGTTCCTGTGGCGGTATGTATACCGCGAATACCATGGCGTCTGCTATTGAGGCGTTGGGCATGAGCCTGCCGGGCAGTTCGGCGCAGAACGCCATTTCCCAAGAAAAGCGCGACGACTGTAAAGCGGCAGGCGAGGCTGTGCTGGCGCTGCTGGCTAGTGATATCAAACCTTCAGACATTATGACCCGCGAAGCGTTTGAGAATGCGGTTACCGTGGTGATTGCATTGGGTGGTTCTACTAACGCGGTGCTTCACTTGATAGGCATGGCGCGCACCATTGGTGTTGAACTGACCCTTGCCGACTTTACTGAGATCGGTAAGCGTGTCCCGGTGCTCGCCGACTTACGCCCCAGCGGCCACTATATGATGAGCGAGCTGGTGGCGATTGGCGGAATTCAGCCGCTGATGAAAATCCTGCTGGATGCCAGGCTACTGCACGGCGACTGCTTAACGGTGACGGGTAAAACGCTGGCCGAAAACTTAGCAGATGTTGAACCGTATCCCATTGATCAGCAGATTATTGCGCCGCTGGGCAACCCGCTTAAAGCCGAAAGCCACCTGCGTATTCTGTTTGGTAACCTGGCACCGGAAGGTGCAGTGGCCAAAATTACTGGTAAGGAAGGGACGCGTTTTAGCGGTTCGGCGCGGGTGTTCGGCTCTGAAGAAGAGGCCCAGGCGCGCATTAACGACGGTACCGTGGTGGCGGGCGATGTCGTGGTGATTCGCTATGAAGGCCCGAAAGGCGGCCCTGGCATGCGCGAAATGCTCACGCCAACGTCTGCGATTATGGGGCGTGGTTTGGGTAATGATGTGGCGCTGATTACCGATGGGCGTTTCTCCGGCGGCAGCCATGGCTTTGTGGTAGGCCATGTATCGCCGGAAGCCTTTGATGGTGGCCCGCTGGCGCTGGTTCAGGACGGCGATGCCATTACCATTGATGCAGAAGCCGACACCATTGAGGTGGACATCAGCGATGAAGAAATGATGCGTCGCCGTGCCGCTTGGGAGCAGCCAGAACCGCGCTACCGCAAAGGCGTGCTAGCGAAGTATGCCAAGTTGGTCAGTTCTGCCAGTACCGGCGCCGTTACTGATTAACGCACGTCGCTATAGAGGTGGCTGGCTCAATTTGCGGGTGCCTCATTCGCTCGTCCCTCGCGAGATTCGTTACGCCGCACTACAAAATATGCATTGATTAAGTTTTGTAGCGCGGCGTCAGCGTTAGCGCACCCGCGATGGCGTGGTTAGTTAGCGGCTTGGCATCTTCCGTCGCCTCCCGCGGGTTCCTTATTTGCTCATGCCTCGCAAGATTCGTTACGCCGCACTACAAAATATGCATTGATTAAGTTTTGTAGCGCGGCGTCAGCGTTAGCGCACCCGCGAGGGCGTGGTTAGTTAGCGGCTTGGCATCTTCCGTCGCCTCCCGCGGGTTCCTTATTTGCTCATGCCTCGCAAGATTCGTTACGCCGCACTACAAAATATGCATTGATTAGGTTTTGTAGCGCGGCGTAAGCGTTAGCGCACCCGCGAGGGCGGCTTATCCGGCTGAGTGATGGTGCACATTGTCATCACCGTGTCAGTTTTAATCGTTATGTTGGACCCTTTATTCACACGGGGAATCTTACGCTATGGCTGAAAAGAATCATCTGAGCGGGCGGGTAAGCGAAGTGTTTTGGGCGTTCTTGGCCTTAGGTTTGACCTCGTTTGGCGGGCCGGTGGCACACCTAGGCTATTTTCGTACGGCATTTGTGGAGCGCCGCAAGTGGCTAAGCGAAAGCGCCTACGCTGATCTCGTGGCGTTGTGTCAGTTTTTACCGGGGCCGGCCAGTAGTCAAGTTGGCTTTGCCTTGGGGCTAATGCGCGCCGGGCCTTGGGGCGCGGTCATGGCATGGCTGGCGTTCACGTTGCCTTCCGCCATTGTACTGGTGCTGTTTGCGTTTGGCGCGGCGGTGTTGGATGGCCCGATTGCCAGCGGCATCATTCATGGCTTAAAAGTGGTGGCTGTGGCCATTGTTGCCCACGCGGTGTGGGGCATGGCGCGTAACCTATGCCCCGATCAAACCCGGGTGGGAATTGCGTTGTCGGCGGTGTTTGTCGTGGTAATGGTCAGTGGGCCGCTGGGGCAGGTCGCCGCTATTGTGCTAGGCGGTATAGCCGGGTTGGCACTGTGCCGCAGTGTTGCCGCTGCTACGGCAAGCGAGCCACTGCAGTTTCCGGTATCCCGCCGTGCAGGCACTATCGCGTTAGTGCTATTCGCGACGCTGCTGGGTTTGCTGCCGTTGTTGGCTGGTAGCGCTGCATGGCTAGCGGTGGCGGATGCATTTTATCGTTCTGGCGCGCTGGTATTTGGCGGCGGGCATGTAGTGTTGCCGCTGTTGGAAGCGGAAGTGGTGCAATCCGGCTGGATTACCGCAGATGAATTTTTGGCAGGCTACGGGGCTGCCCAGGCGGTGCCAGGGCCGCTATTCACCTTTGCAGCGTACTTAGGCGCGCTGTTGCCCGGTATGAATGGTGTTGTTGGTGCGCTACTGGCGTTGTTGGCGATCTTTATTCCTGGCTTTTTACTGTTGGTGGGGGTGTTGCCCTTTTGGAATCACTTTCGCCGCTGGCAGAGCGCCCAGGCATTGATGCGCGGGGCTAATGCGGCAGTGGTGGGTATTTTAGGCGCGGCGCTGTATCAACCGGTATGGACCAGTGCGATTATTGGGCCTTATGAATTTGTTCTGGCGCTGACGGGCTTTTTACTGCTGACCGTTTGGAAGCTACCTGCGTGGATGGTGGTGATTATCGTGGCGCTGGGTGGCGTAGCTGTGGGGTCATCGTTGTAGATCAGTGATAGAGCAATAATGCCGCCCCGGTCGCTGGGGCGGATTTATGAAGAATAAAACGCTGAGGAAGTAAAATTTCGATAGCAGCTATTGCTATGGCGTCTCCAGCTCTAACGTGCGACGTAGGACATTGAGTTCGTCAATGCCTAAATGCTCTAGCCTTCCGGCGAGCAGGTCGCTGATCTTTTGCACTGGAAGCCCCGCCCGGCGGGCGATTTCGCGGCTTCCCAGATCTGATACGGCGATCAGGCGGGTTATGATACGCATGAGGCGCGTACGTTTTTCTAAATCCCTGACATCGAGGTCAGGGCTGCTTCGCGGAGGATCTAGCGTTTCTGCGTGAGCAGTTGAGTATGCCGTACTCATGTGACTCCATCAGTCTGAAATGACAAACACACAATGCCGCCAAGTCGCGCGCTTTTCAATGCTACTTTGATTAAAATTTCGATCTATTTACAAACGCGCTCTAAGCGATTAGCTCTGGTAAACTATGCGCCTTCTAATTTCCTGGTGAGCCGCTTGCGGCACACGGCACATTAAACGCTTGATTGCTTTAGTAGGCCCTTTGGCCGAGGAGTTTTTGCATGTCGAACAGCGCACCCAAAGTGGGCGTGATCATGGGGTCGAAATCTGATTGGCCCGTCATGGAACACGCGGTGGCGATGTTAGAGCGGCTGGGCGTTCCTTATGAAACCCGCGTAGTCTCCGCTCATCGCACCCCTGACTTGCTGTTCGATTACGCTAAAAGTGCCGCTGAACGTGGCCTGCAAGTCATTGTGGCTGGCGCTGGCGGTGCCGCCCATTTGCCGGGCATGGTGGCCTCTCAAACGGCGCTGCCTGTGCTGGGTGTGCCGGTAGAGTCCAAAGCACTTAAAGGCTTGGATTCGTTGCTTTCAATCGCCCAGATGCCAGGTGGCATCGCTGTTGGCACGCTGGCGATTGGTAAAGCGGGCGCGACCAATGCAGGCTTGTTGGCAGCACAGATTGTCGGACTGCAAGACACCGCTGTACGGGAAGCAGTAGAGACCTTCCGCGCTGAGCAAACTCAAATGGTGCTGGATAACCCAGACCCGCGCCCCGATGCGGAAGCGAACTAAGGAGTCCTGGTAATGAGCTCTGGCATCTCAAAGAACATCGGTGTGTTAGGTGCAGGTCAGCTTGGTCGCATGCTGGCATTGGCTGGCTACCCGCTAGGTAATCGCTTCACGTTTTTAGACATGACCGGCAACCCCAGCGCGGGCATTGGCGACGTGATTGTCGACCCTGATAACCAGCATTTGGCGGAATTTCTCGATAAGGTCGATGTAGTGACCTACGAGTTTGAGCATCTGCCTGTAGCGCTGGTCGAGCAAATTGAACAGCACAAACCCGTTTACCCAGGAAGCCGAGCGATTGCGGTTTGCCAAAACCGTGTCGAAGAAAAAGCCTTATTTGACCGCTTAGGCATTCCCACGCCTGCTTACCGTGTTGTTGAGAGCGCAGAACAGCTTGAGGCGGCAGCCAATGAGTTGGGCTGCCCCGTTGTCGCCAAATCAGTCACTGAGGGCTATGACGGTAAAGGCCAAGCGGTCCTGAAAGCGCCGGAGCAGGCTCAAGAGGCATGGACCAGTATTGGTCACCGCCAGTTGATCGTTGAAGCGTTTGTCGATTTCGTGCGGGAAGTCTCGATGATTGCCGTGCGGGGGCGTGATGGGCATGTTGTGTTTTACCCTATGGCGGAAAATCAGCACGTAGACGGCATTTTGCGCTATTCCGTTGCGCCGCTGCCGGATTTAGCTGCCAGCGTTCAAGAGACTGCCGACAGTTACATTCGCATGCTGTTAGATGAGCTGGATTACGTTGGTGTGATGGCGTTGGAATTATTCCAGACGCGTGATGGCAACCTGTTAGCTAACGAGATGGCCCCACGGGTACACAATTCTGGCCACTGGACCATGGACGGTGCGGTCACCAGTCAGTTTGAAAACCATCTACGCGCTGTGCAAGGCCTACCACTTGGCAGCACCCAAGCCATTGCGCCTACCTGCATGGTGAACGTGATTGGCCAGGAAGGTGACAACGCCGCAATGCTGGCGATTGGCAATACTCACTTGCACCGCTATGACAAAGAAGAGCGGGCAGGGCGTAAGCTCGCGCATGTCAATGTCATCGCTGACACGCATGCCGAGTTGCTTGAAAAAGTGCGCGCTTGTCAGGCACTGCTGCCTGATGCGCCGCCAGTGGCATGGAGTTTCGAAAGCTCACTGTAGGTATTGCATTGCTTAACAGCCGCTCAAATGGAGCGGCTTTTTTATTGCATGTTTAGGCTACTTTTACTTGGTAAACGTGCTAAAAGAGATACCAAAGGAATAGTTTGAATGAACGAATAAGATTGGTTTATAAGCCAGCTCATTGAAAGGGAGTTTATATGCCACCCCCCGCGACAATTTCTGGTGCGGCGTTCGCAACAGAAGCAGCGACAGCCTCCGGTCTGCGTAGTGACTATCAACTTGAACATCATCTAACACAATTGCGCTTGCGCGGTGAAAAAGTACGCTTGCTTTACGACAATCTTTGGCAGCCTGTGTTAAGCAGCGTGGTTGCCGGTGGACTATTGGTCGCCGCGATGTGGCCGGTAGTGGATGCTAGCGTGTTAATTGGCTGGTTTATAGCGCTTACCGCGATTTCTGGTCTTCGTTTGTTGCTTGCACAGCGCTTTATGCGTTTGCCGGCTGCGCACCAACAGCACCGCCGCTGGTTGGGTTGGTTTGCTGTCGGCGCAATTACGTCTGGTTGCGTCTGGGGAGCAACAGGCGTTTTACTCTTTAGTAATGACCATCCAGAGCAAATCGCGGCGCTTTCGATTGTTTTAGCGGGTATTTCTGCTGGGGGCGTTACTACGCTTTCTTCGGTTTGGTGGGTATCGATAGGGTTCGTGATACCAATTTTGCTGCCTCTGAAATTGCAATTTTTACTGCAGGGGTCACCACTCTCTGTTTTGATCGGATTAATGCTGGTGCTTTTTTTAGGCTTGATTGTCACCACTAGCCGCCGTTTTAGTCGCACTATTCATGACAACATTGCACTGCGAGTAAGCATGGCCTCGCGAGAAGCGCAGCTACGCGAAAGTGAAAATCGCTATCGCTCTATTTTTCAGCACTCTCCGCTCGGTGTTTTACACTTTGATGAGCAAGGCACTATCACCGACTGTAACAACAAGTTGTTAGCTATTTTAGGCGTGGGACGTGCACAGCTTATTGGCTACCGAATGCTGGCCCGTTCGGCAGATCATGATGTCGCGCAAGCAGTTAATGATGCATTAGAAAAAGGCACGGGCTATTACGAAGGTACTTATCGACTGCCTAGAGCAACGGAAGGTATACCGTTAAGGGCATTTTTTAACGGAGTGCTAAGCGCCAGTAACCAAATGATTGGCGGGGTGGCAATTATCGAAGATTTTACTGAGCGCAAGCGCAACGAAGCGATCATATATCGTCAAGCTTATTATGATGCCTTAACCGATTTACCTAATCGACGACTATTTATTGAACGCTTAGAAAGCCTGTGTAATGAGCGGCGCAGTGAGCAGCGCTGTGGATTGGTGATGTTTTTAGATATGGATCGTTTCAAGTTGATTAACGATACCATGGGTCATGCGGCAGGCGATGATTTATTAGTGCAGGTGGCACGGCGCTTAGAGCTATGTTTAAACGAAGAGGACATGGCAGCCCGACTAAGCGGTGATGAGTTCGTACTGCTAGCGTTATTTGAAGAGGTTTCTTTAGAGCAGTTGGATGAGCAAGCTGAGCGTTATATGCGTAATGTACAGCAGGTATTATCAGAACAGTACCGGCTGGAGAGCCGGTGGTTAACGGTAACGCCGAGTATGGGGTACACCTGCTTTAATGCGACTGAGTGTGATCATGGTGACGTTTTAAAGCAGGCGGATATCGCCATGTACCAAGCAAAAACCGAGGGTCGGGCTCGGCTGCGCCGCTACCAACCCTGGATGAGCGAGGAATTGAATAAGCGTGTCACGGAGCCAGGAATTACCCCGTCAGTTGGCCGCTAAGCAGCAGCCACAGCGCAATTAAAGCAAAGTGCCCTGGATACCAGGCAAGCCATAGGCGGCGTGGCATGGCCAATGCCACCGGAGGAACGCGCTGGGCAGCACCCGCCGCCAGCATTAGCACCACCACGCAGGTACCTACGGTGAACGACTTTGCCATATCTGAAGCATTCATTTGACCGGCTATCCAAAGTACTGGAAACGCGGCTAAACCTGCCCACAAGCGCGATTTCAGCGCATCGCGGGTTTCACTAAGCGCCTGCATGGCAAACATTAATAGCGGAATCAGCAGCAAACCGTTATGGCCGTACTCCACCCAGAAACCCAGCAGATACCAAACGGTCACGCCTACCGCTGTGCCAAGCATTAGCCACGCTAACCCAAGGGTCTGCTGCTGATAGTGCTGCCAACCTTGGCGAACCAACGCACCCAGTGCTAGGCCGCAGGCAAGTGTGAAGCAGACGTTAAGGATAAAGTCGTCAGACGTGCGCGGCATCAGCATATAAGGCAACTGAGCTGCTAGGCCAATCACCAGTATGCGGCGTGAGTAGCGAAGCGGGTTGCGAGTATTAAACAGCCCGTGCCATGCCACCATCGCTGCAAACAACGGAAACGCAATGCGGCCAATAGAAGAGCCTGCCCAGCTTAAGTCCCAGTCACCCGGCAACACATAGCGGGTGAGGTGATCCACGGTCATGGTAAATAGCGCCAGCCATTGCCCCCAGGCAGTCCAGTGGGAAGAAGGGCGTGCATCGCGGGCGTAAGCCGCCTCAGAGGAGACGTTTGCAGTGGTTTGTTCAGCCATGAGACTTCCTTGTAAATTTCCTTACTGGATTACAGACTCGGTTTGACTGAGCAAGTTCGGTATACGTTTAGGTGTTGTTGCAGAGCGCTCTAGCCGGGCTTTTTGACATCATGCGTTACTATCGTAAATAGATTTGCCCAACGCCCATACTTGATCAATGGCCCAATGATTATCGGCAAGCACGATAAAGTCGGCGTCCGTTCCTACTGCGAGGCGCCCTTTGCGGGGCAGTTTTAACGTATCGGCAGCAGTTGTCGATGCGCATCTTAATGCATGTTCAAAACTGACATGGTGCTCATTGATACATTCACCGAGTACCTCGAACAAGCTGCTTAGTCTACCGGGTTTTAAGCCAACAAAGCGGCGCTGTTCGTCAAATTCTGGCAGCGAGGCATTGGCATCTGAAGATAGGCTTATCTGACGCGGGTCAATACGCGCACTCAGCGCTTTGGCAACGGCTTCTGACGCAGGCACTTCGCCACCTGCTAATAATTCTGGTGTCGTGCTGGTAGTGAAGTCGATAAAGCCGCCTTCGCGAGCAAAGCGCAGGCCATCTTCAAATAATTCAGCGGTACGGTTGATATGGGTAGGGTAGAACTGTGAAAGCGGAATTGCGCTTTGTTTAGCAACGTTGCGCAACGGTTCCAGGTGAGTGTCGGCATCGCCCGTGTGGATGAAGACAATCCCTGATTTTCCGGCCAGCAAACCTGCGGTACGCGCATCGGAGGCAAGCCGCGTTAGCTCTTGGGTCGTCGGTTGAGAACCTCGGTGATCGCTAATGGCGACTTCGCCCACGCCTATAAACTCTGGAATATAGAGAATATCGCTGGCAATGGAGCCGGTGAGCGTTACCGGGGGAAGTTGATAAGAACCGGTGTAAGCGTAGGCGGTTAAACCGCCAGCGGCGAGTTCTCGTGCTTTACCAATTAAATTGGCGGGGGTGCGGGTTAGTGCATCGGTGCCTAGGGCGCCAATCAGTGTTGTGACGCCTGAGGCACAGGCATCTTCTAAACTGAGTTCTGCCGTTCGGTTGCCAAAACCTCCTTCACCGCCGCCACCAATATAGTGTACCAAGGGGTCGACTAAGCCAGGAATTACTCGACGCCCTTCAAGATCGACGGTGGTAATTAATGGCCCTAGGTTCACCGGTTCAGACGCATCTATTACCGCTGCAATACGCTGGTCAGCGATAAGCAGATGGCACAGGCCGCGGGGTTCTGGCGAGAAAAGCTGGGCGTTTTTAACAAGAGTCAGCATGTGCTTCCCAGGGGAATCAACAGGTGGTAAATATGCGCCGACCATCGGTCGGCGCAGAGGTTGTGCTTACAAACTGTACTTATAAGCGCACATCGTAGTTGAAGTAGCGGTTCATAATTTCGTCGTAGGTGCCGTCTTCTTTCAGCGCGCTTAATGCTTCATTGAAACGCTCTGCTAGGGCTTCATCCCGAGGACGAAACGCCACACCTACCCCTTTGCCAAAGATATGCTCAGGCTGTTTGATAAAGTCGCTAATACGTTGGAAATCACTCTCTGGCGTATCAATTTCAATAGCGGCTTCAGCAATCGGGTAGTCCATAAAGGTGAGGTCTAAACGCCCGGCCATAAGGTCGGTCACCACATCGTCTACGCCGGTATAGCGACGGATTTCCAGTATGTCACCGTAGAGCTCAGTGACGTAGTTATCCTGCAGCGTCGCCCGCTGAACACCAACGGTTAGGCCTTCTAGGCTAGCGCGGTCTTCAATGTTGATGTCACGCTCTTGCGTGGTGATCCAAGCGCTGGGCGTTGTGTAGTAGGCCTCTGAGAACAGCACGCGTTGGGCGCGTTCATCGGTAATCGCCATGGATGACATAATGGCGTCGTAATTACGGGCGAGAAGGCCAGGGATAATGCCGTCCCAGTCCTGCTCGACCCAGGTGCAGCTTGCTTCTAGGTAATCACAAACTGCGTTACCCAGCTCGATTTCAAAGCCAGTAAGCGTGCCGTCTGCTTCACGGTACATAAAGGGTTCGTAAGGGATGTCGACACCAAGACGAATTTCGTCGTAGTCCCGGGCTTCGACTTCAGTAGGAACAAAAGTCGTCGAAAAACCAACCGCTAAGATAGCGGCAAGGGGAAGCGTTGCATAACGCATAGTAGTCTCCTGAAGCGATTTTTAGGTATTGATAACATGCCTAGCGGCGATTTTTTTATGAGCTAAAGCATGTGGGGTGCGCTAAGCGCAGGGTCGTAATGCGTTATTTCCGCATTACAAAGATCACGCGCAGGGGCGTGAGATGGCACGGGCGTGCCAAGAGGGGAAGGCTATTCGTCGAACCATTCGCTCAGATAAAAGCAAGCGATATCGCCGCTGGTACCTGGGCGGAGCGCGCATAGAGCTGGCAATTGCAACTGCATTGGCGCTGAAAAGTGATGTGTATGCATGATGGCTTCTCGCGGTATAAGCCTCCCCGAGATGGGGAGGCATACACATGCTGCTAGCGCTTACTCTTCGCCAAAGTAGCGAGCGAAAATTTCGTCGTAAGTGCCGTCTTCTTGAAGCTCAGCAAGGGCTTCATTGAATTTCTCAGCGAGTGCTTCGTCACGCTGACGGAAAGCGATGCCAAAGCCGTCACCGAAATACTCTTTTGGCTCGCTAATGCGCTCGCCAATCACAACGTACTCTGCTTCTTCACTTTCTAGCAGCGTAGACTGGCCGATAGGGAAGTCGAGGAACACGATGTCCAAACGCTGTGCTTCCATATCCAGCACCATATCATCAGCGGTGGAATAGCGGCTGATGCTGGCAACGCTGTTGAAGTTGTCGGTCACGTAATTATCTTGCAGCGTACCGCGCTGCACGCCAATAGTTTTTCCTGCCAAGGTTTCTTCATTGGCTTCACTGATGTCCAGGCCGCTTGGTGCGAACCAGGCAGACGGCATAGTGATGTAGGGGTCTGAGAACAACACCTGCTCGCGACGCTCATCGTTGATCGTCATGGAGGACATGATGGCATCGTAGTTACGCGACATAAGGCCAGGAATAATGCCGTCCCACTCTTGCTCAACCCATTCACAGGTTACACCGATGCGCTCACAAAGTGCGTTGCCAAGGTCGATATCAAAACCGGTCAGCTCACCATCGGCTGTGCGGAATTCCATTGGTTCGTAGGGAACGTCGACACCAATGCGTACATTGTCGTAGTCCCGCGCCTGGGCGGAAGAGGCCGCCGCAATGGCTAAGCCAAGCACAGACACTGTTAGTAATTTTTTCATTCTTATACTCCGTAGAAACAGGTTCACTAGATGTGATCCCCTTTAACGTACCCTAGGTTGGGGCTTACGAAAAGAGGGAACGTTGCTATGAACCAACGTTTGTTTGACGGTACAACAAACGAGGCTGCTTTTATCGCTAGATACTTTTGTTTTCAGGTACTTTTGATACTAGGTGTTTTGCGGCCGTAAGTGGGCCAGCAGCTTTTTCTCCAGGAAACGGAAGAAATACAGAATAGCAAACGTAAGACAAAGGTAGATCGCTGCTACAAATAAGAAGGCATCAAACGGTGCATAGAAACGGGCATAAACAAAGCGCGCAGCCCCTGTCAGATCCATTAGCGTGACAACACTGGCAATGGCGCTGGCATGCAGCATAAAGATGACTTCGTTGCCATAGGCGGGCAGAGCGCGCCGGAAGGCGCTGGGCAGAATAATACGCCGCATCATCAGGTTTTGTGACATGCCGTAGGCCCTGGCTGCTTCAATTTCCCCTTTGGATGTGGCTTTGATCGCCCCTCGGAAAATCTCGGTGGTATATGCTGCCGTGTTAAGCGTGAAAGCGATCAAGGCAGGGTAGAAAGCTTCCCGCAGGATTGGCCACAAAAATGTTTCCTGGATACCATCGATAAACACCACACCGTAGTAAATGATGTATAGCTGAATCAGTAGTGGTGTGCCACGAAAGACATAGGTGTAAAAGTAGATAGGTAAGCTAATCCATTTATGCTTCGAGCTGCGCATAATGGCAAGCGGTACTGCCAACACTAATCCCGCTACCAAAGAAAGGAATACCAGTTGGGTCGTCGTGACTAACCCTTCCCAGTAGTAGCCTAAGGTGGTGGGGGTGAAAATCAGGTTGCCAGCTAGCAGGTCGTTGAACCACGCAGAAATATCTAGCATCTCACTGCCCCCCGAAGCCGATGTCGTAACGTTTTTGTAGCCGAACGAAAATCCACTCGGATACGCTGGCAATTAGCAAATAAACCGCCGCTACAGGAAGTAGAAAAGCAAAGGGCTCATGGGTGGCTCGAGAAGCTTCTGCGGCCACGCGAACCATATCAGTCAAGCCAATTACTGATACGAGTGCGGTCGTTTTAAGCAGTACCATCCAGTTGTTGGATAAGCCGGGGAGTGCATGGCGCATCATTTGCGGAAAGCGAACACGCCGAAATAACAAGGCATTACTCATACCGTACGCTTTTCCCGCTTCAATCTGGCCGTTATCAACTGCCATGAAAGCACCGCGGAAGGTTTCACCCATGTAGGCACCGAAAATGAACCCAATGGTGATGACACCCGCTGCGAAAGCGTTGAAATTGATATAGATATCAATTTCATAGTTGTAGTAGAGCATGTCGCTAATGGCGTTAACGCCGATTTGACCACCAAAGAATAGCAACATCATTAGCACTAAGTCCGGCACGCCGCGAATCACGGTGGTGTACACCGTCGCTGTGCGCCGTAGGAACCAGTTGCGTGACATTTTGGCAGTCGCCGTTAACAAGCCAAGTACAATGGCTAGAATAAGCGACAGAACTGCTAATTGAAGTGTAACGCCCGCCCCTTCGATCAGGCGGGGGCCATAACCTTGCAAATCAAGCATGGTGTGCCTCGCTGATCAATATTTGGGGGCTAGGAACTGCTTTAAGCGCGGTGATTGCGGGTTGCCTAGCACTTCAGCAGGCGCGCCAGCTTCTTCTACCAAACCTTGGTGCAGATAAATCACTTTGCTGGATACATCGCGGGCAAAGCTCATCTCGTGAGTGACCACCACCATGGTGCGCCCTTCATCGGCTAAGCCGTGCATTACCTTCAAAACGTCGCCAACCAATTCTGGGTCAAGGGCAGACGTCGGTTCATCGAACAGCATCACTTCTGGGTCCATCGCGAGCGCTCGGGCAATCGCTCCACGCTGCTGCTGCCCACCCGACATTTGTGCCGGATAGGCATCGGCGCGTGCGCTAAGCCCAACGCGTTCGAGCAGTGCACGTGCATGCTCGATGGCTTCTTTTTTGGGTTTTCCCAGGACATGAATAGGCGCTTCGATGATGTTCTCAAGCAACGTCATGTGAGCCCATAGGTTAAAACTCTGGAACACCATCGACAGTTTGGCACGCATTTGCACGACTTGCTTCCAATCAGCAGGTTCGCGGCCATGCTTGGTCGTTTTAAAGCGAATCTGTTCGCCATGGACGAACAATTCACCCTCGTCGGGCTGTTCCAGGAGATTCATACAGCGCAAGAAGGTACTTTTGCCAGACCCCGATGCACCAATCAGAGTGATGACATCACCCTTTTGGGCTTCGAGAGAGAGGCCTTTAAGGACTTCTGTGTCGCCAAAGCGCTTTTTTATATTGCGCACTTCAAGGGGAGTAGGCGTATCAGCCATAACAGTGGCTCCAGTACAGGGTTGCCGCAGCAGCAACAGGTTTAAAACACGTGCTTGATAGGCGGCTGGCGCGAAAAAAGGGGCGATTCTATCAGGCCTTGCGCATATTGCGTGCTTTCCTTATGTGATAAATAAGAAAAACGTTCGTTTTAATGCACATTGCTAAGCCTGGAATAGCCTCTACGTTATTGTTGTTAAAGCAGTTTTTAACAGTTTTTGCTTGGTAATAGCGTGTGAATCGTTAGCTGGCGTGGGTAGGAACAACCAGCAGCGCTGCCCGCGCGCCAATTTCTACCTTTGCATTCGGAAATACCACATGCAGTGGCGCGTCTCCAACAATAAAATCACCCGCTACGCTATCTTTTGCGAGACAAGTGCCCGGCTCAAAGCGGCTGAAATTGGGGACGTCTTCGTCAAAACAGAGACTAAATGTTTCCGCCTGACGCATTAGTTCATGTTGAACTTGGAAAAACGTCATTGTTTCAGCAGGCTTTTTAGGTGGCTGTTCCCCAGCGCTAAGAGCGCTAATAAGCGTTAACATTGGCGCTAATGCAGCCATATCGTTTTCTCCAAACGGTGCAACTCGGCCTAACTCGAAGGTGAAGGCTTGGGCTGCGTGGAAGTGCTTACTATAGTGAGAAAACGTCCAGCTATGCTGGTGCTGGTGTAGCACCGCTTGCATATCCGCCGCTGCGAGCCATTCCCAGTGCTCTGGGTCGATCACGGTTTCCGCGTAGGGCTCTACGACGAAGCGAGTGTAGAGGCTGCCGCGAATAGCCGTGTGTAAATCGTAGTGAAGTTTGGGAAGTGCCTGATGACGATCATAAAAGGCATCTACTGCAGACATTAGCTCGCGAGCCCGATCAGGTTCTTCGCCTGTGTCGGACAATTCGCGCTGAAATAGGCGGTTGAGGTTAGTCGTAATAAACCGTTGCTGGGTCTTTAGGGCAGGAATATTGCCTAAAATCACTAGCACGGGGGCTCCAATGGTTACCGTGCCTGCCTCTACCGCAGATAGCCAGTTACCCAGTAGTTCCACGGGGGCTGTTTCGTTACCGTGTATCGCGGCTGAAAACACGCAGGCGTGAGCCGCTGGGTGAATGGCTGCCGGAGTTATCTCTAAGATACCCGGTGCATGCAATTGGTAGGTGCCGCTGCCAAAGCGGCCTGACCGCGGAGAAGGGTGTTTGTCATCGAGTGTCCAATCAAGCCATTGGCCAAGCATGAAGTTTTCCTTGAGCAGGGAGCGTCAGCTTTTTGTAATGCTGTACCTTTAACATGATGAAGCTTAACCACAAGGGGGGACGTCGATAGCATGAAAAACGCAGGTGCGAACATGAAAATTCATCGATAAAAAAACGCTTATGCGCAGTATTGCATAAGCGTTTTCATGTTTAGCTTTTGCTAAATTTATTCGTTTATTCTGAGCGTTGTCGCTTCATTTCTGATTGATATTGTGTGGCAAGCGACGACTTTTGCTGTTCTTTTAGGCCACGGCCTGCCAGTTGAAACACCTCTTGTTCCTCTTCATCCAGATGGTGGGTGACTAAATGCTGTAACTGCTTGGCGTGGGTTAACCAGTTCGTTGCGCTGTATTCGGTATCGTCGAGGAGCTCTAACATTTCATCAATTTCATGGTGCTCTGCGACACTATGGCGAGCTTTTTCCTGGGTTAGATCGATATCCATCATGGGGATATAGAGTGAGCGTTCTTCGGCGTTGGCATGGTATTTAAGTTCGGCACGCACTTTTTGATAGAGCTTATCGCGCTCTTCGCTATCGCCTTGGGTTTCTACCAGGCGTGACAATAAATCCCGCTGGATGTCGTGATCTTTTCGTAATACTTCGAAAATCGTCATGCCTGTCTCCGTGGCTGCTCTTAGGGGATTCTTCGGGGTCTTTCTCCGATGCTGTTTTGGTAGCGGAAACTGTTGAACAAGATGAATGCAAAATAGATAGATGTAGAAAAGCTAGTGCTGAAGCGCTGAAAGCGCAAGGCGAGAACGGGGGGTGTCCATCGACAAAATCGAAGGAGGGCATCGAAAACATTCGCTTTTTTCTACGCTGAGCTGAGCTATGTTGTTAACAAACTTCGGTAAGCCTAAGACATGTGAGACACAGCCCTAATGGTTAGCACTATTAACAGCACTACCAGATAACATGATTAGACAACACTGCAAGGAGTGAGTAATGACAAAGGTATTGGTTCTTTATTATTCCATGTACGGCCATATAGATACGTTAGCTGCTGCGGTGGCGGAGGGCGCGAAAAGCGTTGATGGGGTTGAGGTTACTGTTAAGCGTGTCCCCGAAACCATGCCAGAAGAAGCATTCAAAAATGCAGGTGGTAAGCAGGACTTCACTACGCCAGAGGCGACTCCTCAGGAGCTTGCGGATTACGACGCGGTTATTTTCGGCACCCCTACGCGGTTTGGCAATATGGCGGGTCAGATGCGTACTTTCTTAGATCAAACCGGTGGGCTGTGGGCCAATGGCGCGCTGCGTGGCAAGGTGGCTAGTGTGTTTACCTCTACCGGGACCGGCGGCGGTGATGAAATGACTATTACCTCCACCTGGACGACGCTGGCCCACCACGGCATGGTCATTGTGCCGATTGGCTATGGTATTGAAGAGCAGTTTGATATCTCCAAGGTGAGCGGTGGAACACCCTATGGCGCTGCCACGCTAGCTGGCGGCGACGGTTCACGTCAGCCAGACGATCGCGAACTGAAAATTGCCCGTTTCCAAGGTAAGCATGTCGCGGAAATTGCTGCGAAGCTGGCGAGCTAACCCCGTCTACCAACACCCTAGAAGCGCAATGCCTCACTGTTTTTACAGTGAGGCATTTTTGTTAGCCGCCAATACGTTCAGCAATCGCCTGGCCTAGGCTTAACGTATTACCTTGCCCGCCAATATCGCGGGTGAGCACTTGGTTATTGCCTTCGCTCAATACATCTTCAATAACTTTTACCATCGTATCGGCGGCTTCTTGATAGCCCAGGTGCTCTAGCATCATGGCACCTGACCAGATTTGGCCAATGGGGTTGGCAATCCCTTTGCCTGCGATGTCTGGTGCACTGCCGTGAACCGGTTCAAACAAGCTGGGGAATTTGCCTTCTGGGTTGATATTGGCAGAAGGCGCAATGCCGATGGTGCCCGTGCAGGCGGGGCCAAGGTCTGAAAGAATATCGCCAAACAGATTGCTGCCGACCACCACATCAAACCAGTCTGGGTGGAGTACAAAGTTAGCGGTCAGAATATCGATGTGGAATTTATCCACTGCAATGTCGGGATACTGCTTAGCCATTTCGGCAACCCGCTCATCCCAGTAGGGCATGGTGATTGAGATGCCGTTGGACTTGGTGGCTGAGGTGAGTTTTTTGCGCGGGCGGGTTTGAGCAAGGTCAAACGCATATTTCAGCACCCGATCAACGCCGACGCGGCTCATCACCGTCTCTTGAAGGACAATTTCACGCTCGGTGCCTTCGAACATCTTGCCACCGACACTTGAATATTCTCCTTCGGTGTTTTCGCGCACCACGTAAAAGTCGATATCGCCTGGCTCACGACCTGCTAATGGGCTTTTGATGCCGGGCATGAGTTTGCAGGGGCGCAAGTTGATGTACTGGTCAAATTGGCGGCGAAACTGCAGTAGCGAGCCCCATAGCGAAATATGGTCAGGTACTTTATCGGGCCAGCCGACAGCACCGTAAAACAGCGCATCAAAATCCTTGAGCTGCTCGAACCAGTCGTCGGGCAGCATTTTGCCGTGCTCTAAGTAGTAGTCACAACTGCCAAATTCAAACGTTGTGAATGCTAGGTCAATGTTGAAACGCTTTGCGGCAGCTTCCAGGGCGCGAATGCCTTCGGGCATCACTTCGGTGCCAATACCGTCGCCAGCAATGACTGCAATGCGGTGGGCCATAGTGGCTCCTTCTGTTATTAGCGTTCGGGGCAGGTTTGATCTTGTACGACGTCAATCAATTCATCGGTGGGGAAGTTAAGCTCGGTAGCGCGTTGGCGCAGGCGCTCTTTCTGTGCGCTATCCATGGTTGGCGTGCGGGAGAGAATCCATAGGTAGTCGCGGTTCGGGCCTGACACCAGCGCCCATTGGTAGTCATTATCCAGTTCTAGAATGTTGTAGCCGCCGTAGAAAGGGCCAAAGAAACTGACTTTTAACCGCCCGACGTTTTCATCGTCAATAAAGTAAGCACGGCCTTCGGCTTCATTCCATTCTTGTTCTGTAAGGTTGTACCCACGGTTGATAACGCGCACGCCGCCGTCGTCACGCAGGCTGTAGCTAGCCGTTACGCAGTCTAAGTCACGCTCAAAGGAGTGATCCAGGCGGGCGATTTCATACCATTGACCTAAATAGCGGTTAAGTTCAAAGCCTGTGACGGGTTCAGTGCCGTCAGGAATGCCGGTGCAGCCCGTTAATACAAGACTGCTGAAGGCCATAAACCCAGCGACTTTTCCCGCCTTCTTCCCAGATATTCGTGCGGAAGTGAGCATTGCACGCTCCTAATTACAGCATGGTATATAAGTGTTAAATCTATCAGTATGGCGAAATAAGCGCTATGAACGGTTGCCTTTGGCGTCTCTTTTGCCGGAAGTAGGCGGAAATAGGCTATGGTATTTCTGTACTCAATAACCTCTTACAATCCCGGCAACAAAGGAGTGTTTATGTGGCATCAACAAGAGATTCACTTACCGGAAATGCCCAGGGGCTTTCATCTGATTACAAATGAAGTAGCCAGGGCACTGCCGTGCTTGGCTGAGTGCAGTCAAGGACTACTGCACCTGCAGCTAATGCATACTTCTGCTTCGCTTACTCTAAATGAAAATTCTGATCCTGACGCCCGTCACGACCTAGATGCCTTTATTCGCCGCTTAGTGCCCGAAGGGCTGAACTATTTCCGTCATACGCTGGAAGGGCCAGACGATATGCCTGCCCATGTGGCATCAAGCTTGCTGGGTACTCAGCTTACGCTAGCCATACGTGATGGCCGTTTGGCGCTGGGCACTTGGCAGGGGTTGTGGTTAGGTGAGCACCGAGAGCAAGGAGGTGCGCGCCGCATTTTAGTGACGCTAACTGGTCGCTAGTGATAATTCGAACGTAGGCCTAGTAAACACACTATTTTTCCATTTTTCTTGCCATTTTGGTGCAGCCGTGAAGAATGATGCGCCTCCACTGTTTTAATAACTGTAAAAAAGGCGTGTTACCTATGGATTTTACTATTCCCCCCCTGTTGACGGCGATGGTTGATCGCGGCAACGGGTTACTATGGGGCAGTGTGCTGATTTACCTGCTAATCGGTGCTGGCCTCTACTTCACCGTCATGACCCGCGGTATCCAAGTACGTTATTTCGGGCACATGTTCAAACTGTTGCGCAGTTCGCGCCAATCTAACGGCGGCATTTCTTCCTTCCAGGCACTTTCCACCAGCCTGGCAGCACGGGTAGGTACTGGTAACCTAGCTGGTGTGGCGGTAGCGATTTATTTTGGTGGTCCCGGCGCGATTTTCTGGATGTGGATGACCGCCATGGTGGGTATGGCGACAAGTTTTGTGGAGTCCACTCTGGCACAGGCTTATAAAGTCGATCACGGTGATAACACGTTCCGTGGTGGTCCTGCCCGTTATATTGAGCGTGGCTTGGGATTACGTTGGCTGGCAGTACTGTTTTCGATCTGCTTGATTATCGCGTTTGGGTTGGCGTTTAACAGCGTACAGGCCAACTCCATCGCCCAGGCCATGGAACAGGCATTTGCCATTCCCACCTGGGCCATGGGGTTAGTCCTAATGGCGGTAGTTGCCCCCATTATCTTTGGCGGCCTAAAGTCGATTGCTAAAGTGGCCGAGCTAGTGGTGCCGCTGATGGCACTCTTGTACTTAGTATTAGCACTGGCGGTGGTTGCACTCAATATTAGCGACTTGCCCGCGGCCTTTATGACCATTATTAAAAGTGCCTTTGGCTTAGAGCAGGCGGCCGGTGGCGCAATGGGTTACGCCATTTCCCAAGCCATTATGAACGGTATTCAGCGTGGCTTGTTTTCCAACGAGGCCGGCATGGGCTCGGCGCCTAATGCTGCCGCGACTGCCAGTACACGGCCAGATCATCCCGCTGCCCAGGGTTTTATTCAAATGCTGGGCGTGTTCTTAGATACTTTGGTCATTTGTACCGCCACTGCGGCCATCATCATTATGGCCGGGCCTGAACTGCTAGCTGGCGAGGAAAACAACGGTATTCAACTTACCCAGATGGCACTCTCTAGCCATGTGGGTGACTGGGGCGGTATGTTTATTGCCGTTGCGATCTTGCTGTTTGCATTTACCTCGGTAATTGCTAACTACTCTTACGGTGAATCTAATATTGAGTACTTGGCAGGCCGTCGTGCGCCTGTTGCCGTACTGATTTACCGTTTGGCAGTTCTGGGCATGGTGATGGTGGGCTCGGTTGCCAGTTTGGGTGCTATCTGGAATTTTGCCGATCTTTCCATGGGTATGATGGCAGTGATTAACTTAGTGGCTATTCTGCTGCTGTCGCCGATTGCCTTCGCACTGTTCCGTGATTACGACGCTCAATTGAAAGCGGGTCAAGAGCCTGTATTTGATCCAAGTAAATTTCCTAAATTGGTAAACAAGGTAGATCCTAACGCGTGGCCAAAGCGGAAATAAGCGCTATTTTTTGACGTGATAGACGAAAGCCCCGCTACTGCGAGCACAGCAGAGCGGGGCTTTTTATTATTTTTAATTCGATTTTTTCGAATGAGATAGGAGAAACGTTGCGCTTTTGTTAATTGAAAAGCGCCGTAAAATAGCCTTCATTGCTCCCACTGATACGTTAGGAAATTCTCAATGACCACTCGTGCACTGCTTGTAACTTCTTCTATTCTAGGCGAGAACAGCCAGTCCAATGCGTTAGCCAACCATTTTAAAGCTAAAACGGAAGAGCGCGATGTAATGGTTACCCATCGTGATGTGGTAGCTAACGCGTTACCGCACCTTGCGATTGAAGAACTTGGTGCATGGCAGACGCCAGCAGAAGAGCGCAGCACTGAACAGCAGGCATTGGCAGCCCACTCTGACGAATTGTTGGCAGAGTTACGGGCGAATGATGTCCTGGTATTGGCGGTCCCGCTGTATAATTTGGGTATTCCTTCCCAGTTGAAAGCGTGGTTTGACCGCGTGCTGCGCGCTGGTGAAACCTTCCGCTACACTGAAAACGGTCCGCAAGGTTTGATTGAAGGTAAGCGTGCGATTATTTTAGCTGCTCGCGGTGGCCAATACGCGGGGACTGAATTAGATAGCCAGACGCCACATCTAAAAACCATGCTCGGTTTAATGGGCATTAGCGATGTGGATGTGGTCTTTGCGGAAGGATTGAATATGGGCGACGCTCAGCGTGATGCTGCGCTAAAAGAAGCGTTCCAAGCCATCGATCAACTGGTCGAAACACTCTAGTAAAACGTTGATTTATGAGAGATAACAATGCCACGCCCAGAACTGCTCGAACAGATTTATACTATTGTTGATCAGATTCCTGCTGGGCGGGTAACCACCTATGGGCGTATCGCGGCAATGACCGAGGGGGCTACGCCTCGCATGGTAGGCTCGGCGATGCGTCATTTACCTGAGGGGCATCAACTGCCCTGGCACCGAGTGATTGCAGCTTCGCTGAAGCTGGCCGATCACGGCGGAGCTGATTGTCAGCATCAGAAACTGCGTAATGAAGGCGTCATGTTTGATAGTAAAGGGCGAGTACCCGCTCATCTTGTGTGGCCTGATTGAGCCAGAAGCGCTTTAAAAACAACGCCGCCCATTCGGGCGGCGTTGTTGGTTTACTCTTCCAGATTAGCCCCAGACTTCCAGGACCAGTCGCGCCAGCGAAGGTCAAATAGATCTTTGCGGCGGTCTTTCAGGTTGGTCACTGAGCCCTCGGCACGGACAACCGTGAGGCGGGTCAGGTCGAGATCCGAGAAGAAAATCATTTCGGTGTTAGGCGTGGTTTCCGCCAGCACTGCATCGTGGGGGAATGCGAAGTCCGACGGCGAGAACACCGCCGATTGTGCATACTGGATATCCAGGTTTTCAATCGAAGGCAAGTTGCCGACGCTGCCGCACAGCACCACATAGCACTCGTTTTCAATGGCACGCGCTTGGGCGCAGTGGCGCACTCGCAGGTAGCCATTTTTGGTATCTGTCCAGAACGGTACAAACAGAATATCCATATCCTGATCGGCTAGCAGTCGGCCAAGTTCCGGGAACTCAACGTCGTAGCAGATCAAAATGCCCACGCGGCCTGCGTCGGTGTCGAAGACCTGGAGGTTATCACCGCCTTCGATTACCCAGTCGCGGCGCTCCTGTGGCGTGATATGCAGCTTCGACTGCTTTTCGATTTCGCCGTCTCGGTGGAACAGGTAGGCAATATTGTATAGCCGGTCATCGTCACCGACTTCAATCATGGAGCCACCGACGATGTTGATGTTATACGACACCGCCATCCGCGACAGTTCGGTTTTAAAACGCTCAGTGAAGCCCGCTAAAAAGCGAATCGCGCCCATTTGATCCTGTTGGGCTGAGCGGTCTTGTAGACCCATCAGCGGTGCGTTAAATAGCTCCGGAAATACCGCAAAGTCACTTTGATAATCTGATAGTGCGTCAACAAAGTACTCAATTTGTTGAAGGGCCGCTTCCACTGAAGCGAACTCACGCATCTGCCACTGTACAGCTCCCACTCGTACCTGAGTCGGGCGGGTATCTAGCACGCTCTCAGCAGGCTCGAACAGGATGTTGTTCCACTCCAAAAGAGTGGCATAGCCGCGAGACTGCTCATCTTCTGGCAGGTACTTACGCAGTAAGCGTTTTACTTGGAAATCGTTAGCTAATTGGAACGATAAAATCGGGTCGTAAATCTCTTTACGAGAGACTTTTTCGATGTACTCTGCTGGGGTAAGTTCTTGAGCGTGCTGGTGGTACTCGGGAATGCGGCCACCCGCCAGAATGGCACGCAGGTTGTGCGAGCGGCACAGTTCTTTGCGTGCTTCATATAAACGCCGACCCAAGCGGTAGCCACGGTAGTCGGGGTGGATAAGCACATCCAGCCCGTACATGGCATCGCCATCTTGATCGTTAAGGATGGTTTCGCGATGGCCGATCAGATCGTCATATTTATGCGGGTTGGAAAACTCGTCATAATCGACTTGTACCGTCAGCGCTACGCCCACCAGCATGCCATCGTCCTCAATGGCAATTTGGCCATCAGGGAATTCCTGGATGAGCTTGTCAATGGTGTGCTTTGGCCACGCACCGCCGATGTCGTGATACACCGCGTCCATCAGTGTTTTGAGCTGTTCGTAGTCATCGCTGGTGAGGTTGCGAAGATTAAGGTGCAGTTCTTCTAGGGACATATTCAGGGGTTCCCGGCCGTCGAATGAAGTTAGCCCATTGTATCATTGCTGTGCGTTGCTCGTTTTATCTGCCGTGATAGTACGCACCAGGGGGCGTGTCAGCGTTTGCGCCATGATGACCCCCGCAAGGATGAGTAGCCCACCCATAAAGTGGAACCCTGCGATCTGCTCCCCTAAAAACGCCATGGCAATCAGGGCGCTAAATAGCGGCATCAAATTGATAAATATACTCGACTGGTTCGCGCCGATTTGGCGCACCGCGCGCATCCATAAAAAAGTGGTAATGATGGAGGCGGGAATGCCTGCGTAAAGGATCAGCCATATATTGTGGCTATCTACCGGTGTCATGGGACCCATTAAATAGGGCGGCAATAGGAATAAAACCGCAAAGCAGACCTGGGCATAGAGCATTACCCAAGGGGGTAGGTTCATCGCCCAGCGCTTTAGCATTACCCCGTAAAGGGCGTAGCAGGTGGCGGCAACTACCATTAATGCGTCACCGGCGGCTACCTGTAATTGCAACAGAGACAAAGGGTTGCCGCGCCCAAGCAATACCGTGACGCCAATGAATGCCAAAACACCTCCGACAACACCGCCAAGCGTAGGCGGCTCGCGCAAGATCAGAGCGCTTAACAATACGGTGAGAAGCGGCACCATGGCAGCCAAAATACCCATATTGGTGGCGGTCGTTGTTTCCGCGGCCACATAGGCCAACCCTTGCCACAGCCCCATGCCAAGTAATCCCAGCAGCGCCAGTTTTGGCCAGTGGCGGCGTATTTCATCGCGATGACGTAATACCGCAGGGAGTACAAACGGTGTCATTACTGCCAGTGCCAGCAGCCACCGTAGAAAAGCGATACTGCTGGGGGCAATGGCACCCACGGTTAATTGGTTAATTGTCATGTTCCCTGACCAAATCAATACCGTGGCCAGTGGAGGTAAAAAGTAAATCAATGGCATAGCGGGTTCCCTTATCGTTAGCCTGGTAATGTGACGTGCTTTCGCAAGAGGAGCAAGTGCTTTGCCACAATGGGTAATGGTTTTGCAAGGCGGCCAAAAGGTGACAGATTGAGGGGTGTAAAGGACTGTACGTCGGGCAGCGTATGTCATACGCTTGTTTGAATGTTCTTAACAATATAAAGGAGTACCGTGATGAACCAGACGCCCGCTTACCCGCATCTGTTCCGATCGCTGACCGTTGGCCATTTAACGCTGCCCAATCGTGTATTGATGGGGTCAATGCACACCAATTTAGAAGAAGCCCCCAATGGTTTTGAGCGTCTAGCGGCCTTTTATGCCGAGCGTGCTCGCGCGGGTGTTAGCCTGATTGTGACGGGTGGTATTGCTCCTAATGCTGAAGGCGCTGTGTTTCAAGGGGCGAATGCACTTACCGATGAGTCTCAGCTAGCTGAGCATAAGCGCGTTGTTGATGCTGTTCATGACGCGGGTGGGCATTTGTGTATGCAGATTCTCCATGCCGGGCGCTATGCCTATTCGCCAGAGTTGGTAGCCCCTTCTGCGTTGCAGGCACCGATCAACCCGTTTATGCCTCGGGCACTTTCAGGCGATGAGGTTGAGCAACAGATTGACGACTATGTACGCTGCGCGCAGCTTGCCCAGCAGGCGGGCTATGACGGTGTTGAGGTAATGGGCTCAGAGGGTTACTTAATCAACCAGTTTATTTGTCGTCGCACCAATCAGCGTGATGATGAGTGGGGCGGTGATTTTGAGCGACGTATTCGCTTCCCGATTGAAATTGTGAAACGCATTCGCGCGGCAGTGGGCGAGCGCTTTTTGATGATTTTTCGCCTGTCGATGATTGATCTGGTGGAAGAAGGTAGTACGTGGGAAGAAGTGGTGCAGCTTGGTCAGGCCATTGAAGCCGCGGGCGCGAATGTGATCAATACCGGTATTGGCTGGCACGAAGCCCGGGTGCCAACCATTGTAACCAGCGTACCTCGTGCAGCGTTTACCGAAGTTACCAAACGTATTAAAGCAGCACTATCCATCCCGTTGATCACCACCAACCGTATCAATATGCCCGAGGTTGCCGAGCGCGTGCTGGCAGATGGGCATGCGGATATGGTGTCGATGGCGCGCCCGTTTTTGGCTGACCCTGAATGGGTGCGTAAAGCTGAGGCGGGTCTTTCAGACGAAATCAATACCTGTATCGCCTGTAACCAAGCCTGCCTAGATCACACCTTTATGGGCAAACTCACGTCATGCTTGGTCAACCCAAGGGCGTGCCATGAAACCGAGTTAACCCTTGAACCCGCGAAAACGCCAAAGCGGGTAGCGGTTGTCGGCGGTGGCCCAGCGGGGCTTGCTACCGCTGTGGCAGCTGCCAGCCGGGGGCATCATGTGGTGCTGTTTGAGCGACGCAGTGAGCTAGGGGGGCAGTTTAATTACGCCCGTAAAATTCCTGGTAAAGAGGAATTTAACGAAACTCTGCGCTATTTCCGGGTGATGCTAGAAAAATACGCCGTGGACGTTCGCCTCAATACGGCGGCTAGCCACGATACATTAGCTGAGTTTGACGAGGTAGTGATTGCCACCGGCGTTACCCCCCGTGAACTTGCACTACCAGGTGCCGATCATGCCAGTGTGCTTAGCTACGCTGAGGCCATTGAGCGTCCCGAGCGAGTGGGCCAGCGTGTGGCAGTGATCGGTGCCGGCGGTATTGGGTTTGATGTATCAGAGCTGCTCGCCGATCAGGGGCATCCTGAAATGGACGTAGCAGCTTGGTGTGATGAGTGGGGCGTTGACCTTGCCGTGGGCGATCGTGGCGGCCTAAAGCCGCCAATGCCGCCGGTTTCTACTCGTGACATTGTTATGCTCCAGCGCAAAAGCTCTAAGCCGGGTAAGAACCTGGGCAAAACCTCGGGCTGGGTGCATCGCGCGTCACTAAAGCAGCGGGGCGTTAAAACGCTGACTGGCTGCGAGTATTTGAAAATTGATGATGCGGGGCTGCACATTCGCCGGGATGGTGAAGAACAAGTGCTGGCGGTAGACACTGTCGTGGTGTGTGCTGGGCAGGAGTCAGTTCGCGAGCTTATCGAGCCTTTAAGCCAGTCGGGAGCACGCTTTCATGTGATTGGCGGTGCCGATGAAGCAGCGGAGCTAGACGCTAAGCGGGCCATCGACCAAGGCACACGACTTGCCGCTGCCCTGTAGTTAAATGATATAACCAAGCGAGTTGGGCGGGTGACGTAAACGTTGAAATGGCGATAGACTGGTCGATCAAGGTAGCTGTTAACCACAGTTAACAATTTAAGGCGCGAGTGGCACCCAGCTTGCGCCGTACGACCGTCAGATAAAAGGACTATCGTCATGACCTCGGAGTGTACCCCACGATTTTTAGCCAGTGATAACACCTCAGGTATCTGCCCAGAGGCAATGGAATACCTGCTGGAAGCCAATCAAGCCGATGATTTGGCCTACGGCAACGATCGTTGGACTGCCCGCGCCGCAGATCGTTTTCGTGAAATGTTTGACTACGATTGCGACGTTTTTTTTGTGTTCAATGGTACTGCAGCAAACTCACTGGCACTTTCCGCAATGGGGCGCAGCTATCACAGCGTTATTTGTCATGAATTGGCCCACATTGAAACCGATGAATGTGGTGGCCCTGAGTTCTTTTCTAACGGTGCGAAACTGCTGACCTCTCCGGGGGCTAACGGGAAGCTAACGCCACAGGGCATTGAAGCGCTGGTCACTAAGCGTAGCGATATTCATTATCCCAAGCCTAAGGTGGTGTCGCTTACCCAAGCGACAGAAGTTGGCACGGTGTACTCTCGGGAAGAGTTATTAGCAATACGCGCTATGGCAGATAAGCATGATTTGCGCCTGCACATGGACGGCGCACGGTTCGCAAATGCCTGTGCCAGTCTCAATGCCAGTCCCGCAGAGCTAACGTGGCAGGTAGGCGTCGATGCGTTGTGTTTTTCGGGAACCAAGAACGGACTAGCGTTTGGTGAGGCGATTCTGTTTTTTAACCGCGATTTGGCTGAGGATTTTTCCTATCGCTGCAAGCAGGCAGGCCAGTTGGCTTCTAAAATGCGCTTTGTTTCCGCCCCGTGGCTTGGGTTATTGGAAAGCGGTGCGTGGTTAACCAACGCTGAACATGCCAATGCCATGGCGCGTTATTTATCAGAAGGGTTACAGGCGCTACCTGGCGTTTCACTGATGTTTCCGACCCAGGCCAATAGTGTTTTCGTTGAATTTCCTCCTCATGCAATCGAGGCGTTGAAAGCCAAAGGATGGACTTTCTATACCTTTATTGGAGCGGGTGGTGCGCGTTTTGTATGCGCTTGGAACACGACCGTTGAATTGCTGGATCAACTGTTGGCAGATGTGAAAGAAGTGCTGGAGTAATACTTTCTAAGCAACGTCTGTTAGATGCGTTGTTTCCCGCTATTGCGCCGCCTGTCAGGCGGCGCTGTGCGTTTTGAATAGCGTTTTTATGATGATCACGTATTCAACGCAACTTAATCTCTTCCGCTGTGCTCAAATTATTAAAAATTGTGCGTTGAAGGTTTAGTCATCACTTTTTGCTAATGCTGACTACGCTGATAGAGCAACACCTCGTATTGCACACCGCTTGATGTTTGGGCTTGGCGGTAGCTGCTGGGGGATGGGCCACAGGAGAGTTCCATGAGCATCTTTGATCACGTTCAAGACCGATTTGCCCGCGTTCAGCAAGAGGACATGAGCCTAGAGGAGTATCTGGCGCTTTGTCGCCGTGACCCAAAGGTTTATGCCAGCGCGTCAGAGCGTATGCTGGAGGCCATTGGCGAGCCTGAAGTGATCGACACGGCGAAAGACCCGCGTCTATCACGCATTTTTTCGAACAAGGTGATTCGCCGCTATCCTGCATTTGCTGAGTTTCATGGTATGGAAGAAGCCATTGAGCAAATTGTGGCGTACTTCCGTCACGCGGCTCAGGGGCTGGAAGAGCGTAAGCAGATTCTTTATCTACTCGGGCCAGTGGGGGGCGGTAAGTCGTCGTTAGCTGAGCGTTTGAAGTTGCTGATGGAGCGTATCCCGTTCTATGCCATTAAAGACTCGCCGGTGTACGAGTCACCGCTAGGGCTGTTTTCGCCAGAAGAAGATGGCGAACTGCTAGAGAAGGAATACGGCATTCCCCAGCGTCATCTACGCAGCGTGATGTCACCTTGGGCGGCTAAGCGTTTAAAAGAGGCGGGCGGCGATATTTCCCAATTTCGGGTGGTACGCCTTTATCCCTCGCGGTTGAATCAAATTGCCATCTCTAAAACCGAGCCTGGCGATGAAAATAATCAGGACATTTCGTCATTAGTGGGTAAAGTCGATATTCGCCAGTTAGAGCTTTACTCTCAAGATGACCCGGATGCCTACAGCTTCTCTGGCGGGCTTTGCCGAGCTAACCAGGGGCTGATGGAATTTGTCGAGATGTTTAAAGCGCCGATTAAGGTGCTGCATCCGCTGCTTACTGCCACCCAGGAGGGCAACTACAACCCCACAGAAGGCATGGGGGCAATTCCTTTTGACGGTGTGATTTTAGCCCACTCTAACGAATCGGAATGGCAGGCATTTCGCAACAACCGCAATAACGAGGCGTTTTTAGATCGTGTCTATATCGTCAAAGTGCCTTACTGCCTGCGGGTCTCCGAAGAGATCAAAATTTACCAGAAATTGCTTGAAGACTCCTCACTTAACGCAGCTCCCTGCGCCCCCGATA
Source organism: Halomonas sp. TD01 (assembly GCF_923868895.1). Taxonomy (GTDB): domain Bacteria; phylum Pseudomonadota; class Gammaproteobacteria; order Pseudomonadales; family Halomonadaceae; genus Vreelandella. The sequence continues at coordinate 2,486,628 of NZ_OV350343.1, forward strand.
CGCTGCGTATGTTGGCGCAATTCTCAGTGCTCTCGCGGCTAAAAGTGCCCGAAAACTCGAGCATCTATTCTAAGATGCGTGTGTACGACGGCGAGAACCTGAAAGATACCGATCCTAGAGCGAAGTCGATCCAGGAGTATCGTGATGCGGCAGGTGTAGATGAGGGCATGCAGGGCTTATCTACTCGTTTCGCCTTCAAGATACTTTCTAAAGTGTTTAACTTCGACGGCACTGAAGTCGCCGCGAACCCTGTGCATTTGCTGTATGTGCTAGAGCAAGCACTAGAGCGTGAGCAACTGCCTTCTGAGGTGTTTGAACGCTACATTGGCTTTATCAAAGAGTTTCTGGCACCGCGCTATGTCGATTTCATTGGTAAGGAAATCCAAACGGCGTACTTGGAATCCTACAGCGAGTATGGGCAGAACATCTTTGATCGCTACGTGACCTATGCGGATTTCTGGATTCAGGATCAGGAGTATCGCGACCCCGAAACGGGCGAATTGTTGAACCGTCAGTCGCTGAATGACGAACTGGAAAAAATTGAGAAACCAGCGGGCATCTCTAACCCGAAAGACTTCCGTCACGAAGTGGTTAATTTCGTATTGCGGGCGCGTGCGCAAAATAATGGCATGAACCCCAGCTGGCAGTCTTATGAAAAGCTCAAAGGCGTTATCGAACATAAGATGTTTGCTAATACTGAAGAGCTGTTACCGGTTATTTCGTTTAATGCTAAGGCGTCGAAGTCAGACCAGAAGAAGCACGAGGACTTTGTGGCGCGCATGGTTGATCGTGGCTATACCGAAAAACAAGTTCGGCTGCTTTCAGAGTGGTATCTACGCGTGCGCAAGTCCCAGTAGCGGATAATCGGAGGTCATATGACCTACTTTATTGATCGAAGGCCTAACGCTAAGCATAAAAGCGCGGTCAATCGGCAGCGCTTTTTGGAACGTTATCGCAAGCATATAAAGCGTTCGGTGGAGGAGGCGGTTAACCGCCGCTCCATTACCGATATGGAGCGGGGTGAGAAGGTATCTATTCCTACCAAGGACATCTCTGAGCCCGTGTTTCAGCACGGGCCAGGGGGAGCACGACAAATCGTCTCGCCGGGGAATAAAGAGTTTTTAGAGGGGGATAAAATTCGCCGCCCTAACGGACAGGGCGGCGGAGATGGCGCGGGCGAAGGGGGGGCTTCCAATCAAGGAGAAGGTGACGACGAGTTTGCATTCACCCTAAGCCGCGAGGAGTTTTTGGAGTTTGTGTTTGATGGTCTTGAGTTGCCCCATTTGCAACGCAAGCCATTGAAGTCACTTGAAGAGATAAAAATGGTGCGTGCGGGGCTGGCGCGTGATGGGGTGCCGTCACGAATTAGCATTACCCGATCAATGCGCGAAGCCTACGCGCGCCGTATCGCTATGCGCGCACCCATTAAGCGTGCGTTGAAAGAGGCTCAAGAGGCGCTCGCCGCGGAAGAGCGTAAGGATCCGGTGTTGCGCAACCCAGCACGAATTGTTGAGCTAAAGGCAGAAATAGAGCGGTTGGAGAAGCGCATTGAAGGGGTACCGTTTATCGATACCTATGATCTGCGCTATCACCAGCTGTCGGCCCAGCCTCAGCCTTCGAGCCAAGCGGTGATGTTCTGTGTGATGGACGTTTCTGGTTCCATGACTCAAAACCATAAAGACATCGCTAAGCGGTTTTTCTTATTGCTCTATCTGTTTTTGGAAAAGCATTACGAAAAAGTAGAGCTAGTGTTTGTGCGCCACCACACGGCTGCTCGGGAGGTAAACGAGGAGGAGTTTTTCTACTCCCGTGAAACCGGTGGCACTATCGTTTCCAGCGCGCTCACCCTGGTAAATAAAATCATCGAAAAACGCTACCCCGCCGAGCAGTGGAACCTCTATATCGCCCAGGCATCGGACGGCGACAACTGGGATGATGACTCGAACATTTGCCGGGACTTACTGGTTAAACAGCTCATGCCGCAGTTGCAGTACTACGCGTATGTGGAAATTACTCCTCATGAGCATCAGTCGCTGTGGCATGAATATGAAACGGTCGCCGCGCAGTTTCCTGAACGGTTTGCGATGCGCCAAATTGTTGATGCTGGGGATATCTACCCCGTCTTCCGTGAACTGTTTAAACGTCGGTTGAGTCAAGAGCAGTAACGCGAACCGAGGAGTACGCCATGAGTGTAGCCCGCAAGCCAATAGCGACCGGTTCCGACTGGAATTTTAGTGTGTTGGAACGGTTCGATGAAGAACTCGCCAGGCTCGCCGATGAGTACCGTCTAGATACTTATCCCAATCAGATAGAAGTGATTACCACCGAACAGATGATGGATGCCTACGCGAGCGTAGGGATGCCGGTAGGTTATCACCACTGGTCGTTTGGTAAGCAGTTTCTTGCCGTCGAGCAAGCCTATAAGCGCGGCCAGATGGGCCTCGCCTATGAGTTGGTGATTAACTCCAACCCATGTATCGCCTATCTAATGGAAGAGAACACGTTAATGATGCAGGTATTGGTCATTGCGCATGCCTGCTATGGGCATAACTCTTTCTTTAAAGGTAATTACTTGTTCCGCGCCTGGACCGATGCCGATTCCATCGTTGATTACCTAGTATTTGCTCGTAAGTATATTGCCCAGTGTGAAGAGCGCCACGGTGTTCATGCGGTCGAGCAATTGTTAGATGCCTGTCACGCACTACAAAACTATGGTGTAGACCGCTACAAGCGACCCTCACCTATTTCTGCTGAAGAGGAGGTAAGGCGCCAAGAAGAGCGCGAGGCTTACCTGCAAACCCAGGTCAATATGTTATGGAGCACGATTCCTGATGCGCCCAATGGCGTTTCTCCACTACCGGGTAGTCTGCATAGTGATGAAGATCCGCTTGGCCTGCATAGCGGAGGGCTTTATCCCTCCGAGCCCCAGGAGAACTTGCTCTACTTTATTGAAAAAAACGCGCCGCTTCTGGCTCCCTGGCAGCGTGAAATTGTGCGTATCGTGCGTAAGCTAGCGCAGTATTTTTATCCCCAGCGGCAAACACAGGTGATGAACGAAGGGTGGGCTTGCTTTTGGCACTATACGCTAATGAACCGCTTATATGATGAAGGCAAGGTGAATGAAGGCCTGATGCTGGAGTTCTTGCAATCCCATGCAGCGGTTATCAATCAGCCAGACTTTGATAGCCCGCACTACAGCGGACTTAATCCGTATGCGCTGGGCTTTGCGATCTTTATGGACATTAAACGGATTTGTGACGCGCCAACCGATGAAGATCGAGAGTGGTTCCCTGATATTGCCGGTAGTCCGTGGCGCGATACCGTCGAGTTTGCTATGCGCAATTTCAAGGATGAGTCGTTTATACAGCAGTTCTTATCCCCCAAAGTGATGCGCGATCTCAAGCTGTTCCTAATTGTCGATGATGATCAGATGGAAACACTGGAAGTGGCGGCAATTCATAATGAGCGAGGTTATCGGCGAGTACGCGAGGCACTTTCAACCCAATACGCCTTATCGGTGCGTGAGCCAAATATTCAAGTTGTCGAGGCGGCTATACGGGGGGATCGTTCGTTGACCTTACACCATGTACAAGATAGCCGTCGGCCTCTTGGTCGCAGCGTATATCCGGTGATTCGCCATTTGCAGCAGCTATGGGGGTTTCCGGTGCACTTGGTCTCAATGGAGGAGGGGCGTGTTACGCGTCGTTACCGGTGGCCGATTGAAGAGGAGAGCAACGACGTTAGTTAAGAGCTAAATAATTACCCCGCGGCAAGCGCGGGGTAATGTTCAAGCCTGATTGTGTCGCCAAAATTAGTCGGCTATTAACATCAGCCTTGGGCAGTCCAGGACTGGCACCAGCCGTCAGGCTCGACGCTATTTTGCGGGAACAGCTGGCAACCTTCATTTTCTGCATTAAAAAACATGCAGTTTGAGCACAGTTCGCCTTCCTCATAGGCCGGGTGATCGCTTGCGTCACTGGCTACTTCAACGTAGTTAAGTGCCTGGGCGGTAGAATTAGATGGATCAAGGCGAGGCAGTTCCTGGGCAAAAGCAGTCTTCGACAGGATGCCAGCACCAAATGGCAGGGCGGCGAGGCCCATTACGCTGTTACGCATGAACTTACGACGGCTCTGATTAGCCATGGTGTCTCCTTATCGTCACGGTTTGACGTTTTTGCTTATGTTATTGGGTGGTGAACCACCTCTAATACTCCGACAAATCTTATAAACCGGAGTTCTCCAGTCCATGCTAGCGCATGCTCAAAATTAGTGCGAATAACCTTATGAGGAGCGCGACAATTGGCCACGCCATTGAGCGGAGCTTGGCCCTAGCAAACAGCCTGTTATACTCGCCTCTGGTTTGCCGATTAGATTGTTATTAACGCTGTTGTTGGGGGTGCTATGCAAAACGCTGTGATTTTAATCAATACTGAAAAAGGTCAGGTAAAAGCTGTCGCTGAGCGCCTTGCTGATGTAGACGGTATCAGTGAAGTCTATTCGACGTGTGGTCGCTATGATTTGGTCGCTATTGCCCGTACCCCTGATTTTGAAAGCCTTGCTGAACTGGTCACGGAGCGTCTAAACGCTGTAGAGGGCATTAGCGATACCGAAACGCTGAATGCGATGCAGGTGCACTCCCGTCACGACCTAGAAACGATGTTTTCCCTGGGCTGGTAACTGATAAATTACCTGACATAAAAGCAGGATGCAGAATCATTACTATAGGGAGTAAGACTGTTGGGAAAATCGCTTTCGCGCTGGCGTCGTCAGGGAAAACGCCTCGGTATCGCTGTGCTTTTTGTCATTGTGGGAACGGGGCTTTGGGAGTTTCAGGGGCGTCAACATCAGGATGACTATACATGGATGGGGGTGCCTACTTGGGATGGGTTGCATCCAACAACGTTTCACCGTGTGCTAAGAAACGATGGTTTCTTGGCGGGGTGGTCAGATATACGGGCAAATCCACTTTGGGTCAGTTATCAGGTTGAAGCGGTGTCCGATGATACTCGTATTGGGCCGCGGCCTAATTTTAAAGCTGACTGGCGCACGTTATGGCCAATAGGTACGGATAGCTATTCCGGCAGTGGCTATGATCGCGGGCACTTAGCACCTAACTACGCCATTGCAGCGGTACACGGCCGTCATGCTCAGATCGATACCTTCTTGATGAGTAATATGACGCCTCAGCGGCCTAATTTGAATCGCCAGCTGTGGCAGCGTCTTGAAGAATCAGTGATGGATCATTTTGCACCGCGCTTTGATCGTTTGCAGGTGATTACTGGACCCATTTTTCCAGAGCGCTTCATGGACAATGTATTTAATCGCGTTGGTTTTGTGGAAGTGCCAGTAGCATTTTATAAGATCATCGTTGTACCGAATGAAGAGGCACCGCTGGCGCTTGCCTTTATCATGCCGCAAGACGTTCGTGGTAATGAGCCGTTAGACGATTATCTGGTTACTATCGATGAGATCGAGTCGCTTACAGGGCTGAACTTCTTCCCTGATTTGTCGGCAGAGCGTGAAGCTGTGTTGGAAGGGCAACTGCGTACTCAAGGCTGGGCGCTAGAAGAGGTCGCGCGACGTCCTGGGCGTTTCCAGTAATGCAAAAATACCGTGAGAGCGAAGATATTCGCTTGAGCGGTTTTTTAAGTAAGATTTTTTAAACTAGGGTTTCTATAGATAAACAGTGAGAACGTTAAGAGGGAAGCATTGCAGATGAATTACTAAAAGCAGATGGTGGGATGTTGATCAAAGATGATGTGAATTAAACCATTGAAGTGGTGCCCAGGAGAGGACTTGAACCTCCACGTCCATACGGACACTAGCACCTGAAGCTAGCGCGTCTACCAATTCCGCCACCTGGGCACATCATTTTTGCTACTGATCTTACTGCTGTTTGTATTCGTATGGTGCCCAGGAGAGGACTTGAACCTCCACGTCCATACGGACACTAGCACCTGAAGCTAGCGCGTCTACCAATTCCGCCACCTGGGCGAATACAAACATTTTGCTGATGCTTTTTTTAGTACTATTGTCCAGTACTATTTTTCAGCACTACTTCCAATACTACTGCTTGCCGCTGCACCATTTTACATCATGAAAAGGGGGTAACACGATATAGGATGGTGCCCAGAAGAGGACTTGAACCTCCACGTCCATACGGACACTAGCACCTGAAGCTAGCGCGTCTACCAATTCCGCCATCTGGGCAAGTGGCGCGTATGATACCGAGGCCTCGCTTAAATGCAAGACCCGGTTACTGTTTTTATCACTAAAATCGCACAATTGCCGCGCTAGGTGGTTGGGTGATTGAACTGGCAGCGCTATAATGCAGCTATGACCAAACAAAACATGACGTTTTTCAGCCAATCAGTGGCTGAATCCCCTCGCCCGCAGCGCACTGCGCCTGCGCAAGCTGTCCGCCTCCCGCAAACGCTATCAAGGATGTTGATCGCATGAAGTACTGGACGTTGAGTGATGATCCGCACGCCGAGCGCGAGGCGCAAAAGTATGATAATCCTGCGCCCAGCCGCGAGTATTTATTAGCTGCCCTGGAAACGTACGGCAAGCCAATAACCCACGAAAACATGAGCCGCATGCTCGGCATTGAAGATGAAGATCATCTTGAAGCTGTTCGTCGTCGTATGGCTGCCATGGAGCGTGATGGTCAGGTGCTGCGCGATCGTCGAGGAGCCTACGCGCTGATCGACAAGCTAGATCTGATTAAGGGCAAAGTGCTTGGCCACCGAGATGGCTTTGGGTTTTTGCTTCGTGAAGATGGCAAAAAACCGGACTTAGTGTTGCCTCCACGTCAGATGCGCCGTGTTTTTCACGGTGATTATGTGCTGGCGCGTGTTAGTGGCCGCGACCGTCGTGGTCGTGACGAGGCCACTATCGCTGATGTGATTGCGCGAAACACGCAAACGATTGTGGGTGTATACCGTAGCAACTCACCTGAGTTTGGTGTGCTGATTCCTGAGAACCCACGCATTACTCAAGAAGTTATCATTCCTCATACCGCGAGTGCTGGCGCGAAAGACGGGCAGGTGATATCTGCGAAAATCGTCCAGCAACCGGCTACGCGTGTTCAGCCGGTCGGCGAAGTTATCGAAGTGCTGGGTGAGCGAATGGACCCCGGCATGGAAATAGATATCGCGATTCGTAGCTACGATATCCCAGCGGAATTTCCGCCAGAAGTGCTTGATCAAACCAGCGGTATTTCAGCAGAAGTGTTAGAGGAAGATAAGCAACACCGAGTCGATCTGCGTGAGCTTCCTTTGGTCACCATTGACGATGAGTCCGCCAAAGACTTTGACGATGCGGTGTGTGCATGGAAGACCAAGTCGGGTAGTTGGAAGCTGCTGGTGGCGATTGCCGATGTGTCGCACTATGTGCGTCCTGGAACCGCGCTTGATGATGAAGCGCGTACACGGGGTAACTCGGTGTACTTCCCGGGCCAAGTTGTGCCGATGCTGCCTGAGCTTCTCTCAAATGGCTTGTGTTCGTTAAATCCCCAAGTAGATCGTCTTGTGATGGTCTGCGAAATGAATATCTCCAAGACGGGTGCCATTAGCCGCTATTCGTTCTATGAAGCGGTAATGAACTCCCACGCTCGCCTGACCTATAACAAGGTGGCAGCCATTCTCGATAACGAGAGTGACGAGGGCGAAGCGCTACGCAATGAACACAAGGCGCTGGTGAAGCCGCTGCAAAATCTGCACGAGCTTTATGGCCTGCTGCGTAGTGCCCGGGAAGAGCGTGGTGCGATTGATTTTGATACCACCGAAACGGCGATTATCTTTAATGATGAGCGCAAGATTGAAAAAATTGTGCCGCGCACCCGCAACGATGCTCATAAGCTAATTGAGGAGTGTATGCTGGCGGCCAACGTGGCCACCGCGCGGTTCCTGGATAAGCACGACTTGCCCGCTCTGTATCGTATTCACGAGCGCCCAACGCCAGAGCGCCTTGACAAGCTGCGTCTGTTCTTGAGTGAGCTCGGGCTTTCTGTTGGCGGTGGCGATATGCCGACGCCCCAGGATTATCAAGCGTTACGGGAAGTGATTATTGATCGCCCGGATGCTGACATCATTCAAACCGTCATGCTGCGTTCAATGAATCAGGCGGTTTATTCGCCTCAGAATGAGGGACACTTTGGCTTGGCTTACCAGGCCTATGCGCACTTCACTTCGCCGATTCGTCGTTATCCCGACCTGTTGGTGCACCGTGCCATTCGCTCGGTTATTCGTGGGCCGCGCCAAACCAATACGGTGGTCCGGGTAGAAGGTGCACCGGTTGATCCGCCAAGCAAGTGGTGTCCTTATACCTTCGAGCAAATGCTTGAGCTGGGTGAACACTGCTCGATGACCGAACGGCGGGCTGATGAAGCAACTCGTGATGTTGAAAGTTGGCTTAAGTGTGAGTTTATGTCCGATAAGCTGGGCGAAACTTTCGACGGTACTATCGCCTCGGTGACTCAGTTTGGCTTGTTTGTGCGTCTGGATGATTTCTATGTCGAAGGGTTGGTGCATGTCACCTCGCTGCCTTCTGACTACTACCACTACGAAGCAGAGAAGCATCGTCTCAAAGGTGAGCGCACTGGCACGACGTACCGCCTGGGAGACGGGCTTACGGTTCAGGTTGCGCGGGTAGACATGGATGATCGTAAGATCGACTTTGGCCTTGCTGACGAGAAACCTCGGCCACGCCGCCAGCCGCGCAAACGTCGTGGTGGAGAAGGTGGTGCTGGAAAAGAAGGTGGCGCTGACAAGGCGGCAGCATCAACAGACAAGCAGCCGACGCGCCGTGGGCCAAGACGCACGCGTAATGGCCCGCGTAAACCATCACCGAATAAGGGTTGAGCATGAAATCGTCGTCGTCTCGACGTAGCTCGCGTCCGGCTGTTCGTACTCCGGATGGGCTAGACCAAGTGTATGGCGTTCACGCCTTGGAAAGCCTACTTGAGCGGGGCGAAACGCCCCGTGAATTGTGGGTACAGCAGGGAGCGGGTAACCGCTTGAAAGAAGTGGTCGCGAGTGCTCAGTCCCGTGGTGCGCGCATTAAAGAGCAGCCCCGTGACCTGCTGGATCAGCTCACTCAGGGTGCAGCTCATCAGGGCGTCGTGGCATTTTGCCCGCCACTGGTTCCTGAAGGGGAAGAGTCGTTGTGGTTAAAGCTGCGTGCCTGGCAGGCGTCTGCACCGCCGCTGCTGTTGGTGTTGGATGGTGTTACCGATGTGCATAACTTTGGTGCGTGCCTACGTAGTGCTGATGCTGCGGGGGCTCATGGGGTGATCGTAGCCAAAGACAAAGCCGCTCCGCTAAATGCAACTGTACGAAAAGTTGCCTGCGGTGCCGCTGAGGTAGTGCCGGTTTACCAAGTCACTAACCTATCTCGTACTTTGGCCAAGCTAAAAGATGCCGGTGTCTGGATTACCGGCACCGCAGGTGAAGCAGACGCCAGCCTGTTTGAAATTGATATGACCGGCCCTACGGCGTTAGTCATGGGTGCTGAAGGGAAGGGCATGCGTCGATTAACCAGGGAGGCTTGCGATAACTTGGCAAAGCTGCCTATGGCAGGGCAGGTGTCTAGCCTGAACGTATCGGTCGCGACGGGCATATGTTTGTTTGAAGCCGTTCGGCAGCGGCAGCTTGCAAGTTAAGCACTAGCCCACTAGAATGCCTGCGCCCGTTTAACTTTAAGCGGGCGCTCGTATTGGTTAACAGTTAATACGAAAAACAGTTCTGCTTGATGCCCCAAATGACATCGTTCGCGGTGAGTAAAGGGCATTTCAGTTAACTCCTTGCTTCCCTGTCGTCATTGATACAGCTGTGTCAATACACACCGGAAGCTGCCAAACCGCAAGGAGATTCCATGCGTCATTACGAAATCGTGTTTATGGTCCACCCGGATCAGAGCGAGCAAGTGCCGGCTATGGTCGAGCGCTACACCAGCATTGTTACCGAAAACGGTGGCACTGTGCATCGCTTGGAAGATTGGGGCCGTCGTCACTTGGCTTACCCGATCAACAAGATCCACAAAGCCCACTACGTGCTGATGAACGTTGAGTGCACCGGCGAGACTCTCGAAGAAATCGAGAACATCTTCCGTTTCAACGACGCCATCATTCGCAGCTTGGTTGTTCGCTGCAAAGAAGCGATCACCGAAGCTTCTCCGATGATGAAGCCGGCAGAAGAAAAGCGTCCGCGTCGCGAAGACAAACCGCGCGCTGAAGAAGCTGAAGAAGAAACTGCCTAATTCCATCCACTGCACGTTTTAAGGAGCTAGTCCATGGCACGTTTTTTCCGTCGCCGTAAGTTTTGCCGCTTCACTGCTGAAGGCGTCAAGCAGATCGACTATAAAGATCTCGACACGCTGAAGGCTTACATCACCGAAACCGGCAAGATCGTTCCGAGCCGTATCACCGGCACCAAAGCACGCTATCAGCGTCAGTTGGCGACTGCTATCAAGCGTTCGCGTTACCTGGCACTGCTGCCCTACTCCGATAGCCATCAGTAAGCGTTTAACGTGATGCTGGCACTGGCGAGATGGCTCATGCGGAGCACGCCCTATGCCATTGGCGGGGCGGCGCTAGCGACGCTAGTGCCTTGGCTGTTCTGGTTAGGGGCAGCCATCGCCGCGTTAGTTACCCTACGCAAAGGTTTTGCACCTGCGCTTCCGGTAATCATCGCTGCTGCACTACCTGCGGGTTTTTGGTGGTCTCAAGGTGACGTCATTCCACTTGCTAGCGTACTGCTAGTAACTCTGATGGCGGTTATCCTGCGTGAGAGGATGCGTTGGAGTGAAGCGTTAATCGTTGGCACATTAGCGGCAGCGGTTATGGTTCAACTCGGCATTTTTATACCGCCAGGTGGAACACAGTTAATGCTGGAGCAACTGCGAGAAAGCTCTACCGAGATTGATCGCATGCTGACAGAGTTTGCTAACCAAGGTATTGATGCGCCCACGCTCGCCGCTATGGTGATCGGTGGTGTAACAGGCCTGGTGGTGCTGTTGGCCGCTATTGCGTGTTTAGCGTTGGCGCGAAGCTGGCAAGCTGGGCTTTATAACCCAGGCGGCTTCCGCGAAGAGTTTCACGCACTGCGCCTATCGCCCAAAGAGCTCGCTGTTTTAGTCGTGCTTGGTGTGGTGGGTATGGTGTTGGGAGCGCACGCTTTGGCAATGCTTGGTTGGATTCCACTGCTGGTAGCTGGCATTGCGCTAGTGCATGGGTTTATTGGAATAAAGGGGATGAACGGGCTGTGGCTGGTGGCATTTTATGTGCTGCTGATCACGACCTGGCCCACGATTCTCATTGTGCTGCTGTTGGGGCTGATTGATACATTCGCGAACGTTCGCGCACGCCTTGCCCGCAGCAACTGACAAGAGGTTTACGAGATGGAAGTCATTCTGCTCGACAACATTGGTAAGCTGGGCGGCCTGGGTGACAAAGTCACTGTAAAGCCCGGTTATGGTCGTAACTATTTGGTTCCTTACGGCCTAGCCGTGCCGGCAACCAAAGATAACGTTGAAGCATTCAAAGCCCAGCGTGCTGAGCTTGAAGCCCAAGCCGCTGAGCGTAAAGCAGAAGCTGAAGCGCGTGCTGAGCAGCTTAACGACATCGAATTGTCGTTGGTTTCTAAAGCAGGCGATGAAGGTAAGCTGTTCGGCTCTATCGGTCCTCGTGACTTGGCCGACGCTATTTCCTCTGCTGGCATCGAAGTTGCCAAGAGCGAAGTACGTATGCCGCAGGGCCCGATTCGTCAAACTGGCGAATACGACATCTCTCTACACCTGCATGCAGATGTAGATGCTGTTGTCCGCGTGGTTGTTGTCGCAGAGTAAACGCTCTCGCCAACGCTGACGCCTCAAAGGGCGCGGGTTTTCCCGCGCCCTTTGTCTTTTAAGAGCCTTGTCTTTTAAGAACCTTGTCTTTTAAATTCTCTTTTTTAAGATTTTTGTCATTCAAGCAGCTTGTCTTTTAAGCTACTTTTCTTTTTAAATTATTTATCGTTTTAAATCATATAGTTTCTAAGCATCGGTCAAAAATGTTTGCAGGGTTGGTCGAGTTTTTTTGAACGTCGCTTGGCGTGGGGCAGTCGCTTATGGTGGGTTTGAGATTGTCCCGCTAAGATAGTCATCGTCATTGGCTACGCTTTATTATTAAGGAGCTCACTATGCAGGACCAGCCTTCTGCTGATCAGGAAACGGCAGCGATAAAGCTGCCGCCGCATTCTCTTGAGGCGGAGCAGTCGGTGCTAGGTGGGCTAATGTTGGATAACCAGGCCTGGGATAATGTCTCGGAGCGGTTGGTGGCGGATGATTTTTACCGCTATGAACATCGCTTGGTATTCAATGTGATGATTCATTTGGCCGAATCTGGGCAGCCGCTGGACGTTATAACGCTATCAGAAGCGTTAGAAGCCCGTGATCAACTGGATACCGTGGGCGGTTTGGCATTCTTAGCTGAGCTGGCTCGCAATACGCCTTCCGCCAGTAATATTCGTGCCTATGCCGATATCGTTCGCGAACGGGCGACGCTGCGTAAGTTAATCCGTGCGGCCAATCAAATTGCTGATGGGGCGTTTTCACCTCAGGGTCGGCCTGCTGATGAGCTGCTCAACGAAGCTGAGCGATTAGTATTTCAGATTGCCGAAGAGCGACCGAAAACCGGTGGTCCTATCGGCATGAGCGAGCTACTCACCAAAGCCGTTGATCGCATTGATGAGCTGTTCAATCTAAAAGGTGAAATGACGGGGCTTTCCTCGGGGTTTCGTGACCTCGATGAAATGACCTCAGGCTTACAGCCCTCAGATTTGGTTATTATTGCTGGCCGTCCGTCAATGGGTAAAACCACCTTTGCCATGAACCTGGTTGAGCATGCGGTTATTGCTAGTGATAAGCCTGTGATGGTGTTCTCCATGGAGATGCCTGCGGAATCGCTGATGCTGCGTATGCTCTCTTCGCTGGGCCGAATTGATCAAACCCGAGTGCGCTCGGGGCAATTGGAAGATGAAGATTGGCCCCGATTGACGTCGGCGGTCAACCTGCTCAAAGACAAGCAATTGTTTATAGATGACACTGCCGCGCTATCACCTAACGAAATGCGCTCGCGCTTGCGTAGAGTGGTGCGGGAGCACGGCAATATGGCGCTGATCATGATTGACTATCTTCAGCTGATGCAGATTCCTGGTTTTTCTGAAAACCGTACCGGTGAGATATCGGAGATTTCACGCTCGCTGAAAGGGCTGGCAAAAGAGTTTCAATGCCCTGTTGTGGCACTTTCACAGCTTAACCGTTCGTTGGAGCAGCGCCCCAATAAGCGTCCTGTCATGTCGGATCTGAGGGAGTCGGGGGCGATTGAGCAGGATGCCGACGTCATTGCGTTTGTTTACCGAGATGAAGTGTATAACCCCGACAACCCTGACAACCAAGGGATTGCTGAGCTGATTATTGGTAAACAGCGTAACGGGCCTATCGGTACGGTACATATGGCATTTATTGGTAAATACACACGCTTCGAAGACCTTGCGCCCGACAGCTACGGCGAAGCGTTCGGCGATTAACTTGAGCGTTGGGGGGGAGAACGTATAATGCTTCTCCCCGACGAAGCAGATAGACAGGAGTAGCAAATGGCAGGTGGTTTTAGACGTGGTAACCGTAAGCGTCTTCCTAAGTTGGAAGGCCGTGGGGAACTGCAGTCACTAGAGCGAGAAGGGCCATTTAAAGAGTGGTTGGGAATGCCTGACCTCTATCGTTACTTCCTGGTAGTTGAAGGGGAAAAATATAGCTACCAAACCGAGGATTCAGAGCTGCCGGTAACGGTGGGCGATAAAGTGGTTTTCCGTTACAAGGAAACTAAAGGTGGTAACTGGATAGACCGCAACTCGTTAGGTAAAGCAATCGACCCGTCTGAGTATCAATAATTCGACGAATAAGTTGACGTTTTGGTCAGGAACTCTTTTGTGATGTTGCCGTCATAGGCAGTTAGTGCCAAGGTAATAAAATTGTCATGGGGTACCGTCATGCTGTGCCCCATGATGATGAACAATCATAGGAGGGAACCATGGAACTAAAAGAACTAAAGCAATTTGTTGCGGGTCACGATAATTTTGAAATACGCGTTATTACCCATTCGGGTAGCCGCTTTTACCAAGTAGAGCTCGAAGATGTTGAGGGTGAGCGTCATATGCTGACCCAACGTGGTAAGCCAATGTTGTTTCGCTCACTAGATGATGTTTATCTTGAGCTAAAACGTGCTGGTATTCACCGTGCTTACTTAGTGCAGCATGTACCCCAGGATGAAGTGATTGGACGCGATGCTCATTACAGTTCGCCACTAACGTCGCGTATGCCACTAGTGTTCTAGCATTGTTAGCACTTTAACATTGGCGTCTTCATTTGTTAGCGTGACGCTTATCCCACCACTGGCCCAGCCGAACGCGGCGACGGGCAAAAAAACGATAGCCTGCATCCATTACTCCTCGCAGGCCTGGTAAGCAAGAAAGCCACACTAGCCACCGGTAGCCCAGTACTGCATAGAGGGCCCGGCTGGCATCCATGCCGATATACCAATTTCCTTGACTGTCTTTGACATGCAGCAGCCCCATCATGTCGTCAAATCTGCGTCCTACATCGGCTGCATTGAAATCACTACTCTGAATATCCACTAGCGTGACGCGTTCTTGATGGCGATGCTTTGCAAGCCACGCGACTTCCACGCGGCAAAAAGGGCAGTGGCCATCGTGGTAAAGCGTGACAGGTGGCTTTGCACGAAGCGTAGAGAAGCGGCTCATTGAGTATCCTTGGAGAAATAGCCTTGCGTGTGGAGAGCTTGGCCGTAGCTTTGGCTGGTCGGTAGTGAGGCAAGAAACTGTTCAGCTTGCTGACGCATCGCGTCACGCTTTTCATCTTTCATGCGTGAGAGTGACCCATAGATCAGTTTCATGCGTGGGTTGCGGTTCAGCTGTTCAGCGTTGGTTTCCAGAAAATGCCAGTAAAGGCTGTTAAATGGGCACGCTTTTGGGCCAGTTACTTGTTTCGGGGAATAGCGACAGTGCTGGCAATGGTCAGACATCTTGTCGATATATTTGCCGGAGGCGCAATAAGGCTTGGAGCCCATTAGACCGCCGTCAGCATGCAGCACCATACCCAAAGTGTTAGGCAGCTCAACCCACTCGCAGGCATCGGCATAAACCGCTAAGTACCAGTCGCAGAGCGCTTCAGGTTTAACACCACACAGCAGGGCAAAGTTGCCGGTCACCATTAAGCGCTGTATGTGGTGAGCGTAGCTGTTGTCGATGGTCATTTGAATGGCGCGCTGCAAGCAGCGCATATCGGTATTGCCATCCCAATAAAAGGCCGGCAGCTCGCGCTCAAAGCCAAGCTGGTTTTCGCGCTTATAAGCCGGCATTTGTGTCCAATAGAGCCCGCGCACATACTCTCGCCAACCGAGTATTTGACGAATAAACCCTTCAACTGCATTGATAGGAGCATGGCCCGCTAGGTACTGTTGCTCAGCGGCTTCACAGACTTCATGGGGTGTTAGCAGACCGATATTGAGCGCCGCCGACAGCCTGGAGTGATAAAGAAACGGTTCTGAGTCGCTGATCGCATCCTGATATCGGCCAAAGTCGGCCAGCCCCTTATCAAGGAAGTGGTTTAAATCCACCAGCGCCTGTCGGCGGGTGACGGGTAGGTTGAAGTTCTCCAGAGACCCCATGTGCTCGCTAAAATGGTGCTTGGCATCATTGAGCGCTTCCTGGGTTAACGCATCTTGGCAATGGGTGGGAAGTGAGGGAAAGCTGAGCGATGCATGAATCGGATCACGGTTATCGTGATCAAAGTTCCATTTACCACCTGCGGGTGTATCGCCTTCCATCAGCAGCCCCGTTCGTTTGCGCTGCTCTCGATAGAAATACTCTAAGCGAAGCTGTTTACGTCCTTTAGCCCAGTTGGAAAAGTCATCAGGTGAGGTGAAAAAACGGTCATCTTCGATTATTCGCCAGGGTAAGGAAGCCTCTTGACGCTGCTGCATGGCATCCCAAAGCCGCCATTCACCAGGTCTTGCCACGCACACTTCATTGCAGCCGTACTGAGTCGCAATGCGTTCGGCTTCCGCGATGAGTGACTGGGTATTATCGGCGTCATCAATACGGCTGTAGTGAACGTTATAGCCTTTATCGCGCAGCGCCTGAGCAAAGTGTCGCATGGCGGCCATAAACAAGCCGATCTTGTGTATATGGTGAGGCACATAACGCGCTTCTTCGGCGACCTCGCAAAGGGCGACCACTGCGTTAGTTGGTGCGTCGCGCAGGGTCGCCAATGAAAGCGAAAGCTGGTCACCAAGAACGAGTAGTAAAGGCTTAGACATGAGTTGGCCTGCAGTTATACAAATAATGTTGATAGTATAACTTTATGCCGCAACTTTGCCGAAAAGTGTTAAGATTTTGCCAACTATTTAAAGTATCCGAGGAGTTAGCGACATGGTCGATAGCGTTGTGAAAGATCAGCCGGGAGAAGGGCGCTTGGCCCATGCTCCAAGTGATCACCCTGCTGTTCCCCCTGCAAAAGTGGGCGTGGTGTTGGCTAACTTGGGCACCCCGGACGCAACTGACTATTGGTCTATGCGGCGCTATCTCAGCGAGTTTTTGTCTGATAAACGTGTCGTCGATTACGCCAACTGGAAGTGGCAGCCGCTTTTACAGCTGATTATTTTGACTAAGCGGCCCTTTTCATCTGGAAATGCTTATAAAAGCATCTGGAATAATGAAAAGAATGAGAGCCCTTTGCTGACGACAACGCGTGCCCAAACAGAAAAAATGGCTGCGCGTTTGAAGGCGCTATATGGCGATAATGTCGAAGTTGATTTCTGTATGCGCTATGGCAATCCGTCGACTGAAAGTGTCCTCAACCGCATGAAAGAGAAGGGCTGTGAGCGGATTGTTTTCTTCCCGCTTTATCCCCAGTACGGCTCGCCTACGACCGCAACGGCAAATGATCAGGCATTTCGTACGTTGATGAAAATGAAATGGCAGCCTTATATTCGTACGGTGCCCGCTTATTTTGAGCATCCCGCCTATATTCAGGCGCTGGCGAATTCAGTGCAAGAAGCTTACGACGGTTTTGAAACGCGTCCGACTAAGCTGGTAGCAAGCTACCATGGCGTCCCCGAACGTTACTTACTAGAAGGTGACCCCTACCATTGCCAATGTCAGAAAACGACGCGCTTGATGCGTGAAAAACTGGGGCTGAGCAAAGAGGAAGTGGATACAGCGTTCCAATCTCAGTTTGGCCCTGAAAAGTGGGTAGGCCCACAAACCGTTGATCATGTGGCTGAGCTTGCCAAGCAGGGGCACAAACATATTGCGATTATGTCGCCTGCTTTCTCTTCCGATTGTGTTGAAACCCTGGAAGAGATCAAAGAGGAAATTCACGATAGCTTTATGGAAGCAGGGGGCGAGACGTTTAGTTATATTCCCTGCTTGAATGATCGTGACGACCACATCGATGCGCTGTTAGCGGTCGTTAACAATGAGTTGGCCGGTTGGCTTCCTGCTTCTAAATAATGCGTTTTGTTACAAGCCGCCAAGGTGCTTAACTAAGGCGGCTTTTTTATGGGACCTAGATTTCTAGAAATTTGGTCAACCTTGGTATAAGGTCTGTGCATTAAAAATCACATTTATTCAACGCTTAGGGCCGTTCGGTCTTGCTGCTGCCTTAGGGTTAACTGAAACGTTCTTATAGGGAGAAACCACCGGATGCAATTCGCTGTGTTAATGGGCTTTGTGCTGGCAGCGTCGTCGCCTTTGCTCAACCGCTGGTTTGGAGAACGGACAAGCCTAGTGCTGGCACTGTTCCCTGCTTTGATGGCTGCTTGGCTGTTAAGTCAGGCACCTATTGTTATGAGTGAGGGGCCGCTTCTGTTGGAGTGGTCTTGGGTGCCATCATTAGGCATTAGCCTGAGCTTCCTGCTTGATGGGCTGTCACTGTTATTTGGGCTGTTGATTACCGTTATCGGCACTTTCGTGTTGATCTATGCTGGTGGTTATCTCAAAGGCCATACCGATATCGCGCGGTTTCATTTAGCGCTTGTGGCTTTTATGGCCTCTATGTTGGGGCTGGTGCTCGCTGACGGATTGCTTACGCTTTTCGTATTTTGGGAATTAACCAGCATCACGTCTTATTTATTAATTGGCTTTAACCATACCGATATTGAGGCAAGAAAATCAGCTCGTCAGGGTTTGTTTGTGACAGTTGCCGGTGGATTGGCGCTGATGGCAGGCCTGGTGTTATTGGGGGTAGCAAGCGGAAGCTGGTCGCTTTATGAGATAGGCCAAATGGAGAGCGATCTTCGTGAACATTCGCTTTATGCCCCTATGCTCATTTGCTTGCTGCTGGGAGCATTCACAAAATCGGCCCAGTTCCCTTTTCATTTTTGGTTGCCCAACGCCATGGCGGCGCCAACGCCTGTATCAGCATACCTGCACTCGGCCACTATGGTGAAAGCGGGTATTTACTTAATGGCTCGCTTACAGCCTGAGCTGGGTGGTACAGCCCTGTGGGTAGGAATACTGTCGGTTGTCGGTGCGATCACGATGCTGACAGGCGCCTTTTTAGCGATTCATCACACCAATATCAAAAAGCTGTTGGCTTATTCCACCATTATGGCGCTTGGCACGTTAACCATGCTGTTGGGCATTGGTTCTGAGTACGCCATGACGGCATTTGTTACTTTCTTGCTTGCCCATTCGATGTACAAAGGGGCGCTGTTTATGGTCGCCGGTATTTTGGACCATGAGACAGGCACCAAGGACGTTACTGCCATGGGCGGGTTGAAATCTGCCATGCCAGTTACTGCGGTGATTGCCTGTGTTGCGACACTGTCGTTGGCGGGCGTGCCGCCATTATTCGGCTTCATTGGTAAGGAGCTAATGCTGGAGGCGGCGCTTGGGGCCGAGCGTTTCAAGATATTGTTAGTCCTGTTTGCTTTTCTGGCCGCTATTTTGACGATTGCAGTGGCTGCCATTATTGCATTCCGGCCCTTCTATGGACGGCAACTTGAAACGCCAAAAATACCCCATGAAGCGCCGTTTAGTATGCTGATTGGCCCCGCTGTACTAGCGCTTGGTTCGCTTGTGTTAGGGCTGGCGCCAGCTATGTTGGGGGCTGATGCGCTGCTTACGTCGGCCGCGACGGCGGTGGCAGGTGAGCCGCTGCCAGTTTCATTATCGCTTTGGTATGGCATCAACATGGCGCTCATCATGTCGATTGTTAGTCTTGGACTAGGCTTTTTACTGTTTAAGCGCTGGGATGGTGTGCGTAGCAAGCTAGCAATGCTGGCACCAGTGATGCGGCATGGCCCCGAAGCGGGTTACGAAGGTTTAATGAACGGTATTGTGCGCTTTTCTGAATGGCAAACACGCCTGCTGCAAAACGGTTATATGCGCAACTATATTCTCGTCATGCTGGTGGTGCTGATTGCCTTGATTGGTAACTCAATACTTGTGCGCCATGCGCCTCAACTGGCGCTGACGCTGGACGTGCGCTTCCATGAGGTAATTGTCGCTGGCACCATGGTAATGGGAGCGTTGTTTGCGACCATTTCTCGTTCACGTCTTGGTGCAGTGGTCTCGGTCGGCATTATGGGATTCTCGATTGCACTTATATTCATTCTCTTCAGTGCGCCCGACTTGGGCATTACCCAACTGCTAGTTGAGACCCTCACCGTTATCTTGTTGGTTTTGGTGCTCTTCC
This sequence comes from Halomonas sp. TD01, assembly GCF_923868895.1. Lineage (GTDB taxonomy): Bacteria > Pseudomonadota > Gammaproteobacteria > Pseudomonadales > Halomonadaceae > Vreelandella. Next base: position 2,506,383 of record NZ_OV350343.1, read on the forward strand.
GTTTGCCGCGTTTTTCAAACCTTTCCACAAACTTGGAACGTATTCGAGATGGTGCCGTGGCGGCAACAATGGGAATTCTAATTTTCCTACTGATTATGACCGCTTGGAGTATCGATCAGTTTGAGCCGATTTCAGCCTATATGATCGAAAATAGTGCTCCTCTGGCTTATGGTCGCAACATTGTGAACGTCATCTTGGTGGACTATCGTGCCCTCGATACGCTAGGCGAAATGTTTGTGCTTGCTCTTGCTGCTATTGGGGTTATCGCCATGCTTAAACTGCGCCACGGCGGAGATGAAAGCAAAGCGACAGAAGGCGAAAAACCCAGTGTTAAGGAGCCGTACGATGGTTAAATCAGGCACGATTATTCTCAATACGGCAGCGCGGTTTTTGATGCCGCTACAGCTGATGTTTTCAATTTTCTTGCTGCTACGTGGACACGATGAACCAGGGGGTGGGTTTATTGCTGGGCTCGTGGCGGCGGGGGCCTTCACGCTTTACCTGTTTGCCTTTGGGGTAAGTGCCACCAAAGACGTGCTGCGCATGGTCGACCCTCGCGACTTAATTGGGATTGGGCTGTTGCTGGGCATGATTTCAGTGGTGCCTGCCTGGTTTATGGGCCAACCGTTTTTAACCGCTCAGTGGTGGACTATTCCTGTCATTGATTTCAAAGCGTCTACACCGCTGATTTTCGATATAGGCGTGTACTTTGCCGTTCTTGGTTCGGTGATGGGAATGGTGATGGCGCTGATGGAGGTGGATAAGGATGAACCTTAATGTATCAGGAGGGCCTGTATGGAACCGCTAATGGCACTAGCGATTGGGCTACTCTACGCCGCCGCTATTTTTATGATGCTACGTCGCTCTATTGTGAAATTGGTGATTGGCCTGCTGCTGCTTTCGAATGCGGCCAACTTGCTGATTTTTACTACGGCAGGCATGACGCGCGGAGCGCCACCGCTAATACCGGAAGGAATGCTACAGCCGTTAGGTGAGGTAGCAGACCCGTTGCCCCAAGCCGTTGTACTGACGGCGATTGTTATTGCATTTGGGGTGCTGGCATTTGCTGTCGTGTTAATTCGCCGTGCCTATGAAATTGTAAAGGCAGATGATTTGGACAAAATGAAGGATACCGACACGTGAGGCCTGAAGTTGCTCTTCCCGTCCTGCTGCCACTGCTTTCTGGGGCTCTTTCATTACTGTTTTGGCGCTCTCGCCCCGTCCAACGTTTTATTGCGGTAGCGGGTAACGTTGCGCTGCTGCTTGTGTGTGTATGGTTGTTTGTTGCTGTTTTGTTTGATGGTTACATCACCATGCAGATGGGCAGTTGGCCGGCTCCATTTGGGATCACGCTAATTGCCGATATGTTGAGTGCCGTCATGATTTTAATGACGGGCATCATTGGTTTGGCGATGGGCATTTATTCGTTGGCCACCACGGGGCGTGGTCACGAAAAATTTGGCTATTACCCACTGATGCATTTGCTGTTAGCGGGGGTTGCAGGTGCCTTTTTAACTGGCGACATTTTCAATCTGTATGTTTGGTTTGAAGTAATGCTGGTGGCGTCGTTTGCGTTGTTAATTCTGGGCGGTGAGCGAGCCCAGATGGAAGGCGCTATTAAATATGTCACGTTGAACCTGCTGGCTTCAGTGATTTTCTTAACGGCCGTGGGGCTACTGTATGGCACGGTAGGCACGCTAAACATGGCCGACATTGCTCTGCGAATGGATGAGGCTGAGCATAGCGGCATGGTCGAAGTGCTCGCTGTTATGTTTATGGTGGCTTTTGGTATTAAAGCCGCCGCCTTTCCGCTCTTTTTCTGGCTGCCTGCTTCCTATCACACGCCGCCAGTAGCCGTATCGGCGCTGTTTGCTGGTTTGCTGACAAAAGTAGGGGTGTATTCGTTATTCCGTGTGTTCACCCTTATCTTTGATCAAACAATGGGCTATTTGCAGGACATAATGCTATGGGGGGCTGTGCTGACAATGGTCACTGGCGTGCTGGGTGCCGCTGCTCAGTATGAGTTCCGGCGTATTCTCTCGTTTCATATTGTGAGCCAGATTGGCTACATGATCCTTGGCTTGGCGCTGTATACACCGCTAGCGATTGCGGGTGGTGTGTTCGCCATCGTGCATAACATTATTGTCAAAACGAACCTGTTCCTGATCAGTGGTATTACCCATCATTTGCAAGGCTCTTATCAGCTTAAAAAAATGGGCGGACTTTATCGCGAGCGCCCTTGGTTAGCCGTGGCGTTCTTTATTTCAGCGTTTTCGTTGGCAGGCATTCCGCCTCTATCGGGTTTCTTTGCTAAGTTTGTGCTGGTTCGTGCTGGCCTGGAAGCTGGGGCGTATGTGGCGACAGGGTTTGCACTGGCAGTAGGGCTCATGACGCTTTACTCCATGGTGAAAATTTGGAACGAAGTGTTCTGGAAAGCCTTGCCAGAAGAAAACAATGTACCTGCTTCACAAACCTCCGTCGGTGATGACGGTCGATTACTAAAACCAAACCTGTGGATGATGTATACGCCGGTCGTTGTGCTGGCCATGATGTCGTTATTAATAGGCGTTTTTGCTGAGCCTATTATGCAGGTGATGACCCTTATCGGTGATCAGCTAATGTCTCCATCGGGTTACATTGAGGCCGTACTGGGTGTGTCTGCTAGCGCTGAAGCAGCGCTAATTGACCCGATTGAGTTGCAGGCGGAGCAAATAGGTGACCGTGCGGAGGACTCCCCATGACCGGTGCGATCTGGAACCTTTTACTCGGGCTAGCCTGGGTACTGCTGAGTGGTGATTTTACCGGCCTCAATCTGCTGGTGGGGATGATTTTTGGCTACATAGCGTTGCTGTTAATTGAACCTCAAGTCGAAGCGTTGAAAGGCTATCCGGCTCGTGTGCCGCGGATTATTGGATTCGTTGGTTTTTTTATTAAGGAGCTAGTGCAGGCTAACCTGCGGGTCGCCTTCGATATACTGACGCCTCCTTGGCATATGAAGCCCGGCGTTATTGCATTTCCCCTTTCTGCACAGAGCGAGATGGAAATTACCATGGTGGCTAATTTGATCTCGCTAACACCCGGTACGTTGAGCCTTGATGTCTCTGACGATCGAAAGGTGCTCTATATCCACGCTATGTTTTTGGATGATGAAGAAGAGCTTCGAAATAACTTAAAAGAGATGGAGCACCGTGCATTGGAGCTATTTCGTTAATGGATACCGTTATTCTGATAAGCCAGATAATTATGGGGTTGGCGCTTGTACTGACCTTTGTGCGTGTCGTGCGTGGGCCTAGCTTGCCCGATCGCGTCGTTGCACTTGAGTTGTTTTCTACAACCGTAGTGGGGCTGGTTGGCGTTTATGCTATTCAATCAGGCGTCGCGAGTTTTCTTGATGCGGCAATCGTGATTGCCTTAATGGGCTTTTTAGCGGCGATTGGTTTTGCACGCTTTCTGGAACGTGGGGGGCCGCGAGATGATTGAGTTTATCAAAGGCACGCTGTTGATAACGGGGTCGAGCTTTATGTTGCTGGCTGCCATCGGTTTGCTGCGGCTACCGGATCTACTGACCCGCATGCACGCGACCACTAAGGCTGCAGCGCTAGGGGTTATTTTAATTATGCTGGCATCGGCCATGCACTTTGCTGAAGTTGGCGTGGTTGCGCGTTCGTTTGCGATTATTGTTTTTATTTTAATCACAGCACCGATTGCTGCCCATGTCATCGGTAGGGCAGGTTACTTTGTGGGCTCGCGCCTTTGGAGCGGTACAGTAAAAGATGAGCTGAGGCCTAACTATGATCCACTCACTCACGAGCTTAAAAGCGGTCTAGAAACCCATGAAAATGCTAAGCGTCATCCACGAACCACAGACCCTGATTGATTGACCATAATTTTCTGTGTTGTATTTCGACTAATACTTTTTTCATAGTTGTTCATTGCTGTTGCATTGCCTTTTCGAAAAACCATCCATCTGGATGGTTTTTTTTATTTGAAGCGCTGTGAGAAAAGTCGTTGGGAAAAGTCCGGAAAAAACTGGGGAAAGAGCAGGGGGGAGTTAGGGGAAAAGCATAACGTCAAAAACATGTACGCTGATTTATGTACAATAGTTATACTGTATAAGATAATGTGTCCATGTTTTTGACGCGTGGCGAGTAAGTGTCGGGCAGCGAGATAACCTCTATGCAACGCAAGCAAGATTTACCGCAAAAAGACTGTGTTCAATGCCAGCGTCCTTTTACTTGGCGGAAAAAGTGGGCGCGCTGCTGGGACGAAGTGCGCTATTGCAGTGAACGATGCCGTCGCGAAGCCAAGCAGCACAGCACACCAAGGAGGCAAGTGCATGAACAGCACGACTGATATTGTATGGCTTCAGGATAATTTGCGGATAGCTGATAACCCCTTGTTACATTTTGATGCTCCCCCAGAACAGCTCCTTTGTCTCTATGTGCTGGACCAGCGATGGTTTGAGCCTTCGAGTGCGGGCGATGACACTCCCAGGCTGGGCCCTGCTCGATTACGCTTTTTATGGCAAAGCTTGATGGAGCTACGTGGTGAGCTGCTGCAGCGTGGCAGTGATTTGTTAGTTCGCATTGGCGACCCTGCCAGTATTGTTCTAGAGACTGCTGACATGCTGAGTGCACGAGAAGTGCGCGTGGCAGCGCATTCGGGGTATGAAGAGTCACAGCATATTGCGCGCGTCGCTGAACAACTCCCGCCTGCGTGTCAGTTTTTTTGTGCTGATAGTGGCTATTTAATTGCTGCAGACGATCTTCCCTTTGCATTGAGTGAGTTGCCGCCTAATTTTTCGGCATTTCGACGGCGTGTTGAAAAACATTGTGAGTTTCTGGCACCGCAACCCGCGCCGATAACACTTCCTCCATGGCCTGAATCAGCTCCCAGAGGGTTTCCCCCGCTCAAGGCAGTATGCGAAGAGAGTGCTGTCTGGCAGCCTGATAATCGCCAGGGCTTTGTATTTGTGGGAGGTGAGTCAGCGGCTAGTGATCGTTTGCAACAGTATCTCTGGCGGCAAAACGGCGCGGAATCGTACAAGAAAACCCGTAATGGCTTATTGGGGGCTAATTTTTCCACACGTTTTTCACCATGGCTGGCGCGAGGTTGTTTATCCGCTCGCCAAGCGTGTCAAGAAGTAAAAAACTGGGAGGCCGTTCACGGAAGCTGTGAATCCAGTTATTGGATAATTTTTGAACTATTGTGGCGAGATTACTTTCACCGAGCGGCTCAGTTAGAAGGCGCTGTATTATTTGGTCGTGAAGCGTTGCCGCCTGCTAACAATGCGTTCAACGCGTGGCGTAATGCTACAACCGGCGTGCCATTTATAGACGCTGCCATGTTAGAACTGAAGCATACCGGATGGATATCCAACCGAGCGCGCCAAAATGTCGCCAGTTTCTTAGTGAAGGATCTAAACGTCGATTGGCGCCTTGGTGCGCGGTGGTTTGAACACTGCCTGATTGATTACGATGTGGCGAGTAACTGGGGCAATTGGCGTTATATCGCTGGTGTTGGTCGTGACCCCCGCCAAGACCGTTACTTTAATGTGCTGAAGCAAGCAGGGCATTACGATCCCCAGGGGCTATACGTTGCGTACTGGCTGCCTGAATTGGAGGCGCTGCCATTAGGGCAGGGGCGTCACCAGCCCTGGCGCGTAGCATCTTCTAAGTTTGATGCGCCTTACGTAGAGCCAAGTGAGTGGCAACGATGGCTAGTGGCTAAAACGGAACTTCAAGAATCAGATGAGTAATGTTTCACTCGAAAATGGACGACAGAGCTCAAAAGGTGGGTTGTACAATATGAGTGAGTTAAGTAATGACCGCCACGTTGCTTGGCTGCTTGGGCTTGCAGGCTTAATCCCTTTTATTGCCGGGGGGCTCTTCGCCTGGTGGGCACCCTCTGTTTGGCAGGTAACGGCGGTGTATGGGTTTAGCTACTACAGTGCGGTTATTTTGTCTTTTCTAGGGGGCGTCCATTGGGGAGCTGCTCTGCAAGTGCCGCGTCCAGGAAACCGCCGACGTTTGATCATTGCGATGGTGCCCAGTTTAATCGCTTGGCCTGCGTTATTGTTCGACGTGGTTACCGGGCTGTGGGTGCTGGTGGCAGGTTTTATTCTAATTGGTGGCTACGACCTCAGTCGTGATGGCCGAGAAGGATTTCCTCATTGGTACCTTAAACTCCGTTGTGTGCTGACTGGTGTAGTGGTGGCGTTTCATCTGATTGTTTTACTTCGGCTAGGCGGGTAAGACTAGCATCTGTGCTGTTTCTGAGCCATTATCGAAAGCACGCCAAGGATTGCCAAGAGATTAATGCTATGTCTTTGAAAATTAAAGATTCAATGAGTATCCGCCCTGCGCTGTATTTATCCTTTGCACTAGCCGCGGGCAGTGCGGTGCTAAGTTCTAGCGCAGTTGCTAATCAGCAATTGATGAGTGAAGTGGATGCTCAAGCGGCAGAACAAGTTAGCTATGCCAACTTTAATCAGTGGTTGGCTGATTTTCGCCGCTATGCTGCTCAGCAGGGCATTAGCGAGGCTACCCTTGCCTCTGCTTTTGATGGGCTTCGCTACCGGGAACGGGTGATTGAGCTTGACCGGTATCAACCAGAGTTTGTTCGTCCCATCTGGCAATACTTAGATACAGCGGTTTCCAGCACACGGATCAATAACGGCCTAGAAAAGCTTGCCGCCCACCGTGATACTGCGCGACAAATGCAGCAGCGTTACGGTGTTCCTGCGGAAATCATCGTTGCTATTTGGGGTATCGAAAGTAACTATGGCAGCAATTTTGGCGATTTCTCGACGCTTGAGTCGCTGGCAACACTTGCCTACGACGGGCGTCGGCGTGATTTTGCACGGGGCGAGCTGTTGGCTGCGCTACGTATTATCGATCAAGGTGACATTGCCGCTGAACAAATGAAAGGCTCCTGGGCTGGCGCCATGGGGCACACGCAGTTTATACCTAGCAGTTTTGAAGCGTATGCCGTGGATGGCGACAATGACGGCCGTCGAGACATTTGGGGCAGTATTCCTGATGTTATGGCTTCTACGGCTAACTACCTTGCGAAGGCAGGGTGGCAAGCTGGTCAGCCTTGGGGCGTTGAAGTGAACTTGCCTGACTCCTTCGATTATTCACAAACACAACGGCGCAGCAGCGCTGAATGGGCAGCGCAAGGTGTGCGCTCAATGAATGGTGAACTCCCTATGTTCGATAGCGCTGCGGTGATTGTGCCCGCAGGAGCAAACGGCCCAGCATTTTTGGTAGGGCCTAATTTCCGGGCAATTCTGCGCTATAACAACGCAACGAGTTATGCCTTGGCCGTATCTACCTTGGCGGATGCTATTGCTGGTCGTGACGGCATTGCTCAGTCTTGGCCCAGAGATCAGGCGCCGCTGACACGTGATGATGTTCGTACCCTGCAGCAGCGCTTAAATAATGCTGGTTACTCCGTGGGGACTGCGGATGGCATCATGGGGCCTAATACGCGTGAAGGCTTGCGTGCTTTCCAACGTGATCAGGGGTTGACCCCCGACGGTTTTGCCACTCAGGCGCTGTTAGAACGACTGCGCTAATGTTTCGTTTCGATGAGTCTCTTTAGCTATGCAAATTTTTCAGGCTATACAAATTTCTCACTAAGGACGAAATGTAATGGGGAAAACTTTTTTAGGCGTACTGGCTGCTAGCGCAATGGCCAGTACACTGTTAGTGAGCACGGCTGCCCAGGCAGATGATAAGGTGTTTGGTTGGGTTGAAAATGCTTCAATTGAGCCGTGGGGTATCGCCGTAAAAGCTAAACTAGACAGCGGAGCACTGACCTCGTCATTAGATGCTCGCAATATTGAAATGTTTGAGAAAGATGGTGAGGAGTGGGTTCGATTTCGTCTGAAGCTCGAGGATCAAGAGAGCGGTGAAACGTTTAGTGATCAGATCGAGCGGCCTCTCTACCGAGAGCAAAAGGTGCGTGGCGCCGGTGGTCGTGATGAGCGTCCGGTGGTGCTAATGGACGTTTGCATGGGCGACACAGTGTATGAAGAGCAATTTAGTCTGCGAGATCGTGAAGAGATGCTCTATCCGCTGCTCTTGGGGCGCCGCACTATTAGCCATTTAGGGTTATTAGATGTGCGCAATACCTTTCTTCAAACCCCTGAGTGTGGGGAAAACGCGGCCTACGTCCCCCACGACCCAGCAGATGAACAGTCCTAATCACGCCATTTGCTAGTTTAATCGGCGATTAAAAAAGTCGCGATAACAGTGCGGTGACGGCAGTTTCCACTCGTAAGATGCGAGGGCCTAAATGCATGCCCTCGCAGCCTGCCTCTAGCAGTTTTTCAACTTCCCAGGGTATAAACCCGCCTTCTGGTCCAACAAGGAGCAGTATTTGTCCGTCAATGTTTCGTGGGCAGGCATTTGGCATGCCAGGGTGCGCCACCAAGCCGCGTCGGTCTTTTAGTTGCTCTGGTAACTGTTCTTCTAGAAAAGGGCGAAAGCCTTTGCACAACGTCACACTAGGCAATTGTGTGTCGCGCGCTTGCTCAAGACCCAATACTAAGTGATGGTGAATTTTTTCCGCACGGAGTTCTGGGGACTGCCAGTAGCTTTTTTCCACCCGTTTGGTGTGAAGCAGTGTAATATTTTTTACGCCAAGGGCCGTGACATGTTCTAAGGTACGTGCCAGCATCCTGGGCCGAGGAAGCGCCAATACTAAATGGACTGGCAGGAGCGGCGGGGGCGGCTCATTTAGGCTTTCCAGTGTAAACGTTGCCTGAGTATTATGCAGTTCGATTAGCTGCGCTTTCCCCATCTGGCCGCCCTGCAGGCCGACGGTGAAGTGGTCTCCTACACAGGCGCGGTGTACCTCGCGTAAATGGGTGATACGTCGTGCGTCAGTAAGGTAAGCATAAGCTCCCTTCACTTCGCTCGGGTCAAGCAGAATAAGATTCATGATTGTCGTCTATTGGTCATAAGGAAGACACGCTTAATGGTACTAATCCGTTAAGCTGGCTTGCATAGGCGCATGTTGCAGGCACAATAGCAGCAACGGCGACAAAGCCTCTACCGCGTTTAAGGAGATGCGCTGTGCGCGTAATTCGCAAATATGCCAACCGTAGGTTATACGATACTCAACAAAGTCGTTACGTGACGCTTGAGGATCTGCGGCGTTTGATCATCGAAGAAGAGCCCTTCCGCGTTGAGGATGCAAAAAGCGGTGAAGACCTAACACGGACCATTTTGCTGTCGATCATTATCGAACAAGAGCAGGCCGATAGTGAAGCCGAGGTTTTCTCCAATGATCTGCTCGCTCAGCTGATCCGTGTGTACGATATGTCATCGCCTTTACCGCTGGCACGTTATTTAGAGCAGGGTACCCAGCTTATGCTAGAGCAGCAAAAGCGCATGCAAAGCCAGTGGCAACAAGCGATACGCCACTCTCCCATGGAGTTTATGCGCGAGCTGGCAGAAGAAAATATGCGTTTTTGGCAAAAAACGCTTAATCAGCCTAATCAAACAGATGACGACGACACACCGGATAAAAGCACCTGAAGTCGCTGGTTGAGTCGTTGTGGCATAATATTGCCGGATAACTTAATTACGCTCTCAGCTAATCTCAGCTACGCACTCCCGTTTGAGAAGGATGATAATGAACGTTTTAATGATAGGTGGCGGTGGCCGCGAGCATGCATTGGCTTGGAAACTAGCGCAGTCTAGTGACGTCGAGCAGGTGTTCGTAGCGCCAGGTAATGCAGGTACTGCCACCGAGCCTAAATTGACCAACGTGACTATTGAAGCAACAGATTTGGACGCGTTGGTTGCGTTTGCCCAGCGCGAGCAAGTGGCGCTGACAGTGGTGGGGCCAGAAGCGCCGTTAGTTGAAGGGATTGTCGATCGCTTTCACTCGGCGGGCCTAACAATTTTTGGCCCTTCTCAACGCGCTGCACAATTGGAAGGCTCTAAATCGTTTACTAAAGATTTTCTTGCACGTCACCAGATTCCTTCAGCTGCATATCAAACTTTTACGGCAGTAGAGCCTGCCTTGGCTTATTTAGCTGAAATGGGCGCACCTATCGTTATCAAAGCTGATGGCTTGGCGGCAGGTAAAGGCGTTATTGTGGCGATGAGTGAAGCTGAAGCTGAAGCGGCTATTCGCGATATGTTAGAGGCGAATGCGTTTGGCGATGCAGGTGCACGCGTTGTTATTGAAGAGTTCCTGGAAGGCGAAGAAGCTAGTTTTATCGTCATGGTCGATGGCGAAAATGTGGTGCCCATGGCAACTAGCCAAGACCACAAGCGTGCTTATGACGGCGACACTGGTCCCAATACGGGTGGTATGGGAGCCTACTCCCCAGCGCCGGTGGTAACGCCGGAGGTCGACGCGCGTATTATGGAGCAGGTTATTCTCCCTACCGTGCGCGGCATGGCAGAAGAGGGTAATGCATACACTGGCTTTTTGTATGCGGGCCTAATGATTGACACTGAAGGCAATCCTAAGGTTATTGAATATAATTGCCGTTTTGGTGACCCTGAAACTCAGCCGATCATGATGCGGTTAACGTCAGATTTAGCCGCGCTTTGTCTGGCTGGCGCTAAGGGTGAGCTTGCTGATAAGCAGTGTCAGTGGGACCCCCGCGCGGCAGTGGGTGTTGTGATGGCGGCAGGCGGCTATCCCGGCAGTTACCGCAAAGGCGATGTCATTCACGGTTTGGAACAGGCAGAGCAAGCGCAGTGCAAGGTATTTCATGCAGGTACTACACAGGCTGCTGACGGCAGTATCTTAACCGCAGGTGGGCGAGTGCTGTGTGTAACGGCATTAGGCAGCACGGTATCGGCTGCTCAACAGCAAGCATATCAGGGTGTCAAAGCGATTCACTGGGAGGGCGCTGAGTTCCGCCGTGATATCGCTTTCCGTGCTATCGCCCGGGAAAAATAGTGATCAGCGGTGATCCCGCTGGCGCTGAACCATCACCGACAAGGAGCTAGGCATGGAGCGTGTCACGCTGGATTTCCCCACGGCAGCAATTATTCATCGGCACCCTTTGACGGTGCGCGTCACGGATATGAATTACGGCCGCCACCTGGGGCATGATGCTTTGGTATCGCTGCTACATGAAGCCCGCGTGCATGCGTTCGCTGCGCTAGGTTTGCCTGAGTGGGACATGAAAGGGTACCCGAGTGTTGTTGTCGACTTAGCGGTTCAGTACCAGAGCGAGGCGCGATGGCCAGATGCTTTAATGATTGAAACCGCTGTCCCTGAGCCACAAGGCAAAGCGTTGGCGGTTTATCAGCGTATTTGTCATGCAGAAACCGGTAAGGTGGTGGCAACGGCTCGGGTTAACCAACTTCTTTTAGACCTTTCTTCAGGGCGGCCTGTCAAAGTGCCTGATGACGTTGTGCAGGCGATAGCTCGGGCGATAGCTCAGGAGAGAGGTGCTTAATGTCGCGGGAATATCCAATAATTGCCATCACAGGTTCTTCAGGTGCGGGTACCACCACGGTGCGTCGCAGCTTTGAGCGCATGTTTCTGCGTGAAGATGTGCACGCTGCCATGGTGGACGGCGATGCCTTTCACCGCTATACCCGTGATGATCTACAGCGGATTTTCCGTGATGAGCCCGAGCGCAAAGATGAGCTTTCTCACTTTGCAGTAGAAGCCAATCTGCTCGACCGGCTTGAAGGGCTCTTTATTGAGTACGGTGAACATGGAGCGGGTACGTTCCGTCACTATATTCATGCAGAAGATAAGCAAAAAATTGAGGCGGGTTATCGGGTAGGGACGTTCACCGAGTGGCAGTCGCTACCTTGTGGTACTGATCTACTCTTTTACGAAGGGCTGCATGGCGGCTTGGTGACACAAGAGTATGATATTGCTCGTCACGTAGATTTATTAGTGGGTGTTGCGCCGACCATGAATCTTGAATGGATTCAAAAAATTGATCGTGATACCAAGCTGCGCGGATATTCCCAGGAAGCGGTTATCGATACCATATTAGGGCGCATGGATGATTACGTGCGCTACATTCAGCCGCAGTTCTCCCGTACCCATATTAATTTCCAGCGTGTGCCCACCGTCGATACGTCGAACCCCTTTGAGGTTCAGGATATCCCTACTGATGCGGAATCGTTTGTGGTGATTCGCTTTAGAGATCCATCGACCGTGGATTTTCCTTGGCTATTGGCGATGATAAAAGATTCATTTATGACTCGTCCGCACACGTTGGTTGTGCCAGGTGCGCGGATGTCGCTAGCGATGGAGCTGATTTTAGCGCCTCTGGTTCGCCATTTGCTTTCCCAGCGCCGTTTTCGCTAGCTAGTTAGCATGTTTCGCTACTTACAAAAATGAAGGAGGCCGTATGGATTGCCTGTTTTGCAAAATTATAAACCGCGAAATTCCTGCAGATATTGTGTTTGAAGATGAGCATGTGTTGGCGTTCAATGACATTAATCCTCAGGCGCCAACGCATCAGTTGATCATTCCTAAAAAGCATATTGCTACGCTTAACGATATTGCCCCAGAAGACTTAGCACTGGTTGGGCGTTTACAGCATACTGCTGCACAACTGGCTAAGCAGCAAGGCTTCGCAGAAGACGGTTATCGTGTGGTGATGAATTGCAACGAAATGGGTGGCCAAACCGTTTACCATATTCACATGCATTTGATGGGTGGACGGCAGTTTACTTGGCCTGCAGGCTGATAGAGGCGGAATGCCGAATTATGCGCGCATACCTAAACGCATAAAGCCCCTATCAAGGGGCTTTATGCGTTTCTAGCGGTGTGGCTACGATGCTGATTAGGCGTCGATGCGCTTATACTTCATCCGCTTAGGCGTGTCGTTACCCACGCGTTTTTTGTGGTCTTCTTCGTATTCGGTGTAGTTACCATCGAAGAAGACGACTTCTGAATCGCCTTCAAAGGCGAGGATGTGCGTAGCGATACGGTCGAGGAACCAACGGTCGTGAGAGATCACCATTGCGCAGCCTGGGAAGGCCAGCAGCGCTTCTTCCAAGGCGCGTAGGGTCTCAATGTCCAGATCATTTGAAGGTTCATCTAACAACAGTACGTTCGCGCCTTGCTTCAGCGTTTGGGCAAGCTGAAGGCGACCGCGTTCACCACCAGAAAGCTGGTCTAGACGTTTCTGCTGATCGTTGCCCTTAAAGTTAAAGCGACCAACATAGGCGCGCGAAGAAACTTCATAGCCGTTAATGTTTAGAATATCCTGCCCGTCAGAGACAGCTTCCCAAACAGTTTGCTTGTCGTCTAGCGCATCACGTAGCTGCTCAACATAGGCGATATCGACAGTCTCGCCAATCACTACTTCGCCAGCATCCGGCTGTTCTTGGCCGGTAACTAGTTTGAACAGTGTCGATTTACCGGCACCGTTACCGCCCACGATCCCTACAATCGCCCCTTGAGGAATGGTAAAAGAGAGATCCTGGTAGAGTAGTTTGTCATCAAATCGTTTGGTCACGTTATGGAACTCGATGACCTTGTCACCCAGGCGCGGGCCAGGTGGAATATAGATCTCGTTCGTTTCATTACGCTTTTGGAAATCGCCAGACTGCATCTCTTCAAAGCGATTAAGGCGCGCCTTGCTCTTTGCTTGGCGTCCTTTGGTGTTACTGCGTACCCACTCAAGCTCTTGCTTGATGGCTTTCTGACGCGATACTTCCTGTTTGGCTTCCTGGTTCAGGCGTTGCTCTTTCTGCTCCAACCACTGAGAGTAGTTGCCTTCAAAGGGAATGCCCTGGCCGCGGTCAAGCTCCAGAATCCATCCTGCAACGTTGTCTAGGAAGTAACGGTCGTGGGTAATGGCCACGACGGTGCCGTTATAATCGTGCAAGAAGCGCTCTAGCCAAGCAACGGATTCAGCATCCAGGTGGTTAGTAGGCTCGTCGAGTAGGAGCATGTCGGGGCTTGAAAGCAGCAGGCGGCACAATGCCACACGGCGGCGCTCGCCCCCAGAGAGGTTGCCTACTTTGGCATCCCAAGGCGGCAGGCGCAGCGCTTCTGCAGCGACTTCCAGCTTGCGCTCGAGGTTATGCGCATCGGCGGCTTCAATAATGTTTTCAAGGCGTGCTTGTTCGCTTGCTAGGGCATCAAAATCTGCATCAGGCTCGGCATAAGCGGCATACACCGCATCCAGTTTTTCCTGGGCTTCTTTTATGGCGCCTAAGGCTTCTTCTACCGTATCGCGAACGTTCTTTTCGTCATCAAGCTGAGGCTCCTGGGGTAGGTAGCCCACATTAATGCCAGGCATCGGACGAGCTTCACCTTCAAACTCTTTATCGACACCGGCCATAATGCGTAGCAGTGTGGATTTACCGGAACCGTTCAAGCCCAGCACGCCAATTTTGGCGCCAGGGAAGAACGATAGCGAAATATCCTTGAGAATTTGCTTTTTGGGCGGCACAACTTTGCCAACCCGGTTCATGGTGAATACGTATTGCGCCATGGAAATCCGTTAGGTTGTTGGAGAAAAGAGTCGCAGCTGTTTGCTGGCGTAGGGCTAAGATGATAGTGCTCAGCGCGGGTAAAGGCCAGAAGCGAAGAAGACAAGTCTTTTTGATATGTTGATCAGCAACCTAGTGAATGCTCCGCGCGCGGCAATTACTTTTAGTAATTAGGCGTCGTAACTAAGCTGCCAATCAATAAAAGCGGTTGAGGTGATGAGGTTATTCCTCTTCATCCCAATCATCTTCAATAGCGCGCTGCAAACGGCGCTCCTCAAGCCATGCTTCTACTTGGCGGCGGGCGCGAAGCGTATCTGCTTTGCTGGGCTTGCTTTTACCGTAATGGTCATCGTTAACAGCGTCTAAGTTATCGAACTCATCAGCATCGATTACATCACTGGTATAAGATTCACGATTTAAGGGGTCACGGCTCATGGTATGCCCTCCAACCCAAGCCGGCGCACCGGCATCACAACGGCTTCTTCTTTCAATCGATAGCTGAAACAAGAAGCGCCTAGCGTTTTTATGCGCTTAGCCGCTATATACCGCCACTCAGGTTGAAGTTCAAGCCCCTACGGATGCTTTATTGACATTTTTATTTATTCTGCCAGTTCTTGGCGCTTTTGAAGCGCTGCTAATGCTTGCTGTGCTTCTACGCGTTCAGTCACATCTTTTTGTACGCCGATGTAGTACATCAATTTATCAGCTTCGTCATAAACGGGTGTAATGGAGAGCTCGTTCCAGAACATGGTGCCGTCTTTGCGGTAATTACGCAGCACTTCGCGAGAAGGGCGACCCTCTTTCAACGCTTCCCGGATAGAGGTCAGCGCATCTTGGTCACGGTCTTCATTTTGCAAAAAACGGCAGTCGCGATAAAGAATTTCATCTGCACTGTAGCCGGTGAGACGTTCGAACCCTTTGTTGACGTAGATAAGGATGTTTTCGTCGCCTTCTTGCTCTGCAACGACGATGCCATCCTCGGAAGCGTCAACAATACGTTCGAGTAACTCAGGGCTGATCAAAGGAGATCGTTTCATCAATGGGTTCCTGTTGCTGCTCTCGTTCTTCCGTAGCTATGGCGCTGTCAATCAACGCGTAGCTAAGCGGCATTTCATGTTGCTTAATAAAGGTAGAATAGCAAAAACCCAGCTAATCACCGCTAATTACCTACCATCATGGCGAGCGTTGGGAAGCATTGCAATCGACAGCGCTATTCTGCCTCAGGTAACCGTTGGGCCGATAACATTGCGCAGAATGCTGTCCCCGCGAGTATTAACAGCAGCGGGGCGCTACCAAGCCACTGAGCCAACCCACCGATTATCCCGCCGACTACCAGCATCAATACGCCGGTTAAGGTGTTAGATAACGCAACATACAATGCGCGGTTCTCTTGAGTGGCAATATCGACCAAGTAGGTTTTACGGCCTAGTCGTACGCCGTGATGAACGATAACCAAAAGGGCGTAAATAATCGCATAGGGCCAAACGCTTTGACTCCATGGGCCAGGTAGCCAAGCCAGACTTGCGCCCAGTAGGCAGCAAAAGACGGTGCCGATAGCCGCATCTCGCATCACGCGGCGACTTGATTGGTCAGCTCGCTTTCCCCATACAGGGCTTGCCACCATCGCAGCAACGCCCGATACCACTACCAGCAGGCCAAGGCCGCCGAGGTTGGTGCCACTTTGCTGTTGGCCTAGCAGGGCTAAATAGGGCAGAGCGAGTGCGCTGGAGAGAAGCAGGGCACGAGCCAGATTGAAGTTTAGAAAATTGCGATCTTCTTTGAGTAAGGAAAGCCCTAACTTAATGCTATCCCATGCATTCTCCCCGCCTTCAACCGCGCCGGGCACTTCCGCGATACGTGCTGCACTCACGGCATTGAGTAGCCATCCTGCAGCGGCAACAACCAGTAAGATAGCGAGTGCCACGTTGCCGGGTTGGTCGCCAAACCACATTAAAACACCACCAGCCACCAAGGTTGCGGCGCCTGCTACACTGCCACTCCATCCCATCAGAATTCCACGGCGGCGCTTGGCGATAGTTTTACCCAGTACGTCTTTCGTTGCTATTGATGAGAGTCCCCTCGCTAGCGATAGCAAAACTAGCGCGCTTAGTACCATCGCGCCCCCTAGGGAGCCGCTGCCCACTAGCGCTAACAGGGCTAGCGCTAATGCCGCCAGCGCTTGTATCAGCGCGCCTGCTACCCATACCCATTTACGCGTTGGTTTTAAGCGAATAAAGCCAGCCACGAACAGTTGTGGTAACAGGGCTCCCGCTTCGCGGATGGGTACCAACAGACCAACCATCCATACTGGGGCGCCAATAATGCCCATTAACCAAGGCAATACTAAGCGGGCGCTGGAGAGTTCATCCGCGAGTTTATTGCCTAACGAGGCGCAAAGATGCAGAAAAAAATTACGCGGTTGTTCATGGCATGCCTCGTCGGCAATGTCATCGCACATTCGGCTGTCATCATCACCTGTCAGCCACTCGTACACGCGGGTTTGAGAAACATGATGCTCGGCCATGGCGTCTCCTTGGCAGTTGCTAATATAAGGTGACAGAATGAAAAGCAAGGATGCCACATTAAAACGTTTAGGAACCCCTGTATGTCACGCATTCAAATATGTTACTGCACACAGTGTCAGTGGTTGTTGCGCAGCGCTTGGTATGCTCAAGAGCTTCTTTCAACCTTTGGCGAAAGCCTTGCAGAAGTTGCTCTGTCCCCCTCCCATGGTGGCACCTTTGAAATATGGTGCGACGAGACATTGCTGTGGGAAAGAAAACGCGATGGCGGCTTTCCGGATATCAAAGTTTTAAAGCAACGCGTGCGGGATAAGATCGAGCCAGCCCGAGATTTGGGGCATATCGACCGATGAACCAAGACCGTCAAGCCGTGCTGTATGGCCTTGGGGCCGTAGCGCTATGGTCGACAGTTGCTACCGCTTTTAAGGTCGCTCTTACCTGGATGAGCCCGCTTGAGTTGATGTGGCTCGCGGCCCTTGTGTCTTGGGCGTTCATGTTCGTGCTGGTGGTGAGGCAAGGGCATTTAAAAGAAGCCCTTCGCCATGGCTGGCGTACCGCAGCCTGGGCTGGGTTGATGAATCCTGTTGCCTACTATCTGGTGCTGTTTGCCGCTTACGACCGGCTGCCAGGCCAAGAAGCCATGGCACTGAATTATACCTGGGCGCTGGCAATGGCGCTTCTGGCGGTGCCGATCCTAGGGCAGCGGCTCACAAGGATGGATGTAATTGCAGGACTTATTGCCTACGCAGGTGTTTGGGTAATAGCAACCCGCGGCAATGTCTTCAATGTTGTTTTCGCAGACCCACTTGGAGTCGTGTTTGCACTTGTCTCAACGCTTTTGTGGGCGCTCTACTGGCTGCTGAATGCGCGAGATGAGCGAGCGCCTTTAATCGCCCAATGGCAGAATTTTAGCGTCGGTTTGCCAGTGTTAACGTTGCTACTGTTAGTTGGCCCCGGACTCAACTGGCATGGCTGGCAAGCCCTAGGAGCGGGTATCTACGTCGGACTTTTCGAAATGGGGGTGGCGTTTATACTGTGGCAAATGGCGGTTCGAAAGGTGTCTCGCACGGCCAAGGTGTCTAATCTGATCTTTCTTTCGCCCCCGGTTTCCTTGCTGCTGCTCTATTTGGTGGTCGATGAGCCGCTGTTAGCATCCACGTTTGTCGGGTTAATGCTGATTCTACTGGGGCTAGCACTGCAGCAACTGCAGTCGAAGCCTAGTATTTGATACCAAGCAAAAAGCTGCTAAGTAATGTTTTTTTAGGATTTGTATTGTAAAATTTTGTTAACTTTGGCTTCATAGCATCGGCTTTGCAGCTAATGCCATTAAATTAAGCTAGGTAAATGCGCTAATTCGTATCACTGAGTCGTATCAATACTAATTAGTATGAGGTATTGACCAGAGGGCGAAGTAAAAAAGAGTCAAGGGTGCCCCAGGGTTGGTGGCGTTTAGCAGCTATTTCTTCAGCAGCGTAAATATTCATTAGGGATCTATGGCGATGAAAGACGGTATTAAAACGACACTAAAAACTTTGTTTTTACAGCGCGCTATTCGACCGCTTACGGTCACTACTCTGGCTTGTCTTCCTCTCACTGTTTTGGCTCAGTCGTTACCAGCAACGCTTTACGCGCCTGGTACCACCGATCTGTCGAGCACCATTCAACAAGCTATTGTTACCAATCCACAGGTAAATGCATCCTGGGCTAATTTTAGTGCCTCTGGAAGTGATATCCGAGTTGCCCAGGGCGGCTATTTGCCCTCGATTGATGTCAGCGCTGGTGTCGGCAGGCAAGATCAGCAAAATGATGGTCGCGGTAGTTACGATAGTGATTTTGCTGAGCTGACCTTAACCCAAATGGTTTTCGATGGCTTTGCCACTCGCAGTGAAGTTGAGCGCTTAGATCGTGCTCGGTTAGTCGCCTATTTCGAACTTTTGGGTGCTAGTGAAGAAGTTGCCCTTGACGCTTTTCGTACCTATCTAGATGTGTTGCGCTATCGCGAGTTGGTAAGCTTAGCGCAGGATAACTACCGTGAACACCAGCGAGTATTTGCTCAGATTGAAGAGCGGGCACTTTCTGGTGCAGGGCGGGGGGTTGACCTTGAGCAGATTAGTGGCCGCTTAGCGTTGGCCGAATCAAACTTAATGTCTGAAGCGTCAAACCTTCACGATGTTACTGCACGCTTCCAGCGAATTGTTGGTGCGCTGCCAGCCCAAAACATGACGCCCGCGCCGTCTCTTGCCGCTGAGTTGCCTACCGATGTCAGTCAAGCTATTGAGCTGGCGTTCCAGGGTAACCCTGAGTTTCATGCGGCGATTGAGAATATTGCCGTGCAACGCGCTGAGCGTGAGGGCGCTCGTGCTGCCTTTATGCCTCGCTTAGATATTCAAGGGCGCACAGGTACTAATAACCAAGATGATGCCGTTGGTGGTCGTCGTGATGAGCACAGCATTCAGCTTGTCGCGAGCATGAACCTCTATCGCGGTGGCTCTGACTATGCTGCCTTCAATGCGGCTACCACAAGAATTGAAGAGGCTGATAGCCAGCGCGAAACGGCGTGCACCAATGTCAGACAAACAACTCAAATCGCCTATAACGATACGCAGCGCCTCAACGAGCAATTGGAATACTTAAACGAACACCGGCAGTCAATTGACCGTGTGCGTGGTGCTTATCAGCAGCAGTTTGATATTGGCCAGCGGACGCTTTTAGACGTACTGGACAGTGAGAACGAGTTTTTTGAAGCAAGCCGTGCCTATGCGAATGCGCAGTTTGACTTAACGCTGGCTCAAGCACGGACGCTGGCGGCGATGGGGCAGCTAATGCAAACCCTACAAGTCGCCCGTGATGATATTCCTAGTCTTGATGAGCTTGGCTATGAAGACATCTCTTCTCGTGCAGAGATGGCGTGCGCCGTCGATGGGCCGCGTGGTTTCACGCTTGAAGACTTTACCCGTGGCATTTAGTGGCTGATGAGCGGCGGCCATTAGGTCGCCGCATTGTGGGCATGCCCACTGGTGAAACTTCAGTGAATGATTTTTCCGACCAATTCATTAGGATGACGAGGCCTCAGTGACGCAACGTAAGCTGGAAGTATCTCGGACTGACCACGGCAGTGATCAGGAAAAACACGATGAGTTACTGGAGTGTTTAAAGGCAGTTGCTTCATATTATCAGCACGAAGTGTCATCAGAGGCCTTAAAAGCGGGCCTGCCTTTAGAGCAAGGGAAGTTAATTCCTTCTGTCTTTGGGCGAGCCGCCTCGCGAGCAGGGCTTACTGCGCATATTGTGAAAAGTAAGCTTTCGGGACTAAATCCTGCCCTATTTCCCGCAATTTTATTGCTGGAGCCGGGGCGTGCTTGTGTGTTGCTTGGGTTGGATCTCAAGCAGCAAAAAGCAAAAGTGATTTTTCCTGAGTTGTCAGAAGCTGACACGGAAGTATCACTAGAAGAACTTCACGCTGGTTACAGCGGTGAAGCCATCTATGTGCGTCCAAAATTTCGAGTTGATAGTGCCTCCGAACCGGGTGTTAAAAAACGCGGTGACCAGCACTGGTTTTGGGGCGTTATTCGTGAAAATCGTCGTCTTTATCGCGACATCGTTTTAGGTTCAGTCGCGATCAATTTGTTCGCGCTGGCGATGCCGCTATTTGTGCTGAACGTTTATGACCGTGTCGTACCCAACCAGGCCACTGAAACACTCTGGGTGCTGGCAATCGGTATTTTTATCGTACTGTGCTTTGACCTAGCGTTACGCTTAATGCGTAGCAGCTTTGTTGATTTAGCAGCCAGTCGGGCAGACGTAAAACTCTCATCGTCTATTATGGCGAAAACGTTGGGGTTGCGCTTAGAGGAGCGGCCAGCGTCAACAGGTTCGTTTACCTCAACGCTTCAATCGTTTGAATCGGTGCGGGCGTTTATCGGCTCTGCAACCATTCTTGGCATAGTGGATTTGCCCTTTGTACTGCTTTTTGCGGCCATCATTGCACTGATCAACCCCTGGCTTGTCTTGCCAGTGCTCATAGGGATTGTTTTCGTGCTTTTATATGCCCTTGCAGCACAAGGCAAGCTGCATGAGCTTTCACAAACGACTTGGGAGGTGGGTGCTCAACGTAACGCCTTATTAGTGGAGTCTGTTTCCCAATTAGAAAACGTTAAGGCGTTGCGAGCGGAAAGCCGTATTCAGCGACACTGGGAAAAAGCATCTGCTTTTCTATCCAGAACCGGGGCTCAGCTCAAAATGGTAAGCTCCTCGGTTTCAAGCGTTGCTCAGTGGGCTCAGCACAGCGTAGCTGTGTGCGTCATTATCATCGGGGTCTATCAAATTATTGAAGGCAACTTGACCCAAGGTGGGTTGATTGCTGCCTATATGCTTTCTTCTCGAGCGATGGCGCCTGTTAGCCAAGCGGCTGCTTTACTGGCTCAATATCATCAGTCCTCAACTGCCCTGGAATCTTTAAATGGCGTGATGGCCAAGAGCGTGGAACGCCATGAAGGCAAGGCTTACGTAGAAAAGCCCAGTTTTACCGGCAGCATCCGCTTAGAGAAAGTCACCTTGCGCTATCCCAATGAAGAAAGAGAGGCATTGCGTGATGTCTCGATTTCTATCAAAGCCGGTGAAAAAGTCGCGTTGCTCGGCCGTATTGGCTGTGGAAAATCATCGCTGAATAAGCTGGTACTTGGTTTTTATCAGCCCATATCCGGCGCGGTGCTGGTGGATGGCGTTGATATTCGTCAGCTAGATCCCCTCCAGCTTCGTCGTCATATTGGCTATGTACCTCAGGATGTCAGCCTGTTTGCTGGCACGCTGCGGGATAATATTGTCGCTGGTGGTGGAAACGACCGGGTTGATGACGAGGCGCTACTCAGAGCGATCGAAATTGCGGGTCTAGAATCATTGGTTAATAGCCATCCCAAAGGCGTTGATCTTGAGGTGGGTGAGCGAGGACAGGCGCTTTCAGGCGGGCAAAAGCAAGCGGTAGCCATTGCAAGGGCTGTGGTGCAAGACCCACCAATATTACTGCTTGATGAGCCAACCAGTTCAATGGACAACGCCAGTGAGGAAGCGTTTAAAGCCAACCTAACGAATGTCGCGCCAGGGAAAACCATCCTCGTTGTCACTCATCGTACATCGCTGCTATCCCTCGTGGATCGCATCATTGTGATGGATGCTGGGAAAGTGGTGGCGGATGGTCCGCGCGATACGGTAGTTGAGGCATTGCGCAAAGGCCAGATCGGGAGGGCGTCATAATGGCGAAAAAAAACCACCTCCACGAGTGAGCAAAAAGGCTTTGAGGCCATTGGCCGATTTTCTGAGAAAGGGCAGAAGCCATTTCGCCCTTTTATGGATCGACTCTTTGCTCGCCGTGTCACATCTGCGCACCTCAGTCGTGATTGGGCGAGTGATACTGACTGGGCGCGTATGCAGCAAGAACCCATTCGTGCGCGGCTATTTCTCTACACTGTTTTATTAACCATCATTGTGCTGGTGGTTTGGGCATCGGTTGCTGCCATCGACGAAGTAACCCGTGGCGCGGGGCGCGTTATTCCGGCAAGCCAATTGCAGCGCATTCAGTCGTTTGACGGCGGTGTGATAGAGCAGATCATGGTACGGGAAGGGCAGGTGGTCAGTGCTGGCGAAGTGTTAATGCAAATTGACCCAACGCGGTTCGTTTCTGATTTTCGCGAAAACCGTGCTCAGCGTTTTGCACTTGAAGCACGCGCAGAACGGCTGCGGGCGTTAGCTGCTGGAACTGCATTTGAGCCTTCTGAAGAGCTGCGTCAAGAAGTGCCTAGTATCGTGATGCAGGAACGAGAAGTGTATGAAAGCCGCCGCGAAGAGCTACGCGAACAAGAAAACGTGCTCAACGATCGTATTCGGCAACGTCGAGAAGAACTTCGGGAAGCGCAGGCACGTCGTGATACTGCCCAGCGTGAAGCAAGTATGGCAGGGCAAGAGCTTAACTTAACTCGCCCACTACTCGCCTCAGGTGCTGTTTCAGAAGTTGAGGTATTGCGCTTACAGCGTGAAGTGTCGCGTGCCACTGGTGAGCGCAATCAAGCTGCCGCTGCTGTTTCACGTCTGGAAGCGGGAGTGGAAGAAGCGGAGGGGCAGTTACTTGAGCTAGGTGCCGAACGTAGAAGTGAGTGGCGAAATGAGCTTGCTCAGACGTTAGGAGACTTAAATGCACTTCAGCAGTCAGGCACTGGTCTTCAAGATAGAGTGCGACTTACCGAAATACGCTCACCTGTCGATGGTGTGATTCAGCGTATTCATATCAATACGATTGGCGGAGTACTCCAGCCAGGCCAAGAAGTGTTGGATATTGTGCCCAGCGATGACCAGCTACTCGTTGAGGCACGCATTGCTCCCCAGGATATTGCTTTCCTTCACCCGGGGCAGCCAGCGACGATCAAACTCACTGCCTATGACTATGCCATTTACGGTGGCTTGCAGGCTGAGCTTGATCACATCAGCGCAGATACGATTACTGATGATGATGGCAATACGTTTTATTTGGTTCGTGTTCGCAGTTTGCAAGATGAAAGTATTGCTGAGCGCCTTCAGGTGATTCCAGGGATGACAGCACAGGTAGATATTGTGACAGGAAAAAGAACGGTCATGCAGTTCTTACTAAAACCTGTTTTAAGGGCGTGGCGAGATTCCATGGGGGAGCGCTAATGAAACATTGGTTTGTAACAACGGATGGTAGCCTGAAGGCTCGCTGGGAAAGTGCTTTTCCTAAAAGTGTAGCCACCACGCCGAATAAAGTGTTGGATCAGGTGCAGTCGGGTGATGTGGTATGGCTGACAACGATGGTCGAAAACTGGGATGAGTTGATTCCGGCGGTAATCGCAAAAAAGGCGGTTGTGGTGTTGCTCAGCTATGCGCCTAATGATCGTGAGGCCCTGAAGGCGCTTGACCTTGGAGCGCGCGGATACGTGCACACACTGGCGGCACCCGATGTACTTATCCAAGTGGCCCTTGTGGTTACCAATCAAGGGGTTTGGGTGGGGCAAGAGCTGCTTGCGAAAGTGATGGGCGGAACATTTAAGGCACTGCAAAACCGCCAGAACGGTGAAGGGCATCAGCACAGTGAATATTTGAACTTGCTCACGGAGCGCGAGCGGGGGGTGGCGCTAGCGGTTGCCCGCGGGGCAACCAACAAAGAAGTCGCTCGCCAGTTAGACATCACTGAGCGTACGGTAAAAGCCCATCTAAGCGCCATATTTAAGAAGCTATCCGTTCGTGATCGCCTGCAGTTAATACTCAAGTTAGCACCTGTTGCTGAGCGCTTTTCAGAACGGCTCTAATTGATATGTCTGAGTGTGAGCAGTGTTTCGAAAGGTTTTATACGTATTCGCTAAACTTCGGGCTTTTGCATTAGCCCATATTTTTGAGCAATTGAATGCCCGATAATAAAAGCTCTTCACTGCTTGGCCCACTTCTACAAAGTAAGCAAGGCGCTGGGAAAGCTATACAGGCGGTTGACCTTGCGCATGCGTTGGATGGCATTGGCGAAACGGTGATGCCTATGTGGTTAAACAAGCATGCACAGCCAGCAGAGTTTGCTCAGCTAATACTGATCTCGGCAAGCGATGGCTATGAGCGCGCACAAGTCGCCTCTGTGCAGCTTGATGTGAGCAGCTTGCAGGCAGGCAACTGGGCCGCGTTACTCCCCACGTTGAAAGAGGCATTGGAACGACTTGAGCGAAAGTTCCCGCATCCTTTGGTGTGGTGTCGGTTAGAGTGGCCTTTTGCGGTGCGCGAGTGGCATTGGCTGGCGCTAAAGCAAGAAATCAAACGCTATAAGCGCAACTATTTTCGTAGCGGCTTAGCCTATGTTGGCAAGAAACTTCCTCGACTCTTGCTAACGGAGATGGAACTTAACGCTAATGCCTGTTTGTACGCAGGGAATCAGGTTGCACATGCCGACGTCAACCAAGCTCATCTAGAGCGGTATATAAAAGCGCGTCATGGTTCAAGCCAGATGCCAGACTTTGCCGATGATATGCCGGTGTGGAGCTTTTCGACTACCGGCGTGTTTGTAGATGTTAGTGGCGAAAATGTTAGCGTGCATGCTCTGGATACTCAGCCGAGATGCTGGGGCAGGCGAAAAGTCCCACCTCTAACAGCGGTATCCACTGGGGAGCTAATCGCGCGCTCCACTCGCTTTTTAGGTAATCAGGTGAACGAAGATGGCCGCTATGTGTATGGCTATTTTCCCTGTTTTGACCGCCGCATTAACACTTATAATTCATTACGCCACGCTAGTAGTACTTATGCCTTGTTGGAAGGTTATGAAGCCTGTGCGGAACAAGGGCTTTTAAGTAACGAGGAGCTCGGTGTATTACGCCAGCAGATTGCCAGCGCGCTTTCGGGCTTATGTTCCCAGTTCGTAATCCATCGCCAAGGCGCGGCCTATGTGGTGGATGCAGGCGACATTATCAAACTGGGAGCCAACGCGGTCGCCATTCTTGCATTGGTGAAGTATCACCAGGTCACGGGGGACGATCGTTATGCTGGTCTGGCGGATGCACTGGCATTAGGTATTTCGAGAATGCAGGAGACCGATGGTAGCTTTGTGCATGTGCTCAATGCTGAGGATTTATCGGTTAAGGAAAAGGCGCGGATCATTTATTACGATGGCGAAGCCGCCTTTGCCCTAATGCGGCTTTACGATCATACCCGCGATAGTCGTTGGCTGGAGTGTGTGGTCAAAGCGTTTGACTACTTCATTGCTAATGGACACGAAAACGCCCACGACCATTGGCTTGCGTATTGCTCAAATGAGTTGGTGGCATATCGTCCCGAACGTAAATATTTTGCGTTTGCAGTACGCAATATAGCGGGCTATGTCGATTTTATTCACAAGCGGGCCACTACGTTTCCAACGTTGCTTGAGCTGTCGATGGCGTTTCATAAAACGTTACTCAAGCTGGAGACACGCCCAGGTTTGACCGATGTGCTGAACGGTTTTGATGTCAATGCGTTTTACCGTGCACTGCATGCCAGAGCGAACTATCTTCTGAATGGTTTTTTCTGGCCGGAAGTTGCTATGTACTTTAAGGCGCCGGCGACTATCGTGGATGGCTTTTTTATTCGTCATCACAGCTTTCGCGTAAGGATAGACGATGTAGAGCACTACTTATCGGGGCTGGTGGCGTACCAGCAGATGCTGCGTGAGGCAAGCTATGCCAGTGTAAAGCCGCGAGTAGGGGATCGGCTGGACGCCAAGGCCATCGCCTCAGCAACCGGAGGAGTATGGGCATCAGTGCCGCCTAATGAGTGGCTGGCAAAAGGGCTATGCTGCTGGCCAAAATCTTTTCAGCCGGGGCAGGTGGTTGTCGCTCGGGGCAAGGAAATGGATAAAGGTTTTTTGCCATTTGCCGCGGTGAAATCTCTGGTGAGCAAAGGCGCTTCCGCAGTGCTTTGCGATGATAGCGAGGCGTATCGTGATATCGGCGTGCCCGTGTTGCAAGTTCCCGATGTGCGTGCAGCGACGCTGGCCATAGGGCAGTGGCAACGACGTTGTTATGCTGGTCGCGTTGTCGGCATTACCGGTAGTGCTGGTAAAACAACGGCAGTGGCGATGCTGGCTCATGTACTAAGCTACACCGGTGCAGTAGGGCAAACGCAAGGCAGTGCCAACCTGCCGATTGGTATTGCCTGGAACATTGCGACTATGCCGCAAGAAGCACGCTACTGGGTGGTTGAAATGGCCATCGGTTCCATGGCTCGCAATACGGATCTTGCTCGCCCAGACGTCGCCATTATTACTAATATTGCGGCATCGCATCTGGTGTATCACCGCTCGCTGGACGAAATTGCCCGCAAGAAAGCGCTTATCTTTCAGAGTATGCCTCCCAATGGGGTCGCTATTCTCTATCGCGATATGCCTCAGTATACTTACCTGGCTGAGCAGGCGAGGCGCTATCACCTACAGGTGATTAGTTTTGGTGAACACCCTGACGCAGACATACGCATGCTGGAGTTTGCAGGGAATAGCGGGCGCATTATGTTTGATGGCACTGCATATGAACTCAGCATGGCTGCTGCTGGGCGTCATATGCTGCTGAATGCCATGGCGGTATTAGCCGTGGCCAGGCACGAACACCTACCTTTAGACATCATTATATCCCGCCTGACATCTTTTCAAGCGGTGGCAGGGCGAGGCGAGGTGCGGGCCATAGACTGCCAGGGGATGCCAATCACCCTGTACGATGAAACGTATAACGCCAATCCTTTATCGATGCGTATGGCGCTGGAGGCTTTCTCCGCACTCCCTGTGGATGTAGGTAAGAAGCTGTTAATCATTGGCGATATGCTTGAGCTTGGGTCAGAGGCAGAGAGCCTGCATCAGGAACTCGCACCTATTCTTGCTGCGCTATCGGTTAGGAAAATTCTGCTCTGTGGCCAACATTGCCAAGCGTTGGCGCCGCTATTGGGTGGAGAAGCCTCTGGAGTGTTTCACTTCGCGGATGTCAACGCTCTTGAGTCAGCACTGCCTGACCATCTAATGTCGCACGATAGCGTACTTGCTAAGGCATCCCATAGCACCGGGCTGCACACGCTTTTTTCACAGCCACCTCATGATTAAACACCTATCATCATTCCAGCGGGGCTGGGTTGCTCTGCTAATTCTTTGCGCAATGATGGGCTGGCTAACGCCAGTGGTTGCTCAGCCGCATTCAGAGGCGGGAGAATGTTATTACCTGCAGCGCGATACACCGCTTGATGTACTGGCAAATGAGCCGGATCATGCCGATTATTTAGATAGCGTTCACTTCTTTATCGAGGCCGTTGATCAAGGAGGGACGCTGAGCGCCACAAGACTTGATGACTTGGAAGTACAGCTTAAAGCCGCCGATGTAATCTATCGCGAAGTATTGGAGCTTGCGCCACCTTTGCTCATGCCCCGCTATCAGCGTGCAGACTTCATTATGGTGATATTACGTGCTGACCAATCACGTGGCGGACAAGCTTATGATGAAGTTGTACGCAGTCCGACTGTGCCTGATTGCCATATTCGCATGGCCCTAGGTGGTCAAGTGAATGCAGCAGGAAACTTAACCCCTGCCCATGAGCTTTTTCATTTATATCAAAATGCGCACATGATGTTCAAGCAAGGTTGGGTGTATGAAGGATTGGCCCGTTGGTCGGAATCATTATTGAGAGGGGATGCGCAAGAGGGGTATGCCTTGCCTGCTACTGTTGAGGCGCTTGAAGAGGTGATGCAAGCAAGCTACGGCGCAGCGCCATTTTGGCAGCGATTGTTTTATCTGCTTGATTCAAAAGAAGATAGCTCCATCCCGAAGGAGCTTCAAGATAAGCGCTATCATGATGGTAGCCAGGTAGTGGCAGTGAGCGAATTTTATGGCAGTGCGTTTCTGCCGTTACTTTTCACTTCACTAAATGAGGCCGGGGCGGCGCTGGCCCATCATGAACAATGGCCAGTGTATGGTTGGGCGGAGGCTGAACAGCGTAGCCTGCGTCACAATGGGGTCATTTTATCCGCTTTGCATCATGCCGTTTCAACGTATATGCCGATAGCCGATCAACCGGACGAGTTACGTGTGTTTATGCAACTTATTGAACCAAAGATTGATCGATGAGCAACCAGACGGCTCGCAATGAGAGGGGAGAGGTCCACGGGGATCAAGTTCGTGACCTGATGGCGGCGCTGGTGCGTGCGGTGTTATGGCCGTTTCGCTGGCGTGTATTGGCTATCCTGTTGATGCAGGTGGCAAGTCAAATCATGTTGTTGGCAAGCTTGGTACTACCCTGGCAATTGCTTCAAGTGTTGATAACCGGGCGCAGTCGCATAGATGGTTGGGTTCCCGCGGTGAATAACCACGGTAATAAGATAGCGGTATTAATAGTATTGGCAGTACTCTGTTTTTGCGCCTATGCCTTTCTTCAATGGCTAGTTAAAAAAGCCATTGCCCATCTTTCTGCCACAATTCTGGGGCATTTGAATAAAACCCGATTGGTTGCCAACCACCGATTACTTGGCAAGCGTGTACTAGGTGTTGTGATAGGAGCCCTCTCATCAACGGTCATTGCCGTACTCTTCTGTCTTGTGATCGCTTTTCTACACCCTCTGTTAGCGCTATTGGCAGTTTCCTGTGTGCTGGGATTGGTGATGATCGTTGGCTTTTACTATCGCTTTGAAAGGGTGCAGAAAATTCAGGATACGCTGCAAGGCAACGTTCTGACAGTCATCAATGTCAGCTTTGCCTTGGGGTTTTTAATCATTGTCCTGGATTACCTCAATGGGACAATGCGCCCACTTTTGACACTCTTCATACTGCTGCTAGGAATGCGCCAATTAATGGCGGCCAGCGTCAATGGGTTGGTAAATTTCTTGGGCATCATCAAGTATTTTCAGCAGATTAATATGCTGCTTTTGCCTCGCTCCCAACAGGTCTCTCTCTTTTCAATCTCAGATTTTGTACAACGCTTTGAACAAGCGACGCTCAAACTGTGGCTATTGCCATGGCTGGTTGAGTGTAACTATTGTCACCGCGACCCCGAAATTATTCAGTGCCGCCTACTTTATGGACGGGCTATAGCACACGTGTTGGTTCGTGATACTGACAGCAATGGCTCCCCTCTCTATGTATTGCTCAAGTGCTATGTCTCTGCTCGAGAAAATGAAGCGCTTCATGAAATCGCGCTTTTGAGTGAAGTAAGTGGCTATTGCTATGGTGTCATTCCTACTGTGCCTGTTTTGCGAGCCAATGGTCGTTTGTCTTGGTGCTCTTTTGTGCTGTTAGAGCTGGGGGACAAGCCTCCCCAATGGAAAAATTCGGAAGAGCGTAAACCTTGGATGAATGAGCTGCGTCAATGCTTGCGTCATGTCCCTTTGTCGAACAAGGTCGTCACCCAATACGCGGCAACGTTTGCCTCATTACCTGAACGCATGAGGAAAATTAAGGCCTCGCATTTTGCATACCTGACCCAAGAAGATAATCAACGCTTTCAAGTTGAGCACTTCATGCAGTTATGGCCACTTATGATTGTTGAGATGGAAAGGCTTCCCAAATCTCTGACGGTGCAAAATCCGAGTAGCGCCCGCGTGGCAGTTATAGGCAATCATATGCTTCTACTAGACTGGCAGGGCTGGGTATACGACACGATGGGAGCACACTGGCCACTATCAGCAAAGCTACATGCGGAAGTGCTTGAGGTAATCAGCGGTCAGTGGGAAAGCACTGATATTCAGCAAGGCTGGTCTGAATTTAATTCACCAACCATGGCTGCTAACTACGTTGCATTGGCTGCACGTGCGCACGAATTTTGCCAACGCTGTCACCTTCATAATGATTCGGGCGCACTTAATATGATGGCCGGTCTTGTAAAAGCCTGCGAGGCCATCAATCTGGCTGATGAACAGAATAAAGCCATGGTGGAACGCTCTGTTGAGTATTAAAAGACCATTATAGTTTTCAGTGTCCATCAGCTCCTTCCTATCGCTATGTTCGTACTGTCCACCGGTACAATATGAATTTGCCTTCATCAAGACTAGCCTTGCTGCAAAATGCCGTTAATGAAATTTTACTTTCATTGGCTCGTACTAAAGCGGCGAACTCTTTAATGAAGCAGCGGGTGGGATACAGCACATGGCAACAGTTATCGCGATTTCAGGTCAGGCATGGGCACGTGATGAAGACGGCAACCTGCGTGAACTACGCATTGGCGATGTTCTTCAAGAGGGTGAAACGATCATCACGTCTGCGGATGGTCGCGTAGAACTAGACTTTGCCGACGGAACAGGCGTTAACGTTGTCGAGGGCGGCCAAGAAGTTGCTGTTACTCCCGAGCTTGATTTTGACGCGATTGTAGCCACCGATGCCAGCGCCCAAGATGACGATTTAGAAGCACTGCTCGCCGCTCTTGATGATGAGGATGGCGACCTGCTTGATCTGCTGGATGCTACCGCAGCCGGCGGCGCTGGCGGCGGTGGTGGCGGCGGTAACAGCTTTGTGCGCCTTGCCCGTATTGCTGAAGAAACCGACCCGCTTAGTTTTAGCACTGAAGGAGGCCTTGAAGGGGCCGAGTTCGTTGAGTTTGATGGTGGCGGCGTAGCCGTTGCAGCGGCAGATCTAGATGATACTGACGCTGATGCGGATTCAGATGCTGATGCGGACGCCGACGCCGATGCAGACGCCGATGCCGATGCCGATGCCGATGCGGACGCCGATGCTGATGCCGACGCCGACGCCGACGCCGACGCTGATGCCGATGCGGACGCTGATGCGGACGCTGATGCGGACGCCGACGCCGACGCCGACGCCGATGCTGATGCAGACGCCGATGCTGATGCGGACGCCGACGCCGACGCCGATGCTGATGCTGATGCAGACGCCGATGCTGATGCGGACGCCGACGCCGATGCTGATGCAGACGCCGATGCAGACGCTGATGCTGATGCTGATGCTGATTCAGACGCTGATGCCGACGCAGATGCGGATGCGGACGCAGATGCGGATGCCGACGCAGATGCCGATGCCGATGCCGATGCTGATGCAGACGCCGATGCTGATGCGGATGCAGACGCCGACGCAGACGCGGATGCCGATGCGGATGCAGATGCCGATGCGGACGCCGATGCTGATGCTGATGCGGACGCTGATGCAGATGCCGACGCAGACGCAGACGCCGATTCAGACGCAGACGCCGATGCTGATGCTGACGCCGACGCCGACGCAGATGCCGATGCCGATGCTGATGCCGATGCCGATGCCGACGCAGATGCGGATGCCGACGCCGACGCGGATGCAGACGCCGATGCGGACGCCGACGCAGATGCCGACGCAGACGCAGACGCCGATGCTGATGCGGACGCTGATGCAGATGCTGATGCCGATTCAGACGCAGACGCTGATGCAGACGCCGATGCTGACGCCGACGCCGATGCCGATGCCGATTCAGACGCGGATGCGGATGCCGACGCCGACGCCGACGCCGACGCTGACGCTGACGCTGACGCCGATGCAGACGCTGACGCAGACGCGGATGCGGACGCTGATGCGGACGCTGATGCTGATGCTGATGCCGATGCTGATGCTGATGCGGACGCTGATGCAGATGCTGATGCCGATTCAGACGCAGACGCAGACGCTGATGCCGATGCCGACGCTGATGCCGATGCCGACGCAGACGCCGATTCAGACGCAGACGCAGACGCAGATGCCGATGCCGATGCTGATGCAGATGCCGACGCTGATGCCGATGCCGACGCAGACGCCGATTCAGACGCAGATGCCGATGCCGATGCCGATGCCGATTCAGATGCGGATGCGGACGCAGATGCAGATGCAGATGCCGATTCAGATGCTGATGCCGACGCAGATGCAGATGCGGATGCGGATGCCGACGCTGACGCTGACGCCGATGCGGATGCTGACGCCGATTCAGATGCTGATGCTGATGCGGATGCGGATGCTGACGCCGATTCAGATGCGGATGCCGACTCCGATTCAGATGCGGACGCGGATGCAGATGCGGATGCCGATGCGGACGCCGATGCCGATGCCGATGCCGATGCGGACGCCGATGCCGACGCGGATGCGGATGCTGATGCTGATGCTGATGCGGACGCCGATGCGGATGCGGATGCGGACGCCGATGCGGACGCTGATGCCGATGCCGATGCCGATGCCGATGCCGATGCCGATGCCGATGCCGACGCGGATGCCGATGCTGATGCTGATGCTGATGC
This sequence comes from Halomonas sp. TD01, assembly GCF_923868895.1. GTDB lineage: Bacteria > Pseudomonadota > Gammaproteobacteria > Pseudomonadales > Halomonadaceae > Vreelandella. The sequence continues at coordinate 2,539,082 of NZ_OV350343.1, forward strand.
TGATGCTGATGCTGATGCTGATGCGGACGCCGATGCTGATGCGGACGCCGATGCGGATGCGGATGCGGACGCCGATGCGGATGCGGACGCCGATGCTGATGCCGATGCAGACGCTGATGCTGACGCCGATGCGGACGCCGACGCCGACGCTGATGCCGATGCGGACGCCGATGCTGATGCTGATGCTGATGCCGATGCCGATGCCGATGCTGATGCTGATGCAGACGCCGACGCCGACGCCGATGCTGATGCTGATGCCGATGCCGATGCCGATGCCGATGCAGACGCCGATGCGGACGCCGATGCGGACGCCGACGCCGACGCTGATGCTGATGCCGATTCAGATGCTGATGCTGATGCTGACGCAGACGCGGATGCGGACGCTGATGCGGACGCTGATGCTGATGCTGATGCGGACGCTGATGCAGATGCTGATGCCGATTCAGACGCAGACGCAGACGCTGATGCCGATGCCGACGCTGATGCCGATGCCGACGCAGACGCCGATTCAGACGCAGACGCAGATGCCGATGCCGATGCCGATGCTGATGCAGATGCCGACGCTGATGCCGATGCCGACGCAGACGCCGATTCAGACGCAGACGCAGATGCCGATGCCGATGCCGATGCCGATGCCGATGCCGATGCCGATGCCGATGCCGATGCTGATGCTGATGCCGATTCAGACGCAGATGCCGACGCCGATGCCGACGCCGATGCCGATGCCGATGCCGATGCCGATGCCGATGCCGATGCCGATTCAGACGCAGATGCCGATGCAGACGCCGACGCGGATGCAGACGCCGATGCAGACGCCGATGCTGATGCGGACGCCGACGCCGACGCCGATGCGGACGCCGATGCAGATGCCGACTTAGAGGCTACTGTCACCCTAGAGGCCCCGGCGCAAGTCACCGAAGGCGACGACATCACCGTCACCGCTCGCGTGGACAACGCCCCGGCCACCGACCTGACGATCACACTCTCCAACGGCGAAGAGATCGTCATTGCCGCTAATACCACTGAAGGCAGCGTCACGTTCGCCAGCCGTGTCGACGACGTCTACCAGCAAGGTGAGCAGAGCCAGACCCTCAGCATCACCGGTGCGGACGGCGGCAACTACGATGCCCTGGATACTAGCAGCACTGTCACGGTGAGCACGGTCGACGACAACGACGTCACCACCATCACCCTAGACGCGCCGGAAACCGTCACCGAAGGCAACGACATCACCGTCACCGCCCGTGTGAACAACGCCCCGGCCACCGACCTGACGATCACACTCTCCAACGGCGAAGAAATCGTCATTGCTGCTAATACCACCGAAGGCAGCGTCACGTTCGCCAGCCGTGGCGACGACGTCTTCCAGCAAGGCGATGAGAGCCAGACCCTCAGCATCACTGACACTGACGGTGGCAACTACGAAGCCCTCGACACGACTAGCACCGCTACGGTGACCACGGTCGATGATAGCGACGTCACCACCCTGACGCTGAACAACGTCACGGTTAATGAAGGCACCGGCACCGCCACACTCAGCGGCACGCTGAGCAGCGCCCCGACCGACGAGCCGCTCGTGATTGCGCTGGATAACGGCGCCACGCTGACCTTTGGTGTCGGCATGACCACGGCGACCTCGACGGAGTTCGCTGTTCAGGGCGACGATGTTTATATCGACGGTGAAAGCATTACCGTCAACGCCAGTGTGCAAAGCGGTGGCGACGAGTTCGAAAACCTCAACGTGGACGACACCGCCACCGTGACGGTGAATGACACCGTCGACACCGTGACCGTGGGTCTGACGGCAACGGCCTCTGTCGCCGAAGGCGGCCAGATCACCTACACCGCGACCCTGACCGACGCCAACGGCGCTCCGGTCACGACGAATAACGCCATCACCGTGACCCTGGCCAATGGGGAAGTCATCACCATTGCGGCCAACAGCAGTGCGGGCGAGATCACCGTTGACGCGCCGGCCGATGACGCCTACGTCACGGACGCGATCACCAACAGCATCGCCACTGCCAGCGAAGCGAATGCCGGCACCCCCGGCGCGCTCGAGAACCTGGAGGTGGCCGGCGACACCAACGTCACCACGACGGTCACCGACAACGACACCGAGACCACCCTGACGCTGAACAACGTCACGGTTAATGAAGGCACCGGCACCGCCACACTCAGCGGCACGCTGAGCAGCGCCCCGACCGACGAGCCGCTCGTGATTGCGCTGGATAACGGCGCCACGCTGACCTTTGGTGTCGGCATGACCACGGCGACCTCGACGGAGTTCGCTGTTCAGGGCGACGATGTTTATATCGACGGTGAAAGCATTACCGTCAACGCCAGTGTGCAAAGCGGTGGCGACGAGTTCGAAAACCTCAACGTGGACGACACCGCCACCGTGACGGTGAATGACACCGTCGACACCGTGACTGTGGGTCTGACGGCAACGGCCTCTGTCGCCGAAGGCGGCCAGATCACCTACACCGCGACCCTGACCGACGCCAACGGCGCTCCGGTCACGACGAATAACGCCATCACCGTGACCCTGGCCAATGGGGAAGTCATCACCATTGCGGCCAACAGCAGTGCGGGCGAGATCACCGTTGACGCGCCGGCCGATGACGCCTACGTCACGGACGCGATCACCAACAGCATCGCCACTGCCAGCGAAGCGAATGCCGGCACCCCCGGCGCGCTCGAGAACCTGGAGGTGGCCGGCGACACCAACGTCACCACGACGGTCACCGACAACGACACCGAGACCACCCTGACGCTGAACAACGTCACGGTTAATGAAGGCACCGGCACCGCCACACTCAGCGGCACGCTGAGCAGCGCCCCGACCGACGAGCCGCTCGTGATTGCGCTGGATAACGGCGCCACGCTGACCTTTGGTGTCGGCATGACCACGGCGACCTCGACGGAGTTCGCTGTTCAGGGCGACGATGTTTATATCGACGGTGAAAGCATTACCGTCAACGCCAGTGTGCAAAGCGGTGGTGACGAGTTCGAAAACCTCAACGTGGACGACACCGCCACCGTGACGGTGAATGACACCGTCGACACCGTGACCGTGGGTCTGACGGCAACGGCCTCTGTCGCCGAAGGCGGCCAGATCACCTACACCGCGACCCTGACCGACGCCAACGGCGCTCCGGTCACGACGAATAACGCCATCACCGTGACCCTGGCCAATGGGGAAGTCATCACCATTGCGGCCAACAGCAGTGCGGGCGAGATCACCGTTGACGCGCCGGCCGATGACGCCTACGTCACGGACGCGATCACCAACAGCATCGCCACTGCCAGCGAAGCGAATGCCGGCACCCCCGGCGCGCTCGAGAACCTGGAGGTGGCCGGCGACACCAACGTCACCACGACGGTCACCGACAACGACACCGAGACCACCCTGACGCTGAACAACGTCACGGTTAATGAAGGCACCGGCACCGCCACACTCAGCGGCACGCTGAGCAGCGCCCCGACCGACGAGCCGCTCGTGATTGCGCTGGATAACGGCGCCACGCTGACCTTTGGTGTCGGCATGACCACGGCGACCTCGACGGAGTTCGCTGTTCAGGGCGACGATGTTTATATCGACGGTGAAAGCATTACCGTCAACGCCAGTGTGCAAAGCGGTGGCGACGAGTTCGAAAACCTCAACGTGGACGACACCGCCACCGTGACGGTGAATGACACCGTCGACACCGTGACTGTGGGTCTGACGGCAACGGCCTCTGTCGCCGAAGGCGGCCAGATCACCTACACCGCGACCCTGACCGACGCCAACGGCGCTCCGGTCACGACGAATAACGCCATCACCGTGACCCTGGCCAATGGGGAAGTCATCACCATTGCGGCCAACAGCAGTGCGGGCGAGATCACCGTTGACGCGCCGACCGATGACGCCTACGTCACGGACGCGATCACCAACAGCATCGCCACTGCCAGCGAAGCGAATGCCGGCACCCCCGGCGCGCTCGAGAACCTGGAGGTGGCCGGCGACACCAACGTCACCACGACGGTCACCGACAACGACACCGAGACCACCCTGACGCTGAACGACGTCACGGTTAATGAAGGCACCGGCACCGCCACACTCAGCGGCACGCTGAGCAGCGCCCCGACCGACGAGCCGCTCGTGATTGCGCTGGATAACGGCGCCACGCTGACCTTTGGTGTCGGCATGACCACGGCGACCTCGACGGAGTTCGCTGTTCAGGGCGACGATGTTTATATCGACGGTGAAAGCATTACCGTCAACGCCAGTGTGCAAAGCGGTGGCGACGAGTTCGAAAACCTCAACGTGGACGACACCGCCACCGTGACGGTGAATGACACCGTCGACACCGTGACCGTGGGTCTGACGGCAACGGCCTCTGTCGCCGAAGGCGGCCAGATCACCTACACCGCGACCCTGACCGACGCCAACGGCGCTCCGGTCACGACGAATAACGCCATCACCGTGACCCTGGCCAATGGGGAAGTCATCACCATTGCGGCCAACAGCAGTGCGGGCGAGATCACCGTTGACGCGCCGGCCGATGACGCCTACGTCACGGACGCGATCACCAACAGCATCGCCACTGCCAGCGAAGCGAATGCCGGCACCCCCGGCGCGCTCGAGAACCTGGAGGTGGCCGGCGACACCAACGTCACCACGACGGTCACCGACAACGACACCGAGACCACCCTGACGCTGAACAACGTCACGGTTAATGAAGGCACCGGCACCGCCACACTCAGCGGCACGCTGAGCAGCGCCCCGACCGACGAGCCGCTCGTGATTGCGCTGGATAACGGCGCCACGCTGACCTTTGGTGTCGGCATGACCACGGCGACCTCGACGGAGTTCGCTGTTCAGGGCGACGATGTTTATATCGACGGTGAAAGCATTACCGTCAACGCCAGTGTGCAAAGCGGTGGCGACGAGTTCGAAAACCTCAACGTGGACGACACCGCCACCGTGACGGTGAATGACACCGTCGACACCGTGACTGTGGGTCTGACGGCAACGGCCTCTGTCGCCGAAGGCGGCCAGATCACCTACACCGCGACCCTGACCGACGCCAACGGCGCTCCGGTCACGACGAATAACGCCATCACCGTGACCCTGGCCAATGGGGAAGTCATCACCATTGCGGCCAACAGCAGTGCGGGCGAGATCACCGTTGACGCGCCGGCCGATGACGCCTACGTCACGGACGCGATCACCAACAGCATCGCCACTGCCAGCGAAGCGAATGCCGGCACCCCCGGCGCGCTCGAGAACCTGGAGGTGGCCGGCGACACCAACGTCACCACGACGGTCACCGACAACGACACCGAGACCACCCTGACGCTGAACAACGTCACGGTTAATGAAGGCACCGGCACCGCCACACTCAGCGGCACGCTGAGCAGCGCCCCGACCGACGAGCCGCTCGTGATTGCGCTGGATAACGGCGCCACGCTGACCTTTGGTGTCGGCATGACCACGGCGACCTCGACGGAGTTCGCTGTTCAGGGCGACGATGTTTATATCGACGGTGAAAGCATTACCGTCAACGCCAGTGTGCAAAGCGGTGGCGACGAGTTCGAAAACCTCAACGTGGACGACACCGCCACCGTGACGGTGAATGACACCGTCGACACCGTGACCGTGGGTCTGACGGCAACGGCCTCTGTCGCCGAAGGCGGCCAGATCACCTACACCGCGACCCTGACCGACGCCAACGGCGCTCCGGTCACGACGAATAACGCCATCACCGTGACCCTGGCCAATGGGGAAGTCATCACCATTGCGGCCAACAGCAGTGCGGGCGAGATCACCGTTGACGCGCCGGCCGATGACGCCTACGTCACGGACGCGATCACCAACAGCATCGATACTGCCAGCGAAGCGAATGCCGGCACCCCCGGCGCGCTCGAGAACCTGGAGGTGGCCGGCGACACCAACGTCACCACGACGGTCACCGACAACGACACCGAGACCACCCTGACGCTGAACAACGTCACGGTTAATGAAGGCACCGGCACCGCCACACTCAGCGGCACGCTGAGCAGCGCCCCGACCGACGAGCCGCTCGTGATTGCGCTGGATAACGGCGCCACGCTGACCTTTGGTGTCGGCATGACCACGGCGACCTCGACGGAGTTCGCTGTTCAGGGCGACGATGTTTATATCGACGGTGAAAGCATTACCGTCAACGCCAGTGTGCAAAGCGGTGGTGACGAGTTCGAAAACCTCAACGTGGACGACACCGCCACCGTGACGGTGAATGACACCGTCGACACCGTGACTGTGGGTCTGACGGCAACGGCCTCTGTCGCCGAAGGCGGCCAGATCACCTACACCGCGACCCTGACCGACGCCAACGGCGCTCCGGTCACGACGAATAACGCCATCACCGTGACCCTGGCCAATGGGGAAGTCATCACCATTGCGGCCAACAGCAGTGCGGGCGAGATCACCGTTGACGCGCCGACCGATGACGCCTACGTCACGGACGCGATCACCAACAGCATCGATACTGCCAGCGAAGCGAATGCCGGCACCCCCGGCGCGCTCGAGAACCTGGAGGTGGCCGGCGACACCAACGTCACCACGACGGTCACCGACAACGACACCGAGACCACCCTGACGCTGAACAACGTCACGGTTAATGAAGGCACCGGCACCGCCACACTCAGCGGCACGCTGAGCAGCGCCCCGACCGACGAGCCGCTCGTGATTGCGCTGGATAACGGCGCCACGCTGACCTTTGGTGTCGGCATGACCACGGCGACCTCGACGGAGTTCGCTGTTCAGGGCGACGATGTTTATATCGACGGTGAAAGCATTACCGTCAACGCCAGTGTGCAAAGCGGTGGCGACGAGTTCGAAAACCTCAACGTGGACGACACCGCCACCGTGACGGTGAATGACACCGTCGACACCGTGACCGTGGGTCTGACGGCAACGGCCTCTGTCGCCGAAGGCGGCCAGATCACCTACACCGCGACCCTGACCGACGCCAACGGCGCTCCGGTCACGACGAATAACGCCATCACCGTGACCCTGGCCAATGGGGAAGTCATCACCATTGCGGCCAACAGCAGTGCGGGCGAGATCACCGTTGACGCGCCGGCCGATGACGCCTACGTCACGGACGCGATCACCAACAGCATCGCCACTGCCAGCGAAGCGAATGCCGGCACCCCCGGCGCGCTCGAGAACCTGGAGGTGGCCGGCGACACCAACGTCACCACGACGGTCACCGACAACGACACCGAGACCACCCTGACGCTGAACAACGTCACGGTTAATGAAGGCACCGGCACCGCCACACTCAGCGGCACGCTGAGCAGCGCCCCGACCGACGAGCCGCTCGTGATTGCGCTGGATAACGGCGCCACGCTGACCTTTGGTGTCGGCATGACCACGGCGACCTCGACGGAGTTCGCTGTTCAGGGCGACGATGTTTATATCGACGGTGAAAGCATTACCGTCAACGCCAGTGTGCAAAGCGGTGGCGACGAGTTCGAAAACCTCAACGTGGACGACACCGCCACCGTGACGGTGAATGACACCGTCGACACCGTGACTGTGGGTCTGACGGCAACGGCCTCTGTCGCCGAAGGCGGCCAGATCACCTACACCGCGACCCTGACCGACGCCAACGGCGCTCCGGTCACGACGAATAACGCCATCACCGTGACCCTGGCCAATGGGGAAGTCATCACCATTGCGGCCAACAGCAGTGCGGGCGAGATCACCGTTGACGCGCCGGCCGATGACGCCTACGTCACGGACGCGATCACCAACAGCATCGCCACTGCCAGCGAAGCGAATGCCGGCACCCCCGGCGCGCTCGAGAACCTGGAGGTGGCCGGCGACACCAACGTCACCACGACGGTCACCGACAACGACACCGAGACCACCCTGACGCTGAACAACGTCACGGTTAATGAAGGCACCGGCACCGCCACACTCAGCGGCACGCTGAGCAGCGCCCCGACCGACGAGCCGCTCGTGATTGCGCTGGATAACGGCGCCACGCTGACCTTTGGTGTCGGCATGACCACGGCGACCTCGACGGAGTTCGCTGTTCAGGGCGACGATGTTTATATCGACGGTGAAAGCATTACCGTCAACGCCAGTGTGCAAAGCGGTGGCGACGAGTTCGAAAACCTCAACGTGGACGACACCGCCACCGTGACGGTGAATGACACCGTCGACACCGTGACCGTGGGTCTGACGGCAACGGCCTCTGTCGCCGAAGGCGGCCAGATCACCTACACCGCGACCCTGACCGACGCCAACGGCGCTCCGGTCACGACGAATAACGCCATCACCGTGACCCTGGCCAATGGGGAAGTCATCACCATTGCGGCCAACAGCAGTGCGGGCGAGATCACCGTTGACGCGCCGGCCGATGACGCCTACGTCACGGACGCGATCACCAACAGCATCGCCACTGCCAGCGAAGCGAATGCCGGCACCCCCGGCGCGCTCGAGAACCTGGAGGTGGCCGGCGACACCAACGTCACCACGACGGTCACCGACAACGACACCGAGACCACCCTGACGCTGAACAACGTCACGGTTAATGAAGGCACCGGCACCGCCACACTCAGCGGCACGCTGAGCAGCGCCCCGACCGACGAGCCGCTCGTGATTGCGCTGGATAACGGCGCCACGCTGACCTTTGGTGTCGGCATGACCACGGCGACCTCGACGGAGTTCGCTGTTCAGGGCGACGATGTTTATATCGACGGTGAAAGCATTACCGTCAACGCCAGTGTGCAAAGCGGTGGCGACGAGTTCGAAAACCTCAACGTGGACGACACCGCCACCGTGACGGTGAATGACACCGTCGACACCGTGACTGTGGGTCTGACGGCAACGGCCTCTGTCGCCGAAGGCGGCCAGATCACCTACACCGCGACCCTGACCGACGCCAACGGCGCTCCGGTCACGACGAATAACGCCATCACCGTGACCCTGGCCAATGGGGAAGTCATCACCATTGCGGCCAACAGCAGTGCGGGCGAGATCACCGTTGACGCGCCGACCGATGACGCCTACGTCACGGACGCGATCACCAACAGCATCGATACTGCCAGCGAAGCGAATGCCGGCACCCCCGGCGCGCTCGAGAACCTGGAGGTGGCCGGCGACACCAACGTCACCACGACGGTCACCGACAACGACACCGAGACCACCCTGACGCTGAACAACGTCACGGTTAATGAAGGCACCGGCACCGCCACACTCAGCGGCACGCTGAGCAGCGCCCCGACCGACGAGCCGCTCGTGATTGCGCTGGATAACGGCGCCACGCTGACCTTTGGTGTCGGCATGACCACGGCGACCTCGACGGAGTTCGCTGTTCAGGGCGACGATGTTTATATCGACGGTGAAAGCATTACCGTCAACGCCAGTGTGCAAAGCGGTGGCGACGAGTTCGAAAACCTCAACGTGGACGACACCGCCACCGTGACGGTGAATGACACCGTCGACACCGTGACCGTGGGTCTGACGGCAACGGCCTCTGTCGCCGAAGGCGGCCAGATCACCTACACCGCGACCCTGACCGACGCCAACGGCGCTCCGGTCACGACGAATAACGCCATCACCGTGACCCTGGCCAATGGGGAAGTCATCACCATTGCGGCCAACAGCAGTGCGGGCGAGATCACCGTTGACGCGCCGGCCGATGACGCCTACGTCACGGACGCGATCACCAACAGCATCGCCACTGCCAGCGAAGCGAATGCCGGCACCCCCGGCGCGCTCGAGAACCTGGAGGTGGCCGGCGACACCAACGTCACCACGACGGTCACCGACAACGACACCGAGACCACCCTGACGCTGAACAACGTCACGGTTAATGAAGGCACCGGCACCGCCACACTCAGCGGCACGCTGAGCAGCGCCCCGACCGACGAGCCGCTCGTGATTGCGCTGGATAACGGCGCCACGCTGACCTTTGGTGTCGGCATGACCACGGCGACCTCGACGGAGTTCGCTGTTCAGGGCGACGATGTTTATATCGACGGTGAAAGCATTACCGTCAACGCCAGTGTGCAAAGCGGTGGCGACGAGTTCGAAAACCTCAACGTGGACGACACCGCCACCGTGACGGTGAATGACACCGTCGACACCGTGACTGTGGGTCTGACGGCAACGGCCTCTGTCGCCGAAGGCGGCCAGATCACCTACACCGCGACCCTGACCGACGCCAACGGCGCTCCGGTCACGACGAATAACGCCATCACCGTGACCCTGGCCAATGGGGAAGTCATCACCATTGCGGCCAACAGCAGTGCGGGCGAGATCACCGTTGACGCGCCGGCCGATGACGCCTACGTCACGGACGCGATCACCAACAGCATCGCCACTGCCAGCGAAGCGAATGCCGGCACCCCCGGCGCGCTCGAGAACCTGGAGGTGGCTGGCGACACCAACGTCACCACGACGGTCACCGACAACGACACCGAGACCACCCTGACGCTGAACAACGTCACGGTTAATGAAGGCACCGGCACCGCCACACTCAGCGGCACGCTGAGCAGCGCCCCGACCGACGAGCCGCTCGTGATTGCGCTGGATAACGGCGCCACGCTGACCTTTGGTGTCGGCATGACCACGGCGACCTCGACGGAGTTCGCTGTTCAGGGCGACGATGTTTATATCGACGGTGAAAGCATTACCGTCAACGCCAGTGTGCAAAGCGGTGGCGACGAGTTCGAAAACCTCAACGTGGACGACACCGCCACCGTGACGGTGAATGACACCGTCGACACCGTGACCGTGGGTCTGACGGCAACGGCCTCTGTCGCCGAAGGCGGCCAGATCACCTACACCGCGACCCTGACCGACGCCAACGGCGCTCCGGTCACGACGAATAACGCCATCACCGTGACCCTGGCCAATGGGGAAGTCATCACCATTGCGGCCAACAGCAGTGCGGGCGAGATCACCGTTGACGCGCCGGCCGATGACGCCTACGTCACGGACGCGATCACCAACAGCATCGCCACTGCCAGCGAAGCGAATGCCGGCACCCCCGGCGCGCTCGAGAACCTGGAGGTGGCCGGCGACACCAACGTCACCACGACGGTCACCGACAACGACACCGAGACCACCCTGACGCTGAACAACGTCACGGTTAATGAAGGCACCGGCACCGCCACACTCAGCGGCACGCTGAGCAGCGCCCCGACCGACGAGCCGCTCGTGATTGCGCTGGATAACGGCGCCACGCTGACCTTTGGTGTCGGCATGACCACGGCGACCTCGACGGAGTTCGCTGTTCAGGGCGACGATGTTTATATCGACGGTGAAAGCATTACCGTCAACGCCAGTGTGCAAAGCGGTGGCGACGAGTTCGAAAACCTCAACGTGGACGACACCGCCACCGTGACGGTGAATGACACCGTCGACACCGTGACCGTGGGTCTGACGGCAACGGCCTCTGTCGCCGAAGGCGGCCAGATCACCTACACCGCGACCCTGACCGACGCCAACGGCGCTCCGGTCACGACGAATAACGCCATCACCGTGACCCTGGCCAATGGGGAAGTCATCACCATTGCGGCCAACAGCAGTGCGGGCGAGATCACCGTTGACGCGCCGGCCGATGACGCCTACGTCACGGACGCGATCACCAACAGCATCGCCACTGCCAGCGAAGCGAATGCCGGCACCCCCGGCGCGCTCGAGAACCTGGAGGTGGCCGGCGACACCAACGTCACCACGACGGTCACCGACAACGACACCGAGACCACCCTGACGCTGAACAACGTCACGGTTAATGAAGGCACCGGCACCGCCACACTCAGCGGCACGCTGAGCAGCGCCCCGACCGACGAGCCGCTCGTGATTGCGCTGGATAACGGCGCCACGCTGACCTTTGGTGTCGGCATGACCACGGCGACCTCGACGGAGTTCGCTGTTCAGGGCGACGATGTTTATATCGACGGTGAAAGCATTACCGTCAACGCCAGTGTGCAAAGCGGTGGCGACGAGTTCGAAAACCTCAACGTGGACGACACCGCCACCGTGACGGTGAATGACACCGTCGACACCGTGACTGTGGGTCTGACGGCAACGGCCTCTGTCGCCGAAGGCGGCCAGATCACCTACACCGCGACCCTGACCGACGCCAACGGCGCTCCGGTCACGACGAATAACGCCATCACCGTGACCCTGGCCAATGGGGAAGTCATCACCATTGCGGCCAACAGCAGTGCGGGCGAGATCACCGTTGACGCGCCGGCCGATGACGCCTACGTCACGGACGCGATCACCAACAGCATCGCCACTGCCAGCGAAGCGAATGCCGGCACCCCCGGCGCGCTCGAGAACCTGGAGGTGGCTGGCGACACCAACGTCACCACGACGGTCACCGACAACGACACCGAGACCACCCTGACGCTGAACAACGTCACGGTTAATGAAGGCACCGGCACCGCCACACTCAGCGGCACGCTGAGCAGCGCCCCGACCGACGAGCCGCTCGTGATTGCGCTGGATAACGGCGCCACGCTGACCTTTGGTGTCGGCATGACCACGGCGACCTCGACGGAGTTCGCTGTTCAGGGCGACGATGTTTATATCGACGGTGAAAGCATTACCGTCAACGCCAGTGTGCAAAGCGGTGGCGACGAGTTCGAAAACCTCAACGTGGACGACACCGCCACCGTGACGGTGAATGACACCGTCGACACCGTGACCGTGGGTCTGACGGCAACGGCCTCTGTCGCCGAAGGCGGCCAGATCACCTACACCGCGACCCTGACCGACGCCAACGGCGCTCCGGTCACGACGAATAACGCCATCACCGTGACCCTGGCCAATGGGGAAGTCATCACCATTGCGGCCAACAGCAGTGCGGGCGAGATCACCGTTGACGCGCCGGCCGATGACGCCTACGTCACGGACGCGATCACCAACAGCATCGCCACTGCCAGCGAAGCGAATGCCGGCACCCCCGGCGCGCTCGAGAACCTGGAGGTGGCCGGCGACACCAACGTCACCACGACGGTCACCGACAACGACACCGAGACCACCCTGACGCTGAACAACGTCACGGTTAATGAAGGCACCGGCACCGCCACACTCAGCGGCACGCTGAGCAGCGCCCCGACCGACGAGCCGCTCGTGATTGCGCTGGATAACGGCGCCACGCTGACCTTTGGTGTCGGCATGACCACGGCGACCTCGACGGAGTTCGCTGTTCAGGGCGACGATGTTTATATCGACGGTGAAAGCATTACCGTCAACGCCAGTGTGCAAAGCGGTGGTGACGAGTTCGAAAACCTCAACGTGGACGACACCGCCACCGTGACGGTGAATGACACCGTCGACACCGTGACCGTGGGTCTGACGGCAACGGCCTCTGTCGCCGAAGGCGGCCAGATCACCTACACCGCGACCCTGACCGACGCCAACGGCGCTCCGGTCACGACGAATAACGCCATCACCGTGACCCTGGCCAATGGGGAAGTCATCACCATTGCGGCCAACAGCAGTGCGGGCGAGATCACCGTTGACGCGCCGGCCGATGACGCCTACGTCACGGACGCGATCACCAACAGCATCGCCACTGCCAGCGAAGCGAATGCCGGCACCCCCGGCGCGCTCGAGAACCTGGAGGTGGCCGGCGACACCAACGTCACCACGACGGTCACCGACAACGACACCGAGACCACCCTGACGCTGAACGACGTCACGGTTAATGAAGGCACCGGCACCGCCACACTCAGCGGCACGCTGAGCAGCGCCCCGACCGACGAGCCGCTCGTGATTGCGCTGGATAACGGCGCCACGCTGACCTTTGGTGTCGGCATGACCACGGCGACCTCGACGGAGTTCGCTGTTCAGGGCGACGATGTTTATATCGACGGTGAAAGCATTACCGTCAACGCCAGTGTGCAAAGCGGTGGCGACGAGTTCGAAAACCTCAACGTGGACGACACCGCCACCGTGACGGTGAATGACACCGTCGACACCGTGACCGTGGGTCTGACGGCAACGGCCTCTGTCGCCGAAGGCGGCCAGATCACCTACACCGCGACCCTGACCGACGCCAACGGCGCTCCGGTCACGACGAATAACGCCATCACCGTGACCCTGGCCAATGGGGAAGTCATCACCATTGCGGCCAACAGCAGTGCGGGCGAGATCACCGTTGACGCGCCGGCCGATGACGCCTACGTCACGGACGCGATCACCAACAGCATCGCCACTGCCAGCGAAGCGAATGCCGGCACCCCCGGCGCGCTCGAGAACCTGGAGGTGGCCGGCGACACCAACGTCACCACGACGGTCACCGACAACGACACCGAGACCACCCTGACGCTGAACAACGTCACGGTTAATGAAGGCACCGGCACCGCCACACTCAGCGGCACGCTGAGCAGCGCCCCGACCGACGAGCCGCTCGTGATTGCGCTGGATAACGGCGCCACGCTGACCTTTGGTGTCGGCATGACCACGGCGACCTCGACGGAGTTCGCTGTTCAGGGCGACGATGTTTATATCGACGGTGAAAGCATTACCGTCAACGCCAGTGTGCAAAGCGGTGGCGACGAGTTCGAAAACCTCAACGTGGACGACACCGCCACCGTGACGGTGAATGACACCGTCGACACCGTGACCGTGGGTCTGACGGCAACGGCCTCTGTCGCCGAAGGCGGCCAGATCACCTACACCGCGACCCTGACCGACGCCAACGGCGCTCCGGTCACGACGAATAACGCCATCACCGTGACCCTGGCCAATGGGGAAGTCATCACCATTGCGGCCAACAGCAGTGCGGGCGAGATCACCGTTGACGCGCCGGCCGATGACGCCTACGTCACGGACGCGATCACCAACAGCATCGCCACTGCCAGCGAAGCGAATGCCGGCACCCCCGGCGCGCTCGAGAACCTGGAGGTGGCCGGCGACACCAACGTCACCACGACGGTCACCGACAACGACACCGAGACCACCCTGACGCTGAACAACGTCACGGTTAATGAAGGCACCGGCACCGCCACACTCAGCGGCACGCTGAGCAGCGCCCCGACCGACGAGCCGCTCGTGATTGCGCTGGATAACGGCGCCACGCTGACCTTTGGTGTCGGCATGACCACGGCGACCTCGACGGAGTTCGCTGTTCAGGGCGACGATGTTTATATCGACGGTGAAAGCATTACCGTCAACGCCAGTGTGCAAAGCGGTGGCGACGAGTTCGAAAACCTCAACGTGGACGACACCGCCACCGTGACGGTGAATGACACCGTCGACACCGTGACCGTGGGTCTGACGGCAACGGCCTCTGTCGCCGAAGGCGGCCAGATCACCTACACCGCGACCCTGACCGACGCCAACGGCGCTCCGGTCACGACGAATAACGCCATCACCGTGACCCTGGCCAATGGGGAAGTCATCACCATTGCGGCCAACAGCAGTGCGGGCGAGATCACCGTTGACGCGCCGGCCGATGACGCCTACGTCACGGACGCGATCACCAACAGCATCGCCACTGCCAGCGAAGCGAATGCCGGCACCCCCGGCGCGCTCGAGAACCTGGAGGTGGCCGGCGACACCAACGTCACCACGACGGTCACCGACAACGACACCGAGACCACCCTGACGCTGAACAACGTCACGGTTAATGAAGGCACCGGCACCGCCACACTCAGCGGCACGCTGAGCAGCGCCCCGACCGACGAGCCGCTCGTGATTGCGCTGGATAACGGCGCCACGCTGACCTTTGGTGTCGGCATGACCACGGCGACCTCGACGGAGTTCGCTGTTCAGGGCGACGATGTTTATATCGACGGTGAAAGCATTACCGTCAACGCCAGTGTGCAAAGCGGTGGTGACGAGTTCGAAAACCTCAACGTGGACGACACCGCCACCGTGACGGTGAATGACACCGTCGACACCGTGACCGTGGGTCTGACGGCAACGGCCTCTGTCGCCGAAGGCGGCCAGATCACCTACACCGCGACCCTGACCGACGCCAACGGCGCTCCGGTCACGACGAATAACGCCATCACCGTGACCCTGGCCAATGGGGAAGTCATCACCATTGCGGCCAACAGCAGTGCGGGCGAGATCACCGTTGACGCGCCGGCCGATGACGCCTACGTCACGGACGCGATCACCAACAGCATCGCCACTGCCAGCGAAGCGAATGCCGGCACCCCCGGCGCGCTCGAGAACCTGGAGGTGGCCGGCGACACCAACGTCACCACGACGGTCACCGACAACGACACCGAGACCACCCTGACGCTGAACGACGTCACGGTTAATGAAGGCACCGGCACCGCCACACTCAGCGGCACGCTGAGCAGCGCCCCGACCGACGAGCCGCTCGTGATTGCGCTGGATAACGGCGCCACGCTGACCTTTGGTGTCGGCATGACCACGGCGACCTCGACGGAGTTCGCTGTTCAGGGCGACGATGTTTATATCGACGGTGAAAGCATTACCGTCAACGCCAGTGTGCAAAGCGGTGGCGACGAGTTCGAAAACCTCAACGTGGACGACACCGCCACCGTGACGGTGAATGACACCATTGACACCACCACCGTCAGTATTAATGCCACTGTGACTAAAACCTCCGTGATCAATGTGGGGAACGTTGATAACACTGATAGCTTCACCGTGACTGCTTATAAAGCGGATGGTGAATTAGGAACGCTGACAAAAGTCATCAACACAAACCATGATGGGTTTGGCGTGGCAGGCAGTACTTCTGGTGGTGCTGATGACACCGAGCTAGGCTACGTTACAGGCGTAGGAAGTGAGGCAATCGTCGTTGACTTTAACAACGAAGTGAAAAGCTTTGATGTTCAGTTTGCTTGGAGAAACAACAACGAAAAAGCCAAGGTTGAATTCTTCGATAAGGATGGAAACTCGGTTGGCTCGGCAGTTGTATCGGGTGGTGGTACGTCAACGGATGCTTTAGTGACTTACTACGATGCTGCGGGCAACTTCACGAAAAGTGAGAATGCACCTGGCGGGTCTGATCGGGTTGATAACGCATATACCTTTAAGCCAGGAAGTGAAGAAGCGTTTAGCAGAGCCGAGTTCACAGCAGTTGGTTTTGATGATGACTATCTAATTCACTCAATTGCCTATAAAGAGGTAATGAATGGTGAGGCGACCAGTATTAGCGGTCCGTCTGAGGTCATCTTTGATATCGAGACATCCAACCCACCGGATGCAAGTCAATATACCTTCACTGGGGATGACTTCCCGACAGCAATAGTATTGATTGATGGTCAGGAACACGTAGTCAAATTGGATGTGAACGGTAAGGGCTCGGTTAGCGTTACAACAGATGGTGACACTGATCTTACTGCTGAAGTTATCGAGGTTAATGGTAACTTCGAGAACGTAGACGTTCCCACTAGTCTCACTCTGTATAAAGGTGGGCTTGAGACCGGCAATAACGGAGATAACACCGTTGAAGGTGGTCAAGGCGACGACATAATTGTAGCTGACGAAGGCGGGGCGGATGTCAATGTTCAGCCTGGAAAAAACTACAATGTCGCGCTTGTTGTCGATACGTCAGGTTCTATGCAGTACGACTTAAATGGACGAGGCAGCGTTAACAGTAATCCTGATGGGATTAATGACAGTGTTTACTCTGCTTCCAGAATGAAATTGGTTAAGGACTCGCTGTTGCAGCTGGCTGAACAGCTTAAAGATCATGATGGCGTAATTAACGTTTCGCTGATTGCTTTTGAGTCAAATATCGAGCTGAAAGCGAACATTCAGAATCTCACAGAGCAAAACATTGACGAGCTGTTGGCTGCAATTGGCCGTACCAAAACCGAGGGTTTACAAGGTCTTGGTGGCACTAATTACGAGGGAGCATTTATTGAGGCTTCTAACTGGTTTGCGCTGCAACCGGGCGAGAGTGATGGTTATAAAAACTTAACCTACTTCCTGACGGATGGCGATCCAACATTTAGTAATAGTGGTAATAACGGCGCTGGAAATGTCACGGACGAGAAGGATATGCGGGATGCTATTGAAGCCTTCGTTCCTTTGAGTGGGGTAAGCTCGGTACATGCCATTGGTATTGGCGATGGCGTTACCGTTAATAATCTTAAGTACTTCGATAACACGGACAAGGTGAGCTTAGTTAAGGCACCTTACGGGATTCCGGAGGAGGTATTAGCCGATTTTAGTAACAACGGTGGTTGGAATAATGCCAACAGCTGGAGCACGCCTTCATCAGGCGGCACGTTGAGCCGAGAAGGAAGCTCGAATCGCTATATGGAAATTAGTGATACGTCGGTGAACAATGTTGCTTATACAGTTGCTACCCCCCAGTTTGATGTTGGTACAGGGGAGTATGCAGGTATTTCTTTCTCCTACATTATGCGTGACTATTTCGATAGTGCAGCGTGGAAACTGCAAAAGCTGGATGGTAACAGCTGGACTGATGTTGAAGGCCAGGGGGGAGAGTTAGGTTTCTCATATAATTGGAGATCAGCTGCGAGCAGCGCGCTAGAGCAAGGCGAATACCGTATTGTGTATAGCGTCAATAACGCGACTACATATGGTGATGCCACGCTTTATATTGACGACATAAAACTCACGCCTTATGTGCCACAAGGCGAAGTAAATATCGTCAATAGTGCCGACGAGCTAAATGCCGCTCTAGTAAGTGGCTCGACCAACACAGAACTGGCTGAGTTGGGCAATGACGTTGTGAATGGTGGCGATGGCAACGACATCATCTTTGGCGACGCCATTAACACCGATGCCTTGGACTGGGAGGGTCGAGAGTTACCTGCTGGCTCAGGCATGGCTGCATTAAGAGAATATTTAAAAGTCACTAATGGTGGGGAGGCGCCCACCGAACAGCAGTTGTATGACTACATCAAGGCCGGTCACGCTGAGTTCAATGTCGAGGGCGATACGCGCGGCGGAAATGATGAGCTGTATGGTGGTAAAGGAAACGATATTCTCTACGGCCAAGGCGGTGATGATCTGCTGGTTGGTGGCGAAGGTAACGATCTGCTCTTCGGTGGCCTAGGCGCTGACACCTTTAAGTGGGAGTTAAATGACCAAGGTACTGCGGATAGTCCCGCCATTGATACAGTGATGGACTTCAATTCGGGTGAAGGCGATAAACTGGATATTGGTGAGCTATTGGATTATGAAAACGGTGACTCGCTAGATGCTTATATTGTTGCAGAAGAGGACGGTGACGACACAGTGCTGTACCTTAACTCTAAAGGTGATTTAGCGGGTGACAAAGATAACGCCGATCAAGTTATTCGGTTAGAAGGTAAGAGCTTCGCTGACTTTGACGGTGGAAGCCCAGAAGATGTTATCCAGCACATGATTAATACAGGCAAGCTAGATATCGAATAACCTTCACCCACCCAAACAGGCCGCCTACGGGCGGCCTTGTTATATCCACTCTGAACGCCATTTCGCTATACTCAAGCGCTTTTACCTACAGAGGAAGCCGCTATGCTTTACATCAAACGCAATGCCGAAGGGGAGATCGTGATGCTCAGCAAAGAGCCATCGCCTGAGTGTAATGACACTATTAATGAAGATTCGCCGGAGGTGTTTGCTTTTTTAGCTGAGCAAACAGGGCAGTCGGCGCAGTTTATTGCGTCTGACTTGGCCTTTGTGCGGGTGGTGGAAGATATGCTGGAAGTGCTGCTAGAGAAGGGCTTGCTGAGTTTTACTGACTTGCCTGCGGCGGCACAAAGAAAGGTGATGGAGCGTAAGTCGTTGCGGGCGAAGAACGATATTAATTTGCTAGGCGATGAAGATGAACTGATTTAATACGGCGCGTCGTTAGACGCGCCGTTTGCTGGCAGTTACAAAACTACTACTCTTTAGTTCAGGCGCACGCCTGGTCCGGTGGCTCCGTCTACGCCCACGCCGAAGAGACTCTCCAATTCGGCTTGTTCAGTCACACCTTCCGCAATCACCTGAATGCCGAGGGAGTGGCATAGCGTGGCCATTCCTCGCACGATGGTTTGCTGTTCATAAGACGTATGAATCCCACCAATCAAGCTACTGTCTATTTTTAGGTAGGCAAGGCCGATGTCGTGTAAATCGGCAAGTTTGGTAAATTCTGCGCCGACATGTTCAATTCCGAACTGACAACCTAACGGCCTTAGCGCCGTACATAAGCCGCGAAGGCTGCCAATAGCATGGGTATTCAAAATAGCGGGTACTTCAAAGCACAGCTGTTTGGCTAGTTGAGGTTGTTTTTCGAGTAGCATTCTTAGCTCAATCACAAATTCAGCATTGGTGATGGAGGCAATTGAAAGGTTAATACCAAGGGTTTGTGCGGGGTTGCCAGCAAGTTGCTCAAGGGCTTTCTTAACCACAGCAATATCTAGCGCAGGTTCTAAGTGGAAGCGCGAAATCCAAGGAATAAACATGCCGGCTGTTTGCCAGTTATTGGCAAGCTCTAGGCGAGCAGGGCATTCGTAGTGCAGTACGTTGTGGTGAGCATCAATAACTGGAAAATAAGCGAGCTGGGGCCCCAACGTAATCGCGGCATTGAGCGCTGAACGCCATTCGGCATGATTGCCAAAAAGTGAGTTATGTTGGTGCTCTCGAACAACCACCGTGGTACGGGCGCTCGCGCTTTCGGCTTCAGCAAGGGCGTCGTCTAGGGTAGCCAGTAACCCACCTCGGCCGTCATGAGGCGTGTAGGCAACCACGGCAGTCGGTAAACGAATGCCGATGTTGGGTGCCTTGAGCGCGATGGTGTCAAGCGCTTGGCGAAGGCGAGGTATGAGTGCTTTAGTATCCTCTTCTAAAGGCAGCATGAGTATAAAATCGCTGCCGTTCAAGCGCCCAACCAGTGCTTCTTCTTGTGTGGGGGCCAGCTTGAGGAGTTGTGTCACTAACTCACTTAATAACTGATCAGTGGCTTGATGGCCTAGCTGCTCGTTAAGCGTTTCAAGTGCTTCTACTCGGGTCATTACCATCAGCCCCGTGGCACGGGCGTCTTCACTCCCCATTAATGATGACAAGCGGCCCATAAATACGTCGCGATTGAGCGCCCCTGTAACACGATCGTGTTGCAGATGCCGACGCAACTCATCCAGTTTTTGGCTTTCCTGGCTGAGCATTTGGCGCACATTGGCAGACAGAACGTTCATTGCTTGGGCTACTTCTCGTAGCTCTAACGTGCGGGGTTCTTTAATGGTGGTAAAGCGTCGGGCGCTGATGTCCTTTGCCTGGGCGACAACCCGTACCAGAGGATGCTTGATGCCGCGTACAACGACCGTCGCGATGGCGAGACTGATCGCACCGGCCAGCAAGAACCAGCCTGCAAGCTCAAGCATAATGCGCCACAAAGAGGCATAGGCGAAGCTGTGCTGGCTTTCGAGTTCAAGCGTACCGAATTGCCGCCAGCCGTCTTGAATCGTTGCCATGCCAATCGGCACATCGAAGTGAATAAGGTTGCGGAACCAGGCGGGCACGTCTCCACGGTATTCGTTGGCTGAACGCTCAATAAGCACCTGGCCTTCTGTGTCTCGAAGGGTAATACGGCGATAATAGCCAGTATCAAACTGTGCGGAAATTAACAGCTCCAGCGTCACCACGTCTTTATTGAGTTGGCTCATGGAAAGTGCCAATGCTGTTGCATTGTCTTCGTTTTTAATGCGCACCTCCTGCTCGATATAGTCGCGGCTCGAGGTGATGCTGATCGCAAGGCTGCCGATAAATGAAAGCAACAGTAGCGCAATAATGGCCAGCCAAAGCTGTTTAATCAGCGACATAGTGCCTAATCCTCTTAAATAAAACCTTGTGATTGCATACGTTCAACGACGTTGCGCCAGCGTGATAGTCGCGCTAGCGGGTCGGCACGTGATTGCGTTGTGCCACCAGCCCACAGTCCTTCGCTATTAAAACTGAAAACCGGGTCTAGGTCGGTGCGTTGAGAAGCCGGAGAAATAGAAGGTGCAATATTATCAAGCACTAACGGCTCGGCACTGGGAGTTGAATAGTAGCCAAGTACCATGTGTGCCTGGGTGATTTGGCTGCGGCCAATGCGCGCACGAACATAAATCATTCGCAGGCGTTCACCGGGAACACCGAGCTGTTTCAACGTGATGTACTTAGCGATGGAATAGTCCTCACAATCGCCCTGTGCTTTACCCATTGCCTCTAATGGCGTCGCCCAGAAGTCCTCTTGCCCCCAGACATGGATATCATCAACCCAACGTATTCGACGGTTAAAAAAGTCGTTTACCTCGCGAAGTTGCGTTTGCACCTCTTGCCCACGCAAGCGTTCCAACATGGCAAACCACTCCTCTAAAACAGCAAGCCCGCTTTGGCCATACTGTTGTTGCATGCTCTGCCGTAATCGTTGGGGGTTGAAGGCTGTTGCAGGCGAGGCGTGAAAACCTAATCCTGCGCTCAGCACAACCGCGCCGACAGTAGCTAAAAACTGTCGACGCGAAAGTTGTTTAAGTTGGGAGCGAGAGGAGGCAGGCATAAACGCCATGAGTAATAGTTAATAAGCGTTAAGCCTACAAGCTACTGCGTTGAAGTGCACTATCTCCTCAGTAATATCTTCTCATTAGAAAGTACTAGCTTTAAACGCGGAGGGAGGACTGTCGTCACCTCATTTGGCGGATGCTTGAAACACGCTGTCGAGCAGTGGTTCCAGTGCTGGCCAGACGTTGTCTAAAATAATTGGCTGAGCCTCGGCGGTGGGGTGAATGCCATCGTCCTGCATTAGTTGTCCGTTAAGTGCTACGTCTTCCAACAAGAAAGGGACGAGAGACACGTCATACTCATCAGCTAACGAATGGAAAACGCCTGTGAAGGCATCACGGTAGGCTTGGCCATAGTTGGGCGGAATATCAATGCCGAGAAGCAGTACGTCAGCACCAGCCTGTTGGCTTTGTTCAATCATGTTAGCTAGATTGGAACGCATTTGAGTAGGCGGAAGGCCACGTAATCCATCGTTGCCACCGAGCTCTAACAGAACGATATCAGGCTGTCGCTGTCCGATGATGTTAGCCAATCGTTGTGCACCGCCGGACGTCGTTTCACCGCTGATACTGGCATTTATAACCTGGGCTTCACCTTCTAGCCGTTCAGCCAATAACGTGACCCAGCCCCGTTCTTGCTCTATACCATAGGCGGCACTAAGGCTATCGCCCATGACTAAAAGTGTTGGGCGTTGGTCGGCGTTGAGTGCCGGCGCGCTAAAGATGACTATCAGTGCCAGCAACCCTCCGGTTACCATGCGGTTCAGTCTTTGCCACGCTACAGGGATGCCATGCTTCATGTCTTACTCCTCTGATCCACAAGCCAATTTGGACCCAACAGCTAATTTGCCAACCGATGATGCCTCTTTGCATCAGCCCACCACCGACACCATCACTGCCAGCAAGGTTCCTCACAAGCAAGCTCACCAGCCAGTACTTCATGCTGAAAAACTTTCAAAAAAGGTGAGAAGCGGTGAACGTTCGCTAACTATCTTACACGACCTTTCGCTTAGCGTGGCAGCGGGAGAAAGTGTTGCCATTCTTGGTAAAAGCGGTGCTGGTAAGTCGACGCTGCTAGGGTTGCTGGCAGGGTTGGATACGCCCAGTGATGGTGAACTCACGCTATTTGGCCAGCCGCTGAGCCAAATGGATGAAGATGGGCGTGCTGCGTTGCGGGCTGGAAGAGTCGGTTTTGTATTTCAAAACTTTCAGCTGCTACCGACGTTAAGTGCATTGGAAAATGTGCTATTGCCGTTAGAGCTGTCCCCCCGAGCAGGAGAAACTCAGGCCGCGGCTCAATGGCTTGAGCGAGTCGGGCTTGGTGAGCGCACAGAACATCTGCCTAAGCAGCTTTCGGGAGGTGAGCAGCAGCGCGTTGCCATTGCACGCGCATTCGTTACCGACCCTGAGCTAGTATTTGCTGACGAACCAACCGGTAACCTTGACCCTGATACGGGGGCACAGATTATTGACTTGCTCTTCACGCTGAACCGTGAAGCAGGCACGACGCTAATTTTAGTGACCCACGACCACGCACTTGCACGCCGCTGCGACCGATGTTTACGCCTGGCTAACGGGCAGTTAATGCCGTTCGAACCAACCGCTGCTGTAAACGGGGGTGGCGATGAGTGATGTAAACTGGCGGCTTGCTGCACGCAGCTTGAAGCGTGATCTACGCGCGGCTGATGTTCGCGCGCTGTTTGTAGCGCTGGTATTGGCCGTTGCCGCCTCTACCATGATCGCCTTTTTTTTAGACCGCCTGGAGCGTGGTTTGGAGCGCCAGGCAAGTCAAATGCTGGGAGGTGATTTAGTCCTCGAACAGCGCGAGCCGTTCTCTGAGGAGCTACGCACGACGTTAGAGCAAGCGGGTTTTACGCTGAGTGATCAGGTTGATCTAGTGTCGATGATTAGTCGTGGCGAGCGTTTTCAACCGGCTAGCTTGAAAGCGGTTGATGATGTGTATCCTCACTATGGCGTTTCCCATGTGGATCGTGGTGACGGGGTTGAACTGATTGCATCAGGTCCACCACCAGGAGAAGCCTGGGCAGACCCGCGTTTAGCGCAACTGATTGACATTGCGTTAGGCGACCGTGTTCAGGTAGGTCAAACTGAACTTCTGATTAGTGGGATTATCGAGCGTGAGGCGGATCAGTCTGCCGGCTTTGGTAATTTTAACCCACGTTTAATGCTCAATACCGCCGACTTAGAGGCAACAGGGCTTGTGCAGTTGGGGTCGCGACTCGAATTTGAACTGCTTGCCGCGGGGCCTCCCGCAGCACTGGAGCAAGTGCAAGGCTTGCTGGCCGAGCTAAGGCGTGAAGGGGTAGATGTACGTGATGTACGTGTTGACCGCCCTCAGTTGGGCAACGCGCTTCAACGTGCTGAGAGTTACCTGGGGCTTGCCGGATTAGCAGCCGTATTATTAGCGGGCGTAGCGGTAGCTATGTCTACTCGCCGTTACGTTGAACGCCATCTGGATACCGCTGCGTTACTGCGCTGCTTCGGCGCTAGTCAATATCAGCTGGTGACTATTTTCACCCTGCAACTAATGGGACTAGCGCTAATGGCCTCTATCATAGGCGCGCTGTTAGGGCTTATTGGTCAGGCTGTGCTGTTGTGGCTGTTAACAAGTTTTCTGCCTATGACTTTACCACCCCCCGGCATTATGCCGCTTTGGCTGGGCATTTTTACTGCGCTTGCGGTACTGGTTGGTTTTGCTGGCCCCACGTTGTTACGCATTAAACGTGTCAGTGCGCTGAAAGTGTTACGTCGTGAGCTTGACCCACTACCGCCGTCTGCTTGGTTAGTGGTGGGAGTGGCGAGTCTAGTGTTTGGTGGCCTGTTGTGGCTTTACTCAGGCAGTTTTTCGCTTGCACTGGCGCTGCTCATCGGTGGCGCGGCCCTGTTAGGGCTTTTATGGATGGCCAGCACGCTGTTGCTAAACGGTCTGTTGAAAGCTGTTCAACGGCTTTCCGGTGGAAGTGAATGGGGCCAAGCGTTTCGGCTGGGCGGAAGGCAACTGGCCCGCCGAAAGCAGGCAGGGCTCGGGCAACTGCTAGCGTTTTCGGTCACGTTTTTTGCGATGGCGATGATCGTACTGGTGCGAGGTGATTTGTTGTCCACCTGGCAAGATCAGTTGCCGGAGAATACCCCTAACTACTTTGCTATCAATATTCAGCCCAGTGAGCGAGATGCCTTCGAAGACGCGGTTGCTCCACGGGTGGAGACCCAAAGCACGCTGTACCCGATGGTGCGTGGGAGAATCAGCGCTATCAATGGCCAGCCGCCGATAGACACTGTCCCGCCCGACGCACGAGGAGATAACTCGCTGCGCCGCGAACTGAATCTTACCTGGCAATCAGAGTTGCCCGAAGGTAATCAGATCGTCGCCGGAGAGTGGTTTTCACAACCTAGTGAGCCCCAGGGATGGATGAGCGAAGTGGAGGCCACGCCTCAGGCGGCGTCTAACGTTGTGCCCATCTCAGTGGAAGATGGCTTAGCGGAGCGCCTTGGTCTTGGGTTAGGCGACGAGCTAACGTTTTCCGTAGGCGGCGATACGATAACGACCCGCATTGAGAGCCTGCGTAGTCTTAACTGGGATAGCTTTAACCCGAATTTCTTCGTCATTTTCCCACCAGGAGTACTTGAAGCGTTTGGGCATAGCTTTATCACTGCGTTTCATTTGCCAGAAGAAGAGCAGGGCTTAATCCGGCAGCTAGTCAGTGATTTCCCAGGCGTATCACTGCTTAACGTGGATGCCATTTTAGGCCAAGTGCGCGAGGTGCTTACCCAGGTCACTCGAGCGGTAGAACTGGTGCTTATCCTGGTTCTGATGGCAGGGGTTAGCGTGCTTTATGCAGCACTGACTGCTAGCCGACCGGTACGAGCCCATGAGAGTGGCTTGCTGCGTGTATTTGGTGCAGGTAACCGAATGATTTCAAGGGTGCAAGGAGCTGAATACGCGCTGCTCGGTTTCGCTAGTGGCTTAATGGGTGCTGCCCTTGCAGAGTTTGCCACTGCCGCACTTTACCTCTACTGGCTTGATTTAACACCGCGCCTGCATGTGGGGTTATGGCTTGTTCTGCCCTTGGGGGGAGCGCTGCTGATTGGCATTATCGGACATGCCCTTTCTTACAGCCTGCGGCGTCAAGCGCCTGCGGCCAGCTTGGGGTTGCTCGGTGAAGCTTAACAGCACCTTTCCAAGTGCTATGCTTAGCGCTTCTCACAAGGAGGTCATGACATGCCGGTGTCTCTAGGTCATCGCCAGCTTACCGCTGGGTTTTCGTTGCTGCTTCTTTCCGGTGCGGTGAGCGCTTCACCCCAGCAGTTTGAAGCAGATCTTCGCGAGCGGCTGGGCAATGAAGCGAGCGCATTCACGGTCGCCCAAGTGTATGAGCAGTCTGAAACTATCATTGCTGAAGACATTGCTATCACTTATGCCAATGGCGACGTGTTTACTATCGAACGCTACCTCGTTGAAGGCGATTATCATCGTCCAGACAGTGTAATGATTGATGGTATGGCCGTTAGCGAGGCAGACAGCCCACAGCCTTTTTTCAGTATTGTCTCCATTGAACTACCCAACGCTGCGCAAGCGGTGCCGTCGATTGAAGAAATGAGCGCTCCTGACTTTGTATGGAAGGCGATGAACGCTCGCGACATCACGCTAAATCTACAAGGTGAGGCGGCTGATGAATTTTTTAGTGAGCTAGATTCTCCCCCGCTTGAGGGGCACCTGCACATTGAGACGCTCACGCTTGAAGAGGCCAGCAGTAGCGCCATTGGCTTGTTCGATATGCAGGGAGTCAGTGCTGATTTTAATGACCTGGAGAGTGGTATTAGCGTGGTTTTTTCGCTTGCTAATTTGCGCGTTGAGCAGCTAACCGGGGTCGACACACCAGGGGAGGAGAGTGTTGAACACGCTGAGTTGAGCGGCGTTAACCTATCTGGAGAAGGTTGGAGCGTAGTGTTGGATAGCGCCTGGGTAGAAGGCAATTCCTATGTGGGCGATGCAGGCTTCGAAGGCGCATTTTTTGATATTGGAGGGCTGCTGCCTTTACTGCCACTCGAGCAGCGACAAGAGTTCGAAACCTTCAACAAGCTACTCACAGGGGGGAGTGGTCAGTTACTAGCCGAAGGGCGCAGCCACTCACGCTGGGATGAAGAGGGGGAAACCGACCGATTGATTTCTGATGGCTACTTGCGCTTGAGTGATGCTGCGGGAATTGAATACAGCCTTGATGTACCGATCACTTTGCCAAAAAGCGTTTCCATTGAGCAGGCAATGCAAAACCCTGCGCTGTTTGAATCGGCAATGTTGCATGGTGGTGACGTGGTAGTGGCCTATACCGATGAAGGGTTGCTGCCGCGATTAACTACCGAGATCGCGGCAAATGAGAGTATCACCGAAGCGCAAGCAATCTCTAAGGCCTTGGGGCAGGCCCGAGAGCTTGAGCCGCTGTTAGGCTCACAAATCACCAAACTAATGACAGGGTTAGTCGACATTATGGCTGGTCATTCCCAAGCCTTAACAGTCAATGTGGCATTGCCCAATCCGTTTACTTTTAACCAATTCATGATGAATCCGATGGGGCACACCGAGCGGTTTACGTTCACCTTTGAGCTAAAGTAGCGTGGTTGACCAGTTAGTCAGCTTTTCGCTAATGGCTACAACATGAAATACGCTCATGCACGACCTGACGCGGATGCGATGAAAGTCGCGTCAGGCTGCGTTATGATAGCGCCCTAGTTTCTCCATGATGATCCTTTCGTAACGAGGTTCCCGCCGATGTTCAGCCGCGATATGACAATTGCCGGATTCGATGATGTGCTTTTTGACGCGATGCAGAAAGAAGTTGCACGCCAAGAAGCTCATATTGAATTGATTGCTTCTGAAAACTACGCCAGCCCCCGCGTATTGGAAGCGCAAGGCAGCCAGCTGACCAATAAATACGCCGAAGGCTATCCAGGTAAGCGCTACTATGGCGGCTGTGAATTTGTCGATATCGCTGAAAATCTTGCGATCGACTATGCCAAGCAGCTGTTCGGCGCAACCTACGTGAATGTTCAGCCTCATTCTGGTTCCCAGGCCAATAGCGCGGTTTTCCAAGCGCTGGTAAAACCGGGCGACACCATTTTGGGGATGAGCCTGGATGCTGGCGGCCACCTGACCCATGGAGCTAAGCCCAACTTCTCTGGCAAGCACTACAATGCTATCCAGTATGGGCTGAACGAGCAGGGCTTTATTGATTACGATCAGGTGGCCGAGCTAGCTCGCGAGCACAAGCCCAAAATGATCATTGCTGGCTTCTCTGCTTACTCGCAAATTGTCGATTGGGCTAAGTTCCGTGAGATCGCTGATGAAGTAGGTGCCTACTTGCTGGTTGATATGGCGCATGTATCTGGTTTGGTTGCTGCAGGCGTTTACCCAAGCCCGCTGCCCCATGCACACGTAGTGACATCAACCACTCACAAAACCCTGCGTGGCCCACGCAGCGGCGTTATTCTTTCTGCTGAAAACGATGCGGATATCGAGAAAAAGCTGCAGTCAGCCGTCTTCCCTGGTGGCCAGGGCGGCCCGTTGATGCATGTTATCGCTGCTAAGGCGATCTGCTTCAAAGAAGCCATGGCACCTGAGTTTAAAACTTACCAGCAGCAGGTGGTGAAAAACGCCCAAGCGATGGCCAAGGTATTTATCGACCGTGGTTACGATATCGTTTCTGGTGGTACCGAAGATCACCTGTTCCTACTGTCTTTGATCAAGCAGGGTGTGACCGGTAAAGATGCTGACGCCGCCCTGGGCCGCGCTCATATTACCGTGAACAAAAATGCGGTGCCTAATGATCCGCAAAGCCCGTTCGTGACCTCTGGTTTGCGCATTGGTACGCCTGCCGTTACTACCCGTGGTTTCGGTGAAGACGAATGCAGCCAACTGGCCGGTTGGATTTGTGACATCTTAGATGTGCTTGCTAAGGGCGATGACACCAGCTCAATCGAGGCTCAAGTGCTCGATAAAGTGGCGCAGGTGTGTGGCCGCTTCCCGGTTTACAAGTAACACGTGCCCGCTTTGCTATGCCGTGTAGGTTTGTGATATCGAATAGTAGCGGCATGGCAAGGCAAAAAGAAATAAAACTAAAACGATAAATAAAAAGCGCTAACCTTTACGGTTAGCGCTTTTTTTATTGGCGTGAAAGCCGAGCTTAAAATCAAGGCTCTTCTTGACGAATGATGCTGACTTTTTTCTGCTCCCTAGTCCATTTGCCCGCTTTTTTATCAATGTACTGGAAGTGCTCGTTAGTAAAGTTGCCTTGGTTACAGGCGTGGCGGTAAGACACCGTGGGTACCACGTGTTGGTCTAATAACTGAATAAATACGCCAGGACCTGTTAGCTCGAACACGTTGGTGAGAGTGTTCTCTTCAATGTTTTGCTGCACTTGATCAATCAGTCTACGTAAGTTGGGATTGCCTGGTTTACTGGCGATGAAATAATTGCTCAGTTCACCTTTGCGTGTCGTGACGTAGAGTTCGTCAATATCGCCAGGAACAACGCGGGAAAGTGGCCAGATGGCATGTGCATCAATATCGAGGTAAACACCGCCGTACTTGTAAAGCACCATTAGGCGCCAAAAATCAGCCTGCGCCGCGCCAATTTGTAGCTTTGAATAATTGGAGAATAGGGCATCATCGAAGTTTTCTTTAATGAAATCACTCCGCGCTTCGGTAATCATGAAGCGATATTCGAAACGGGGAGCCATCAGCCGATTAAACAAGTAATTCAGGTAAACCGGAAGGGTTACCTTGTTGGTGAAGTTAGTCTGCCAAATAATGCGCGGAATAGCCGAATCATCTTTAGGCGTCAGCCAGGGCGCGGCATGGTCTGGCAGTGTGAAGCGCTTGTTCGGCAGCACAGTATGAAAAATATAGCTAAGCAGCTTGGTAACGTTTGCGCATAGCTTTATCAAGCGACTAGTGGCCACGATAAGTGGTTTGCTTGTGCGGGTGGACATGTTCATCCTTCTCGTTCGTGTAGCGGCAAGGGGTGAATCGACTACCAGCCGCCTTGGCCTTCCAATAAGCTTCGGGTGTTATTATCCAGCGGGAGTTTAAAGTCAGCGCTGCCAAGCACCATCGCATCACCCGCGCGTACTACCCGTGCGCTAACATAGAGATAGTCCTGGCCTTGTGCATAGGTACCCATCAGTATGGAGCGTGCATTGTGCTGGGCGCTAAGACGTTGTACTTGGCGAGATAAAATTAATTCGCCAACGGTTTCTTCGATAAACATGCTGTCACGCATTTTGACTTCGCGCACCTGCATGCCTTGCCTTGCGAGGGCGGACGCCATAATTTCAGAGCTGATACGGCCGAATGTAGACGATTGGCTTAAATTATCAATACTCACAAAAGTAGCCGCAATCATCGGGCTATGGCGTGTAAGATCCGGGTTACTGGCGACCATTTGCGCTGCGGCTTCGTGAGCTAGCTCAGAAAGGTCTGGCTGAGGCTCGGCATTTCGCATGCTATTGTTATTGCCAAGTGCGGTGCAGCCCGCTAAAAGCAGCATAAACAACGCAGCGACAACCAAGCGAGCGCTAACGGCTAACCCGCGCAGCTGGAACAGGGTGGAAGAGAGTGGAAGCATGTAATTACCAAGTATCGGTGATAGAAACAGTTGGGGTTGCAGGCGCTTGAGGAACACGATGCGGTGCGTAGTGACGTCGGTCACCAGCATTAATGTAATAAATATTAGAAGAGGAATAGAGAATACGGTCATTATCAACGATCTGGGTAGTGATGATAACCTCCTCTTTGCCCTCATATGTCCAGCTGCCGCTGGTCGTATCTGCCGCCATCGCAGCGGGAATTAATGCTAGCGCAGGTTCGCTCCAGTTACCGAGAGCCATGCTAGCCACGGTAACCCCGCCTGCGAGGGCGGTGTAAGCACCAAACGGTGGGCGTATATAGCCGCGATCGCGATGTTCAACGACTTCCACGTCTACTTGAACAATGGCACCGCCAGTGTTGGGTTGTGTCATCACGCTTCCCCCTCGCGACACCAGCTCGCTTGTTAATAGCGTACGAAAACCGCGCTCAAACTCGCCACCGTAGTAGGCGCTAACTGATGCATGCTCTTGCGCTGGAATATGTAAATCCCTAAAGCGAACCCGTTCACTGCGAAGAATACCAGCGGCTTCGTGCTGGGCTAGCACTTCCCAGTGTTGAGCCGCTTGCATACGTTGCTGCTCACTATATGGGTAAGTAGTGGCAATGGGGGCTTGCGATGTGTTGGCATAGAAGCAGCCGCTTAGCATCAGGCTCGCCAGTCCAATACAGGCAGGGCGCAATAGTTGAACCATGGATGATGGCATTGTCGATGATGACATGGTCGGTAATGACATGGTTCTTGATGACTCTGTCGAAAATGAAACAGTTCTTGATGACATAGGTCGGGTGCGCACCTGATAGTTCCTTCTCGCTACGAAACGGCTTTTGATAGACTAGTTTGCCATGCTTACCCTAGATCGGCCACGAGGTTAAAAACTTGAATGAGTGAAAACCCCCATGCTTGAAGACCACCGCGCTGGTCCGCGTCACGATTCATTGCTAACCGCCTATACAGAAGATGAAAGTAATAGCGGTTGGATGATTAGCTATATCGACGTCATGACACTGCTGGTAGCCCTGTTCGTTATCATTATTGCTGCGGCTGATGTGACAAACCCATCATGGTTTCAGCAGGAAGCCGCCGAAGAGTACGGCTATGAGTCGTCGCCTGCTAGAGAAATACCACTGCCGGATGCGCTAGCAGAGCATCGCCAGCAGCGCCCGGTACCAAGTGTATTTCCCAGTAGTGATACGCTCAGTCCGTTCGCGATTAGCGCTGCGCTAGGCGTAGCAGGGTTACCTAAGGTTCGCTCTGCTGTCGTGGGTGTGCCGCCATTATTGGCGCGCATTGAAGAAACACCAACAGATAAGGAGCCATCGGCTGTTGAGATTATGCTTCCGCAGTTACTACTGCCCACCGATGAGCGTCAATCGGCCTCTCCGTTGGCGGATTACATGGTAGTGCTCACTGACCGTCCTCCTGTCAATGTACAAGAAGTGTCTGATGTGGCGATCAACAGCGCATTAGCGCTTGATGAGAGATTGACTGAGCGTGTGGAAGCATCGACATATCTACCCAACTTGGAAGGCGTTGAAGTTTCCCGGGTTGCCGAAGGGATCAGTTTGCGTGTGCAGGATCGGTTGCTATTTCCCTCTGCCGATGCCCAGTTAACAGAAGGTGGCTCATCGCTCGTAGGGTCGCTGATGGACACCATACAGCGCTTTGAGGGGGAAGTATGGGTGGAGGGGCACTCTGATAGCCAATCTATCAATACCCCAGAGTTTTCGTCCAACTGGGCGCTTTCCAGTGCGCGTGCGATTGCCATCGTTGAAGCACTGGAAGCCGCAGGCGTCTCCCCTGAGCGCTTGCGAGCCGTTGGATTAGCAGCAACTCAGCCACTAGAAGATAACCTCACTGCCGAAGGGCGAGCGCGAAACCGTCGCGTTGAGGTCGTTATTCACGTGGACTAACGCATTGATCAAAAAAAACCCGCCGGGGGAGGCGGGTGTTAAAGGGCTTGGCTCACTGCAGCCCACTGACATCAGGTGAGGGGTGTACAAGGTTGTCAGTGGGTACAATTTGAGTATAGCTATTTATGAGCTTTTGCCAAGGCCTTGTCGAATTTTTTTCCATTTATTTGCGCGCCATTTTGGTGCGCCGAAGCTGCGTTGTTTTGGGGCTCATAAGAAAGCGGCTACTTTTTATGAGTTAAATTTTTGATTATTAAGAATAAAATTGTATTGGCATACAAACTGCTTGGTTGCTTATCTAAAAGTGGAAGTGCGTAACGACTTTTAAGATTGCAAAAGGGTGGTGCTATGACCGAACACAAGCGTACTGCGTTGCCCAGCGATGCTCAGTCACCAAGCGACTTGGATCCAGCGCTTCAACCGCGTTTGGTAGTCACCGACTTAGACGGTTCACTGTTAGATCATCATAACTATGATTTCTCACCTGCCAAGCCCTGGCTTGCTCGCCTTAAACAGCTAGGGGTTCCGGTTATTCCGGTCACCAGTAAAACCCGCGCTGAGCTCATCCCCCTGCGGGAATCCCTTGGGCTAACAGCGACCCCCTTTATTGCTGAGAATGGTGCCGTTATTGGTCTACCGCCAGGTTGGTGCCATGCGCGTTTAGATCGCCCTGGTAATGGCCGAGATGGCGTCGTTATAAAACACACCGGTGTTGATAGTGGTTTCATTAGAGCGCGATTAAATGTTTGGCGTAAGCGTCTGGGGATTCGGTTTACTCGAATGGGCGACTTAAGTCTTCAACAGGTAATGGCGTTAACTGGGCTTGATGAAACCCGTGCCAAAGCAGCGCGGCAGCGGGAGGGGAGTGAGCCGCTTATTTGGGAAGATAATGCAGCCGCACTTGAAACGTTCCGCATTGCGCTTGAAGGCGATGGCCTTGAACTTACACAAGGGGGCCGTTTTTGGCATGTGATTGGGCGCTTGTCTGATAAAGGGGGGGCCGTAGAGTGGCTAATTAAACGATTTACTGCATTACGAGGCAGCCAGCCGCTTTCATTGGGCCTGGGCGATGGCCCAAACGATATCACGATGCTGGAAGCCGTCGATCAAGCCGTGGTTATTCGAGGTTGTCACGCACTTAACGTTGAGCCGCAAAACAGCTCGCTATATCGAACGAATGCAACTGGGCCAACTGGCTGGGCTGAGGGGGTAGCCCACTGGTGGGGGCGAGATGACGGGCGTCTAAAAATGACGCCAGCAAATGAAGCCGCTGCATCAGTTTACAAGCCACGGGAGGCTAGCGTATGAGTGATTTTCATCAAAATGGTGTGATTACTGATTTTCACAACTTAACGCGTCGACCGGTTGAGGCCCTTGAGCAGGAGCTTTGTCAGTTTGCCAAACGTCGCCCAATGGGGCTAATTTTACCCTCGCTTTTTTCTGAACTGGAAGGACCTGCGCTGTCGGCGATTGTTGATGAGCTGGTGAAAGTGCCTTATCTCAATGAAATTGTCGTTGGTTTGGATAGGGCAGACCGTGATCAATTTTTATATGCACGGGAATTCTTTTCGCGCTTGCCTCAGCACACACGAATTCTATGGAATGACGGCCCCCGTTTACGCACCATCGACCAAGAGCTAGAAAGTCACGGTTTGGGGGCATTAGAGCCAGGTAAAGGAAGAAACGTATGGTATTGCGCTGGCTATGTGCTTAGTTCCGGTCGTTCCACCACTGTTGGTCTTCACGATTGCGATATTCTTACCTACGACCGGGGCCTTCTGGCACGCCTTATGTATCCCGTCGCGAATCCCCGCTTCAATTACAGTTTTTGTAAAGGATATTACCCGCGTATCGCTGAAGGAAAGCTCAATGGGCGCGTCTCTAGGTTGATGGTGACGCCGTTGCTGCGTGCTTTGAAAACCGTCTGTGGCCCGTCACCTTATCTGGATTATCTAGACAGCTTCCGTTACCCCTTATCCGGTGAGTTTGCCATGCGCAGCGATGTACTTGAGGGCATCCGAATTCCCGCTGACTGGGGATTGGAAATCGGCGTGCTGTCCGAGTTGCAGCGTAACTATTCCCACCGTCAGCTATGTCAGGTAGATATTGCCGACGCCTATGACCACAAGCATCAGCCCGTTAGTGAAGAGGATGCTACCAGTGGCTTGAACCGAATGAGTCTGGATATTGCAAAAGCGTTGTATCGTAAGCTGGCTACCCAAGGCGTTAGCTTTAGCAGCGAGGATTTCCGGACGCTCAAAGCGACCTACTACCGTTTAGCCTTAGACCTCATCGAAGCCTACGATCACGACGCGACGATGAACGGGCTAAGTTTAGATCGCCATTGTGAAGAGCAGGCAGTGGAGTTATTTGCCAGCAATTTGCTGGAAGCCGGCAATCTGTTTTTAGACAACCCCCGCGAGCGTCCATTTATTCCTAGCTGGAACCGCGTGCAAGCGGCGATGCCTGACGTGCTAGCCCGCATGCATGAAGCGGTAGAGCTTGATAACCAAGGTAAGGTTTAACACCACGTGCCTGTTAATTTCTATAAATCCTAAAGTTTATAGAACTTTAAGTTTATAGAACTTTAAGTTTAAAGGGCTTTAGGTCTATAGGGATTTTAAATTTAAAAAGGTTTTTGAATCCCACTTAGCTGTTAACGCCATTGCGTAATCTCAGCACCTCGCAGACAGCGGGGTGCTTTTTTTTCAGTAAGCCCCCTACTTGATCTCTCCGGTTTGTCTCAGCGGCTGTTTGCCAACGGGTAATCTTGATCATGCTCAAGAAACGGCTTTAAATTCCAAATAAGTATAAACATATAACCATATATGGTCTATGATGTGTGCATAGCAGCATCACTACTTGCCATTAGCTGGAGGCATAGAATGCAACGCCCGATTGTTACTCACTTCTTTGATGAACCGACCAACACCTTTAGTTACGTGGTGCAGGATCCAGATAGTAACGCCTGCGCTATTCTAGATTCGGTGCTGGATTTCGACTACGCAGCAGGGCGTACTGATGTACGTTCCGCCGATCAAATTATTGAATTTATTCGCGATAACCGCCTTGAAGTGGCATGGATTTTAGAAACCCATGTGCATGCTGATCACCTCTCTGCAGCTCCCTATTTGCACCAAACGCTAGGTGGAAAAACGGGGATTGGCGCCCATATTGTCGACGTGCAGGAAATTTTTGGTAAAGCATTTAATGCAGGCACCGAGTTTGCTCGGGACGGCAGCCAATTTGATGCTCTGTTTAGCGAAAGCGATACGTTCACCATTGGCAGTCTTCAGGGGCGCGTGCTTCATACGCCAGGCCATACGCCTGCCTGCCTTACTTATGTGATAGGCGACGCGGCCTTCGTTGGAGACACACTGTTTATGCCGGATTACGGCACCGCGCGCTGTGATTTCCCCGGTGGTGATGCACGTACGCTGTATCGCTCCATCCAAAAGGTACTGGCGTTGCCGACGCAAACGCGGCTGTTTTTATGTCATGACTATAAAGCGCCAGGCCGAGACGTTTATCAGCATGAAACCAGTGTTGCAGAGCAGCGTGAGGCAAACGTTCATGTACATGAAGGCATTTCAGAAGATGAGTTCGTGAAAATGCGCACGGAGCGTGATGCCACGCTCGGCATGCCTAAGCTCATTATTCCCTCCGTACAGGTCAACATGCGCGCGGGCGAAATGCCGCCTGCCGACGACAATGGCGTTGTGTATCTGAAAGTCCCTATCAACCGTTTTTAAATAATTCTGATGATTGAGGAGCAGAAAATGAAAGCAAACGTCGGCGGTATCGACAAAGTGGCGCGAATCGTTGTTGGCCTGATTCTGATTGTACTGGCGCTTACCGGCACCATTGGTGCATGGGGGTGGATCGGCGTTTTACCACTTGCCACTGGGCTGTTTAACTTTTGCCCGTTGTATCCTCTGCTGGGCATCTCAACCTGCAAAAGCAAGCATTAATACAGTAAGGAGACACCCGTGGACTGGATGGCAAGCCTGCAAGGGCTCGTTGGTGGTGTGTTTATAGGCTTATCCGCTGTGTGGTTGATGGGAGCCTTGGGGCGCATCGCTGGCATTAGCGGCATTATTGGAAACTTAATAACCCAGAGACCTAAAGGCGACAGCGCGTGGCGTTTAGCCTTTTTGTTCGGGCTGGTGAGTGGCCCGTTACTGGTCATGGCAATGGGAGGCGGGTTGGGCAACGTTGCTGATGTTCCCGGTGCGGTGATCGGTGCGCCAGCTGGCGGTGTGCCGCTGATGTTGTTAGCAGGCCTGTTAGTCGGGTTAGGGACTGGGCTCGGCAGCGGCTGTACCAGTGGTCATGGTGTCTGTGGTTTAGCACGCTTATCACTTCGCTCGATGGCCGCCACCGGCGTGTTTCTCATTGTAGCGGTCGCCACGGTCTATGTGACGCGGCATATGATCGGAGGTGGTGTATGAGGCGCATGATATGAATAGTGCAACAGTAAAAACCGCTGCTGGCTATATCGCTGGTTTACTATTCGGGCTTGGGCTAGCTATTTCTGGCATGACGGATCCTGCTCGTGTACTTGGCTTTTTAGATGTGGCTGGCGCTTGGGACCCGACGCTGATGTTTGTGCTAGGCAGTGCGGTAGGCACAACGTTTGTGGGCTACCGATTGGTATTTGCCCGTGGCGAGCCGCTGTTTAGCCCTAATTTTCAGCTCCCGACTAAGCAAGCGTTAGACGGCAAGTTGCTGGGTGGCGCAGCGCTGTTTGGCATTGGGTGGGGCCTTTCTGGTTATTGCCCTGGCCCTGCCATCGCCTCCATCGGTGGGCTCTCGCTGCCTCTATTAGCGTTATTGGCCGCGATGGTGGCAGGCTGGTTTATCGCAAAACGTATCAGCCAGTAGCGCTAATGTATAAACAACCGCTATCGCCCTTGTCTCTTCAGACAAGGGCTTTTTTGTAACTGGTTTTTATAAATAGGTTTATGGCACAGACCGCTAGCTTAATGCTGGGTTAATGTGAATTTGCCATGCTAGTAGTAATAAAAGGAAAACCGCCATGCATGTCTTGCTCATTGAAGATGATCCGCTTGTCGCATCAGGAATACGTTCCGGCTTAATGGTGTACGACTTTGTCGTCGATCATGTTTCTACGATTCAAGCTGCGCGACAAACCCTGCAGTCAGTGGCGAGTGACGTTGTGATACTCGATCGCGGTCTTCCCGATGGTGATGGCTTGCAGTTGCTGCAGTCGTGGCGTGACCAAGGTATCTCTACCCCGGTGTTAATGCTGACGGCACGCGATGCGGTACGAGACCGTGTTGATGGCTTGCAGTGCGGGGCCGATGATTACCTGGTGAAACCCTTCGATCTTGATGAGTTAGTCGCCCGTCTTCATGCGCTGCTTCGGCGAGTGTCTGGCCGTAGCCAGGGTATGACGATGCACGGGGCGCTAACGTTGGATCCCAATGCGCGTGAAGTGAAAGTCTCTGACCAGTTGGTGACGCTGTCGCGCCGAGAGTTAGTGCTCTTGGAGGCTTTTTTGCATTCGCCGCGCAGTGTGCTCTCTGCCGACCAGCTAAAAGATAGCCTTTATGGCTTGAGTGATGATGTAGAGAGTAATGCGCTGAACGTGCATATCCACCATCTACGTAGAAAGCTAGGCAGTGGCGTCATTGAGACGGTTCGTGGGTTGGGCTATCGGTTAGGTAAACCAGAGGCTGTTCATATCCCCGGCACGCCTCATAAGGGGCAGCAATGAGCTTACGTGCCCGCCTATTGCTCACCTTGGGAGTGACGTTGGCGTTGCTTTGGGGCATTGCCGCCGCTTGGTTGCTCAGTGATTTAGAGAAAAAGTTTGTAGAAACACTGGATCAGCGTCTTGCTCAGTCGGCACGCATGGTCGCCGGGCTCGTGCTTCAACTGCCTGAAGATGTCTGGGAGCAGAGTCAGGCTCGCGCCTTATCCATCCCGCCCATTGAGGGATTGGCATGTCAGGTTCACTCCCCGCGTGGCGATATCATCGCCCGCACCCATGCCAACATGGAAACCATACTGGCTCCGGGTGAGCGTGGTCACGCTTACCGACAAGAAGGCGATACCACTTGGCGCGTATTCACCTATGAGCGGGGAGATCTCGTCATTACCACCGCTGACCGGATGGATGAGCGGGACATGTTGCTTAGCGATGTGTTTCGCGTAGCCGTCGTGCCGTTTGTGGTGGCGTTAGCGGGGAGTTTGATTGCGCTCTGGGTGGTTGTCTGGCGTGGTTTGGCCCCGCTGTCACGGCTGCGCGAATCGCTGGCCAGTCGTCATCCGGAAGCGCTGGCGCCCGTGTCTACTTATGGTGTGCCGAAAGAGATCAAACCGTTGATTGATACACTCAATGGCTTGCTGGTGAGAATTCAACAGACCATCGTCCGAGAGCAGCGTTTCACCAACGATGCCGCTCATGAACTGCGCACCCCCTTAACCGCGATTAAAACCCATCTTCAAGTAGCGCAGCGAACCGACGGTGAAACGGCTAAAGAAGCGCTCAGCTACGCAGAAGCGGGGGTGGTACGTCTGGCGCATACGCTAGATCAGTTGCTGACGTTAGCAAGAGTTGAAGGGCGCATGCGCTTTGATGACGGCGAGCCAAGCCAGGTAGATGAGATTGTTGAAGTCGCGATTGCCGACAGCGTGGCAATCGCAGGGCAGTGTCAGCTTCCCACTCAATTACCCCATGTGTGCGTTGCCATGCCTAGAGAGCTGGCAATAACCGCACTGCGTAACTTACTGGATAACGCGCTGCACCATGGGGCAAGCGAGCTGCCTGTAGTGTTAACCGTCCGGTATACCCCTGACCAGCATCACGTAACGTTCACTGTGCATGACCAGGGGGGCGGTGTCGACGACGCTACATTGAAACAATTAACCCAACGTTTTTGGCGCGTGAGCAAGCAGCAAGGCAGTGGTTTGGGCTTAGCGATTGTGGCGGCGATTGTTGAGCGGTTTGATGGCTGGGTGAGTTTTGAAAATGTTGAGACCGGTGGGTTTAGCGCCCACTTAACCATTCCAACAGCAGGCAAAAAACAAGGGTATATAGCAGAGGCTATTCGATAGCTCTCTCTGCGTCAGTGCAGTAAGTGGGCAACGACTAGTAAGTAACGGGCAGGTAAGAAATAACGAATAAGCAAGTAAATAACGACCAGCAGTCAGGGGGAGATATGAATAAAAAACAGTGGGGCAAGCTTAGCTTGCTAATGGGGGCCAGTCTTGTGGGTGCCAGCGCTTTCGCTGCGACTGCCTTTGCCGAAACGGGGGATGCCGAGCGCGGCCAAGCTGCCGCGGCAACTTGTATTGCCTGTCATCAAGCTAATGGCAGCGGGATGAATATACCTGGAGGCGAATCGTGGCCGCGTTTGGCTGGGCTAAATGCCGATTACATCATTAAGCAGCTACACGATTTTAAAGAGGGGCGTCGCCAAAACGCCACCATGATGCCCTTTGCTAACATGCTCAATGACCAGCAAATAGTTGACGTTGCTGCTTATTATAGCGAAATGCCTATCACGCTTGGCCAAGGTGGCGATGATGCTGACGAGGCGCTATTAACCCGCGGCGAACAACTGGCAGAGCGTGGCGATTGGGATGCCTATATTGTGTCATGTAAAAGCTGTCACGGCCCGGGTGGCAAGGGCGTCGGCGAAGAATTTCCCGGTATTGCAAGCCAGCACGCAGGTTACATAAGCAACCAGCTGCATGCTTGGCAAAATGATGAGCGCAGTAATGATCCTCAGCATTTGATGGGGGCTATTGCCAAGCGTATGAGTGACGAGGATATCCAGGCGGTGTCAGCGTGGTATGCCACCCAGGATGTTAGCGCTCAAACTGACAGCGAAGAAGGGGGGACAGCACAATGAATTTGCGTAAAAAGCGTCTCGTGTTAGCGCTAACAGGTTGTTCGTTAGCCACCGGCATCGTCGTCAGCGCCTTCGCTGCAAATGATGCCGTCCCGTCAAGCGAAGCGACCTACCAGGGGTTAGTGGAACTTGGCTTCCCTGCGCCGCAGGAGGGCGAGCTTGTCCATGTTCCGCCGACTATGGCAGACCTGGAAGACGCCGACATTCATCCAGAGCTAAAAAAAGTTATTCGGTATGGCTACGAGTTGTTCACCAATACTCAGCAGCTACGTGGTGAAAATGTTTATAACGATATGAACTGCTCTAGTTGCCACCTAGGTGAGGGGCGTCAGCCGTTTAGTGCACCGGTTTGGGCAGCGGCAGTCACGCTTCCCGACTTCAGGGGTAAAAATCAGCACGTTAACAATCTTGAGGAACGCATTGCTGGCTGCTTTGCTTACTCAATGA
The DNA here is from genome assembly GCF_923868895.1 of Halomonas sp. TD01. Taxonomy (GTDB): domain Bacteria; phylum Pseudomonadota; class Gammaproteobacteria; order Pseudomonadales; family Halomonadaceae; genus Vreelandella. Next base: position 2,580,457 of record NZ_OV350343.1, read on the forward strand.
ATGGAACGCCACCTGAGTATGGCAGTGATGAGATGCTCGCACTGAGCGCTTATCACCAATGGCTGGCTACTGGTGCGCCAATGTACCCCAGTCAGCCTATTTATGGCCGCGGTTTTCCTGCGCCAGATGAGCCAGATGAAGCCCCTGATTACGCTCGCGGCGAAGCAGCGTACCAAGAAAATTGCGCCATTTGTCACCAAGAGGACGGCTCTGGGCACTATGAGAATGGCGAGTATGTTTTCCCAGCACTCTGGGGGGATGGCTCTAATAATTGGGGCGCAGGCATCGTCAGGGTTGATACCGCCGCTGGGTTTATTTACAACAATATGCCTTTAGGTCAGCCGCGTTCGTTAAGTGACCAGGATGCCTGGGATATTGCGTATTACATGAGTAGCCAAGAGCGTCCGCAAGACCCCCGTTACACAGGAGATGTTGCCGAAACCGCTGAGCGCTTTGGGCCTACTTTCCATAAACGTTCGCTGTATGGGCAAACCCGGAAGCATGACGGCCACGTGCTTGGTGATCATGCTAACTTTGGTGAAAAAGGCGACATCGAACCTTGGAATGTGGGGATGCCCCGTTTTGAGAACCTGTCAGGCGAGTAATCTGTTTGACGAGCAGCGACCAAAGCATCGGATCAGGAGAAAATATTAGCCCGCGGTGGTATGACACCACGGGCTAATTATTGATATGAGGTTTTTGGCCGGGAGCTTTAGAGCCTAGCTACATTGCCTGCACTAAGGCGATTCACTGCCCATCATCTCAATTAAGCGCTCGTTGCTTGGCAAGCCTTGAATTCGGTCGATACGTAAATCGCCACTGTCCGTTTCGCGCTGGAAGGCGCTGGTGGGCGTAGCGTATAGGCCTAGCTCCTCAAAAAGCTGGTTGTTCGCATACACTTGCTCTTCAATATCTCTAGGCTGGGCGCTCGCTGAAAGCGCATCGCCTTTGCTGTGGTCATGCAACGCGGCAGAAGGGTCGTCTGCACCTAGCAGTGTGGCTGCCAGGGCGGGGCTGTTCGGCGCCAGGATGCCCACCATAATATGGCGCAGTTGTACGTCACCTGCTTCTACCCAGGGTCGGCTTTGTTGCCACAGCTGGCGACAGTAAGGGCAGTTGGCATCGGTAAACGTGTAGATTACCCGTGGCGCGTTTTCATCGCCGTCCTGAATCCAGTGGCTCTCTTCTAGCAACTCCCAGGTTTGCGCTTCCAGCGGCACGCGAACATGCTCATCTAGCTGTGCTTCGGTGAGGTCGTTACCCTGGCTATCCATCAGCGTGCCGATAATGGCATGGTCGCCATCAGGGGTTAAATAAATCGCCATATCCTGGCCCTGCACGCTAGCACCGTAACCACGTATGCCTCCTGGCGCCTCAAACTGGCCGTGAATCGTCAGCCCTTGGTTGGCTAGTGCTTGAACCGGTGCCGGCAGCTCTTCGGCATAGCCAGCCGAGGTGGTGCCAATGCTTGTTAATAGTAACAAGCTGCTTAAACGAGACAGGGAGAAGTGTTTCATAAGTATGTCCTTATGTATAAAAGATACGCAATGTAAATCGATGTCGTCATGAGCCAAGGTAAGAGGCTGCCTCAGCGCAAACGTTCCAAGCCTTGTTGAAGGGTTGCATGGGAAAATTCGCCAAAATGCGTGTTAACGAGCTTTCCTTCTGCGCTGTAAAAAAGGGTGGTGGGCATAGCATGGGCGCCCGTTGCCTTCCCCAGTGCATTGCGTTGGTCAAGCCACACATTATCCAGTGAAAGGTCATGTTGGCTCATAAACGCTTCAATATGCTGGGCGTTTTCCCCTTGGTTAACGAACACAAAGGTAATGCCTTGTTCGGTATTTTGTGCTTCTTCAAAAACCGGCATTTCTCGAATACAAGGAGGACACCAGCTTGCCCAAAGATTAACGACAATAGGCTGCTGCGTCTGGTTGGCAAATTGAGGCAGGCTGGTAGGTTGGCCACTTAGGTCGACTAACGGAGTGTCTGGGAGAGGGCGCGCCTGTTGTTCAATTAAGGCAGTGCTGCCGACTATAATTCCCCATGTAAGGCAACCCGCTAGCAAGGCACCTCCTAACGGCCAGCGTTGGTGTGAAGAGCGCCACAGAACCCAGCTTGCGTAGCCAAGTCCAGCCATCATGCCGCCCGCTAAATTAAAGCCGCCGTCACGAATATCTAGCCGGGAAATAATGCCGTCATACGCTCCCCAGTAACGCACAACAAACACTGCCCGTGCGGCGATAAAGGCGATAAAAAATACCGTTATGAGCGTATCGCTCACCGCTACATTGTGCCGCCGCCCTAGTATCGCCCCCACCATAAGTGCCATCAAAAAAGCCATGACAAACACAAGTTGATGAAGACTGAAGCCCAGGGGACCAATTGCGATACTTTGCTGCAGCATAGTTAACCGTTATCTCAGTTAATGATGAATGCTGCAGTATCACAGTAGTCGATTATTTGACGATTATATTACCTATTGCTGAGACGTTATGCCGCAATGCCTCTTTCATGTGTCTGCCACCATCCATCTTATTGCATAGGGCGGTAGCGCGGTTTCCTCTCCGGGGGGTTGCATGTCTAAAGCACGCCAAACATGTTGGCTAAGCGCCTGCTCAAGTGCTTCTCCCACACTATCTAATGGCAGCAGCGTGTCGGTGACATTAAACAGGGCAAGCAGGCGGCGGCCGTCACTGAGTGGTCCTCGCTCAATGGCTAACAATTCAGGAGGTGTGGGCAGTACGCGCTGTGTGGCGTTGGGGTGAAAGCAGGGTTCTACCCGCCGTAGCTCCAACAGGCGGCTAAGGGCATGAAAAACATCGTGGGTTGGTGTTGAAGGGCTTTCAAGTAACAGGGCTAATTCGTCACGCTGCCAACGGCGGCGATTAATTGAACGTAAACGGCCGCTGCGTTCCACCCCTTCAACATCGTTAAGGGTGCCGGTCAGTGTATGAATATAGAGGGCGGGAATGCCCTGAAGCGTGAGCATAATGGCCTGGCTGCAAAGGAAGCGGGCAATTTGCCAGGGATCTGGTCCTCTACGCGTGCCGCGCATGGCCTCAAACCAGGTAATGTTGATCTCATAGGGCGAGTCACTACCATCGGGATTGCTGCGCATACTGACAAAGCCACCAAAGCGATGCATCAGCTCTAGCAGCGCATCTCGTTCATGGTCCGGGAGCAGCCCTTCTAAAGGACGCACACCAATACCATCATGGCTCGCTGTGAAGTTTAAATAGGTGCAGTGTCTGGGCAGTATCGGCAGGCTGGAAAGCCATGTTTGAAGGGTAGTGGCTTCACCGCGGGTGAGTGTATGCAATAGCAGTGGTGGTAGGGCAAATTGATAGACCATATGGGCTTCGTCAGGCGCCCCATTGGCTAACCGTTCTAGGCCAAAGTAACTGATGTTTTCTGCGTGAGGGACATTGGTCTCGGTAATTATCAGCGTGCCAGGCGATATTTCATCCACAATGGCGCGCAGTAAACGGACAACCGTATGGGTTTCAGGGAGGTGGATGCAAGATGTTCCCAGGCGCTTCCATAAAAACGCTATCGCATCCAGGCGAATGATGCGCACGCCCTGTTGAAGGTAAAACAGCAAAATGCCAACAAACTCTAGCAATACATCAGGATTTTCAAAGTTTAAATCAATCTGATCTTCTGAAAATGTCGCCCATACATGGCGAGTGCCTCGGCGCGTGGAAATGGGCACTAGCAATGGGCTGCTGCGTGGCCGAATAACGTCAGAAACATCGGTTTCTGGGTCTGCTTCAATAAAGTAATCACGACCTGGCAGGCTGCCGGTTAGATAATCTACAAACCACAGTGACTCACGAGATACGTGATTAAGCACTAAGTCGGCCATGACGTCATAGTGGCTGGCTAGCTCGCGAATGTGCTCCCAATCACCTAGCTCTGGATTAACCTCACGGTAATGAATGACTGAGAAGCCATCATCGCTACTCCAAGGAAAAAAAGGCAGTACATGCACGCCGCTAATGCGCTCGCCCAAATAGCGTTGAAGAAACTCATTAAGCACAGCAAGTGGGGGCGTTTCCTCTGCCACAATGGAATCACCGTAACTAATGACCCACTGATCTTTTTCGCTCCATGTTGGTGCGTTACCGCTTTCAGCCGCCATATTTTGTGTTGTGGCTGGCGCCTGTGACGCACGGCGAAAGTGCTCAATGTGTTGACCAATGCGGCGCTGTATCTCGCTGGCGCGGGGGCCGTAGAGGTGCGAAAGGAATTGATGGACCGTCTGCTCAAATGGGGTCATAGGGGAGTCCTCTTAAACAACCTACGACAAACGCTGCAGCTTGTGTGCCAAATCGTTACAATGCTAGGTTAACGCCGCGTTTAAAGAAGCGACTATTTTTGCTTGCAAGCGCCCTTAAACTGCATGTCGTTGTAGCGCGTGGCTACTCCGCTGCTAATAATAGTTCATAATATGCTTATATGTGCCGTTATCCGCACAGGCTGACACGCTGCACGTACTGACAACAGGTTGACTGCCATGCATTGCCCTTTTTGTGGTGCTAATGATACTCGAGTGACCGACTCGCGGCTGGTAGCCGACGGTGACCAGGTGCGCCGTCGTCGCCAATGCGCTAGCTGCCAAGAACGCTTCACCACGTATGAGACCGCAGAACTCATCATGCCGAGGGTCGTGAAATCCGACGGCTCACGTGAAACGTTTAACGAGGGCAAGCTGCGTGCAGGCATGCTGCGAGCGCTTGAAAAGCGTCCGGTAAGTGCCGAGGCAATAGAGGCCGCCGTTGAGCGTATTCGCCAATCGCTTCGTGCCCGTGGGGATCGCGAAGTTAATGCGCGGGATATCGGTGAAGCCGTCATGAAGGCATTAAGCAACCTGGATCAGGTGGCGTATATTCGCTTTGCATCGGTATATCGTAAGTTTCAGGATCTAGACGAATTTCGCGCCGAGATAGACCGTCTTTCTCAAGATCCAGGCGATCATCCGACATCAGCCTACAGCGGCCCAGATCGCGGAGAGGCTTGATGAACGAGTTGACGGAGAGAGGCTTTACCAGCGCTGATCATCAATTTATGGCGCGTGCTCTGCAATTGGCGGCGAAAGGGCTGTATACAACAGACCCCAACCCCCGGGTGGGCTGTGTTATTGTCCGCTACGATCAACACGCGGAAGGGCAAGTGGTTGGCGAGGGCTTTCACCTCCGTGCTGGCGAACCTCATGCAGAAATTCACGCACTTAACGCCGCTGGTGCTAAGGCAAAAGGCGCAACGGCTTATGTCACGTTAGAACCTTGTTCCCATACAGGACGCACTGGCCCTTGTGCCGTTGCGTTAGCGGATGCCCAAGTGGCCCGTGTGGTCGTGGCAATGGTTGACCCTAACCCTTGCGTTAGTGGACGCGGTATCAATCGGCTCCGGGAAGCGGGGATTCAGGTAGATGTTGGGCTGTTGGAACAAGATGCCTGTGCGCTAAATCCTGGCTTTATTTCCCGTATGCAGCACAAACGCCCCTTTGTACGCTTAAAAATGGCCATGAGTTTGGATGGCCGTACCGCCATGGGGTCTGGAGAGTCGCAATGGATTACCGGCCCAGAAGCCCGTAGCCAAGTGCAGCGTTTGCGGGCACGCTCAAGCGCTATTTTAAGCGGTGTTGAGTCCGTTATTATGGATGATTCTCGGCTAACAGTGCGCGCGAATCAGCTGGCGCTCGATAACGCGGATGCGGTAAGTCAGCGGCAGCCGCTGCGCGTCATTTTGGACTCGCGCCTGCGGTTACCGCTAGCGGCAGCTTGCCTTCGTGAACCAGGCCGCACGCTGATTATTACCACCGAACACCACAGTGAAGAAAAACGCCAAAAGCTGGAAGCTGCGGGCGCTGATATTAAGGTGCTGCCTGCGGCTCAAGAAGGTCGAATCGACCTCGCGGATATGTTGTGCTGGTTGGCCGAACATGAGCAGGTCAATGAGCTGCTCGTTGAAACCGGCGCTACCCTAGCAGGCGCGCTGTTAGATGCGAATATGGTGGATGAGCTGCAGCTATTTGTCGCCCCTACGCTTTTGGGAGGCGAGGCGCGACCACTATTTGCGTTGCCCGGCATGACCCGCATGGCCGACCAAAAGCGTTTGACTATCAAAGAAATTCGAGCTGTTGGGAGTGACTGGCGAATAATCGCGGAACCGCGCACTGACTAGCGCGCGGGGCCAGAGCAAGGTACCCTGACGCGCGAAATCGCATGTATTGCGACCACTTATTTTGGAGATTCCATGGCGCATTCCTCTTCAGAGGGTTTGTCCCCTATCGCTGAGCTGGTGGAAGATATCCGCCAGGGCAAAATGGTGATTCTCATGGATGATGAGGATCGCGAAAACGAAGGTGATATCATCATGGCGGCCGAAAAAGTTCAGGCCGAGCATATCAACTTCATGGCGCGCTATGCCTGTGGGCTCATTTGCATGCCAATGACTCGCGAGCGTTGCGAGCAGCTAAACCTGCCGCTAATGGTGCGTGACAATGGCTCTGGGTTTGGCACTAAGTTTACGCTTTCCATTGAAGCGACCGAAGGTGTGACCACTGGTATCTCAGCAGCTGATCGTGCGCGCACTGTTCAAGCGGCAGTGGCGGCGAATGCCAAACCGTCGGATATCGTCCAGCCAGGGCATATTTTTCCGCTGATGGCCGAGCCGGGTGGCGTCCTGCGTCGTGCCGGGCATACAGAAGCAGCCTGTGATTTGGCCTCATTAGCAGGCTGTGATCCTAGTGGCGTTATTTGTGAAATCATGAATGACGATGGCAGCATGGCGCGTCGCCCTGAGCTTGAAGTGTTTGCTAAAAAGCATGGTATTAAAATTGGCACGATTGCTGATTTAATTCACTATCGTATCGTTAATGAACAAACGGTTGATCCGGTTGAAACTACCAGCGTAATGACGGCCCATGGGGAGCTGGCGCTGCATGTTTTCCGTGACCGTATCCAAGGTGCTCACCATTTAGCGTTAGTGAAGGGCCAGCCGACGCCAGAGCAGGCGACGACTGTGCGAGTTCACTTAGCGGATACGCTGCGTGATATCGTAGGGTTAATGAAAGGTGAACAGTGCCGTTGGGATGCTCATCGTGCGCTCGAAGAGATCGCCAATGCGTCTGCGGGTGTCTTTGTGCTGATTGACGATGGTCGTCCTCACCAAGACTTGAAAGATCAACTCGATATTTTTCTGGATCGCGTGCGTCAACCTCGCACCAGCGATTCGGACGGTTCAGGTAACTACTTAACGATTGGTACTGGCTCGCAAATCCTACGCCATTTAGGGGTAGGCAAAATGCGGCTACTCAGCTCACCGTGGAAATTCTCAGCGCTCTCCGGTTTTGATCTCGAAGTTGTCGAGCGTCTGGGGCCAAATGACACGGCGTATGAGCCAACTTCTCAGCAGGAATAAATTGATGCAATCCCTTTCGCAAGTTGAAGGCACTTTTGTGGATGTCGATGGCCGTTATGTCATCGTTGTAGGTCGCTTTAACCACCATGTGGTGGATAGCCTGGTGGAAGGTGCTATCGATAGCCTGACACGCCACGGCGTTGATGCGGACAATATTCACCTTGTCCACGTACCCGGTGCTTGGGAACTGCCGCTGGCAGTAAAGCGCGTACTTAACGTCATGAAGCCCGATGCTGTTATCGCGCTGGGCGCTGTCATTCGTGGTGGCACACCGCATTTTGAATATGTGGCGGGTGGCTGCAATACCGCCATTAACCACCTCCAACTTGAGTTTGATACGCCGGTAGCAAACGGCGTGTTGACCGTTGAGTCTATCGAGCAGGCGATTGAGCGGGCAGGCACCAAAGCGGGTAATAAAGGTACGGAAGCCGCAATGGCAGCGATGGAGATGGTGTCGTTACTGCGTGCATTGCCGTTAGGAGATAACCAATGAGCGAACGTCGTGAGCGTAAGCCCTCTGCCGCGCAGCTAGGGCGCCACGCCGCACGTGAGTTAGCGGTTCAGGGGATTTACCAGTGGCAAATGACAGGTAAATCAATCACCACTATCGAAGCTGAGTTTCGCAGCCAAGTAGCGGATGATGACCTGGAAGATTACGAAAATTGGGTGAAGGTAATGGAAATCGCTGATAAGGCGCTTTTTCATGAACTGCTGCATAACACGGTCAGATTCAAAGCGGAGTTAGATCGTGAAATTGCGCCGTTGCTCGACCGTCGCTTAGAAGACCTGGATGCCGTTGAGTTAGCCATCCTTCGCTTGGGAGCCTACGAGCTTTCTCGGCGAATGGAAGTGCCCTACCGAGTAGTGATTAACGAAGGCGTTGAGCTGGCCAAATCATTTGGTGCCACCGACGGCCATAAATACGTGAACGGCATTCTCGATAAGCTAGCAAATCGCTTACGAAGTGCCGAGGTCAGCGCTCGCCGTCTGTAAGGCGAGCCTCCTGATAATGCGTTTAAGGGGCCTTTGTGCTTGGCGAATTTGAACTGATTCAGCGCTACTTCATGTCGCCGCAGGAGGCGCACGCGACAGCTGGCATAGCGCTTGAAAATGGCGACGATGCAGCGCTTTTAGTGCCCCAAGCAGGTCAACAGCTTGTGGTTAGCGTTGATACATCGGTGAGTGACGTCCACTTCCCCCACGATGCCCCCGCCAACGCGATAGGGCATCGCGCGCTGGCGGTGGCGCTCAGCGATTTAGCTGCCATGGGAGCGACGTCTCGTTGGTGCCTGATGGCAATGACGCTTGATAAAAGCGTCTTTAATGATCGTGCAACTGCCGAGCGATGGTTAGCGGGTTACGCCGAAGGGTTTCATACGCTTTGCCAGCAGCATTCTACGGCGCTGGTTGGTGGCGATGTCACCTCCGGGGCACTGACTATTGGTGTCACGGTGATGGGCGAAGTGCCAACCGGCCAAGCGCTAACCCGGTCAGGCGCAAAGGCCGGTGATGTTATTGCGGTGACCGGTGCGCTGGGTGGTGGCGCTGGTGGCCTGGCACTTTGGCGACAGGGCGAACGCGAGTTATCGCACCCTCTGCTAGCCCGTTATTTGTTACCTCAACCTCGTTTAGCTGCGGGTGCTGCATTGCGCGGCATTGCGACAGCGGCATTAGATATTTCGGATGGCTTGCTGGCAGATTTATCGCACTTACGTAAGGCATCTGAAGTAGGCTGTGTACTAGAGGTCGACGCGCTACCGTTGGCGACCGGACTGCAAGAGGCGATGGGCCACGATGGTGCGATAAAAGCCGCGCTGTCGGGTGGTGATGACTACGAACTGCTGGTGACACTCTCACCTAATAATCTCGCTATTGCTCAGCAGCGACTCGCCGATTGTGGCCTCTCGCTGACCGTGATAGGCCGCTGTACGGAAACGCTAGGCGTGACTGGCGTTGCCGCCAGTGACTACGAAGGATGGCAGCATTTTAGCGGGGAAGCGCCATGAACCGAGCACCAGCGAGCGTTTGGCGTCGGCCAACCCATTTTTTTGCGTTTGGTTTAGGCAGTGGTGCGGTGCCCTGGGCACCAGGCACCTTTGGTACTCTGGCGGCTATTCCTTTCTATTGGATGATGGCCGACCTGCCTTTGAGCTGGTATCTGGGTATTGTCTTCGCTGCATTTGTCGTTGGGGTTTGGTTATGCGATAAAACCTCTCATGACTTAGGCGTACACGATCACTCCGGTATTGTTTGGGATGAGTTTGTTGGCTACTGGATAACCATGGCGGCAGTGCCCTTTTCATGGGAGGCGGCTCTATGGGGGTTCATCGTTTTTCGTATTTTCGATGTCTTCAAGCCGTGGCCCATCCGTTGGGCAGACCGGCGAGTTGCCGGTGGATTTGGCATTATGATTGATGACGTAATGGCTGGCATCTACGCGTGGAGTACGATGCATTTATGGTTTTGGCTACACTAATAGCCTATCTGTAAAAAAACGAGAAGTTGAGCCACTTATAATAATGAATGGACTTAGATAATTACTGAAAACTGATCACGCAACGTCGGTGGCGAATGGCTCCAATCGCGGGGGTGTTCAAGGAGATCGCATGCGCAAGGAACGACTGATCGTCCCTATTCTCGCAGCCTTGGCGGTGGCGTGGGTGGTGGCACAACTGCTATCGAGCATTTTGTTTGAACGCAGCCTTCGTCAAGCACTAGAAGATTTGGAAGCGCGAGGGGAGTGGCGAGTTAGTCGGACGGAGAGTCGTCAAGGATGGTTAACGTCTCAGGGAAAGCTGCTTTTATCGCCCCTGTTAGGACGGCCGTGGCGGCTAGAGCTGACTTACCGTGCTCGTCATGGTGCGTTAAGTACTGACGTTGAAGGAACGCTGCTGCCCCGTTTAGATAGCGTTTTGCAAAAAGCAGTGGGCGAGGTCTCTGCCCCGTCTATACCTCGCTGGCAAGGGCGCTACCATACGCTAAGTGGTCATAGTGAACTGCGTTTGGCACTTGCCCCCTTTGTTATCCAGCAAAATGGCCGTGAGCTATCTGTTCGCGGTGCCAGAATGCGTTTAGAAGGCGTGTTTGGTGATTGGCGATTGCGTGCACTGGTCGACCAGCTAACGCTAACGGATGGCCCTGCCCAGCTAACGATGGGTCCTTTATCCCTTGAAAGCCGTTATACCTACATCGATGATGCCTATCACTTTGCTCAACGCGACCACCTCCATGTTGAGTCGTTATCGCTTCATTATCCTGCCTATGATATTTATCTTTCGCCGCTTGATGTGCACAGCCATATGGTGCTCGACGAGCAAGAGCTGCGTCTCAATGGCGAATTGATTATTGGTGAGGTGAGCGTCCCAAGCGAAGCGCCAGATACCCCTCTGTTAAGCGGGCGGATTGAAGCCGAGCTTTCACGTCTTAATGCGGATGCTGTGCGCGAAACCATCTTGCGGCTGCGTCAGGAAGCCTCATGGGGCGATGCTAGTCTTCCCATGGCAGAAGGCTTGCTGGTGCGCTTGGCCCCCGATTTAAAGGGCGTGTTGAGCGACTCCCCCCGTTTAGACATCACGACGGTGGCTATTGAAAGCCCGCTGCTTGGTATCAATGTTAATGCGGATGGTGCGCTCTTTTTTGATGCGCGTGGGCTCGATGAACTCACCATAACAGGATTAGACACACCAGAAGAGCGTGCTCGCTGGCTAGATCGTGTTGATGGTGACTTCACTTGGTACGATGCGCCAACCGTAGCAGCGCTTTGGCTAGGCCTCCCCCTTGGCACGCGAGAATTAGAGTTTGATGTTATTCGCGGCGAATTACGTGTTAATGGACGACCGATGCCCCAGCTTTGGCCTTAAACGCCTTAATCTTCAACGTTTTAAACTTAACAACGACGAGTTCTCGAGACGTTGCCCTTCTTCAGATGAACCGCTACAAATGGTGCCAAGGGTTGAAGTTCACCCTCTGTGCCCACATTCCTTAAGCATTGCTAAGCGGATCAATCCGCTAGTCACTGCTATAGGAGTGCGCATGAGCGACCAGGATTACGACCGCGATCACGAACATCTCGACTGGCTGACGGACGATGAGTCCGACGCGCAGCAAGACGACGCCTCGAGTAGTGAAGAGCATCGTTCAGACGGTGAAAAAGTCAACTCGTTAGTGCCCGCCAGCGATATGCTTCCCGAGCGTATCTACCTACTACCAATCCATAATCGGCCATTTTTTCCTGCTCAAGTGCAGCCGCTGGTGATCAACCGCGAGCGTTGGGAAGAAACCATGCGTCGGGTAGGTAATACACCTCATCACACCATCGGTGTTGCCTTTGTTGGTGAACAAGGTGTTGAGTCGTTAGGTCATGACGATTTTCCCGAGATTGGCACGGCGGTCAAAGTACATAAACTGCAGAGCGAAGATCAACAAATTCAGTTTATTGCTCAGGGGGTTAAACGCTTTAAAATTCAGCGCTGGCTGTCTAAAGAGCCGCCTTACCTGGTTGAAGTAAGCTATCCCAAAGAACCCGTAGATGCCGAGAATGAAGAAACCCGCGCCTATGCGATGGCCATTATTAACGGCATCAAAGAGTTATTGCCGATTAACCCGCTTTATGGCGAAGAACTAAAACACTACCTCAATCGCTTCAGCCCTCATGAGCCCGGCCCGCTAACCGACTTCGCGGCCGCGATCACGTCTGCTAAAGGTCCTGAGCTGCAGGATGTGCTTGCGACGTTGTCAGTCGCGGAACGTATGCATAAAGTCCTGCCGCTACTACGCAAAGAAATTGATGTTGCTCAGTTGCAAAGCGAAATCAGTGAGCAGGTGAATGCTCAAATGCAGGAGCGGCAGCGAGAGTTTTTCTTGCGTGAGCAGCTTAAAGTTATTCAGCGTGAACTGGGTATTTCCAAAGACGACCGTGAAAACGATGTTGATACCTTTAGGGGCCGCCTAGAGTCTCTGGTGGTGCCCGAGCGAGTCCAGGCGCGTATTGATGATGAACTCAACAAACTCAGCGTATTAGAAACAGGCTCGCCAGAGTACGGCACTACTCGTAACTATCTTGACTGGCTAACCTCGTTGCCCTGGGGAGTCACCAGTCAGGACAAGCTCGACTTGGCTCATGCTAGGGAAGTTCTCAATCGCGATCACGACGGCTTACAAGACGTGAAAGAGCGAATTGTTGAGTTTCTTGCCGAAGGCACCTTCAAGGGTGATGTGGGTGGTTCGATTGTGCTGCTGGTAGGCCCCCCTGGGGTCGGTAAAACCTCGATTGGGCGCTCTATTGCTGAAGCGCTGGGACGTGAGTTTTACCGTTTCTCTGTGGGCGGTATGCGCGATGAGGCTGAAATTAAAGGCCACCGTCGTACCTACGTGGGCGCAATGCCAGGCAAACTAGTGCAGGCCTTCAAAGAAGTTGAAGTCGAAAACCCAGTGATTATGCTCGATGAGATTGATAAGTTGGGCCAATCGTTCCAGGGCGATCCCGCGTCAGCCTTGCTTGAAGTACTAGACCCAGAGCAAAACGTCGACTTCCTGGATCACTATCTCGATGTACGCATGGATCTTTCCAAAGTACTGTTCTTGTGCACCGCGAATACGCTGGACTCTATCCCAGGTCCGCTGCTTGATCGTATGGAGCAGATCCGTCTTTCAGGTTATATCGCGGAAGAAAAGCTACTGATCGCTAAGCACCATCTATGGCCGAAGCTACTGAAACGCGACAACTTGCCCAAGAAGCGTATCAACTTGACGGATGCCGCACTCAAGCAGGTCATTGATGGTTATGCACGTGAAGCGGGGGTACGCCAGCTGGAAAAACAGTTGCATCGTATTGTCCGTAAGGCAGCGGTGAAGCTTCTGGAAGAGCAACTGGAAACAGTCAAAATTTCGGTCAAAAACCTGGAAGAGTTCTTGGGAGCACCCCTATTCCGCAAAGAAAAAGTGCTAAAAGGCGAAGGCGTTGTTACTGGCCTTGCTTGGACCTCCATGGGAGGAGCAACGCTGCCTATCGAAGCAGGTAAAGTCCATGCGTTGGATCGCGGCTTTAAACTCACCGGCAAGCTTGGCGATGTGATGAAAGAGTCTGCCAATATTGCCTATAGCTACACGCTGGGGCATTTGCAGGAGTATGGCGCTGATGCCGATTTTTTTGACTCAGCCTTTGTGCATCTCCATGTGCCAGAAGGGGCAACGCCCAAAGATGGCCCGTCGGCAGGGGTCACAATGACTACAGCGCTGCTTTCACTGGCTAAGCATCAGGCAATTAATCGCCCCTTGGCGATGACCGGCGAACTGACTCTAACCGGTCAAGTATTACCGGTGGGTGGTATTCGAGAGAAGATTATCGCTGCGCGCCGTAGCGACATTTTTGAGGTGATACTGCCAGAAGCCAATAAACGCGATTACGAAGAGCTTCCCGATTATTTAAAAGAGGGAATGACGGTTCATTTTGCGAACCGCTATCGTGATGTGGCCAACGTCGTATTCACGTAGGTACTTCATTCGAACGTAAAAAACGCATGGTTAAAGCGCCGCACCGAAGAGTGCGGCGCTTTTGCATAGTTATTCAGAGGTTAAATTCCCTTGAGACGCGAGATAATAGAAGCAAACCAAAATTAAAAGTCCCGAGGGGAGTCTCTGCATGCGCAATAACCAACCCGTCACTCAGCGTGAGTACACGCTCGACGATGAGACTGTGCTGATTTCACGTTCAGATTTGAAGGGTAACGTGACCTACGCGAATGCAGCGTTTGTCGAGGTAAGCGGCTATACCCGCGATGAATTGATGGGAGCTCCCCACAACTTAATTCGCCACCCAGATATGCCGGAAGCAGCCTATGCAGACTTCTGGAAAACCATACAGTCAGGTGCGACTTGGCAGGGGACGGTTAAAAATCGTCGTAAAAACGGCGATCATTATTGGGTCAGTGCTAGCGTGGCCCCGCTCAGAGATGGCGACCGTATCGTAGGGTACACCTCGTTGCGGCGCAAAGCACCGGCTCATAGTATTGCGCTGGCTGAAACCGTCTATAAAGAAATACGCGAAAAAGGCAAGTCACGCCGTTATACGCTGTCGCAGGGCGCATTAAAGCGCCGTGGTGTGGGAGGCTTTTTTGCCCGCTTTCAGTTTAACAGCCTAAAAGCTAAGTTAACGGGCATGGTGGTGGCGTCACTTATTCTGCTGGGGCTAGCTGGCGGTTTGGGGATGTATGGCTTGATGGTGTCTGGTGAACGCCTGGACACGTTAAATCGTTCAGGATTAGAAGCTGTCGCTAATCTTCAACGGTTAGAGCGTCAAATTGGTCAGGTTGTTACCCAATTGGAACCTGCTGTGCGCAATCCCCGTCGGGTTGATGTTGAAGCGGTTGCCGCGTCAGTGAGCGAGTACTCCCAGTCAATACAAACGCTTTGGAGCGAGTATCTTACCGACAGCAATTCTAGTGCAGAGCGCTTACAAGCCTTTGGTGCGGGTTTGACGGCCTGGAGAAGCAGTGTCGATACCACTATAACGGCGATCAGCGACGCAAATGGCTTTGCCGCTTTCGAAGCCTTTAACGACGGCGTACAGCCTACCACCGAGCAGCTAAGAGAGGGCAGTAGCCAGTTAGTCAGCGATGAACGGGCAAGTGCTGAAGCGCTGGTGGGGCAGGCGCGGCAGGGGCGTCAGCAAATGTTGATTGCCCAAGTGGCGTTGATGGTTCTCGGCTTGCTGTTGATGGTAGGTCTCAGCACGGTGATTTTAAGGTCAGTGCTGCGCAGTGTGGAAGGGGCGCGGCATATTACTTTCCAGATTGCAGCAGGAAATTTGGCTGCGCGGGAGCGTCGTGAAACTAAAGACGAACTGGGTGAACTGCTTTATTCGTTGGATACCATGCGCTTTAGTTTAGCCAGCATTGTTGGTGACGTAGAACATCGGGTATCGGTTGTCACACCTGCTGTTCAGCAAATTGCCGCAGAAAATGAAGAGCTTGCTTCACGTACCGAACAGCAGGCGTCGTCACTGCAGCAAACGGCCTCTAGCATGGAAGAGATGACTTCCACGGTGCAGCAAAATACTGAGAATGCCCGCCAAGCGACGGAGCTGGCGGTGCAGAATGCCTCAAGCACCCGGGATACCCGAGAGCAAATGCAGCAGTTGGTCGCAAGAATGCAGCGTATTGCCCAAAGTGCTGAAAAAATGGCGGAGATGATAGGCGTCATTGACGGAATCGCTTTCCAAACGAATATCCTGGCGCTCAATGCATCGGTCGAAGCCGCACGTGCCGGTGAGCATGGCCGAGGCTTTGCGGTTGTAGCTAGTGAAGTGCGCAATTTGGCAAGCCGCAGTGCGGATGCGGCCCAAGAAATTCGCAAGATGATCGATAGCACGACACAAGAGGTCAGCGGCGGGCGCGGCGCGGTTGAGCAGGCAGAACGTGCCATCGACAATGTGATGCAGCAGGTCAGCCGTGTCAGTGAACTTATGGAGTCGATTAGCACCGCCTCGAGCGAGCAGAGCAGCGGCATTGGCCAAATTAATTCCGCGATTGCTGAGATGGACAATGTTACTCAGCAAAATGCCACCAAAGTACAAACCATCGCGGCCTCTGCCGATAATTTAGCGCTAGAGACGTTTGAGCTGGCGAATGTAGTGGATGCCTTCCGTTTGGAAGGTGCTCAGGAAGAAAATGTCCATTCTGCCCGGGAAAAGCTACAGCAGGTTAATCAAGCGCAGCGTAAAGCGTCACTGAAACTTCCTTCCGGGGGAGGTGCTGCGGCACAAGGGTTGGCTAGTCAAGAGCACCCTGCACAGTGGGAGACGTTTTAACTCTGACGAAAAGACGCTTACGAATAGGGCACGGCGGTTACTCTCACCATCTGCTCTCTCCATCTAGTCTCCGCGGTGCGCTCATGCCACAATCTAAGGCCGCTGGATTCACTTGCCTGTCGCCAAGAATGCGGCAGGCCATGATAAAGATGTAGAGGACACCATGCCCGAGTATCGCTCCCGTACGACCACCGCTGGCCGCAATATGGCCGGTGCCCGCGCTCTTTGGCGCGCCACCGGTATGAAGGACGACGACTTCCATAAGCCCATTATTGCGGTTGCGAACTCGTTTACCCAGTTTGTGCCGGGCCATGTTCACTTAAAAGACATGGGCCAGCTGGTCGCACGTGAAATTGAAAAAGCAGGCGGTGTTGCTAAAGAGTTCAACACCATCGCGGTAGACGACGGCATCGCGATGGGCCACGACGGCATGCTCTATTCGCTGCCCAGCCGCGATATTATCGCTGATAGCGTTGAGTACATGTGTAATGCCCACTGCGCTGACGCGCTGGTGTGTATTTCCAACTGCGACAAAATTACCCCTGGGATGCTGATGGCTGCCATGCGCCTCAATATTCCGGTGATTTTTGTCTCAGGCGGGCCCATGGAAGCGGGCAAAACCAAGCTGTTAGATCACGGACTAGACCTTGTCGACGCTATGGTTATGGCGGCTGATGATAGTGTCGATGATGAAACCCTTGCAGAAGTCGAGCGCAGTGCTTGCCCCACCTGCGGCAGTTGCTCGGGCATGTTTACCGCTAACTCTATGAACTGCCTAATGGAAGCATTAGGCTTGGCGCTACCTGGTAACGGTACCGTGCTGGCGACCCACTCAGACCGTCGCCGTTTGTTTGAAAATGCGGGGCACCGCATTGTAGAGCTCGCCAAGCGCTACTATGAAGGCGAAGAAGCCCACCTGTTGCCCCGTGCGATTGGCAATAAGGCCGCGTTCAAAAATGCCATGACGTTAGATATCGCCATGGGCGGTTCTACGAATACGATTTTGCATTTGCTGGCGGCGGCCCAGGAAGCGGAAGTCGACTTCTCCATGGCGGATATTGATCGGCTCTCTCGGGAAGTGCCGCAGCTATGTAAAGTGGCTCCTAATACCCAGAAATATCATATCGAAGACGTTCACCGTGCGGGTGGCATTATGGCCATTCTGGGCGAGCTGGATCGCGCGGGAGTGTTGGACACGTCAGTGCCGACTGTCTACGGCGATAGCCTAAAAGCGGCGCTGGAAGAGTGGGACATTATGCGCTCGCCAAACGCCGAGGTGGTCGAGTTCTTTAAAGCAGGCCCTGGTGGCGTTCCTACTCAAACCGCTTTCTCACAAAGCGCTCGCTGGCCAAGTCTAGATGGCGATCGTGCGACTGGTTGTATCCGCGACCTAGCGCATGCGTTCTCAACAGAAGGTGGCTTGGCTGTGCTTTACGGCAATATCGCGCTCAATGGTTGCGTGGTGAAAACGGCAGGCGTTGACGACTCTATTCTCGTATTCGAAGGTAAAGCTCACGTCGTTGAATCCCAAGACCA
This sequence comes from Halomonas sp. TD01, assembly GCF_923868895.1. Classification (GTDB taxonomy): domain Bacteria; phylum Pseudomonadota; class Gammaproteobacteria; order Pseudomonadales; family Halomonadaceae; genus Vreelandella. The sequence goes on from NZ_OV350343.1 coordinate 2,598,224, forward strand.
AGCGGTGGCTAACGTATTGGATGGAAAGGTCAAAGAGGGTGACGTAGTGGTCATTCGCTACGAGGGCCCCAAAGGCGGCCCGGGTATGCAGGAAATGCTCTATCCGACCTCGTACTTAAAATCCAAAGGGTTGGGTAAAGCGTGTGCACTGCTGACAGATGGCCGTTTTTCTGGCGGTACCTCCGGGCTTTCCATCGGTCATGTTTCTCCCGAAGCGGCGGCGGGTGGCGCGATTGGTTTAGTCGAGCAGGGCGATACCATTCTGATTGATATTCCCAACCGCACGATTAACGTGCAACTGTCTGATTCCGTGTTGGCGAAGCGCCGCGAGGCGATGGAAGCCAAAGGAAAAGATGCCTGGAAGCCGGTCGAGCAACGCCCGCGTAAGGTAACTCCCGCACTGAAAGCCTACGCGTTACTGGCAACGTCAGCGGACAAGGGCGCGGTTCGCGATCTTTCCAAGCTCGACTAGGGTTAGGCACTATGTAAAGCAGCCCGTGCAAAGCGGGCTGCTTTATGTGGACTGCTTTATGCCCAATGCAAACCGTCAAAATGACTAAGGAATGTAATGAAGGCGATTATCAACGTTGGCCTCGTTGGCTATGGATTTGCGAGTAAAACGTTTCATGCGCCACTCATTCAGGCAACGGAAGGCCTGGATTTGGTCGCAGTATCCTCCAGTGATGCCGCCAAAGTGCATGCTGATTTAGATGTTGAGGTTGAAAGCCAGGCGCTGGCGCTGTGTCAGCGCAGCGATATTGATCTCATTGTTATCCCTACGCCTAACGACACGCACTTTCCGCTTGCGAAAGCAGCGCTGATGGCGGGTAAGCACGTGGTCGTCGATAAACCGTTTACCGTCACGCTTTCAGAAGCCAAGCAGCTAAAAGCGCTGGCGATTGATAAAGAGCGCCTAGTGTCGGTGTTTCATAACCGCCGCTGGGACAGTGACTTCCTGACCATTAAAGCGCTGTTGGAAGCTGGTACATTAGGTCGTGTCACCGGATTTGAATCGCGTTTTGATCGTTTTCGGCCAGAGGTTCGCGCCCGCTGGCGAGAAAAAGCCACACCGGGAGGTGGAATTTGGTATGACCTCGGCCCGCACTTGCTCGACCAAGCTTGTGAGTTGTTTGGGATGCCTAATGCCATCATGCTGGATCTCGGCGTGCGTAGAGACGACGCTAAAGCCGATGATGACTTTCTAGCGCTGTTGGAGTATGACGGCTGCCGAGTCAGCCTAAGTGCCGGCACGCTGATTGCTGAATCAACACCGCGCTTCCGCATTAATGGAACGAAAGGCAGCTATCTTAAATATGGCCTAGATCCTCAAGAGGATCGCTTAAAAGCGGGTGAAATGCCTACGCCTGCATGGGGTGCTGACTCCCCGGGCACGCTGACTCTTCGCGAGGGCGACGTTGAGGATGCACCGCTGGTACGCCACGAGCATGCCACCCAGGCGGGTGACTACCTCGCTTATTATCAAGGTGTGGCTGCCGCAATTCGTGATAAAGGACCACTGCCTGTCGATATTGACGATGCGCTACGCAGCATGATGCTGTTGGAAGCTGGCCTAGACAGCCACCGCCAACGGCGCTGGATACCGCTTAAGCATCATTTGTAAGCACCAGCACGGCGGCTCAGTGTTGGAATGAATGCTCTGCCACTGGGCGTCGTTCCGCCGCCTCTCGCGGGTGCCGCCTACGTTCGTTCCTCGCGAGATTCGTTACCACGCGCTACATAACTTATTGAGTTGACGGGGTTTGTAGCGCGGCGTAAGCGTCAGCGCACCCGCGACCGCGCTCACGGAGTTGACCGTTAACGCTTTACAGTAAATCCATTGCGTTATCACGTTTCTCTTCGCGCAGCTTATCTCTTGCGATATAGAGGGCGGCGATGGCACGAGCCTCGTGGAAGTCGTCCCGCAATAGCAAGGCCGGTAGCTCTTCAATGGCATGGGTTTCGACAATCAATGGCTCTGGCTCGTCGCCTGGCAGGCGCTTGGGATAAAGGTCGGTGGCCATTAGCACTTGCATACGGTGGCGCATGTAGTTAGGCGCAAGAGATAACTCCACCAGCGGCTCAATGCGATGTGCGCCAAAGCCGCACTCTTCCATCAGCTCTCGGTTGGCAGCAGTGACAATATCTTCGCCGGGATCAACTAACCCCTTCGGCAGTGTCAGCACATAATCTTCAAAGCCGGCCGCATATTCCCGAATAAGCAGCACGTGCTCCGGGTCGGGCATGGCAATAATCATCACCGCGCCTCGGTCTGCGCCGGTTAAGCGTTCAAACTGACGCTCTTCGCCGTTAGAAAAGCGCAAGTCAAGCGACTCAATATGGAATAAACGGCTTTTGGCGACGCTCGTTCGCGCCAAAATTTGCGGCTTTTTCAGGTAGCCGGTGCGGGTGTCGCCGGGTGATGATTCGTGGTTAGACATCATGCCTCCGTGGCTGCAAAAAACGGGTTACGCTACAATAGCATGCTTATTCTTTCAGACTGGAGCGGCAATGATTGATTGGCGCGAGATCGATACTGTCCTACTTGATATGGATGGCACGCTGCTGGATCTGCACTTCGATAGCCATTTCTGGCTAGAGCACCTGCCAAAACGCTATGTTGAGCTTCATCAGCTAGACGCAGCGAGCCAAGAAGCGCTGCGTGCCCGTATTATCGGTGAGCAGGGCACGCTGAACTGGTACAGCCTTGCGTACTGGAGCCGCGAACTTGGGGTGGATATCGTGGCGCTGAAACGCGAAGTACAGCACTTGATAGGCCTGCGTAGTGACGCACTAGACTTTTTAACCTGGCTGAAGCAAACCCATCCCCGTGTCATTTTAGCGACCAACGCAGACCGTGCCAGCCTCGCGCTAAAATTACCGTTGACAGGGTTGGAAAACTACCTCGACGCCATCATCTCATCAGAAGATGTGGGCGCTGCAAAAGAAGAGCAGGCTTTCTGGTTTGCGCTTCAAGAGCAAGAGCCGTTTGATCCAGCGCGCACGCTGTTTATCGATGATAATGCGCGCGTGCTCGAGAGCGCCCGTGAGTTCGGTATCAAACACTTGCTGGGCATTAAGCAGCCCGATAGCCAGCGACCAGAAAAAGAGCTACAAGCGTTTATCGCCCTAGACCGATTTGCCCAACTGCTGCCAGACAACCTGCCAGGGCAGCGAGGAGAGCGTTAATGAGCGACAGCGTTCGCTTAGATAAGTGGCTTTGGGCAGCGCGGTTTTTCAAAACCCGCGCCCTGGCTAAAAAAGCGATAGAAGGTGGCAAAGTCCACTATGACGGTGCCCGCGTAAAAACTAGCAAAAATGTCGAGCTGGGAGCGCTTATTCGTGTCCCTCAAGGCTGGGATATTTTTGAGGTGGAAGTGGTTTCGCTTTCCGACCAGCGCCGCGGTGCGCCAGAAGCACGCAAGCTCTACGCTGAAACGGAAGAAAGCGTGCAACGCCGTGCCAAAGAAGCTGAAGCTCGTCGTCTCACCAATGAAGCCATGCAGCACCCGCTCAAACGTCCTGATAAAAAGCAGCGGCGTGATATCCAGCGTTTCCAGCGCCAACAGGGCGATTAAACACGCGTTTATTCGTCATGGCGGTAAGCTTTCTCTCTATTTCTCCGGCGGTTTTCTTATGTCTGATCAAATCCAACGTTTTATGTTTGACCAAACCAATGTGCGTGGTGAAATTGTCACGCTCAGCACTGCCTATAATGAGGTGCTCGACCGCCACGCTTACCCGCCAGCAGTTAATCAGTTGCTCGGTGAGCTGTTGGCAGCGGTTGCTTTGCTAACCGACACAGTAAAGCTAGACGGCACGCTAAGCATTGAAGTGCGCGGCCGAGGCTCGCTTGCACTATTAATGGCAGAGTCCAATCCCGGTGGAGAGCTGCGTGCAATCGCGCGCATTGCTGAAGATGCGGTACTGCCCAGCGAACACGCCAGTTTCCGAGAGCTGGTAGGTGAAGGCCAAATTATGATTACCCTCGATCCACGGGAAGGGCATCGCTATCAGGGTATTGTTGCGCTTGATCACGATACGCTAGGCGGTTGCCTAGAAGCCTACTTCGCTCAGTCAGAGCAGCTGCCCACCCGCCTGTGGTTAGCGGCTGACGGTGAGAGAGCCGGTGGACTATTACTTCAGCGCCTGCCCGATGCCTCACAAAACCAAGATGTTGATGCTTGGGAGCGCAGCGTTCATCTCGCCGACACAATTAAAACAGAAGAGCTTCTGGGGCTTGAGCAACGCGAAGTACTCTATCGTCTCTATCACGAAGAGACGGTTAGAGTGTTTGAACCGAAATCACTACGCTTTGGCTGTACATGCTCACGGGAGCGAATGAGCCATGCGCTATACACGCTTGGCGAAGAGGAACTGCGCGATATTTTGCGCGAAGAGGGCGCAATCGATACGCAGTGTCACTTTTGCCACACGAAATATCACTACACAGCCGCTGATATTGAAATTTTATTAGAAAATCCGGACGCGCCACCCCCGGTGATTCATTGATTGTGTAGTCGTGGATGGCGGCATGGGCGTTGAAGCCCTTTGTGTACCGCGCTAGTCATAGCAAAGCCTATAGGACGCCTGCCGAACGGTTGTTTGAAAAAATACTGCGCTGCAACACAAAATGTAGTGTCAGTGTAGTAGTTTAACTACAAGATATTTGATTAAAGCCCCCATTTCCTGGGGGCTTTCTTTTTGCCATAATGCGCCGGACTTCAGCGCACTCAGCCCATGGTTATTGGAAACAATAGGAGGCTGAGATGATTTCTCAAGGCGTCGGTGACGCCCGGTAAATTCGAGACCCAGGAATCGACATGACCACGACTCAAGCCGCTCTCCAAGCCCACGTTAATCTTAGCAGCGCCGAACTTATCGAGCGCGCCGTGGCCCGTGGTGAAGGCCGCTTGTCGGCTAACGGTGCGCTGGTGGTAAACACCGGTCTGCGCACAGGGCGTTCACCGAAAGATCGCTATATCGTCGACGAGCCCTCTACTCGCGATAGTATCGACTGGGGCAGCGTGAACCGCCCGTTTGATGCTGAAAAATTCTCAGCGCTTTGGGCACGTGTAGAAGATTATCTGGGTAGCGGTGAGCATTTCGTGGCTGAGCTGCATGTTGGCAGCGATAACACTCACTATTTGCCAGTTCGTGTAACGACAGAAACCGCTTGGCAAAATCTGTTTGGCCGTACCATGTTTGTGCGCCCGCAGGCTTACAACACAGCGGTTAAAGAAGAGTGGACGATTCTGAACGCCGCGGGCTTTGAGTGTGACCCAAGTCGTGACGGCACCAACTCAGATGGCTGTGTCATCATCAATTTTGCCGAGCGCAAAGTATTGATTGCCGGTATGCGTTATGCCGGTGAAATGAAGAAAGCTATGTTCTCGGTGCAGAACTACTTGTTGCCAGAAGCTGACGTTCTGCCGATGCACTGCTCTGCGAACGTCGGTGAAGACGGCGAAACCTGCCTGTTCTTCGGTCTTTCAGGCACAGGTAAAACCACACTATCCGCTGACCAAGCGCGCTACCTAATTGGCGATGATGAGCACGCATGGGGTGACGGCATCGTCTTCAACATGGAAGGTGGCTGCTACGCTAAATGTATCGACCTTTCTGAGAAGAATGAGCCGGTTATCTGGAACGCAATTAAGTTTGGTACCGTGCTGGAGAATGTCGTTCTTGATGATCGTCGCGAGCCGGATTACGCCGACGACAGCCTGACCCAGAACTCTCGTGCCGCCTATCCGTTGGAGCACGTTGAAAAGCGTGTACCGGAGAACCTGGCCGGCGAGCCTAACGCCATTGTCTTCCTGACCTGCGATATGTCTGGCGTTCTGCCGCCCGTGTCGATTCTTTCTAAAGAAGCTGCGGCTTACCACTTCTTGTCAGGTTACACCGCGAAAGTGGGTTCGACCGAAATGGGCTCATCTGAAGGTTTGGCTGCTACGTTCTCTACCTGTTTTGGTGCGCCTTTCTTCCCGCGTCCTGCGCGCGAATACGCCGACCTGCTGATCAAGCGGGTAGATAAGAAAGATGCTCAGGTTTATCTCGTCAACACCGGTTGGACAGGTGGTGCCTACGGCGAAGGTGGCTCACGTTTCTCTATCCCGACCACTCGCGCCATCATCAGTGCCATTCAGTCTGGCGTGCTTCGTGATGTTGAAACCCAGCACATCGAAGGCCTTAACCTTCAAGTGCCGGTAGCAGTGCCGGGCGTAGACTCTAGCCTGCTCAATCCTCGCGAAACGTGGGCTGACAAAGAAGCGTATGACCGTCATCTGCAAGATCTAGCCACTAAATTCGTTGATAACTTCAAGAAGTTTGAAGGCGTTAACGAAGCAATTATCAAGGCAGGCCCGCAGTTAACCTGATATGTACAGCAGGGTGAAGGTTGTCGAATGTTTGGATAACTAATCGAACGTTTGGACAGTCAAGCAGTCAAAATGGGACAGCGCTTCGGCGCTGTCCCATTTTTATGTCTGCGTCCTTGACGTGTTGAGGGAGTGCGCAAATGAAGCGACGTCATTTTATAGGTCTTGCGGGACTAACGGGGCTGGCAGGTATTCTTCCTGGCGTCTCGTTTGGCTTTCCGCGATTAGACCTTGAAGCAGCCCCCGACCTTGAAAAGCTTGAATTAAGCGAAGACGAATGGCGGGAACGCTTGTCTGATGAAGCATTTTACGTTCTGCGTGAAGAGGGAACTGAGCGTGCCTTTTCAAGCCCCTTAGACGGAGAGGTTGGGGAGGGTGAGTACCGCTGTGCTGGGTGCGATCTTGTACTTTTCACCAGTGCAATGAAGTATGATTCTGGCACCGGTTGGCCCAGTTTTTTCGAGCATGTTGAAGGCCACTTACTTAGCAAGCTAGATTTCAAGCTAGTGTGGCCGCGCACGGAATACCACTGTGCCCGCTGCGGCGGCCATCAAGGCCATATCTTTGGAGATGGTCCAGAGCCCACGGGCCTACGCTGGTGCAATAACGGTGTGGCACTGCGGTTCGTGCCTGCATAAAACACCATCCGCGGGTGCCTCGTTTGCTCGTCCCTCGCAAGACTCGTTACACCGCGCTACAGGGATGCAGCCATTGAGCCCAGTGATGTGGTAGCGCGTGGTAAGCGAAGCGCACCCGCGAGGACAGCGCGAAGCGGTGCTGGGCTTGAGCATGTGCCATGGAGTGTCGCGGGTGCCTCGTTTGCTCGTTCCTCGCAAGACTCGTTACACCGCGCTACAGGGATGCAACCATTGAGTTCATTGATGTTGTAGCGCGTGGTAAGCGAAGCGCACCCGCGAGGGCAGCTCCCCCATCGTGGCCAATTCATGCCAGCATCGTGCGATTGTGGTACCTTGTCGGCACCTCGAATGCTGCATGAGTTAGTTGCACGTTATGGATGTCAAACAACGCATTATTTTACGCTTAGCCACTGAGCTAAACGTACGACCTGAACAGGTCTCCGCAACGGTAGAGCTTCTGGATGGTGGTGCTACCGTGCCGTTTATTGCCCGTTATCGTAAAGAGGTAACGGGTGCCCTTGATGATATTCAGCTGCGTCAGTTAGATGAACGCCTGCGCTATTTGCGGGAGCTGGAAGAGCGCCGTGAAGCCGTACTGTTGGCTATTGATGAGCAGGGCAAGCTGGATGCCACGCTGAAAGCAACGATTCAGGCAGCTGAAACTAAGCAGCGCCTAGAAGACTTATACCTACCGTTTAAGAAAAAGCGCCGCACGAAAGCACAAATTGCCCGAGAGGCGGGTCTAGAGCCATTGGCTGATGCCCTGTTGGCCAATCCAATGCTTAATCCCGAAAGCGAGGCAGCGCAATATCTGCGCCCTGAAGAAGGTGATATTCCCGCCATTGAAGATGCCAAAGCCGCGCTTGATGGTGCTAAGCAAATTCTAATGGAGCGCTTCGCTGAAGACCCTGAGCTGATTGGCCGTTTGCGTGAGCGGTTATGGCAAGAGGGCGAATTAAGTGCCCGTGTGTTAGACGGCAAGCAGCAGGAGGGCGCGAAGTTCTCTGACTACTTTGAGCACGACGAAAAACTGGCCAAAGTGCCATCCCACCGTGCTCTTGCTATGTTCCGCGGTCGCAATGAAGGCATTCTAAGCTTGGCGATTCGTCTGCCTGGTGAAGAGGACGCACCGATTCACCCTGCTCAAATCGCCATTGCCAAACAAGTAGGTGTTAGCGATGAAGGTCGCCCCGCCGACAAATGGTTGGGCGAAGTAGTGCGCTGGACGTGGCGAGTAAAACTCTATACCGCGCTTGAAACCGAGTTGCTGGGTCGTCTGCGCGAGCAGGCTGAGCTCACCGCTATCGAGGTGTTTGCCGCCAACCTGAAAGATCTTTTGCTGGCAGCGCCCGCTGGGCAAAAAGTGACGCTAGCGATTGACCCAGGTTTAAGAACCGGCTGTAAGATCGCGGTGGTGGATGCGACCGGTCAATTTATCGACCAAGCCACCATTTATCCCCATGCGCCGCAAAATCGCTGGGACGAATCGCTCAATGTGCTCGCTAAACTGGTTAAACAGCATGGCGTTCAACTCATTGCCGTCGGCAATGGTACTGCCAGTCGTGAAACCGATAAGCTGGCAGGTGATCTGCTGAAGGCGTTAGCGCCCGAGCATCGTTTGAGTAAAGTGATGGTGTCTGAGGCAGGTGCTTCAGTTTACTCTGCGTCGGAATACGCCTCTCGTGAGCTGCCAGATCTTGATGTCACCGTGCGCGGCGCCGTCTCTATTGCCCGTCGCTTGCAAGACCCGCTCGCGGAACTGGTGAAAATCGAGCCGAAATCCATCGGTGTGGGCCAGTATCAGCATGATGTTTCCCAGGTGCAGCTGTCACGCAGCCTGGAAGTGGTTATAGAAGACTGCGTGAACGCGGTCGGTGTGGATCTCAACACCGCATCGAGTGCGTTGCTTTCCCGTGTTGCTGGTTTAAGTGCTGCCATTGCTGAAAATATTGTTGCCCAACGCAATGTTCAAGGTGCCTTCAAAAGCCGTAAAGAATTGTTGGAAGTTAGCCGCCTTGGGCCGAAAACGTTTGAGCAGTGTGCTGGTTTCTTACGCATTAGTAACGCCGAAAACCCGCTGGACGCCAGCGCCGTCCACCCAGAGGCTTACACCCTGGTAGAGCGTATCGCTAAGCAGAATAGCCGAGATATTAAAGGCTTGATTGGTGATAGCGCGACGCTAAAAGCACTTAAACCCGCCGACTTTGCCGATGAGCGTTTTGGTGTGCCTACTGTCAGCGATATTCTCAAAGAGCTGGATAAGCCTGGCCGTGATCCGCGCCCTGAGTTTAAGGCTGCTGAATTCCGTGAAGGTGTCGAAACGCTCAAAGACCTGACGCTGGGAATGGTGTTGGAAGGTACCGTCACCAATGTGACCCACTTCGGTGCCTTTGTGGATGTTGGCGTTCATCAAGATGGGCTTGTGCATATTTCAGCGCTCTCCGACCGCTTTATTGATGACCCCCGCAGTGTGGTAAAAGCAGGCGATATCGTTACCGTTAAGGTGATGAATGTGGATATACCCCGCAAGCGGGTAGGGCTTTCAATGCGTTTGGACGATGAACCAGAGCAGATGCAAACAGCATCAAACTCTACTAACGACGAGCTTGGCAAGCCTACGCGTAGTCAGCGTTCGGCTAGTTCTGGGCAGAATGGTCAGGGGCAGAATGGTCGCAGACAGAGCGGCCAACGCCAGAGCGGAAAGCCCAACGAAGCAGCCGCACCCATGGGCGCGCTCGGCGCAGCACTGCTTAAAGCAAAGCAGGGCAAATAGTCGCGCGTCTTGAATATTTAACGGTTGCCGCCATATCCTGCTTTCTACGCTTAGTAGAAGGCAGGATAAAACACATGGCGATGCCAGCTGATTTCAACAAGGCCTGTGTTAAGCGGGCCTTACTAAGAAGGAGTGTTCACTTTGTCTGAACCTCTCACTGTGCCATCTGCGCTGACCGCCCAGGTAGAGCGTTTGCTCCCCAGCGCGCGCTTAGGGCGCCTGGGTCGCCTGCGTCGCGGGTTGGAAAAAGAAGGCCTGCGTGTTGACGCCAACGGTCATATTGCTCAAACGCCGCACCCGCACGCGCTGGGTTCAAAGCTAACCCACCCGCATATCACGACGGATTACTCCGAAGCGCTATTGGAATACATCACTCCGGTGTATTCAGAACCAAGGGAAGCGTTGGCGTTTTTATCCGACCTTCACACCTTTACCTATCACCACTTGGAAAATGAGTGGATTTGGCCGGGTAGTATGCCGTCTCGGCTTTCTGGTAACGATAGCGTGCCGATTGCCGACTACGGCAGCTCCAATGTTGGCACGATGAAGCATGTTTATCGTAAAGGGTTGGATGTGCGCTATGGGCGGATTATGCAGGCCATAGCTGGGGTGCATTACAACGTATCGCTACCTGATGATATGTGGCATGCCCTGCGGGAGCTTGAAAAAGCCACCAATATTCCTTTTAACGATTATCGCTCTACGCGTTATTTCGGCATGATTCGGCACTTTCGTCGTCATAGCTGGCTGCTGCTCTACTTATTTGGCGCATCACCCGCCATCGACAAAAGCTTCCTGCCAACAGGTAAAGTGCCTGAAAAGCTGCAGCCGCTGAGTGACGACACCTATTACGCTCCCTATGCGACTACGCTGCGTATGTCGGATTTGGGCTATCAGAACAAAGTGCAGTCGCAGCTTAAAATCTGCTTTAACTCGTTGTCCAATTACGTCAACACCCTACGGCATGCTATTTCCACCCCGTGGCCAGACTACGAAAAACTGGGCGTTAAGAACGGCGAAGAATGGCAGCAGTTAAATGCCAATATTTTGCAGATTGAAAATGAATACTACAGCGATATTCGCCCTAAGCGGGTCGCCAAGCACAACGAAACGCCCAGTCAGGCGCTTGAAGCGCGTGGGGTAGAGTACATCGAAGTGCGCTGTTTGGATCTTAATCCCTTCGATCCATTAGGTGTCACCGAAGCCCAGATGCGTTTTGTTGATACTTTCTTAATGTGGTGTCTACTAAGCGATAGCCCGTGGATTTCAGACGAAGAGTGCGACCGCTTAGACGACAATCGCCGTTTCGTCGTAGAGCGTGGGCGCGACCCGGCGCTGAGCTTGGTCCACAACGGTAAAGCAACGTCTGTGCAGGAGTGGGGCGAGCAAATTTTTGCGGAAATGGCCGAAGTGGCGCGCCTATTGGATGCGGTAGAAGAGGGTGTCCCTCATGCCGCAGCACTCGATGAGCTAGCGCCGCGGCTGAAAGATCCTTCTCTAACACCTTCTGCACAGCTGCTGGCGCGCCTAGAGGCTGGTAATGGCTCGCTCAGCGATACGTTGCTGCAACTAGCTCAAGAGCAGGCTGATAAGCTTAAATCCACGCCCATGCTGCGTTCTCGTGAAGCACTGCTTGCTCAGTTGATCGAAACCTCACACCAACAGCAGCATGATATTGAAGTGGCCGATCAAGAGAGCTTTAGTGAGTTCCTAAGCACTTATTTTGCCAAAGCGCGTGAGTCCAGAGCGCTGTCTGCTATTTCACCAGAGGATGGTCAATGACATCATTAGCAGTTCGCCCCACCGCGTTAGCGGGCTTCGTCTTTTGTGTACTAATGATGGCGTTAGCCTTGGGGCTTGAGCATATTATGGGGCTGGAGCCCTGCCCGTTGTGTATTTTTCAGCGGGTCGCGGTGATTGCCGCAGGGCTGGTGCTAGGTGTCGCTGCCCTGCATAACCCAAGCGGTAAAGTAGGCAAAGCTATCTACGGCTTACTGGGATTAGCCGCAGTAGGCACGGGTGCTTTTATTGCAGGAAGGCATGTATGGCTTCAAGGCTTGCCCGCTGACGAAGTGCCGACTTGCGGCCCAGGACTTGAGTACATGATGGATATCTTGCCGATGCAAGAAGTCGTTGCCATGGTGCTTACCGGCTCTGGCGAGTGTGCTGAAATCGATTTCATGTTTTTGGGCTTATCACTTCCTGCATGGACCTTGATTGGCTTTTTATTGCTCGCGATCGCGCCTCTGCGTATTCTATGGTCTGTAAAAAAGAGTTAAATAAGTGATAAGGTTTACGCTAATTGATTGGCCTCATTTAATTAAGTAAACCGTACCCGCTAGGATTGACAGCTGTCCCCGGACGCGCGAGTCTAGCTTAGTTGGAGACGGCTATCTGTAAGGAGAAAGCCCCATGCTCGAAGATTGCAAAAATGCCCTGGAGCGCTGGGGAGGCGTGCACAGCTTGATTGATCGTTGGCTTGATCAGCGCCGCTCGCTGTTAGTTAGCTTCATTGAGCTGAAAGATGCCTGTGACGCCGAATTAGAGGCGATTAGCAAAGCACGCATTGATACTTTTAGTGAGTTACTGATGGACTACATCAGCGCAGGGCACTTCGAGATTTACCCCCAGCTTGCTGAGGAAGCAAAGGCATTTGACGACGAGAGTGCGCTGCACATCGCTGCAAAGCTCCTTGAGCGCTTAGAAATGTCGACGGCTATGGTGCTGGAGTTTGACGAAGACTTTGCCTCGCCAGTGCGTTGCCAGCAGAACCTAGTGCGTTTACCTGCATGGATTGACCGTTTAGCGAAAGGGTTGGCAGAGCGCTTCGCTCTTGAAGATCAGCTAATCGCCCGTATGCACGCCGCCCACAGCCCCCAGCAGATGAAGTCACCTGCTTAGCACTATTCATTATATTTTGTAGCGCGGCGTAACGAATCTTGCGAGGCACGAGCAAATGAGGCACCCGCGAACGTTGAGCCCGGCACGCATGGTTGCTGTGGCGTTGCCTCGCGGGTGCGCTTCGCTTACCACGCGCTACAACCCCTGTGAATTCAGTATACTTTGTAGCGCGGCGTAACGAATCTTGCGAGGCACGAGCAAATGAGGCACCCGCGAACGGTGGCCCGGCACGCATGGTTGCTGTGGCGATGCCTCGCGGGTGCGCTTCGCTTACCACGCGCTACAACCCCTGTGCATTCAATATATTTTGTAGCGCGGCGTAACGAATCTTGCGAGGCACGAGTAAATGAGGCATCCGCGAACGGTGGCCCGGCACGAATGGCTGCTGCGGCGATGCCTCGCGGGTGCGCTTCGCTTACCACGCGCTACACCCCTTGTGCATTCAATATATTTTGTAGCGCGGCGTAACGAATCTTGCGAGGTACGAGCAAATGAGGCACCCGCGAACGGTGGCCCGGCACGCATGGTTGCTGTGGCGATGCCTCGCGGGTGCGCTTCGCTTACCACGCGCTACAACCCCTGTGCATTCAATATATTTTGTAGCCGGAGTAACGAATCTTGCGAGGCACGAGCAAATGAGGCACCCGCGAACGGTGGCCTAGCCGCGCCTGCTATGCAGCCTCACGTCTCACGCCTTAGCTTGCCGCCTATTACTAACATGCAAGGCGTTAGCAAGAGCGTTAGGGCAGTGGCAAAGGTTAAGCCACCTGCAATCGCGCTGGACATTTGTGTCCACCATTGGGCGGAAGGGGCGTTAAACCCTAGCGCGGGTGCAAAAAGATTAACGTTGATTCCTAGCACCATCGGCATTAACCCCAGCACGGTGGTAATGGCGGTGAGAAGCACTGGCCGCAAGCGCAGGGTGCCTGCTTCCAATGCTGCTTCTGTCGGGGTCATGCCTTGGCCGCGCAACTCGTTGTAAGTGTCGATTAAGACGATATTGTTATTCACTACAATACCCGCCAGGGCGATAACGCCCATGCCCACCATGACAATCCCAAATGCTTGGCCAGTAATAAGCAGCCCCATCAAAACGCCCGCAGTGGAAAACACAATGGCCGACAGCACCAGGGCTGCTTGATAATAGCTATTGAACTGTGTCACCAGAATCAGCGCCATTAACCCGATCGCGATCAAGAACGCGCTGATCAAGAACTGCATGGATTCCTGCTGATCCTCTTGTTCACCCGCCACATTAACCATCAGACCATCGGGAAGCTGGCCTTGGCCTGCATCCAGTAGCGCCCGCAGTCGCTCGTCTGCTAAATAGCCAGGCGCTAAATCAGCCTCAACGGTAATAGCACGGCGCCCATCAATACGGTTCAGGGTGCCCACTTTAGGAGCAGGCGTAATTTCTACAAAGTGAGCTATAGGCACTTGGCCACGTGGGGTGTTGATAGTCAGTCGTTCAAGCTGGTTGAGCGTGCGCCAGTGTTCCGGTAATCGCACGCGAATATCCACTTCATCAGTAACGGTGGGCGGGCGATAATTAGCGACTTGAAGGCCAGTAGTCAGCAGTTGTACGGCACTGCCAATGGTGGTGATGTCGGTTCCCATACGGGCAGCGGCTTCCCGGTTAACCTTTACCTGCCATTCGACCCCCGGCAGGCTGCGGTTATCCTGTATATCGGTAAAACCGCCTAGCTCACGCATCAGTGCAGTAATCTGGTCAACGCCAGTGTTAGCAATATCTGGGTCGGTGGCACTTACCTCTAGCACAATTGGCTTACCGCCACCGGGTCCCATATCTTGCTCTTGGAATTCCAGGTTAATGCCCGGTAGATCTTGGGTGCGCTCGGCCATGTCAGCCAGAATCGCGCGGGCAGGGCGGCGCTGATACCAGTCGACAAACTGAAACTGCAGCATCCCGATCACATCATTGCCCATTTGTTGGTCGGGCACTGCAAAGGAGCGCGCATAAAGCGCTTCGACTTCACCCATGCTGCCTAAGCGGTTCTCTACCCGCTTCAAGATGGCATCGGATTCTTTGGCAGAAAAATCGCCACGAGCGCGTACCAGAACCTGAGCGCTGTCCGGTTCTACATTGGGAAAGAAGTCAACACCATGGTTAAAGCGAGCATAGCCGGTATACAGCAGTGCAATTAGCAGTACCGCAAATACTAATACCCAGGCAGGGTGCTGTAGCAAGCGCCCTAATACGCGGCGATAGCCACGCCCAAGTGACGTGCTTTCATCGATAGGGCCGGCTTCAGCAGTAGCTGTAGGGGATGTACGGGTAAACAGTCGACCCAGGGTAGGCAGAAACACCAGTGCCATGGCTAGCGATGCAAGAAGGCACAATATGACGGTGGCAGGCAGGTACTTCATAAACTGGCCTACCACGCCTGGCCAAAACAGCAGCGGCACAAATACCGCAAGCGTTGTCGCGGTAGAGGCAATAACCGGCCAACTCATGCGTGTCGCCGCATTCAGCCAAGCCTGGTGGGGAGATTGCCCCTCATGCAGGTGTCGGTCAGCAAGCTCGCTGACCACAATGGCGCCATCAACTAGCATGCCAGCGACTAAGATGAGCGCAAATAGCACCACAATGTTGAGCGTAAACCCAAACGCCCAAACCAGCAGAATGCCGGTTAAAAACGCACCGGGTATGGTCAGGCCTACCAGCAGCGCCATGCGCCAGCCCATCACGGCTACTACAACAATCAATACCAATACCACCGCGGTTAGCACGTTATTTAATAGCTCAGAGAGCATGTTTTGAACGGTAACCGACTCATCTAAAATCGTGGTGATGCGCAGTTGTTCCGGCAGCAGGTCGCCCGCCTGGGCAAAGCGCTCTCTCACTGCGTCAATGGTGGCGATGATATTCGCCCCAGCACGCTTGGAAATTTCCAGCACTACCGCAGGTTGGCCGTCTATGCGGGCAAACCCTTCGGGGTCTTTGTAGGTCGGCAAGATCCACGCAACATCGCCAAACGTAACCACCTGATCGCCGTCAACTTTCACCGGCATGTCCATGACATCGTTTAATGATTCGATAATGCCTGGTACCTTTAGCGCCAACCGCCCAGCACCAGTATCCAAACTGCCAGCAGCTACCAAGCGATTATTGCGTGAGATTTGATTAAATAGCGTGTCAAAATCAACGCCATAGCTTTCCAGCACCAGCGGATCAACGACGATTTCGAGCAAATCCTCGCGGTCGCCAGCAATATCGACCTCTAGAACATCGGCAATGCCCTCTATCTCCTCCTTCAAGCGCCGCGCGATGGTGACCCGTTCTCGGGTATCCAGCTCGCCGGAAAGGCCAATGCTCAGGACCGGAAACTCGGAGACGTTAACCTCCATTACCCGCGGCTCGTCCGCCTCATCCGGTAAGCTACTGCGGGCGATATCCACGCGCTCGCGTACATCAGAAAGCGCCGTATCCGGATCAAAGCCGGGATCAAACTCTAGCGTCACCGAACCATGCCCTTCGCTAGACTGGGCGGTAAACTTGCGCAACCCTTCAATTCCGCGCAATTCTTGCTCCATTGGGCGGACCAGCAGGCGCTCGCCATCTTCCGGGCTAACGCCTTCCAGCGAAAGTGAGACGTAAATAATCGGGATAGTGACGTCTGGATTGGCTTCCTTCGGAATCATCTGCCAGGCAGTCGTACCCGCCAGCAGCAGGCCGACCAGCAACAGCAGGGTGGTTCGTGTGTGGGTTAGCGCCGCATTAATCAACTGACGCATGACCACCTTCCTGGGTAGACACTGGTGCTACGGTTTCGCCTGGGCTGACTAAGCCTGCGCCCAGGGTGATCAACCGCACGGTGTTAGGTAAGCCGGTGACGTAGGCGCGTTCGGTATCGGCACTCACCAGCTCAATAGCCGTTTGGGCAACACGGTTATTCTCAACAACGTGTTTGATGGCTAGTTGGCCCTGATCATCCAGGCTAAAAAGAGCGGGTGATAGGGTATGCACCTGGCGAGGAGGCAGCGTCACGGTGAATTCAGCGCTGCCGCCTGCTAAGCGTTGCCTTTCTGGATTGTCGAGCGTTACTTCGATATAGAACGTGCGAGTGGCTTCCTCTGCGCGGCTGCTAATGTAGGACACTTCACCGGAAAGCGAACGGCCGTTGAGCAGTCGCGCGGTGACCGGTAAGCCAACGCTTAACTCGCCGATTTGCTGTTGGGCAACCCATGCTGTGCCGGTTAGTCGCCGATCGTCGATCAGTCGTGCCCACTCTTCGCCGGGCTGCAGTAAGTCGCCAAGCTCTACCTGGACGCGATCCAGCACGCCTTCAAAGGGAGCGGTTGGGCGGGTATCGCTTAACTGCTTTTCCAACTGAGCTACCTGGGCTGCGCTGGCGCTTAATGCACTTTGCAGGCGCAGCAGTTCTGGCTGAGAAATCAGCTCACGGCGGCGTAGGTTTTGGGCCCCCGCGTACTCTGACTCAGCAAGCGTTAACTCATCACGTGCCTGCTGTAAACGTTGGGGTAGCGCGTCGTTATCCAGTATCAGCAGTGTTTCGCCTCGGCTGACAGTTTCTCCTTGGGCCACCGGCTTTTCTGCGACATAGCCCATCACGTTGGCACGCAGCAGTGTTTCTCTTTCCGCGGTTAGCTGGCCTTGCAGCACATGCCTGGGAATATAGGGCGCGCTCTGTTGGGTGATCACTTCTACGCGGGGTGTTGAGTCGCGTTCAGTGGAATTCACATCAGGCGGCGTGCTTTGAAAACGTTGGAAATCGCCAACCGCTAGCCATATCACAAGCGCCAGAACCAGTAGACTAGCAAGCGCGTAAGAGTAGGGGATTCGTCGCATGGGGTATTTATATCCGTATTAACCCAAAAAAATCACACAAGGTAAGTCATGCTGAGGGGGAAGTCATATTAAGAGTTAATGCTTATTGACCGACACACCATAGCGCAACTGGCGTTTGGCAGCGAGTACCAAGCCGCTGAGAGAATGGGTAGTAGTCTCATGTATGATTGAGTTTTTGCACATCTGGGCATACCATCTTTGCGTCTTGAGTTCTGTCGACCCACTCTCAGACGAGAACCCTCACTAGGCGAACCATCAAGGAGCAATGATGAAAGATCCAGTACGTATTGCGATTACCGGCGGTGCCGGCCAGATCAGCTATTCTCTTATTTTCCGCATCGCCGCTGGCGATATGCTGGGGCCGGATCAGCCAGTCATTCTCCAGCTTCTCGAAATTCCCCAAGCCATGGACGCCTTGAATGGCGTTGTCATGGAAGTTAACGACTGTGCCTTCCCGCTGGTACAAGACATCGTTGCTACTGATGATCCGAACGTTGCCTTCAAAGATGCCGATTTCGCCTTGCTGGTAGGTGCACGTCCGCGTGGCCCAGGGATGGAGCGTAAAGATCTGCTAGAAGCCAACGCCGCGATCTTCTCTGTACAAGGTAAAGCGCTGAACGATCACGCTAGCCGTGATGTGCGCGTGCTGGTCGTCGGTAACCCGGCTAACACCAACGCATTGATTGCTTCTTGCAATGCGCCGGACCTCGATGCAGGTCAGTTCACCGCAATGACGCGTTTGGACCACAACCGTGCGCTGACGCAGCTGGCTCAGAAAACTGGCAAGCATGTGTCTGACGTTGACAGCATGATTATCTGGGGCAACCACAGTGCTACCCAGTACCCGGATCTGGCGCAGTGCAAAGTAGACGGCAAAGCTGCCTTTGATCTGGTCGAGCGTGACTGGTACGAAAACGACTTTATCCCGACAGTACAGCAGCGCGGCGCGGCGATTATTAAAGCACGTGGCGCATCTTCTGCAGCGTCTGCGGCGTCTTCAGCGATTGACCACATGCGTGATTGGGCGCTGGGTTGCGATGGTATCGTTAGCATGGCGATCCCGTCTGACGGCAGCTACGGCATTGAAGAAGGCATCATCTACTCCTACCCAGTCCGTTGTCAGGGTGGCAAGTATGAAATCGTTCAAGGTTTTGAGTTGGACGCGTTCAGCAAAGAGAAGATGCAGGCTACCGAGAAAGAACTGCGTGAAGAGCGCGCGGCCGTTGAGCACCTGCTCGGCTAAGCACGCCTGCTGGCGTTCTTAGAACGGTTTTGAGAACAGTTTTAAGAACAATGCCCAGTAATGCGAAACCCCGCAGGCTTAATGCTTGCGGGGTTTTTTTATTGGGCGGTGCCGCTTTTCAGTTCGCGGGTGCCTCATTTGCACGTGCCTCGCAAGATGCGTTACCACGCGCTACGTTTGCAACGTATTGAATTAACGGGTTTGTAGCGCGGTGTAAGCGTCAGCGCACCCGCGGGGCAGAGCCATAGTCGTTCGCGGGTGCCTCATTTGCACGTGCCGCGCAAGATGCGTTACCACGCGCTACGTTTGCAACGTATTGAATTAACGGGTTTGTAGCGCGGTGTAAGCGTCAGCGCACCCGCGGGGCAGAGCCATAGCCATTCGCGGGTGCCTCATTTGCTCGTGCCTCGCAAGATGCGTTACCACGCGCTACGTTTCAACGTATTGAATTAACGGGTTTGTAGCGCGGTGTAAGCGTCAGCGCACCCGCGGGGCAGAGCCATAGCCGTTCGCGGGTGCCTCATTTGCTCGTGCCTCGCAAGATGCGTTACCACGCGCTACGTTTCAACGTATTGAATTAACGGGTTTGTAGCGCGGTGTAAGCGTCAGCGCACCCGCGGGGCAGTGCCATAGCCGTTCGCGGGTGCCTCATTTGCTCGTTCCTCGCAAGATGCGTTACCACGCGCTACGTTTGCAACGTATTGAATTAACGGGTTTGTAGCGCGGCGTAAGCGTCAGCGCACCCGCGGGGCAGTTGGCTCAATCCCGCAAGCTCATAATACGCCATTGGCGTTCTTCGGCCACTTGGCGAAGAGTGTCGTCGGGGTCGACGGCTACTGGGTGCTCCACTTGTTCAAGCAGGGGAAGGTCGTTGTGGGAGTCGCTGTAAAACCATGCGCCGTCCATGGTGAACTCTTGGCCCTCAAGCCACTGCTTTAAGCGGGTCACTTTGCCTTCGCGGTAGCTGGGAGTGCCCGCTACACGGCCAGTGTAGCGGCCATCGGCTATTTCCGGTTCAACGGCAATCAAGGCGTCAACGCCCAAGCGGTCGGCGATGGGGGCGGTAATAAAGCGATTAGTCGCGGTAATGATCAGCAGCGTATCGCCTTTTGTACGGTGCCGGGCCAACAGTTCTTCTGCTTTAGGCAAGATATTCGGCTCGATTTTGCTGGCCATAAACTGCTGGTGCCAAGCAGCTAACTGCTCTGGCGTGTTTTCAGCCAGTGGCTTCAATGCCATTTCCAAAAAGGCCGCCATATCTAACGTGCCTGCGTTGTAGTCGGCCATAAAGCGCTCATTGGCCTCGCGGTAGGCAATTGGATCAACTGCCCCCTGTTCGAGCAAAAACTCGCCCCAGGCATGATCGCTGTCGATGGATATCAGCGTATTATCCAAATCGAAAATAGCCAGACTCACGGCGCTCCCCTTATGGTTAAGTTGGTCGTCAATATTGGTCGTTAGCGATGGTTCGCAAAGCGGCGGATTATCGCAGAGTCACCTTGGTTTAACCACTTAGCGTTATATTGTATTGATACGCTTGTCTCCCTTGTGGAAAAATGGGGACAACTGAAAATTTATTAAGGTGATGTCCGTGATCGACGCTGACGGCTTTCGCCCCAATGTTGGCATTATTATTGCCAATAGCCAGGGGCAGCTGCTTTGGGCGCGTCGTGTAGGGCAAAACGCGTGGCAGTTTCCCCAGGGAGGCATCAAGGCAAACGAAACACCACATCAAGCGCTTTTTCGCGAGCTTTTTGAGGAGATCGGTCTAACCGCCGACGATGTTGATATTGTCGCTTGTACCCGGGGATGGCTGCGCTATCGTCTACCACGACGCATGATTCGCACCCACTCACGGCCGGTTTGTATCGGCCAAAAGCAGAAGTGGTTTTTACTCAAGATTCGCTGCCAAGAAAATCGAATCTGCATGACGGCAACGCCTAAACCCGAATTTGATGGTTGGCGATGGGTAAGTTACTGGTACCCACTAGGGCAAGTGGTGCCGTTCAAACGTGAGGTATATCGGCGCGCGCTACGGGAGCTTTCTCCTCGCGTTCAGCGCTTGGCGCAACAAGATAACGATGGATAACGTGCACTCCACTGTTTTGCAAGAACCGTTTTGAAAGAACCGTTTTGAAAGAACCGTTTTGAAAGAACCGTTTTGAAGGAACTGTTCTAAGTAAACAGTGACAGCTGGCCGAAAATCCCTCAGCGAGGCAAATAATAGTGAATAGAAAAACGTCCATGCTTGAGGTGCTGCGACGCGTTATTCAAGAAGTGAATGGCGCAAGAAACCTCGACGCCGCGCTGTCAACGATGGTACGCCGCATACGCAAGGCCATGCAGACTGATGTGTGCTCCTTCTATTTATATGACAAGGAGCTTGAGTCACTCGTATTAATGGAAACGATAGGCCTACGTACTCAAGCGGTAGGTCGCGTCGTGCTACCGCTAGGTGAAGGCCTAGTGGGGTTGGTTGCTAAGCGCAGCGAACCGCTTAACTTAGAAGATGCTCAGTCCCACTCCCACTTCCGCTATTTTGAAGCAACCGGTGAAGAGCGCTATTCCAGCTTCTTGGGGGTGCCGATTATTCATCAGCGCCTCATGTTGGGCGTTTTAGTCGTACAGCAAGCCGAAAAACGTCAGTATGACGATGAAGATGAAGCTTTCCTTGTCACCATGGCTGCCCAGTTGGCAGGCGTACTGGCCCACGCGCTTGCTACCGGCAACCTTTCACGGCCTGCGCTTCCGGGTGGTCAGGCCATGTTTAAAGGCGTGGCGGCTTCCCCAGGTATGTCCATAGGTGAAGCGGTAGTGATTACGCCGCCCGCTGACCTGAACAGCGTACCCGACCTTATTCCCAGCGACCAAGATTACGAAGTTGCACGATTAAAAGAAGCCATTGGCAAAACACGCGATGAAATTCGCGCAGCGGCAGAGCGCTTGGTTAATCGTATTTCTTCCCAAGAGCTGGCGCTATTTGACGTTTATCAGCAAATGCTTGGCGAAGCGGCGCTCTCTGAAGAAGTTGAAAAGCGTATTCGTGAAGGGCAGTGGGCTCCTGGGGCATTAGCCGATGTGGTGCGCCGCCATGTGCAATACCTTGAGCGCGTAGACGACGACTATTTGCGTGAGCGGGCGGCAGATATTCGCGATCTTGGTCGCCGTGTGCTGGCGCATCTTCAAGAAGACACGCCTTCCACGCCAGAAACCTATCCAGAAAACGCCATTTTGGTAGGTGATGAAATTAGCGTTGCCATGCTTGGAGAAGTGCCAAGAGACAAGCTAAAAGGCTTGGTGTCCGTGCGTGGCTCGAGTACCTCACATGTTGCGATTGTAGCCCGCGCCATGGGTATTCCTACGGTACTTGGGATGGTGGATCTCCCGTTGCCGCGCTTAAACGGCGCGCCGGTAGTGCTTGATGGCCACCGGGGGCGGCTATTTGTGCGCCCAGCGCCAGAGCTAAGAACCCGCTACGAAAGCTTGATTGCCGAAGAAACCGCGCTGAGTGAGCTACTGGAGCACGAGCAAGACCTGCCCAGTGAAACGCCAGATGGCCATGCCATGCCGCTAATGGTTAACACCGGTCTGGCGGTTGATGCCTCGGCGTTGCTGAAAAGCCGTATCGGCGGCGTAGGCCTATACCGCACCGAAGTGCCATTTATGATTACCGAGCGCTTCCCCGGTGAGAAAGAACAAATGCGCATGTACCGCGAGCAGTTAGAAGGCTTTTCGCCACTGCCGGTGGTAATGCGAACGCTGGATATCGGCGGCGATAAAGACCTTCCCTATTTTCCCATTGAAGAAGCTAATCCATTCTTGGGCTGGCGGGGAATGCGGGTAACCCTCGATCATCCAGAAGTATTGATGGTGCAGCTGCGTGCCATGCTGAAAGCGTCGCATGATTTGAATAATCTCTACGTGCTCTTCCCGATGATTACCAATGTGGAAGAGGTCGACGAAGCGATTCGTCTGCTGGATCGTGCCATTCTTGAGCTAGGCGAAGAAGGTATTGTTGTCGAACGGCCTAAAGTAGGCGTAATGATTGAAGTGCCTGCGACTATTTATCAAATGGATGCGCTGGCGAAACGGGTCGATTTCTTCTCGGTAGGCAGTAACGACCTTACCCAATATTTGCTCGCGGTAGATCGCAATAATCCTCGCGTCTCTAGCCTGTACGATGCGTTGCACCCAGCGCTGCTAGGCGCGCTGCAAGAGCTCGCTCAGGATGCTACTCGGCTAGAAAAGCCTATATCGCTTTGCGGCGAATTAGCAGGTGACCCCGCTGGTGCGCTGCTATTAATGGCCATGGGATTCACCAGCCTTTCTATGAATGCCCCTAGTTTGCCCCGAGTGCGGGCTGCTATTCGCCGAGTGTCGATGCAAGATGCACAAACGCTGCTTAAAGAGATCATGGATCTGGATACACCAGCATTAGTGCATGAACACCTCAATCAGCGTATGGATGAGTGGCAGCTTTCACACTTAATGCCACCACGAGATTAATGCTGGGGCTAATTGAGTGCTAGGGGGCAGGGTGTTGTCAATGTGGTTTCTCCCTCAAAACGACCGAGTGGTCCAAACCGCTGCTCGGTAATTTTTACCTGCCTCTGGTGGTTTAGCGTTAGCCAAGTGGTTGCCCGGGTGCCGTAATGTTCACCAACAATAAACGCGGAAGAGAGCTGGCGCTCTAGCGTTAAACCCACCCCGGTATCCGGTAGCTGCTCATCAGGTGCGGTTTGCGAATCATGCAGCGCATGCTGCGTCGCGGTCTGCCACTGTTCGTCGGCGCTGTTTAACAAGGCGTCGCGAACCAGGTTCAATTTTGGCCAGGGAGTATTAAGGGTGGCGTTTGACAAGCCATGAACCCCAGGTGGGATTCGGGTAAGTACTACCCCATGACGGCCGCGGTGCAAGTGCCACATGTGGTGTTGTGTGGCAACCAACAGATTAAATCCGGCATAGCGGTGGGCGGTCGTGCGTTCCTGTGCTTTAAGCCATGCCTCTACATCGTTGCTTTGTAAGACGCTCGCAACGAGTTCGCCTCGGCTCGGCGCGTTGGCCGGCGTCGCCAGCGCGGGGTCACGCACATTAGTCAATGCTGCGACAACGCCTTGAGAGTTGGCGGCTAACCATGTACCACCAGCTTCCAAGTCGCGTCCTCCCAGCAAAGCAGGGTACTCTTCCCAATGAGCAAGAGGAGCCGTAGGCCGCTGATGGAACTCATCCCGGTTACCTGCCAAGCGCAATGGTATTGAAGAGCCAGGAGACCAAGAAAAAGTGATTAAGCACATAAATAAGGCTCGCGAATAGTAACAGGAAACCAATCAGCCAGTGTGGTATGACAGTATTGATGCGTAGACATACACTTAACATTAATATAAATATGCTTAGCCATGCTATGGCTGCCAACATGTTAAGGCGTAATATTTAAGAAGCCACCTAGGAAGGCGCACACTATGCAACGCTATCAGCGAGAGCACTTCTGGAATGCGATTGTTTGGCCCACTCTGTGGCCTCTTTTACTCATTCAGGCGGCCCTGGTACTGCTTTGTGTGTTGGTAGGGTTGGTAGTCTGGGGGCTTTCCCCCAGTCAAACAACGTGGAGCACCACCCTATGGCTGACCCTCGCGTTGCTTCTGGGCAGTTGTTTAAACGTTGGCGTTTTTTTGATGCTGGTTAAGAGTCGTGCAAAGCAAAAAGATGCCCGTTTCATGCATGAGCTGGCAGAGCTAGAGCGCCAAGCCGCCAAGTTAGTTAATCGGCAGCCTGATCAGGCTCATGCGCAGGCGAAAGAGTTTGACGAGGAACTACCGCTTAACCGTCTGGCGATAGTCAATCAGTTGTTGGCAGATGTTATACGCGCTGAAGAGGATACCCAGAACCCAGCTTCTTCAAGCGAGCCAGTTAGGCCCGATCAAGCCCTACTCGATGATCTGCATCACCAGCAAAAACAGTTGAAACACCTTATTGCTGGGCGCGACCGTGCGCGGGAAGAGTCACGTTTGAAGTCTGGCTATCTAACGTTACTACAGCGTGAAGCTGACGGATTGTTTGATCATTTAGGCGATATGTTGGAGACGGATTATTCAGAAACATGCCAACAGAATATTACCTATGTGCGTGAACGACTGGCGGATATACGCGCACTGCTTACTAACTTTGTTCAGCAAAGTGTCAATGAAACAGATGTTTATGAACAATCGTTTCCCGTTTCAGATCGCAAGCTGCGTATTTTAGTGGTAGATGATGGTCCCGTTAATTTAATGCTGGCACGTC
Source organism: Halomonas sp. TD01 (assembly GCF_923868895.1). Lineage (GTDB taxonomy): Bacteria > Pseudomonadota > Gammaproteobacteria > Pseudomonadales > Halomonadaceae > Vreelandella. The sequence goes on from NZ_OV350343.1 coordinate 2,623,266, forward strand.
AAATGCTGGAAACCCAGGGGCTTCAGGTAGATGGCGTCAGTAGTGGCGAGCAGGCCTTAGACTGCCAGCAAATGATTTTTTATGATCTGGTATTTATGGATATTTTTATGCCGACCTTAGATGGGCTAGAAACTGCACGCCGCTGGCGAACTTTCGAACGTCATAGTGGCGGTCAGCGACGCAGTGTCTTGATTGCTCTCACCGCAAACGTTGATAGCGCCGGATATGGCGCTTATAACGCTGCAGGTATGGATGACGTGCTAGCCAAGCCCTACAAACCCGAGACACTACTTAGCATGATTACCAAGTGGGTGCCCGGCGCGAATAACCCGGTGCAAAATAAATGACAGTATTGAGTATTTTAGCAGGGTATTTGTTGCTAGGCGCAGTGGCAGGCACCATGGCCGGTTTGTTTGGAGTAGGGGGCGGTTTAATTATTGTGCCTGCGCTTGTCTTTGCGTTTAGCCTACAAGGGGTTGCTCCTGAAATCACCATGCATCTTGCAGTAGGCACCTCCCTAGCGACGATCGTGGTCACGGGGGCTTCGTCAGCGTTAGGACACTTCCGAAAAGGCAGTATTCATAAACCATGGTTCATGGCGTTGTTGCCCGGACTTATGTTGGGAGCTATCGGTGGTGTATTTATCGCAGACAACCTTTCTGGCACCGTTTTGGGAACGTTATTCGGGGTGTTTGTATTGCTGCTAGCAACCAAAATGGTTTTTGGTCTTTCGCCAAAGCCTGGCAGTACACCACCGGGAAATGTTGCGATGACCATTGCTGGCGGCGTAGTGGGGGCTATATCAGCACTGTTTGGTATTGGGGGAGGCACAATGACAGTGCCTTGGCTTTCACGTTGTGGTGCTAGCATGACCCAAGCGGTGGGAACTTCTGCCGCCTGTGGTTTACCAATAGCGGCGGTTGGGGCGTTAACGTTCATTGTTGTGGGGTGGGGGAATCCGCTTCTTCCTCAATGGACGACTGGCTTTGTCATGTGGCCAGCCTTTATCGGCATTGTGCTAACAAGCGTACCGTTTGCACGGGTTGGAGTTCGTTTGGCTCATGTCCTCTCGGCCACTGTGCTGAGATTTTCATTTGCAACGCTGTTGGCTGTCGTGGGCTTGCGCTTCATATTGGCGTAATTCACTTATGTCACGCTGCTGTTTTTTCCTGTTTGCTTAGAGATTCTCGATGATTAATTACCCAACGATCGACCCTGTAGCGATTTCACTTGGCCCGCTGCAGGTTCATTGGTACGGCTTAATGTATGTGGTGGGGTTTGTTGCGGCATGGTGGCTAGGGTGTAAACGGGCGCCACGTATTGGGCTGACCAAGGATGATATCGGTGACCTGCTCTTTTACTGCGCCATAGGTGTAGTGGTGGGAGGGCGATTAGGATACGCACTGTTTTATGGCCTAGGGCAGTGGGCGGCTGACCCGCTATGGGTGTTCCGCGTATGGGATGGCGGCATGAGTTTCCATGGTGGTTTATTAGGGGTGCTACTTGCCGCATGGCTATTTGCACGCCGTAAACAACTGGCGTTTCTCACCCTCACAGACTTCATTGCTCCGCTGGTGCCGATTGGTTTAGGCGCAGGACGGATTGGTAATTTCATCAACCATGAGCTGCCAGGTCGTGTGACGTCGCTACCCTGGGGCATGCCATTTCCTGGTATGGGACCAGAACCACGCCACCCTTCAGCGCTTTACGAAGCCGTCCTGGAAGGTGTCGTACTGTTTGCCATTCTGTGGTGGGTATCTGCCAAGCCACGAGCCAGAGGATTTGTCTCAGGCTTGTTCCTGTTAGGCTACGGCGTCTTCCGCTTTATAGTTGAATTTGTACGTATGCCGGATGCCCACATTGGCTATCTCGCTTTCGGCTGGTTCACCATGGGTATGCTGCTGACGCTCCCGATGATCGCCTTGGGCCTTGCTTTCATTGCTTGGTCGCGTAATCAACCCATCGATGCCAAGGTGTAGCGCGTTGCAAGGCGCAGCGCACCAGCGATGGTGCGCCAGCGCGAAACGGCGCTGTTATTAAGCAAGGCGGCTGTCGCCGTTGCTGGTGACTCATTTGCTCGCTCCCCACAAGACTTGTTACACCGCGCTACGATAATCGCAATAGATTGACGTTAAAGGTTTTGTAGCGCGTGGTAAGCGAAGCGCACCCGCGAAGGAGGCCTAATTAGGCTCGACCTACCCCCCTATACCAGCCTAGAATACCCACCTACATTGCCTGTTAATCTGGAATTTCTGTGACTGCAATAACGTCCACGCCGAAAGAAGCGCTTGAACAGCCATATCTCGACCTAATGCGCACCGTGCTGGAGCAGGGCATTGACCGGAATGACCGCACTGGCGTTGGTACGCGTTCAGTGTTTGGTCATCAAATGCGTTTCGATCTCTCTCAAGGCTTTCCGCTGTTAACCACTAAAAAACTGCATCTGCGCTCTATTATTCATGAGCTGCTGTGGTTTCTTAAAGGTGATACCAATATCGGGTATCTCAAAGAAAATGGCGTGCGCATCTGGGACGACTGGGCCGACGAAAACGGTAATCTTGGTCCTGTTTATGGCTACCAGTGGCGCAGCTGGCCGAATCCCAATGGCGGTAGCGTCGACCAGATTTCTAACGTGTTAGAGCAAATTCGTACCACGCCTCAATCGCGGCGACTGATTGTTTCAGCCTGGAATCCAGGTCAAGTCGATGAAATGAAACTGCCGCCTTGCCACTGTTTATTTCAATTTTATGTGGCCAATGGGCGTCTCTCGTGTCAGCTTTACCAACGCAGTGCAGATATCTTTTTAGGCGTGCCGTTTAATATTGCAAGCTATGCGTTATTGCTCAGTATGGTGGCTCAAGTAACCGGCCTAGAGCCTGGCGAGTTTGTGCATACGCTGGGTGATGCCCATCTTTACAGCAACCACTTAGAGCAGGCCCAGGAGCAGTTGAGCCGCACGCCTAAAGCGTCGCCACGTTTGGTGCTTAACCCCCAGGTAACCAATTTGTTCGATTTCACCTTTGACGATATCCACATCGAAGATTATGAATCGCACCCCCATATCAAAGCGGAGGTGGCGGTATGAGCCAGCAGCAAAATGCTTATGACCCCCTGGTGCCAATAGCGATGATTGTGGCGATGGCCAAAAACCGGGTGATTGGTGTAGACGGTAAGCTGCCTTGGTATCTACCTGAAGATCTAAAGTTCTTCAAGCGCATGACCCAGGCCAAGCCGCTCGTCATGGGGCGCAAAACCTATGCGTCGATAGGCAGGCCGTTGCCTAATCGGCTCAATATTGTGGTAACCCGTGATACAAACTTTGCCGCCGAGGGCGTGCGGATTTGTCATGAGCTACCAGCAGCATTGGCATTAGCCGACCAACAGGCCACCATTGAAGCCGCCGAAGAAATCATGGTGATGGGAGGAGGAGAAATTTATCGGCAAGCGCTTCCCCATGCCCAGCGGCTTTATATTACTGAAGTGGATATTGAAGTCGACGGTGATGCCGTTTTTCCAGAATTCTCAATGGAAGAGTGGCAGGAAGTTCAGCGTGTAGCGGGCAAGCCAGCGGAAGGGCAGCCCCAATACGACTTTGTAGTTTATGAGCGGATCGCCGACTGATCAGCGCAAAGGAGGAGGGGGTATGGCCGAAACAACAGTGCTGGATCTGTTAGAAACATTAGAAACGCACCTTGAACAGACCAAGGCCAAACTGAACGCGTTGCGTGAAGAGAACGCAATGCTAAAACGGCAGTTGGCTGATCAGGTGCCACAGAGCCAGCCGTCTTCGCAGCCGTTACACAGCCCATCCCAGCCTGATCCCTTTATCGCTGAACCATTGGCAGAAGATGCAAGGCCTTCCTCAGAATTACCCGACACACAGGTAACTAGCGAAGCCGCTGCCGCAGAAGCATCGCTTATAGGGGCTGTATCTGTAGAGAAAATACCAGATGACAAGGTAGTCACAGATAAAGTAACTATAGATAAAGTAATTACAGATAAAGTAGCTACAGAATCCGTCATTGCAGAGAAGGGAACTGCAGAACCAGCACCGCAACCGCCTTCTCCCCAAGCGCTTTTGCGCCAGTGGTATAAACGCTATCCGCACGCGTTTTTCACTGGACATACTAAACCGCTAAAAGTGGGCATTCATCAGGATTTAGCTCAATGTGAACCCTGGTCGGGGAAATTAATTCGCCGAGCACTAGCAAACTATGTAAATCTGCCACGTTATGTGAAATCCATGCGAGAAGGGGCTGAGCGAATTGATTTAGATGGAAACCCGGCAGGCAAAGTCGATAAAGAAGCGGCGCGACATGCCAGTGAGCGGCGAAAAGATAAGCAAGACAGCAATCCATCAAAACAAGCGCCGCCTTCAGAAAATAGAAAGCCGCGACAGCCATCAAGACAAACACCCCAAAAAGTACCAAACAATCCTGGCTCCACGCCGGAGAAAGTAGGTGTGCAGGGCGGCAGGGGGGATACGATGGAAAAAGCTAAAACAGCAGAGCCGCTTAGTTTAGAAGATAAATTAAGAGGACTTCAGCAAAAATTTACCGGCCGCTGAGACCTGCCAGTTGCCCATGGGTTCCTTAAAAAAATGCAAATCGTAAAAAAACACTGTTTTTTTCTATTGCGTTCACTGGAATCCCAGTATAGAGTTTGACCTGCGAGCATTGGACTATAACAAGGCTTAGTTGAGGACATGCCGCATACCACCGGGAAAAACCGGAGGATGGCATAAAGAGCATGGCCCGCAAGCCAGCTGCAGACTTCACGATAAGTTTGCGGTAACGATCGAAACAGTAAGCTAGTTAAGGAACCTACATCATGAAAAAGACACTTTTAGCGACTGCTATCATTGGCGCCCTCGGTGCCTCTGCTGCCGCTCAAGCAGCTACCGTTTATGACCAAGACGGCACCAAACTTGATGTCTATGGCCGTATCGCCATGGGTATCGCTGGTGGCGGCCCCGAGTTTGATGACGATGGCGCCAAAATTGACAACAGCGAAGAGTTCGTTGACGTCTATTCTCGTCTTGGCCTGCGCATGAGCCACGAAGTTAACTCTGACCTGACCGCTTTCGGTCGTCTAGAGTGGCGCTTCAAGGGTGACGAGCGTTACACCGAGTCTGGCTTCACTGAAATTCGTCAGAGCTACCTGGGCCTACAAAGCAAGCAGTACGGTACCATTCAAGGCGGCAACTTCGACAGTTTCTACAACCAGTTTGTTTCTCTGCCGTTCGATGTTTACATCGACCGTGGCTTAGAATTCGCTGGTCACCCGAAACAGTCGCGTGGCGACTCAATCGGTTACTACACGCCTGATCTAGAAGGCTGGACAGCCTTCCTGCAGCTGAAACACTACAGCGAGCGCGGCCGTTTTGAAGATGTGCCTGGTGGCGCTACTGGTGTACGTGAAGAAGGCAACGTAGTTGCTGCACAAGGTGGCGTACGCTACGAGCAAGGCCCGATCACTGTAGGTCTTGGCTTCGTTGACGACGTTGAGCGTGGCGGCGGTAACGGCGAAATCCTGGGTGGTTTGATCGGTTCTTACGCAGTAAACGATCAGCTGTCAGTTCGTCTGGGTTACGAAGGTCGTGAAAACAACGAAGACCTACGTCTTCGTGAAAACGGCTACGACAAAGTTGGTATTGGTGCAACTTACACCACAGGTCCTTGGGCATTCGCTGGTGATTACTACCACGTCAGCCGCGACGGCATCAATCCTGAAGGCGAGAAGAACGGCGACAGCAACGCATGGGCTTTGGGTTCTTACTACAAAGTTTCCAGCGCGTTTGACGTTTTCGTAGAAGTTGCTGATGGCGACGCACCGTCTATCAATCGTGACGAAACTACTCTGAGCGATCTGACTGACAACGTTTATTGGCTGACAGGCGCGCGTTACCACTTCTAAGCTTGGCTCAAGCCATGTTTAGCAGGTAACCCCTGTTAGTTAAAATAGAACCGGCCTCATTACGAGGCCGGTTTTTTTATGGTCTTAATACGCCAATCCGAAAAGAGCCTTTGCGCCTGCCGCTGAGTGTTAAACTGCAGTGTAGAATAGATGGTTGTGATAGGGCGTTCTCATGAAAAGTATTAAAATTTGAGGTCGCGGCTAAGCGTATTTTGAACCAAAATGAAGAAAGTCGGGGTAAACCTTAGCTACGTTGAGTTACATAGCTGCTAGCAAACAGGTATGATAACCCTAGAAATTAGCAGTATTTATACCGCAAAAAAATAAGAGGATGAGTGAGCAAGATGTTGGCACCATCGTTCACAAGCACCCAGCGCAACAGTTAAAAAATATAGAAAAAATGAGTGCGTAGTAAGTCAATGTCGATAATTAGTGGTTAGAAATAATAATCATTACACATAAGTGGTATTTAAAAGCTCCATGAGGAATGAGAGAGAGTGTATGGATAGCAACGATGCGGGTAAGGCTGAAAATATAACACTGGTTGACTTTGTGGTGCTCTTGCTCCGACAGTGGAAGGTAATGTTTAGCTGTATAGTTATAGTGCTATTGATTACTGTTTTAGTTATATTTTTAAAGCCAGTTAAGTATGAATTTACAACAATGTATAGCGTCGCTTCCTATGAAACAGTTGAAGGGGTGAAGAGAGGGTTGGAAACGCCTGAGGAAGTTATTGCAAAAGTTAATAATGTTTTTTTAGAGCAGCAGCAACGTAACATGTTGTCAGATAGCAGTGTTTTAGAGCTGCCTTTTGAAGTTAGTGTTAACAATCCGAGAAATACTCTACTGCTAAGAGTGACCAGTTTGTCAGAGGACGAGCATCAACCGCTTATTGAGCGCTTTCATGATGGCCTTGTTCAAGCGATAGAAAACGATCAAAGTAATTTAGTCAATACGCTAAAGAATAATCTTCAATATCAGTTTGAAGCATACTCAGAAGCATTAGAGGCTGCTCGCACTAGCAGTAGTGAAACTGCTGGTGAGCTTGAGGCGGCCTATTTTGAAAAGGTGTTTCTGCTAGAGCGCCGGATTGACAGTATTAATGAAGGCGACGCATCTCAGCTGGCAGTGAGAGGCCTGGAGCCTGTTGGGTTGGGCAGGAGCTTTATTATGGCAGTAGGCCTGTTGCTGGCGTTTCTATTTGCACCTATTGCTGCGGTAATGAGCATTTTTGTGAAAAAAGTGCGCGTTGCCTATCAACGTGGCGATTAGCCATGGATGTAAAGGTTAAAACCTGTCTCGATATCACGTTGTTGATATTTTTGATGCTATGGCCAGCCGTAGATACCTTAAATGGCTACTTCCATTACCAGGAGGTGGCAATGCCGAGTATATCTGCTCCCTATAAAGCCTTGGGCTTCATAGGTGTTGTGCTTATGTTGCTGGTGTATCATCCCTGGCGTTTTTTTCAACTGCTGATCATGATCGCGTTGTTAGTAGCCAGCATTGCTTACCAAATGTTTGTTTACGGTGCGGCAACGGAAAGCACTACTTGGGCTGTAAGAGGGCTTTTGACGCTTGCTCTGCTGTTTTATCTAATAGGCGAAAGTGCTAACGGCAGCTTTTGGAGTGGAGAAAAGATAGCCGCGCTGATGCTTATTTATTTTGTTGCTATGGCGGCGAACGTCACTCTGGGTGTTTTTGGTGTAGGGGAATCTCAGTACGCAGGCGGAATAGGTGGCAAGGGCTTTATTATTGCTGGTAATGAAATGAGCTATTTAATGCTCGCTTCAGCAAGTATCGTTCTTTTTTATATCGCCGAAAATAAAAACGTTTGGGTGCTATCTAGTGTATTTCTGGTGCTACTGTTTTTTTTCCTTATGAAAGCCACTAAAGTTGCCATGATTGGGATTTGTCTTGCCTATTTATATGCTTTGATTCACGGCGGTTACTTTAATGTAAAACGTATTCCTGTCATTTATATATTAGGCCTGGGCGGTGCGTTTGCTATGTCAGTGCTGGGTTATCAGTTTATTCAAGCAACTGGCTTGCTTGATCGAATTATATATCTTTATAGCCTGCATGGCGGTATCTGGGGAGCGCTGCTTAGTGGTCGCGTCACCTTCTTACAAGATGCCTTTAGCCAAGTGATTATCGATTTCAGTTTTCTTGATGTGTTTTTCGGAGTTGGTGTAGATCATCTGTTGGCAGTTAGGGGGTCATTAGTCGAGATTGATTTAGTCGATGTGTTCATTGCCTTTGGTATTGTGGGTCCTCTCGTTTTTTACTTCCCGTGGTTATTAGTGCTTAAGTGGTCCAGTCAGTTGTTTGCTAGCAGTCCAAAAGATAGCGTTTGCTTTATGCTGCTTGCTATTACGTTGATAGGGGTCAGCTTAACCGCAGGGCATGTTGTAAATTCTGGTATCGCATCTAGTGCTACCGCTTTTTTAGTCAGTTATGTCTATAGGGTGAAAGAGAAGCGTGCCTCGTTTCAAGGAGAAGGTAAATGAGAATTTTGATGGTGGCTTCTTTTGGCGGTCATTTTATACAGCTTAAACGTTTGTATAAACAAATAAAGGGTGAAGCGAATGACGGTAATACGTCGTTCGTTTTCGCAGTAACTGAACAAGATGTACAGGTTGATGATGTAAATGCGCTCTATTTCACGAATGTGCACCGCGATAGCGGTATATGGAAAATTCTAGGTGCCTTTCGCCAGGCATCAACACTGCTAAAGCAAGCTAAACCAGATGTTGTTATTTCAACGGGTGCACTGCCGGGGCTTATTGTTTGTTTTGTGGCTAAATTAAAAGGTAAGAAAGTTATTTGGCTCGATAGTATGGCAAATTATCAAAAGCTGTCTTTTTCAGGAAATATTGCAAAATTTTTCTGTGACGTATGCCTAACACAGTGGGAACACCTAGCCACGAACGACAAGCGCGTTGGCTACTGGGGGAAGGTATTATGATTTTTATCACAGTAGGTACCCAGCTGCCTTTTGATAGATTGCTTGAATATTTTGAAGAGTGGCGCACAGACGTGGGCTACTCAGGCAAGGTTGTTGCTCAAATAGGTGAAGATAGCCACTTCAGCAGCCCCTCGATAGAAATTTTTAAAACATTATCGAGTGAGCAGTACTACCACTGGTTCTGTCAGGCTGAAGGGATAGTGTCTCATACAGGCATGGGCAGTATCTTGTCATGCCTCGACCATGATAAGCGAGGCGTATTCCTGCCGCGTCAATACGCATTAGGCGAGCATCGAAACGACCATCAGCTAGATACTGCTCAAGCTTTCAGTGGAAAGTATCCCACACTCGAATTTTGTGCGGATAAAGCAGCCTTCTTCAGTGCGTTAAACAAGCTTATTGATAGGCGCGACCCACAAGAAGCATTGGTAGATCAAGAGAGCAGCAGCGAGCTAGGCGATAATATTGCGACATACCTTGGCATAAAGGGAGCGCTGTTGTGAGCCATGTCTTGATTTGGACTAATATGTATCCATCCGAGTCAGCGCCGCACTACGGCACATTTGTGCGCTCAACCGAGCAGGCATGGAGAAAAGCGCTCGGTGATAAAAATGTCGAGCTAGTGGCTATTAAAGACAAGCCCTCCGGAGCACTAAGCAAAATCAAGCTTTATGCAGGCCTGCTAAGCAGATGCTGTGTGTCACTTTTTAAGCAGCCAACTGGAACTGTGCTCGAAGTGCATTACCCAGTCTACTTTCTGCCTATCTTGTATTTAGCGAGTTTGTTGAAGGCCAAGCGCTTTTATATCGTGCTTCGTTTCCATGGTACTGACCTAGACCAAATCATGCAGTCGTCACTGTTTCGTATGCTTTTTCGTCGCATACAAAAAAGGATTGACCTGTGTGTCGCCCCTTCAGGATACTTTCGCCAAAAGCTAAGTCATGAGCTTCAGATTCCCATTGAACGGGTCATTAAAGTTTACCCAGATAACATTGGGGAAGAGTTTGTTGCCGCCAGTAGTGAGCTTAATATCAGAGCAGAAGATTTTTTTACAATTGGCTGCGTCTCAAGGTTGGAGCCCAATAAGAACTGCCAAGAATTACTCCAGGCCTTTGCGGAGTTAACAATACCCAACAAACGTTTGGTGATGATCGGTGACGGCTCTCAGCGTGATGCGTTAGAGGCGTTAGCAGATCAGCTCAGCGTAAGGGAGTTGGTAACCTTTACAGGGGCGCTTCCCCGCACAAAACTTCCGAGTGAAATCGCCCAGTTTTCCGTATTTGTATTTCCTTCTGTTAAAGAAAGTTTTGGTTTAGTCGCTGTAGAGGCACTCGCGTGCGGCGTACCCGTGATTGCTAATGCCAAGCTTCACGCGGCAAAAGAGTATTTAGAAGAAGCGAGAAATGGCTACTTTTATCACAATGGAAAAGAGGGGCTGCAAGAAGCCATAGAAGCATTTTATGCACTACCACCTGCTCAGCGTTCGGTGTTATCAGAGCAGGCCTCCTTGGTGGGCAAGCAATTTAATTACGAACAGGTCTTCACTCAAGGCGTAAGTCAAATTCTGGATAGGCAGCAGGGCGATATAGCCGATGATGAACAAACACGTGGCAGGAGATAACAACGATGGGTAATCCAAAAACAATGACGTTTTCGGAGCGTTACCCACCGCAGGTGGTATTTCCGTTTTTTGATGTGTTCGCCATTTTTGTGGGCGGTTGGCTGGCACATCTCATGCGCTTTGGCTCGTTTCAGCTTCATGAGCGGTATGTGTTGGCGTTAATCTGCATTGCTTTATTGGTGTTAGTGATCAACAGCATGTCAGAGAGCTATAAACGTTGGCGAATCACGCCCGTTTATCACATGTTGGCAAAACTCTTGTTGGTCTGGTTAGCCGTTGGAATTACCGCCGCATCATTAATCTATTTCGCTCACGCCGCAGAGCGTTACTCAAGGCTGTGGATAGGGTTAACGCTAGTGGCGTCTTTTCTAATGGCGGGCGGGGCGCGGTTGCTGGTTCAGTTAGGGCTGCGGCACGTGCGTTTGCGAGGTGGTGCGCGTCGGCCAGTATTTCTAATTGGGCCAAGTCAAAACGTACTCGATGTTGCCAAAGGGATTCGTAGTGCCTCTTGGGAAGGCCATACTATTGCCGGTGTTGAGCGTATTAAAGCGCCACTTAATGATGTCTGTATAGATCGCATTGCGCGACGTATCAATGAATCTAGCGCTCGGGAAGTGTGGATCTGCGTGCCCTTTGAAATGGGTGAAACGGTGCGAGCACTGTTTTACGCGCTGCGTAATCACACCGCGGAAGTGCGTTTTATTCCCGCTTTTCAAGATATGCATCTGCTGAATCATCGCATGTCGGAAGTGGCAGGCCATTACGCCATCGATTTAAGCGTTTCCCCAATGAGTGGCATGTCACGCTTTATCAAGCGTTCTGAAGATGTTGTGATCGGGTCGTTAATTTCCCTGCTTATATTGCCGGTATGTGCGGCGATTGCGTTAGCCATTAAGCTCACATCTCCGGGGCCGGTGCTTTTCAAGCAGTATCGAGAAGGCTCCAATGGGCGACACTTTAAAGTCTATAAATTCCGCTCTATGCACGTGCACAATGAAAATAATGGGCAGGTCACCCAGGCGAAGAAAAACGATAGCCGTATTACCAAAATTGGTGCGTTTTTAAGGCGCACATCGTTAGATGAGTTGCCGCAGTTTTTCAATGTGCTGCAGGGGCGAATGTCGATAGTTGGGCCGCGCCCTCACGCATTAGCTCATAACGAGCAGTATAAAGAGCTGGTTGAGTCTTATATGCGACGCCATAAGGTAAAGCCTGGCATTACTGGCTGGGCACAGGTCAACGGGTTGCGGGGGGAAACGGACACCCTGCAAAAAATGCAGCGGCGCGTCGAGTATGATCTTTGGTACATCGATAACTGGTCTTTATGGCTGGATCTAAAGATCATTGTAATGACTGTTTTTAAAGGTTTTATCAATAAAAACGCCTACTAACAAAATGATATAAAGTACGCTTTTCAAGGTGATGGTTGGCTCGACAGTATAAGCCCTGTAATAATGTAAGCCCGTGTGAAGGCTTATCGGCTTTTGCGAGTGTTCAACAGTCATTAGGAACCTTGCTTTGATGGTGTCTCAAAATTCGCCTGCAAACGGCACACTATACACGCCACACTGGTTAACTAGTGTGGCGATTTTTCTGTTAGGAGCCTTGTCGCTGGTGATCCCTAGTGGCTATTCGCTGGGGGCTGTGGTTCTGTTTTTCGCGGGCGTTGGTCTTTTGGTAATGAGGCGTTTGCCGCAGTTCACCGCCCAAGATCGATGGGTCATCGCCGCTTTAATGGCCTATGCACTGGTTAGCCTGGCTGAGGTCTGGTGGGATGCACAAGGCAGTAGGGGGATCGATAAACCCATTCGTTTTATACTCGCCGTCCCTGCGCTGTGGTGGGTAATTGCCCACCCTCCTAAACTCGCTTTTTTATGGGGAGGGATCGCTGTTGGGGCGATATCTGCTGGCAGTTGGGCAGGGTGGCAAAAGTTATTTGAAGGCGTTTCGCGCGCAGGAGGCCACACCCACGTTATCCAATTTGGCAACCTAAGTATGTTGTTAGGGGTGCTTTGTTTAGCAGGGCTTGGGTGGGCAGTTGTTCAGCGTCAGCGCAACGGATGGGTGGCTTTCATGCTGCTGGGGGCGATGGGCGGCATACTAGGCTCGCTATTTTCAGGCAGCCGAGGTGGCTGGGTAGGTTTTCCTATCGTGTTACTGGTGCTATATCGCGCTTACGGAACAGGGCTTTCACCGAAGCTAAAAGTAGCGGCTATTGTGGCAGTATTAACCGCTGGTATCGCCGTCTACGCAGTGCCACAGCTTGGTGTGCAAAGTCGTGTTCATCAAGCGGTTAGTGATGTCAATTTGTATATCTCAGGCGAGAACCGCGCTACCTCGGTGGGGTCTAGGTTTGAAATGTGGCGTGGTGCAACGCTGCTAATTCAAGAGAAACCGTTGGTAGGTTGGGGAAGTAACGGCTACGAGCAAGCGATGGCGGCGCTGGGGGAGAAGGGCGTTATTAATCAAGAAGCCGCTCAGTACGGCCATGCGCACAATGAATTTATTGACGCCTTTGCCAAGCGTGGTTTGATTGGCCTGTTTGTTTTGTTAGCGCTATACATTATCCCTATGCGACTGTTTGCCAAGCAGATAAAAGCCGATAACTTAGCAGTTCGTGCCATTGCTACCGCTGGGGTGCTGCTGCCAGTCACCTATATCGACTTTGGCCTATCTCAAGCGTTCCTGACGCATAACAGCGGTGTAATGATGTATGCTTTTTTACTAGCCTCGTTTTGGGGTATCTATGCAAACCTTACGAGGGAAGCTAATCCTGCTATGAGTCAAAGTTGATTTTTAAGTTGTTGATCCCGTGATGAAAAAAGCCAGCTTTCATAAAGCTGGCTTTTTTTATGTGTATCATTGGTAATGTAGCAAAATTTAATTAATTGATTGTATAAGGTTTGTCAACGTAGAGCCTCGCTTGTTAATACCTTACAATGGCATCGCTTTGTTAGCACAGGTTAACCACTTTTTAAGCCGCACAGCGTAGGGCAAGGGAATACGCCCGTTAGAATCCCTGGGCGGTAGCGTGCCTTTTTACTGGAAATCATCATGTCAAATAGCCTACTTTCTCTGACGCGGCCAGCTCGCATGCTGTTGGCAGCGTTAAGCGTTGCCGTAGTAAGCGGCTGCGCTACCTATCCCAACAGCACACAGCAGCAAGCCCAATACGTGCTGAATACCGACTCAGCTAGACTGTTGGGTGACGACAACCTCAATGGCTTTCTATCTCAAGCGCCAGCCGGGGCAGTCATGAACCTAGTGCGCAGCCCTTGGGGTGATAACGTCGAAATCATTGCCGGTGCTCCCTATCTAGCCGCCAGCGGCAGAGCGTGCAGGCAACTGCGTGTAACAGAAGCCGGAGGCAGCGCTGCCCGCACCGCCCTCACTTGCGAAACTCCCAATGGCTGGGTTAATCAGCGGGTGCTGAGTCAAAGCACCTCCGTTACATCCTCTGCAGCACAAGGGCGCTACTAATGAACGCTATTCGTCTCCTTAAACGGCTTTCGTTTAAACGCCCTCTTGCCGTTGCTTCTTTTGTTGTCATCAGCAGTGCCATAAGCAGTTCGGGGTGGGCGCAAAGCATTAGCTTGCCCAATACTATTCTGCCGGAAGGGCAGGCTCGCGAGCAGCAAGAGCAGGTGGATGATACGCCCCGCGCCGATTGGCGAAGCGGCACCTATGGGCCTGTTAGCGCTCAGCCGCAAAACCCTGATGCGTTACCACCGTTTGGGGCCAATCTGTTTAGCGGTGGGTTTCGTGGCGCTATGGGCGATGGCCTGAACGCTAGCTACCAAGTAAAGCCCGGTGATCAAATTACCGTGCGCGCCTGGGGAGCGTTTGAGTTTGAACGAGTGATACCTGTAGATGCTCAGGGCAATATCTTTATTCCTGGTTCTGGCCCATTAAATGTAGAGGGCCAAAATAGCCAGCAAGTAGAAAGCAGTGTGCGCGGTGCCATTACGTCGGTTTATCCAGAAAACGTACAGGTCTACACCAACGTACAGGGTGTTCAACCTGTTGCTGTTTTTGTGACAGGCTATGTTGAAAACCCAGGTCGTTTTGCAGGCACACCAAACGACTCGGTGCTCTATTTCCTCGATCAAGCAGGCGGTATCGACCAAGACTTAGGCAGTTATCGTCAAATTCGCGTGATGCGTAACGACCGCACTGTTGCCACGGTCGATCTCTACGACTTCCTTATCAATGGCTCTATTGCCCGTCCGCAGTTTCAAGACGGCGATACCATTGTGGTAGAAGAGCGCGGCCCCGCGATTGCAGTGGGGGGTGATGTGCACCGCGAGCACCGTTATGAGCTACTGGGCAACCAATTAAGTGGCGCTGAATTAGTTAATCTGGCGCGCTTGAGAAGTGGTGTTTCCCATGTTCTGCTACGCGGCAACCGGGAAGAGGGGCCCATTGCCCAATATTTCCCGATTGATATGTTCTACGGCCAAACCATTCGTAGCGGCGATGAAGTCCTGTTCAGTGCCGATAAGCGCAGTGAAACCATCGTGGTTGAAGTGGAAGGCAGTTACTACGGGCCTTCACGTTACGCGTTACCCCGTGATGCACGCTTAAGCGAACTACTCGATGCCATTCCGGTGCCTGAAAACATGACCGCAGTGGAAAGCATCTCGCTACAGCGTGAAAGCGTCAGGCAGCAGCAACAGCAATCCATGGAAGATAGCTTACGCCGCTTAGAAACCACCTACCTAAGCGCTGAATCCAGCACTAATGAAGAAGCTCGAATTCGCGCTCAAGAAGCCGAACTTATCCAAAACTTCATTGAGCGTGCCCGCGAGCTAGAACCAAGTGGCCGTTTGGTGGTTGCCTACAACGACCGTATTTCCGATATCCGTCTGCAGGATGGCGACGTCATCACCATTCCTGAGTTGAGTGACTCCATGCTCATCAGCGGCGAAGTACTCGTGCCCCAAGCAGCGGTGTTCCGTCCTGGCATGAATGTGATTGATTACATCGAAAGTGCTGGTGGCTTCACCAACCGCGCCGATGAAGACCACATTCTCGTTGTTCGTCAGAACGGTGCAGTAGAAAACGCTCGCAACGTCAACTTGCGCCCTGGGGATGAAATTCTTGTCATGCCCGCTGCACCTACCCACAATCTGCAGCTAGCCTCTACGCTCACGCAGATATTGTTCCAAATCGCTGTCGCTACTCGCGTCGCAGTTGATCTGTAAATGGTGAAGGGTGAGGTGTGAGGGGTAAAACCACTAACACCTCACGCCTCACGCCTCACATCTCACTTATTTAAAAGTAGAGCTATGGCAAATGTAAAAGGCGCGCCGAAAGGCGCCCGCACGCCTTGGCAAGTCACTCGTAGCGTTTGGTACGCCATGTTCGTGCGAGAAGCGCTCTCCCGCACCATGGGCGACCGCATGGGCTGGTTCTGGATGGTTTTCGAGCCGTTTGCCCTGGTGGCAATTATGGTGGGTATTCGTAGCTTTGTGGGTGGTGGTGGACGCCTAATTACTAATGCTCCCTTTATGCCGTGGATGATTACAGGGATGATGGGCTTTTTTCTTGTGCGTGAGGGTATGATTCGCGGCATGGGTGCAATTGATGGTAATAAAGCACTGTTTGCCTACCGCCAAGTACAACCGATTGACCCGGTATTAGTGCGTAATTTTCTTGAAGGAACGTTACGCAGTTTGGTTTTTTTGATCTTTATTGGTGGTGGATTAATGCTGGGGCTAGATATGTACCCAGATAACGCGATACGCGCTATTGCGGCTTGGTTGTCACTTTGGAGTTTAGGCTTAGGGGCAGGGCTGGTCACATCTGTTGCTGCAACATTAGTGCCTGAAATAGGTATTGTCATTCGCATGATTTCGCTGCCACTATTAATTATTTCTGGTGTTATTTTGCCATTAAATAGTCTGCCTCACTGGCTGCTGGAATACTTAATGCTGAACCCCATTCCTCATGGATTAGAAACACTTCGCTTAGGGTTTTTCGAAAATTATGAAGTGGTGCAAGGTACCAGCATGCTTTACATGTGGCTGTTCACTTTCACCTTAATATCGCTAGGTTTGCTGATGCACCTGCGCTTTGTTGATAAGTTAAAGGCAAAATAATTCATGCAAGTTTCCCTGCGTCGATTTGTAAAAACATCTCCCCACTGGGCGTTAGCATTTATTGCTATTTTGCTAGTGTCTTTTTATTGGTTTGTATGGGCAGAAGAGCGCTATGTGTCTCGGGCTACCGTGGTGCTAGAAAGCCCCCAGGTAGCCACGCCGGAATTCAGCCTTTCCTCCTTGATGGGCGGCGGTGGGGGGAATACGGCCGATCTTTTGCTGCTTCGAGAGCATCTACTTTCTGTTGATATGCTGCGCCTGCTTGATGAGCAGCTCGATATTCGCCAGCACTACAGCGAACACGGCGATATTTTTGCCAAGCTGCGCGACCCTAATGTCCCCATTGAAGACTTGCACAAATACTATCTGCGCCGGGTTGAGGTAGAGTTGGATGAATATGCCGGCGTTCTGAATATTCACGTCCAAGGCTACACACCAGAATTCGCCCGAGATATGGCTGCGCTGCTGCTAGACGCTGGCGAAAACCACATGAATACAATGGGCCACCGCTTAGCGGAAGAGCAGGTTCGCTTTTTAGAACAGCAGATGATTCGCCTGGAAGATCGTTTTCGTGATACCCGCACTGAGCTGCTCGAATTTCAAAACGAGTACGGCTTAGTATCGCCAACCTCCACGGTGGAAAGCATCAACCAAGTAGTGGCTACGCTAGAAGGCGACTTGGCCCGTTTGCAAGCGCAACGTAACGCGTTGGCCAGTTTCCAAAGCTCGCAATCAGCTGAGCTACGCCAAGTAGAGCGCAGCATCACCGCATTGCGAGATCAAATCGTCGAGCAGCGTGACCGCCTAGCGCAAGCAACGGGGAATTCGCTAAACCGCATATCTGCGGAATACGAAACGCTAGAGCTTCAAGCCCAGTTCGCACAAGAAACTTACTCCAGCGCGTTAGCGGCGTTGGAAAATACCCGCTTGGAAGCCGCCCGTCAGCTTAAACAGGTGAGCGTGCTGCAAAGCCCGCTATTCCCAGAATACCCAACCGAACCAAACCGCCTTTACAACAGCAGTGTATTTGCCATCATCACTATCTTCTTAGCCTTCATTTTCAGCATGATCATGATGATTGTGAAGGACCACAGGGATTAAGGTGGAATTTTGTAGCGCCGCGTAACGAGGTCGCGGGTGCGCTTCGCTTACCACGCGCTACAAAAACCGAAAGGCAAACGTGTAGCGCCATGCCACAAAACCCGAAAGGCAAACGTGTAGCGCGGTGTAACGAATCTTGCGAGGCACGAGCAAATGAGGCACCCGCGAATAGAAGCGCCATGCCACATAACCTGAAAGGCAAATATGTAGTGCGGCGTAACGAGGTCGCGAGGAACGAGCGAAACCGAGGCACCCGCAACGGCGGCGTAGCCGCCCAGCAATGTTACCTGCTCAATATCAGGCGGCGCAGCCGCCTAAAAGCTCCCTACCGTCAACGCTTCGCGCTACATTACCTGATTTGAAAAATGAGCTAGCCTTAACTATGTATAGCCATCGATTTAACTCAGACATACACATCACTCGTCATGCTAGCGAAAGAATGGCTGCTAGAAACATAAATGATGGTGAGTTAATCGAATTGATAGAAGCAGGCACGGTTAAGCATAAAGATGATGTGCGAGTGTGGGTGGCAAAAAATTTTGATAATAGGCAAGACAATCTCTTATGCGTTGCAGCAGTCCTAGAGGACAAAATTGTAGTGAAAACGGTAATGCATCATTTTGAGTGGGAGGAAAAGTAATGCGGACTACTTACGATGAGGCAGACGATATTTTAGTGCTGCATTTGTCTGAAAAAACGACCATCAAAGAAGTGTCTCAAGACTGGAATACGCATATTAGCTATGCAGAAGACGGGACAATCACAGAAATCGTTATTTTAGATGCCTCTAAGCAAGGGGCTTGGCCACTTTTGAAAAGTCAAGCTGCCTGAAATCTAACGCCGTGCCTATGCTGCACATTGCCCGCGGGTGCGCTTCGCTTACCACGCGCTACAAAACCCGAAAGGCAAACGTGTAGCGCCATGCCACATAACCCGAAAGGCAAACGTGTAGCGCGGTGTAACGAATCTTGCGAGGCACGAGCAAATGAGGCACCCGCGAATAGAAGCGCCATGCCACATAACCTGAAAGGCAAATATGTAGTGCGGCGTAACGAGCGAAACCGAGGCACCAGCAACGGCGGCGTAGCCGCCCAGCAATGTTACCTGCTCAATATCAGCACCGACGCCAACTAGCGCCACCGAAAAAGGAATTTCGATGCTTGAGATTATCCATCATGGTGGTGCGGCAGGGGTGACGGGTAGCTGTCACCAGCTTATTCTCAACAGCGAACACTCACTACTGGTGGATTGCGGCCTCTTTCAAGGCGAAGACGCGGCTGAAGACAGTTTTCAACAGCTGCAAATTGAATTTGATATCAGCACCGTTAGTGCTCTTGTCGTTACCCACGTACATATTGACCACGTGGGGCGGCTACCTTACCTGCTGGCGGCGGGTTATAAAGGCCCAATTATTTGCTCCATCCCGTCAGCAATGCTGCTACCGCTGGTCATTGAAGACGCCCTAAAGATCGGCTTTACGCGTAATGCAGACCTGATTCAGCGCTTTCAAGCGCAGCTTGAATCACAAATCGTCAGTGTGCCCTACGGTAAGTGGCACACCTTGGTTGGTGAAAATGTGGATGCAAGCAATGGCATCACTACCCGCATCAAGCTCAAAAGGGCAGGGCACATTCTCGGTTCTAGCTACGTAGAGATCGCCCACCAGCATGCCAATGGCCACAAAGAGCGCATTGTCTTCAGCGGTGATTTAGGGGCACCCTATGCACCATTGCTGCCTGCGCCTAAGTCGCCTTATAGTTGTGACCAGCTAGTCCTTGAAAGTACTTACGGCGACCGCCAGCATCAAGGTCGCCGCAAACGGCGTGCCACGCTAAAAAATGCCATTGAACAAGCCCTCGCTAACGGGGGTACGGTAATGGTGCCTGCCTTTAGCATAGGCCGCACCCAAGAGCTGCTATACGAGCTGGAAGGCATTATTTTCGAGGCTAAATCGAAGCCCAAGCAAAGCCGTTGGCAAGACTTGGAAATCATTGTTGATTCACCTCTTGCTGCCCGCTTTACCCACGTATACCGCCAGCTAAAGCCCTATTGGGATAAAGAAGCCCACCGCCGCCTACGCAGTGGCCGTCACCCGCTCAGTTTCGAAAATCTCTACACCGTAGAAAGCCACGAAGCTCACGAGCAAACTGTCCAATACTTAGCGAAAACCAGCCGCCCAGCGGTAGTCATTGCGGCCAGCGGCATGTGTGCAGGTGGCCGCATTATGAACTACCTAAAAGCCATGCTAAGCGATGCGCGTCATCAGGTATTGTTTGTGGGGTATCAAGGCGCAGGCACGCCAGGACGAATGATACAGCAACACGGCCCACAGGGCGGTTGGGTGGAAATAGATGGTCAGCGCATCGATATCCATGCTGGCATTACCACCATCAGCGGCTATTCCGCCCATGCAGATCAAAAAGACCTGCTTAATTTTGTAAAGCGCATGCGACGCTGGCCCCATACCATACGCCTTGTGCACGGTGACCAAGCCGCCAAGCACGCGCTCAAAAATGAACTAGAAGCGCTTTATCAGCGCAACAGCAAACCGCTTGATATCAATTTGTAGTGCGGTTCGCTTACCGCTTGCTACCTATTAAACACCTAAAGAGTCGGTGAAACTTACTTGCCCATGAATTTCCTATTCACTATTCACCACTCACTATTCACGAATTTAAAATGATTGAAATCAAACATCTCTACAAACGCTACCACAATCACCACGGTAGTAATTGGGTACTAAAAGACGTCAATTTCACAATCCCTATGGGCGTCAGTGTGGGCTTGATTGGTGCGAACGGGGCAGGTAAATCAACGCTTTTACGTCTAATTGCTGGTATGGACACCCCCGAGCGCGGCGAGGTAATTAGACATAGTCGTGTTTCTTGGCCGGTAGGGCTTTCTGGTGGTATGCAGGGCAATATGACGGGGCGCCAAAACGTTAAATTCGTTGCTCGCGTGCAAGGCAGTGACCCCGAAGAAGTCAAGAGAGTTATCAAGTTCGTGGAAGAGTTCGCTGAAATTGGCCCTGCCTTCGATGAGCCAATCCGCACGTACTCATCGGGTATGAAATCACGTATTTCTTTCGGTCTATCGCTCGCGTTTGATTTTGACGTCTACATCTCCGATGAAGCCACTGCCGTGGGCGATCGTGCATTTAAAGCCAAAGCCAAAGAGTTATTTGAAGCAAAAACAGGCCAAGCCTCTTTGATAATGGTGTCTCACTCAGAAGGCATTTTGAAGGACCTCTGCCAGGCAGGGGTTTATCTCAAAAAGGGTAATGCCTACTGGTATGACGATATCAATGATGCCATTGCTGCCTATCACTCAGATGTCGATGAAAAGAAACGTCATGCCGAACTGCCTAGCGATGTTGTGGGCGCTCGTAAATACCTACAAGCCTGCCATGCCGATTTAAAAGCTGCTCAAGAAACCCTGGCTGATGCCAAAGAGCAAGATGATAAAGCGGCGCTGGTCGCGGCGAAAAAAGCGGTTCAAGAAGCAGGCAACAGAGCTAAAGATGCGCGGGCAAATTTAGAGCTTCGACAAAGCGAACGATAGTGCCAGCGTTGATGAGATAGTTGATGAGATGGCTGATGAGTTAGTTGGTGAGATAGTTAATGAGATAGTTAATGAGATAGTTAATGAGAAAAACGTTTTTAATCACCGGTGGTGCAGGATTTATTGGTTCTGCCGTTATTCGTGAGCTAATTAAGAATACCGACCACCGTGTCGTGAATATCGATAAGCTCACCTATGCTGGCAACCTAGAATCGTTGGTAAGCGTCTCTGCCAATGAGCGCTACGCATTTGTGCAAGCGGACATTTGCGATGCCCCTGCCATGCAGCAGCTGTTTGAACAGCACCAGCCTGATGTGGTGATGCACTTAGCAGCAGAAAGCCATGTAGACCGCTCTATCGACGGCCCCGCTGCGTTTATTCAAACCAACGTGGTTGGTACTGCAGTTCTGCTAGAAGCCGCCCGAGCTTACTGGAAAGACCTGCAGCAACAAGATGCCGATAAAGCAGCAGTGTTTCGCTTTCATCATATAAGCACCGATGAAGTGTATGGCGACCTAGAAGGCACTGACGACCTCTTCACAGAAGAAACTCACTACGCTCCTAGCTCACCCTATTCGGCGAGTAAAGCCAGTTCAGACCATCTTGTTCGCGCTTGGCAGCGCACCTATGGCCTGCCTACACTTGTCACCAACTGTTCTAACAACTACGGGCCGTACCATTTTCCGGAAAAACTAATTCCGTTGATGATTCTCAATGCCCTGGCTGGCAAACCGCTGCCGGTGTATGGCGATGGGCAGCAAATTCGGGATTGGCTCTATGTAGAAGATCATGCCCGAGCCCTGATCAAAGTTGCCACCGAAGGTCGTATAGGCGAAACCTATAATATCGGCGGGCACAACGAACAAACTAACTTACATGTAGTAGAGACTATCTGTGAGATTTTGGATGAGCTAGTGCCATACAAAGTGAAGGGTAATTCTCACCACTTACCACTCACCACTCACGATTCACATAAACAACTGATCACGTTCGTCACCGACCGCCCAGGCCATGACGTTCGTTACGCCATCGATGCTAGCAAAATTGAACGCGAACTGGGCTGGAAGCCAGAAGAAACCTTCGAAACTGGCCTACGCAAAACCGTCGAATGGTACCTCGCCAACGAAACCTGGTGGAAACGCGTACAAGACGGTAGCTATCAAGGTCAACGCCTAGGCGCCAATACGTAGTGCGTGGTAAGCCTACGGCGCACCCGCAACAGACGCTTGAGTTTCGCGGGTGCCTCGGTATCGCTCGTTTCTCGCGGCCTCGTTACACCGCGCTACGGGTTTTACGATAGGTCGGTATTACTGGGTTTTGTAGTGCGTGGTAAGCCTACGGCGCACCCGCAACAGACGCTTGAGTTTCGCGGGTGCCTCGGTATCGCTCGTTCCTCGCGGCCTCGTTACACCGCGCTACAGGTTACGCAATCGTTTGACGTTAAGGCTTCTCCATGAACATCCTCATCACCGGCGGCAATGGCCAAGTAGGCTTTGAGCTCCAGCGCCAGTTTGCTCCATTCGGTACTATCCTGGCCCCGACACGCCAAGAACTCGACCTAACCAACTCCGAAGCTGTCGATGCGTATCTTGAAAAACACCAGCCTGATTTGGTCCTCAATGCCGCTGCCTACACAGCCGTTGATAATGCCGAGAGCGAACCAGAACAGGCAAGGCGCTTAAACGCCAAACTGCCCGCGCAACTGGCTAATTACGCCGCGAAGCGGAGCATCCCCCTGGTGCATTACTCAACGGATTACGTTTACCCAGGCAGCGGCGAAACACCCTGGCAGGAAGACAGCCCCACTGGCCCGCTAAGCGTCTACGGTGAAACCAAACTGGAAGGGGATCAAGCGGTGTCTGAAAGCGGTGCCAGCTACCTGGTTTTTCGCACTAGCTGGGTGTATGCCGCCCGTGGCAACAACTTCATGAAAACCATGCTTCGCCTAGGCCGCGAGCGAGACACGCTGAATATCGTTAACGATCAAATAGGCGCGCCCACCCCCGCACGTTTAATCGCTCAAATCACCGCGTTGTCTTTCGTGGCTCATGGCACACGGCTCTCTATTCACATCCCCCAAGGCATCTACCACTTAGCACCCAGAGGGGAAACCAACTGGCACGACTTCGCCAGTGAGATTTTTAACCAAGCCCGTGAATTAAAGGAAGTTCTTGCCATCACTCCCGAGGGTGTTGCCGGCATCTCCACGGTAGAGTATCCAACACCCGCCCAGCGCCCACTGAATTCACGCATGGCGCTAGGCAAGCTAGAAAGCGCATTAGGTATCACCATGCCACCTTGGCAAAGCCAGCTGGCCTTAACGCTTAAAGAATATCTAGATAATTTTTAAGCTACGGAAGCGACGAGTTTTGCCACGGATCTACACGGAGTCCACGGATAAAACCATATTCTTAATATTCATATGTTGGTTTTTTGTTGTTGATCTTATCCGTGCCTTTTCGTGTATATCCGTGGCAAAAAAAATTATTACAGCGAGTTGAGTATGAGCAACACCCAAAACCGTAAAGGCATTATCCTGGCCGGTGGCTCGGGCACGCGGTTACACCCCATTACCCGCGGTGTATCCAAGCAACTCCTGCCGATTTACGACAAACCGATGATCTACTACCCGATCTCGGTGCTCATGTTGGCAGGCATCCGCGACATTCTGATCATCTCAACGCCGGAAGATTTACCTCAATATCAAAACCTGCTGGGTACCGGCGAAGATTTTGGCATTCGCCTGCAATACGCAGAACAGCCTAACCCCGACGGCCTAGCCCAGGCGTTTATAATCGGTGAAGAATTTATTGGCGAAAGTTCTGTTTGCTTAGTGTTGGGCGACAACATCTTCCATGGTCAGCACTTCTCTGATCAGTTAAAGCGTGCCAGTTCGCATACGTCGGGCGCGACGGTATTTGGTTATCTAGTTAAAGACCCTGAACGTTTCGGCGTGGTGGAATTTGACGAGCAGGGCCGCGCTATTTCCATCGAAGAAAAGCCAAAAAAGCCAAAATCTGCCTACGCCGTCACCGGACTGTATTTCTACGATAACGACGTAGTAGATATTGCCAAGCAGGTAACTCCTTCAGAGCGCGGCGAGCTAGAAATCACCAGTGTGAACAACGCCTACCTGCAGCGGGGGGATTTACGCGTAGAGCGTCTTGGTCGCGGGTTCGCTTGGCTAGACACCGGTACTCATGACAGCTTGTTAGAAGCCAGCCAATACGTACAAACGATTGAACACCGCCAAGGTCTTAAAATCGCTTGCCTAGAAGAAATCGCCTGGCAGCAGCAGTGGATCAGCGACGAATGCTTAGCTGAGCTCGCCAAACCACTCGCTAAAACCCAATATGGCCAATACCTACAACGCCTACTCAAAACGAAAGGTAATAAGTAAGGGGTGAGTAGTGAGGAGAAAGTAATCTTACCCCTCAAGCCTTACATCAAGCTCCTCACCTTTCACCTCTTACGGTTTAGATATGCAATACGAAAAACTCGCCATTCCTGATGTTGTGCTTATTACCCCCCAAGTCTTCGGCGATGAGCGCGGCTTCTTCATGGAAACCTTTCGCCAAAGCGAATTCGAAGCCCACTGTGGGCATCACACCTTTGTGCAGGATAATCACAGTAAATCCGCCCAAGGCATACTGCGTGGCCTTCATTACCAGCACCAACAGCCGCAGGGCAAGCTAGTGCGGGTAACCCAAGGTGAAGTCTTCGATGTAGCGGTAGATATGCGCCAAAGTTCGCCAACCTTCGGCCAGTGGGTTGGCGCAATGCTTAGCGAGCAGAACAAGCAAATGTTATGGGTGCCACCCGGGTTTGCTCATGGCTTTTATGTCACCAGTGAACAAGCCGAATTTCAGTACAAATGCACCGATTACTACGCCCCAGGGGATGAAGTATCGCTGCGCTGGGATGACCCCACACTTAATATTCAATGGCCGTTGGTAAACAGCCGGGCACCCATGCTTTCAGCCAAAGATAAACAAGGCTTAAGTTTGCCAAATGCCCCTCGTTTTAATTAAAATTAATGATTGCTAAAGAAAAGAATGGAGCTGCTCTCACCATGTCCTTAGTCGTGTACGTAGGAATAGATAAATTCAAGGCCGAATCAGGCGCCGCCCTGCGCGAGCAAAACGCGACTGAACTAACGTTAAGCGACATTGCAAAGGGGCAGCCCAGCACTGATGAAGCCAGCACCGTTGAAGACCAATTGCTGGTGATTGATATGTTTAGTGAAGAAGCGTTAGCGTCACTTAAAAGCTGGCTGAAAAAAGAGACAGCGCATGCATGTATCATCGCTTGGCCGCAGCCTGTTGCTTGGCTGGCGGCTAGCCTGGCAACCGGGACAACAGGCGAGGAAGCGTTAAGTGATTGGCTGTCGCAAGCTAAACGTTTACTCGCGCTTTTTCGCTCAGCTCGCCGTCAAGTGACGTTGGCTGGTTACATGCCTGGCTGTGAATTAGAAGTGATTAAAGCGCCAGTGATAGACCGCTCTGAAAATCCGATATATCAACTAGCAGCGGCGTATCTGAGCAGTCAATCTCAAGCATTACAAGATACCTATGCCTACTTGGCAGCCAGCAGCAAGGAGTGCCCGGTTGTAGAGGCGCGCGAGGCAGAGATGGCTCAAGCAGCGCTGAGCGAATATCACGCTCGGCAAGCGGAGAGTGAGCAAGGCCAGCGAAATGGTCGTGCGCTAAAAGAGGCAGACGCCGCCCAGGAACGCCAGCAGCAGGATATTGCCCGCCTGAAAGGTGAATTGAGTAGTACCCACGATGAGTACGCCCTAGTGCTCCAACAACTCCAAAACACACAAGAATTCTTAGCAGAAGGAATCAATGATCTTCAAACGTTGAAAAAAGAAAACGAAGCACTTAAGCAAGCTTTTGATACTCAGCGCAAAGAGAAAGATGTTACTCAGCAACACAATCAGGTGCTGAAAAAAGAAAACGAAGCACTTGGACAGGCTTCTGACACACTTAAGATGAACGTTGAGACTCAGCGCAAAGAACAAAGTGCTATTCAGCAACATGTTCAAACGCTGCAAAAAGAAAACCAAACACTTAAACAGGTTTTGGAGACAGAGCAGAAAGACCAAGCAGTCATTTTGCAGGCGCTGCAAAATGTGCAAATAGAAGCCGCTGAAATATTCGATATGTTGCAGCAAGTCAGGGCCACTGATTTTGAGCACAGAGAGCAAGCGATTGCCCAGCAGGAACTCACTGCAGCGCAAAATGTGCAATTGCTGAGTACCCTGCAGGAGGCCCAACAGGCGTATGAAACGTTGTATGTAGAACAGCAAGCACTATCTGAGCAGCTATTCACGGTATACCCGCAAAACCAGCAAGAGCTTGAAAAGAACGCTTCTGAGCAGATAAACCTCCGCCAGCAGCTGGAAAAGCGCCAAACAGAACTCAACGTTCTGCGCACGGAAAGTGAACAGCGTATACACCGCCTAGAGCGTTTGGTGCAGTGGCTACGTGTGCATGCCCAGCGCCACGCAGCTGTAGCTTACCGCGAAATCCGCAGCTACAAGAAGGCGTTGCCCTCACAGGTAGCCATGCTAGAAGCTAGCCCGCTGTTTGATGCCGAGTGGTACTGTAAGCAATACCCAGACGTAGCTCAGGCCAATATCAAACCCGCTGAGCATTTCATCAAGTTTGGTGCCATTGATGGCCGCCACCCAGGGCCACTGTTCAGTACTGAGTTTTATCTTACTCACTATGAAGATGTCGCTGCCTCTGGCCAGCATCCGTTGCTGCATTACCTTCGCTATGGAAAAGAGGAAAATCGCGAGATACACCCACCTCAATACCAGTTGTCAGCGCTTCAAACAATAGCGAAGGGGGCTAAAGCATGAGCCAGAATGTTGACCTGCTAGTACACATTGGCCCGCTACGTGAAGAAAGCGAAACGCTGCTAAAACATGTAAACCAAGTCACATTATTGGCACCGCTTTCCCCTATGCTTGATCGTCAGCAGGCGTTAGCAAAAAACTTGCCTGCTTTGCACATTACGGAGCAGCCAGTGACCCCCCCCGGTGGAGAGGCGGTGTGCTATGCCTATACGCTGAAAGACTTTAACAGCTTGGCTCCTGCTAGTGAGTTAACCAGTCTCTATCCAGGGTTGGGTAAGGCTCGCCATCAAACCGTGGATACCCAAACGCTTCCTCAAGCGCTGGAACAGGCTGGTTTAAGCCAAGCCACGCTAACCCATTTGATTATCGAGCAACCGGAAATCGCTCTCAGCTTGCTACAAGTATTTAATCACTCAGGTTTGCTGGATCAGTTAACTCATCTTTGGGTGCGTACCAGCCCGCTGAGTCTTTACGAGGGAATGGCCACCAACGTTGAGCTGGCTCAATGGTGTGAACAGCATGGTTTTGAGGTTGGTGTTCAAGATGCTGAAGACCCAGATTTTTTCCTCATCGAGCTTACTCGTAACCCTCTCTATAGCAAGTTGAAAGCTGTTCAAGAACAGCTGGCTGAACATGAAACCCAATTTAGTCATCTAAGCGCAGAACGAGACACACTGAAGAAAGCGCTCGCTGAAACCGAGCAAAACAGTAAGCAATATGCACAGAAAGCTCAGCAACAGCTGAAAGAGAAAGATGCCCAGTTGGGTGAGCGGGATAGTCAGCTTCAACAGCTGACAGAAGAGCATGACGCGCTCAAGAAAATCCTTGCGGATACTGAGCAAAACAGCAAGCAAAGCGACGAGAAAGCTCAGCAGCAGCTGAAAGAAAAAGATGCACAGCTAGGTGAGCGTGCTAGCCAACTTGAACAGCTAAGCACTGAGCGCGACAAGCTGAAGAAAACGCTTGCGGAAGCCGAGCAAAACAGCAAGCAGAGTGCCCAAAAAGCCCAGCAACTGTTGAAAGAAAAAGATGCCCAGTTGGGTGAGCGTGCTAGTCAGCTTAAACAGCTGACAGAAGAGCGTGATGCGCTCAAGAAAACGCTTGCGGAAGCCGAGCAAAACAGCAAGCAGAGTGCCCAAAAAGCCCAGCAACAGCTGAAAGAAAAAGATGCCCAGTTGAAAGAAAAAGACGCGGAGCTAGCCGAGCGTGATACCCAATTAAGCCAGCTAACCGAAGAGCGCGATACGCTGAAGAAGCAGCTAAACCAAGCGATTAAAGTTAGCCAGCAGCATCAAAAAGAACACCAGGAAAGTGAGCAAAGACTTAAAGATGTAACACAGAAATATGAAGCTGTAGAACAGCAGTTACAAAATGCTGTTCAATCCGAACAGAAAGCGCTGAAAAAACTGGAAGAAACTCACGCTTGGTTTATTAATCGCAAGCAGCAAGCAGAAGAGGGCGCTGAGCAAATTAAAGCGCTGCAGGCAAAGCTAACAA
Source organism: Halomonas sp. TD01 (assembly GCF_923868895.1). Classification (GTDB taxonomy): domain Bacteria; phylum Pseudomonadota; class Gammaproteobacteria; order Pseudomonadales; family Halomonadaceae; genus Vreelandella. Next base: position 2,651,897 of record NZ_OV350343.1, read on the forward strand.
CTCAGCAGGCCCAGTCAGAAAGCCTTCAAGAAAATTTAACGCTTAGTGAAGAAGAACGCGAGAATTACCAGCGCTACTTTGCCAATAGTAAAAAACAGCATGAAGAATCTGAGGCTAAACTAGTTGAGGCCCAGCAGCAGCTAACTGAAAAAGACGCTATGATCAGCCAGCTCAGCGAACAGCTAGCTACGTTAAAGCATAGTAACGAACGTTTTGGGCAGTTAGAAAGCAAACTGGAATCATTGTTCGGCGAACAGCGCAGCTACATTCAGCAAACGACCAGCGCGCTTGGCCAGCACGTTACCCGAAGCGCCCGCCAACAGCGTGATGAGCAGGCACTGACGCACTATTTGCAACATGGGCAGCGCCCTGTCAGTACTCAGCTTGCGCCCGGTTACGCTATGGCGCTGCTAGTACACTATGATACCCACCATCATGATGTGGTGGTGATTTTCGGCAGCTTGAACACCACAGAGCTACTTGCTCAGAGCATTATCAATGCCCGGACAGAGCAACCACGCTTAATTAGGCAAAACGGCCAGCGGCAAGAGACTCATAATGAAGTGACGCTTTCTCACGATGATTTACCGCAAACCATAGTGAGCATTCAGCATCAGAAAACGGTCAGTGACGAACTCAAAGAGCGCTTAAACAACAAGCGCCTTAGCCACGCGGTGAATGTGGTTTACGCCCCATGGGGTGAGTGCCAGGCCAACGACCAAACAGCGCTGTTTTACTCAGCGGAAACCACGTTGCAACGGCTTAATCAATGGCTGCCAGAAGATGCCCGCGTGCTGATCATTGTAGGGGAAACGCTACCTGAAGCAGGCCACAGCCGAGAAGTAGCCTTACCGCTATTATTAAAGCAACTGCCCACGCAGCGGCTAGATATCGTGCTGGAGAGCAATAGCTATCCACAGGAAAGCAATTTAGTCTCCTATTGGGATACGCTGCTCGAAACCCGCCAACGCCCTGCCCAATGGTTGACACTCCCCAATGCCTACAGCCTAAGAGTTGAGTAGCGGAGCCGAGAATCGAATTTTGCCCCCAACCGGATGATTCGCCACTTACTATCCACCACTCACTATTCACCACTCACTATTCACGGGCCAACATCATGGAAAAAGATCTCGTTATACGCGCACACGCCGCTTTCAATGAAGGTGATTACATAGCGGCTAAAAAACTTTACCAAAAAGCAGCAAAGCTCTATGGAGAAACACTTTTTAGCGTTAATGTTGTCTTATGCGACAAATACCTGCAAGTAGCATCAGGTAAAGAGAAATCAACGATTAATTCACTCATTGAAAGTGCAGAAGTTAAAAAATTGCACGAGCAGATGCGCGATATGCAGCGCCAGCTACGTGAAAAAGACGCCAATATCAACGAGCGCTTTAAGGAGCTAGCGATTTTAACCCGCATATTAGAAGAAAAAGATAATACCGTTTCTGCTTGAATTATCAAATTCAAGTATCGTTAACGCACTGCAAACATAATCAGGAGTAAGAAGCGCCATGCAAATGGAAAATACCAAAATTGCTATTTTAGGTCTAGGTTACGTTGGTTTACCTTTGGCAGTCGCGTTCAGTAAATATTTCCCGACCATTGGTTTTGATATTAAAAAGACGCGCATTGAAGAATTAATGCAGGGTAAAGATAACACCCGTGAAGTAAGTGAGGCCGAGCTGGCTGCTGCACCCAATCTTGCTTTTAGCTGTAATGAAGAAGACCTGAAAGCAGCAAACGTATTAATTGTTACTGTGCCAACACCCATCGATGACCACCGCCAGCCTGATCTTACCCCACTAGTGAAAGCATCTGAAATGCTTGGGCGTGTAATAAACAAAGGCGATGTGGTAATTTACGAGTCTACGGTTTACCCGGGTGCAACAGAAGAAGAGTGTATACCTGTTGTTGAGAAGGTTTCCGGCCTTGTATTCAACCAGGATTTCTATGCGGGCTATAGCCCCGAGCGTATAAACCCAGGCGATAAAGAGCGCCCTGTCACTAAGATTATGAAAGTGACATCTGGCTCTACGCCTGAAATAGCAGACTTTGTCGACCAACTTTATGGCACCATTATTGAAGCAGGTACCCATAAGGCCAGCAGCATTAAAGTAGCTGAAGCTTCTAAAATTATTGAAAACACCCAGCGCGATGTCAATATTGCTCTTATCAATGAGCTGGCAATGATTTTCAGCCACCTGGGTATAGATACCAATGATGTAATTGAGGCCGCAGCTACCAAATGGAACTTTATCAAGTTACAACCAGGCTTAGTAGGTGGTCATTGCATAGGAGTAGACCCGTATTACTTAGTACATAAATCCATGTCGGTAGGCCACATCCCTGATATGATTCGTAAAGCGCGCGAAATCAACGATGGCATGGCCCGCTTTGTAGCCTCTAAATTGATCAAAGCCATGATTGAAAAAAGCCAGTTGATCAAAGGTGCCAAAGTGCTAGTGATGGGCATGACCTTTAAAGAAAATTGTCCTGATATACGTAATAGTAAAGTAGTGGACCTTATTAAAGAGCTTAAATCCTATGGGTTACATGTGGACGTTTATGATCCTTGGGTTGATAAAAATGAAGCAAAAGAAATATACGGGTTAGATTTAATCAGTGTGCCGAAGAAAAATTACTATGATGCAGTTGTTGTGACTGTTAAGCATAATGAGTTTGTTCAGGAGGGGAGGGAGCTTTTCTCTTACTGTAAGGAAATTTTCACTTTTGTAGATATAAAGAAAGTTGTTAAAGCTTGCGGCGAAAATATAATTTACATGTAATTTAGTTATAGGGGAAAAGTTTTGCTTAGTAAAAAAGAAGTATGTGAATTAGTTGAAGAGTCGGGTTTTTTCGATGGCAAATGGTATTGCGAAAAATATCCTGATGTTTTTGAAGGTGACTTATCTCCTTTGCAGCATTTCGTGAAATATGGGTATCGTCTTTTGCGTGATCCAGGGCCGAAATTTTCTAGTGCGGACTATACTGCTCGATATTCAAGGTTTTTCAGGAAAGGCGACTGGGCATTACTACATTATCTGTCGGTTGGGATAAATGAAGGCTTAAAGATAGATTCTCCTAATGGCAATTATGAACGTGATTTAGTCGTAAAGAAAGACGTTAGTGTTTCATGGAGTGGTGACTTTTATCATAAGGAAAATGATAAAATTTTCGTAGGCATTGCCTCGATACCTCAGCGAGTTAACTGTTTGAAACAAACCGTTCAATCACTGATTGATCAAGTAGATAGGATAGGTGTTTTCTTAGATAAATACGATTCTGTTCCAGAGTTTCTTGAAAATAATGAAAAAATTACATACAAGTTATCTAGTGACTTCTCTAGAGAAATAGGTGATGCAGGAAAGTTTTATTGGGTTGATGATTTTGATGGATATTATTTTACATGTGATGATGATTTGATATACCCCCAAGACTTTATCAACAGGATTGTCAAACGAATTCAGCATTATAATTATCCGGTAGTTGTCGGTTGGCATGGCAGTGTAATACTTGAGCCTTTTGTAAATTACTACAATAAGGACTCACGTCGAGTGTTTTCTTTTGGAGCTCCGAGGCCTTATGATACGCCGGTACATGTATTGGGTACAGGTTGTATGGGGTTTCATACTTCCCACATTAATGTATCATTTGCAGATTTTAAATCACCCAATATGGCAGATATATACTTTGCGGTTTTGGGTCAAGAACAAAGAATACCTTTTGTAGTTATCGAGCATAAAAAAGGAGAGATTTATGAGTCTGATGCCAGTCAAGAGTTTTCTATATATCAGCACAGCTCTAAAAGCATCAAGGGATCAAGGCATAATACAAAAGAAAAGCAAAATAAGATAGTTAGTGCTACGGATTGGAGCGTTAATTACGTAAATACTAAGCTAAGAATTTTGATTGTTGGTCGTTTTAAAATTAATGTTAAGGGGGGGGGTTTTAAAAGCTCTCATTTATTAAAAAATGGGCTTGAGAAACTAGGGCATATAGTTGATGTGTGTTGCCTTTCAGAACTTAATGAATGTGAGGTAAACAGAAAATATGACTTTTGTTTGGCTTATGCTCCTGATCCAGATAGGCCAGATTTTGGTGACTGCATTGAGTATATTAAAAAATTAGCAGTAGAGGGCTGCGTGTGTGCAGTTAATTTATCGTTTAATTTGAATAAGCAAAGGACAGCATGGATCGAGGACAAACTATGGGAATTGAATTCAGAGTTTGAAAAACCAAAAATATTTTTTGCAAGTTTTTCCAACTCAACGCAATACTCTTTTAAAGAAAAAACCAAAGAGATGATTGTTCCTTTTCCGAAAACTATCTCACTTGAGAGGTACGAGAATAAACCTTATTCACAGCGTGAGGGAATATTCCTTGGCGATCTTGCAAAGCTTAGTAACTCTTCTTTAGTAAACGGAAACTTAGCAAAGTGGGTTGAGCAAATTAGAATTAAGCTGCCGCATGTCAATATTTATGTATTGAAGCATTACCATACAAATAATGTTCCACTCAACTATCTGAAAGTGATACCTTACACTCAAGACATAGGGCGGGTATTGAATAAGTTTAGGCTTACTGTGTGTCTTGTTCCTGGAGCTACATTTGAAATGGTTCCTTTGGAATCTATGGTTTCTGGAACTCCTGTTATACACCGAGAAATGCCGCAGTCATTAAGTGAGTATTTATCTCCGCTTTCTGTAGAGGTAGCATCACCTTTTGAGCTTGGCGAAGTATGTAAAAATCTATATGAGCGTGAAGATATTTGGTCGCGTATAAGTTCCGCTGGATACAATTCGTTAGATTTTTTTGGAGTGGATAATGTTATCGCGGATGTTGATCTTGCTATTAGAAAAACTATATCAAGATCTTTATAACGTGAATGATTGATATGTGAGTTTTATGAAACGAGTGTTGATTGTTAGGTCATGGAGTTCTTAGTTTTGAGTTTAAAATATAATAAAGAATTTAAGCCACACGATAATTTTCGCTATGAACCTGAAGTGATGCTTGGAAAAGTAGAGATGCATGGTGGGGTCAGTTTTGGTTTTTCCAGCTATTTTAATAGCGGTTTTATTAGATCTAGCGTTATGGTGGGCCGTTACTGTAGTATTGGTCGCAATGTAATTATTGGATCTGGCGCCCATGATTTTGATGCTATTTCTACTAATCCTTTTTTTCAAGTTAATTCAAACCCGCCAAAAATAAAGTTTTCTGATCCAATAAAAAGAATAAGAGTTGAGATTGAGAATGATGTTTGGATTGGTGATAACTCCTACATTATGTCTGGAGTTAAAATTGGTAGTGGCGCAATAATAGCTGCGGGGGCAGTTGTTACAAAAACTGTCCTTCCATATTCTATTTATGCTGGTGTGCCGGCTAGGTGTATTGGTATGAGGTTTGATGAAGAAACTGTTTCTCGTCTTATTGAAGCTAGTTTCTGGGAAGTCAATCCTGAACTCATTAGGAGAATTGATATCGCCCAGATTGATGAGTTTATAGAATCTGTTTTGCTTTTAAGAGCTGATGATAATAACTTCTTTAAGCCATCATACCGACGCTTTGATCAACTCTAACAAGACTAGTTGTTGTCTTTATATTGTTATGAGTGTGTGGCCGCTAAAAATATTTTGCTTGAGTTATATTTTTAAAGTGCGTTAGTGTTGTGCTTTTAAGATGCGTGAAATCATTCATTGAGTTAAAGGTTGCTATATGGAAGCTATTCAGACAGTAGTTTCAGGTTGTTTTGCTTCACTTGGTTTTGGATTTATGCTAAAAGTTCGAAAGTGGTTTTCTTCGGGCCTGAGGTTTTTAGCTTTTTGCAAAGTCACTGAGTATCAACAAAAATGAATGATACAAAAAAATTGTTTATGCTGTTTATTGAGCATAATTTTTCGTTATAGGCCCCTTGAGTTAGTTAAGTAAAATTTTTAGCATGATGAGTGATTCATTATCCAGATAAAATAGCTTTTGTAGATGGATCAAAATGTTTCGCCGATACAGCAATTAGTCGGTGATTGCTTGAATTTTAACATGCAAGCATTAATTACGTATGTTTGCATGTTCTCTATATGTTTTGAGAGTTAAGCTTAAGTTAAATGGTTTTTATAAGCTAAATTAAATAAATCATTTTTTCGATTTGAATAATTTCCTAATTGATAGAAAAGTTCTTGATTTTTTCTGGTTTTTTAAAATTATTCAGTGATTTTAATTAGCGGCAAACAGGTTCTACATTGTGTTGATTATCTCATGTTGATGCTAAAATATTCACTAAATATGAAGTTTTATCTTAACGCCTGTAGGATTTTCTGAATTATACAGTTTTTATAAAAGGGAGGTGATAAATGCAGGTTTTAATGCGGTTTTTTTTGACATTAAATTTTTGAGGTAAAAGCTCGCTATATGCAAAAGTGTGTCATTGAGTGAGTATGGTGTAAATTTATGAAAATGTCATGATTGGCCTCTCATGTTGTTTAAAAGAAATTTTATAAGGGTGGTGTTCCATGAATTTTGAAAATTCAATTTTACATTCCGCAAAGGAGCGTTTTTCTCCTGATTTTTTTTTTGAAGGGGAGGGGGTTTCTTTCTTTTATACTTATATTCGTAAAAATGCTTCTACTTCTTTTAAAATGCTTTTTAAAGCGCTATATCCTGATGCCTGCCCTGGTGATGTGCCCTCCGTTAGTTGTATGATTAAAAATGCGCAGGTTAATGATTTAGATCCTAAAGAAATCGACCAGCGCTTCAACTTTAAAGTGTTTGTTTATCGCGACCCTATTGAACGTGTTTTTTCGACATATAAAAATAAGCTGATTCAGAGGGATGGTGCCGAAGACCTACTCAATTTGCTTCAAAAAGTGGTCGGACGAGACCCGGCATTACTGACATTTGACGAGTTTGTTCATGAGTACGTGGTGCTGCTTGAAACCGAGCGCTGGGAGGAGGTAGACAGTCACCTCTACCCTCAGGTTTGGCATCTGCGGCCAATTACCTACAACAAAGTAATTCGTATGGACAACGTTTATAAAGAGATGCAAGAGCTACTACCTAACGAGCTTTGTGATCAGGTGTTTAAGGAACCTTCTAACAGCACCACCAAGGGCAGTACATCATTGCCTTGGGTCGATTCTGATTGCCCGGCCGTCTACTTTCGCAAGAAATACGCCGAAGGGAAAGCGCTACCATCACTCCGCCAGCTACTGACACCTGCCACAGAAGTTCGTTTGAGGGAGTTATACGCAAAAGATTATAAAATGATTGCAATAGTGGAAGGCAAGGCTGCAGTTTCAGTATTACCTTGTGAACTAAGTTTTAACCTACCAGAGGTGATGGTGGAAGGAGGTTTAGAGATTGCTCTCGGCCTGGATTTTTCATTGCGAGAATAATGTAATAGCTTTGCCAAGCTCTGTTCAGGTCATGAGTCATTGATGATAATAACCCTGCCTAGTAAAAGTATGTAAATTCTAGAGTGTAAAATACATTTAGACCGATGTTTTATGTTCTAGTTGTTTTTTACATTCCTGTCACTATCAAGTGTGATAGCTAGTCTCATGGCCCAGCGATAACGCTAACAACAGTTGTTAGCATACTATAGGTTTAGCTATTGGTGCCAAATGTTTTTGGTCAGACTAGAGTGTCGTCAATGAACGAGCAAATAGCCAATTTTCAAGTTTGTCATAATTGATGTCGTGTCTTTGTCATTTTTTGATTATTCACGGGCGTTTGGGTATCTGTTGCCTCACTACTTCGATTAGCGATTTCAGCCAAGCTGATGCCACTATACAATCAGAGTGCCGAAGTGAGGCAGAACATATTCAGGATTACATGCAGCAGTTATAGAAGCGCGAGCATGCATCCGGTTGTCTGGCTGCGCTCATATTATCAACAGCCAGTTTCCAAGATGCGTTGGCCGTTGTCGTTTGCCTAATACTCCTAAAAGCGGTCGGGTATACTACAATACGCCATCGTTAATCGTGCTAGTGAGCAAACGTCTCAAAACTTGTTTATGTTAGAGTGCTCAGTAAAGCGACCTTTGATTTTTCCGTAATCGAACTTTGCTACTTCATCCAGCCGTTAGAAACACTAAGGCTTGGTTGAGAATTCTCAAAACGAGCGCTATGCGTTAAATTCTGTTATCCATATAGATAAATCAACCAGCGAGACGCCCCATGGAAAAAGACCTCGTTAAACGCGCCCACGATGCTTTCAATCATGGTGACTACCAAGATGCGATAACGCTATATCAGCAGGCGGCCTATCAATATGGTCAAAGTCTGTTTGATGTTAATATCAGGATTTGTGAGCAACGATTACAAAAGCCCGGCCAGCTAATGAAAAGGGTTCCTAAAAGCTCGGATGCCATTCCTGTTGCTCAGCAGTTGGCTGAAACCCAGGAACTATTAGAGTACTACTATCGCCGTTGTCAGGAACTGGAATACCGCTTGAACGACGCAGGCTAAACGTGGCGAGTAAAAATCGGTAAGCTGCGTCTTTACAAAGCATGACGTCACAGGCTCGGCGTTCCGGTCGTACGCTGGTCCGATAACTGAAAAGAAGGCAAGGAATGAAAGTACTCACTGTATTCGGTACACGCCCAGAAGCCATTAAGATGGCACCGCTTGCATTGCAGCTAGCCAAGGATGAGCGTTTTGATGCCCGTGTTTGTGTTACCGCTCAGCATCGTGAAATGCTGGATCAAGTGCTCGCCTTATTCGAACTTACCCCTGAATATGACCTGGACATTATGAAGCCAGGGCAGGATCTCAACGACGTTACCTGCGGCATTCTGCAAGGGCTCAAACCGGTACTAGAAGATTTCAAACCTGATATCGTTCTTGTGCATGGCGACACTGCTACTACTTTTGCGACCACTCTAGCGTGTTATTACCAACAGATTCCGGTAGGGCATGTTGAAGCAGGCCTGCGCACCGGCAACCTTTATTCACCCTGGCCGGAAGAGGGCAACCGTAAGCTTACTGGCGCGCTGGCGGCGGTTCACTTTGCTCCCACGGCTACCTCGCAACAAAATTTACTTAATGAAGGTGTTGCCCCGGCCACTATTCACGTAACCGGCAATACCGTGATTGATGCGCTGCTTGAAGTTGCCCATAAGCTAGAAACCAATCAGACGCTAGCGGCAGAACAGGCCAAGCGCTTCCCGATGCTGGATGAAAGCAAGCGTCTTATCTTGGTGACAGGGCACCGCCGAGAGAGCTTTGGTGGCGGTTTTGAACGTATCTGTCAAGCCCTAGCCGATACCGCTGAGCGCCATCCAGATACCCAGATTCTTTATCCGGTACACCTTAACCCCAACGTCCGCGAGCCGGTTAATCGCCTGTTGGCCAGGGTAGGTAACGTTCATCTGATTGAGCCGCAGGACTATCTGCCGTTTGTCTATCTGATGAATCGCGCTCACATTATCCTCACAGATTCTGGTGGCATTCAGGAAGAAGCACCTTCGCTGGGCAAGCCCGTACTGGTTATGCGTGACACTACTGAACGCCCCGAAGCCGTTGAAGCAGGTACCGTTAAACTGGTAGGAACCGATGTAGCGACTATTACCAGCGAGCTAACTCGGTTGCTAACCGATAACAACGCATACACTGCCATGAGCTACGCTCACAACCCCTACGGGGACGGCAAAGCCTGCGAACGAATCCGCGACGTTCTGGCTCGCTCATAAGCTGAAGACTTCTTGCCACTGGTGAACACTTTTTTGCCACGGATGCATACGGAAAAGCACAGATAAAACGATTAAACCCAAGATCTTTTTGGTTTTTCTTTTGTCTTTTTGCTTTTGACCTTATCCGTGACTATCCGTGTTCATCCGTGGCTAACTAATATTTATTTGTGGCCTTTTACTTAAGGAATGCAACATGCAATTCGACACTATCTCCATGATCGGCCTGGGCTATATTGGCCTGCCTACCGCCGCTGTTTTCGCCTCACGTAAGCAGAATGTTATCGGCGTTGACGTTAATCAACATGCTGTCGACACCATCAATAATGGTGAAATCCACATTGTTGAACCGGAGCTGGATATTATTGTTCACGCGGCTGTAAAAGAAGGCTACCTGCGTGCGACCACCACGCCAGAACCTGCCGATGCCTTTCTAGTTGCTGTACCCACCCCGTTTCATACCGATGAAAACGGCCAAAACCACAAAGCAGATTTAAGCTATATCGAAGCCGCCAGCAAAGCCGTGGCCAAAGTTCTTAAGCCTGGAAACCTAGTGGTACTGGAATCCACCAGCCCCGTGGGCGCTACCGAGCAAATGGCTGCCTGGTTAGCCGAAGCTCGCCCGGATCTGACCTTCCCGCAAACCCACGGTGAGGCGTCAGATATCCGCATTGCTCACTGCCCAGAACGGGTATTGCCCGGCCACGTTATCCGTGAACTAGTTGAAAACGACCGTGTGATTGGCGGCATGACTGCCAAGTGCGCGGAAGTAGCCAGCGAACTCTATAAAATCGTGGTAGAAGGCGACTGCGTGACCACTACTGCCCGCACCGCAGAAATGGCCAAGCTCACCGAAAACAGCTTTCGCGATGTGAATATTGCCTTTGCTAATGAGCTTTCCACCATTTGCCATGAGCTTGATATTAATGTCTGGGAATTGATCGCTCTGGCCAACCGACACCCACGCGTCAATATCCTAACACCAGGTGCCGGTGTTGGTGGCCACTGCATCGCTGTAGACCCCTGGTTCATCGTAGATTCTTGCCCGGAGCAAGCAAAAATTATCCGCGCCGCTCGCGAGGTTAACGATGACAAACCTTTGTGGGTGCTGGGCCGCGTGAAAGAAGCGCTAGAGTACTACCACCAGCAACACCCCGATGCCAAACGCAGCGACCTTACCGTGGCTTGCCTAGGTGTGGCCTTCAAGCCAGACATCGACGACCTGCGTGAAAGCCCCGCATTAGGTATTGCTCAGCAAGTGCAACAGCTAGGCTGCCGCCTACAAGTGGTTGAACCCAATATCAAATCACTGCCAAAAACACTGCAAGGTGAGAACACCACATTGGTCACGTTGGAAGAAGCACTTGCCCAAGCGGACGTGGTCTGTGTGCTCGTCAAGCACAAGCCGTTTATCGCTGATGCTGAGAATGTACGTGCTAAAGAAAGCGTCATCGATGCGGTGGGCTTGTTAGGGTAATCTACTCACTCCTAGCTTCTCACCACTCACAGACCTTGAAGAGACCTATGGATGATCTTCTCAAACACGCCCAACAGTTGGCCCATCAGGCTTCTACGCCGATTATCCACTCGATAGAAGGGCGCGTGGCGTTTCTCATTAATCAAGCGCCGGGAAGCACTAACGGCTCTCATCGGCTGGCGGAAGCGCTTAACCAGCAGGGTGTTGACACTCTATGCATGATTCGCCCTGATTGGACAGGGGATGATAATGCTGAGGGTGAATCTTATATACCACCAGAGACTACTATCGACGGTGTTCGTTATTTGTATTCTCCTTTGCACCAAAATGCTCAAGGCGATGAGCGAGCTACGCTGGAAGCAGTGGTTCAGCAACTTATCAAGCTATTGCGCATTTATCGCCCTTCAGCGGTGCTGGCGGAAACAGCTGGGGTGGGGCTTCCGGCGTGGGTAGCAGCTGCGCGCCTAGAGATAGCATTTTATGGAGTAGCTGAACGCGCTAGCCATTGTGATGACGTTGAAAATGGCAAAAGCAGTAACAGTCATTATCCTACTAATCCTGAAGGCGTGGCATCCAAAACGTTCGTCGAAGAACGCGCGCTCAAGCTTTACGGCGTCGATAGAGTTCAAGAAATATATAAGGCATTGAACACTTATGGTGACAATCAGGGCGTCGTATCGACGGCCGCCATTAAGACGTGTCATGAATCATACAATGTTTTAACACTGCTGGACGAGGCCTCTGAGCGCTGCTTTAAGCACGTGTTTAATTTTATTCCAGCAGATGCTTTGTCTTGGGAACAGCAGCTCGACCAGCAGTCCATAGATATTGTGTTTGTGGGAAGTGTGTTGCCTAACAGAAATTCAGCTTGGCATTACGGTAAGAAGGACATAAACGGAGCGATTGCTGCTCCGTTTAAAGCGTTATTGCTGGCATGTAAGGAAAAGCGAATTCCAACTGTTTTTTGGAATAAAGATGACCCTGTCAATTACGACATGTTTATTGATGCGGCCAAGTTGTTTGATTATGTGTTTACGGTAGATGAGTCGGTTATAAATCGGTATAAACAAGATGTTGGCCATGGCCGTGTCTATTTTTTGAAGCTTGCGGTGCAAGAAGCGTTGTATTTTCCTCAGTTGCAGGGTGAAAAAAACGGACGGCTGGCATTTTCCGATAGCTGGAGCAGTAAAGATACCCCTGTGCGTGCCGATCATCTGGAAATGCTTTTCGATTATCCTGCGGAAAAAGGAATTCTGGATATTTATGGTGGGCATTCGCTACCAGGTAAATATAAGCAGTCCATATTTCCCTCTGCAAGCCTCGATGATATTAACGAAAAAATATATAAAAAATACAGTGTGATGGTTAATGCCAATACAGCGGGCTGTTCTAGTCCGCTACTGGTAGAGAAATTCTATGAGTCATTAGGTTGTGCGGTACCTATTGTGTCTCCACCGGTAAGCTCTCTAGACCATGAGCTGGCTGATATCGTCCAGGTCGTCAATAGTAGACAGGAGGCGCAGGACAAAATTGACAGTCTGCTTGAAGATGATATTTATGCATTAAAAGTGGCCGCTCAGGGGGTAAGGCTTGTCCATTCCAAGAATACATTTCGTCACAGGTTTGCAGAGCTGCTTAGCAAGGTAGTGGAAAGTAAATCCATCTCTTTGCTGAATGACGAAACGTTAACCGTAACGGCAGTGTGCGTTTCAAAGAGGCCCTGGCTGATTCCCAGAGTAGCTGAAATGCTTAATACTCAAAATGGTGTCAATGTTAAGGTTATCTACGTGGCCCATGGTGAAGGCGCTGACGAAAAAGATGTTCTCGATGCCTTCGAAGGCGTTGAGAGTTGCCGTTTTATGCGTATTACCGGTGAAGATAAAGTGCTGGCAGACGGTCTTAACTTAGCGCTAGATAGCTGTGAAACTGACGTTATCGCGAAGATAGATGACGACGACTATTATGGCCCTAATTACCTTTTAGATGCTTGTTTGGCTCTGCAGTATTCCGGTGCTGCGCTGGTTGGGAAAACAAGTTTCTTCTGCTACGTAGAAAGTACCAATGATTTTGCGTTGAGATTTTCTGGCAAGCACTATCGCTATTTCAAGCATGTTCAAGGGGGTACGCTGATATGGAGCCGCAAAAAAACAGGTAACCTGACGTTTAATCGAGTGAGGCAGGGCACGGATTCTTTATTTCTTAAAGACTTATTAGCAAAAGGTTGCGAGATTTACTCCTCTGACCCATTCAATTTTATACATGTTCGTTATGCAAACGCTCATGATCATACATGGGCTATTAGTGATGATAAATTTCTTGAAGCTGCGAAGAAATTAGACAAAGGTCTTCAGTTTTCATTGGCGTTTAATTAGTTGTTGGCAAGGTGGATTTTTAATTAATGCTTAAGTCGCTTTATTGTTGCTAAATTTGCCTTTTGTTTTTCCTTGTCTTTTTATGTTTATAACTGAACAGCATTTAATATATTGCTATTGTTAATAAATTTCACTTTTTACTAGGTATTACATGGACGCTCTGATTAAGCACGTGGAACAGTTAGCTCAGCATCGCCTTCCTTTTATTGCACAGCCGGTTACTGGGCGGGTGGCTTATGTCGTCAATCATGGACAGTACGACGCGACCAATGGTGACGCGGTTCGCACACAGGGTATTGCAGAAGCATTGAACCATCAGGGATTAGAGGTGTTGTGTTTTGTACGCCCTGGATGCCCATGGGCATTTTATGCTAAACGCGAACTTTCGCCTGACGTCGAGGTGAATGGGGTAACGTACATTCATTCGCGCTGGCCTTATGGTGTGGTGCCGCAGGGGCAGTTGGCTATTTTGAATGCCAGTGTGGAATGTTTTGTTGAACGGTTTCGGGTGTATCGCCCTTCGGTTGTGGTGGCTGCGTCTAACTGGGTGTCGGCGTTACCTGCCTGGGTGGCAGCAAAGCGGATGGGGCTACCGTTTTGCTTTGAAGTGCGCGGATTTGGGGAACTCGCTAATGACGCTCGAGAGCCAGGCTATGCCTATACCCAAGGTTTTAAAGAAGAAGCGGCGCGAGATGGTTTTATCGCTCGTGAAGCCAGTCAGGTATTTACCCTTAATGCCCCAATGAAAGCGGAACTGATCAAGCGTGGCGTTCAGCCGGAACGTATTAGTATAGTGCCCAATGGCCTTCGTGAGTTGCCTACCATTCAGCCTGCTGATGCCGCACTGAAGCATCGGTTAGGTATTTGGGAGGGCGATAACGTTATTGGTTATGTTGGCAGTTTTTATGCTTACGAAGGGTTGGATATACTGTTTGAAGCCTGTGAAGCGCTGGTAAGCAAAGGTATCAATGTTAAGTTGCTACTTGTTGGGAATGAACAGTCGCTAACGAATGCTGTTATTGATTATCAGCGTGATGCTGATAAGCCGTGGCTTATTCAGGTAGGTTGTGTGCCTAATGAGCAGCTGGCGAAATATTACGCACTTATGGACTGTGTGGTTATTCCTCGTAAGGCAGTGCCGGTATGCGAGCTGGTACCACCCGCAAAAGCATTGGAAGCGTTGGCTTATGGCAAACGGCTGGTAATGTCGAAGCTTCCGGCTTTAGAAAATGCTTGCCCGGTGTTCAAGGGCGTTAGCTTTGCTAAGGCAGATGACGCGGAGGCGTTAGTCGCTGCCATGGCGCAAGCGCTGGAAGATGTGCGTGTCGAAAGGTTAAGCAATGAGCAAGAAGGCTCGCAGAGTAATGCGGTTCTTCAAGGGCTAGACACCAACGTGCTGACGTTTAGCCGCTTGACCCAGGGAATGGTAGAGTCCCTAGAAATTGTTGCAGACGAATCAGCACCGCTTTTAGCGTTGCCGCAACCCCAGGAAGGGCCTGAAGGTTTTGAAGACATTGATTACCCAACGGCCAGCCAGTGGTTTTATAAAGAGGGTCGCCTGACCGATACGCTAAAGGCGTTGCAAAGCCTACAAGCTCGTGGGGTTAAATTTGATAAACCTAAGCGCGACTTTGAGGCCTTTGTAGCGGGTTTAGCACGCCTTAAAGGGGGCATGGCGCTGCCGCCTCGCCAACCTAATGCTGGGCTGATGAGCCGCCGCCAGCAAGTGTTGTACTGCTTACACCAATCGGTTCCCCATGCCACTAACGGCTATTCGACTCGCTCTCATGGTATCGCGGTGGGCTTGCAAGAATCTGGCTGGAACGTTCGCGCGACGACGCGACCTGGCTTTCCGTGGGATGGCGGCGCTAGAGGATTGCCCCGTGGTTACCATGAAGCCAACGTAGATGGCGTGGCCTACGCGGCGTGTGCTGGCTGGAACCTTGCCAAAACCCCCTTGGATCTCTACCTAGCAGAAGCTGCTGACCACTACCTGCGTGAAGCGCAAACCAGTGGTGCGGAAGTTATCGTGGCAGCGTCGAATCATATTACCGCCTTGCCAGCGTTAATAGCGGCACGACGCCTGGGTTTACCGTTTGTTTATGAAGTTCGCGGTCTGTGGGAAATCACGCAAGCCTCTACCCAGCCTGAATGGGCAGGCTCCGAACGTTACCAGCTTATGCGTGAGCTGGAGCAACAGGCTGCTCTTGAAGCGGATCTAGTTATTACCCTAACCGAAGAACTGGCCGATGAGCTGGCTAGTTGGGGCGTGGAGCGTGAGCGTATTACGGTGGTGCCTAACGCGGTGAATGCTGAGCGCTTTACCCCCAGGCCTGCAGATATCGATGTGGCTCGCCAGCTTAAGCTGCCTGCTGGCGTGCCGGTTATCGGTTATGCGGGGAGCGCGGTAGCCTATGAAGGGCTGGAATTGTTGCTGGAAGCGTTAGCCAAGCTTAAGTCACGAGGGCAAGCGTTTGTCTTTGTGCTGGTGGGGGATGGCAAGGTTATTGATGCCGTTAAAGCCACCGCCAAGACGTTAGGAATTGAAAAGAACTGCCGCTTTACAGGGCGGGTAGCGTTTGAGCAGGTGCCACGTTATTTATCATGCATGGACATTATGCCGATACCGCGGCTTTCCTCAGCGGTTACTGAAATGGTGTCGGCACTCAAACCGCTTGAAGCAATGGCAATGGGTAAGGCAGTAGTGCTTTCCGATGTGTCGCCCCACCAAGTTATGGCGGGCCCAGGTGGCGAACGCGCGCGGTTATTTGAAAAAGATAACGCGGCGGCGTTAAGCAATGCGATTGAAGCGCTAATCAACAACCCCGCAGAGCGTGAGCGCCTGGGCAAGGCTGCCCGTGCATGGATTGACCGCGAGCGGACCTGGAATCACGTTACTAGTATTTATGCCCGCAGCTTGCAGCAACTGCGTGAATCGGTGGTAGAGCATCAGCGCAAGCAGCAGCAAGTTGAAGGTCAAACCAACGCTAAAACACTAGCGCAGCTAACCCTAGGTTTAATTGGCGATACGTTTACAACCGACACGCTGGCCAGCGCCGTTAAAGTAGTGCCGCTTTCACCGGACAACTGGCGTGAGCAGATTAAAGAACAGCCCATTGATGCGCTGTTTGTGGAATCCGCCTGGAAGGGCAATGACTGGCAGTGGTTCCGTCAAGTAGGGCATTACAGCGTGCATGAGTTTGCAGCGCTTGATGCCTTGTTGGCGCACTGCCGCCGTAAGGGTATTCCGTCGTTATTCTGGAATAAGGAAGACCCGGTTCACTTTGACCGTTTCCGCGCGACCGCTGCTAAGTGTGACCACGTGTTTACGACCGACAGCCGGAGGATTATTCCTTACCTCACCACGCCTGGCGCGTTGACTCAAACGGCCAGTAGTGCGCCGTTCTATGCCTCACCGAAGATCCATAACTTGCTGCCGTCTACCCGTGAATGGCAGCCAACGGCCGCTTATGGCGGTACCTATTATGGTAAGCGCTACCCTGAACGCACCGAGTACATGGACAAAATCATGAGCGCGGCAGCCCCCTTAGGCTTGACGCTTTATGATCGCCAGCACGATGATCCCAAATCGCCTTACAAATACCCCGGCGGCTTGGGTAACTATGTGGCAGGCAGCCTCAGTTATGAGGAGATGATCCAGGCTTACAAAGCTCATCCGGTGCAGATTAACGTCAACTCGGTGCTGGATTCCCCAACGATGTTTTCGCGCCGTGTTGTGGAAACGGCTGCCTGCGGTTCGCCTATGCTTTCCGGCCCAGCCCTGGGTATGAATCGCTACTTGGAAGGAGCGGGTCATGTGGTGCGTACCGAGAGCGATGCCGCCCAGGCGCTTGAGAATCTGATGCATTACCCTGCATACCGCTGGCGCGTGGCGTTGAAAGGCGCCCGCGCGGTTATGCGCGCTCACACCACCGAACTACGCCTGACCCAAATGCTGCGCACTGCCGGTATGGTTGTTCAAGCACCTGAACCACCAGCGTACTCTATTTATACGTCTGAAATGACCCCGGCGGGTGCCCAGCGCGTGTTAGCACAAACCGTTCGCCCGGTATGTATTGTCAGTCGCGAATGGAAGGCCGGTACCCGTGCACAACTAGAAGCGGAAGGTATTCGCTGTGCAACGCCGGATGGTGAACGTGCTTCTCCAGGAGCGCTTTGGTTGCTGGCTAATCCGCGTGCATTGGAAGGGTTGGAAGTGGAAGATCTCGAAGACTTAATCTGGCCCACGTTTTACGCCCCCCATAAGCGTATTGCTTTCAGTCGACATGCGGCGCTTGAAGAAGGTGGCTGGCCGGGTGTGGCGGTGGAAAACTCTTCTATCGATACGTCACTGCAACTGCTTCGCTCAGATACGGATATGCTGCTTTCCAAGCTTCAGCCTTGGGCGTCACGCCAGTTGACCTTGACGCTTCGCAAACCACCCCAAGTTCATGCCCAAGCGCCCAATGTGCCGCCTAAGAAAACTGTCGTGATTGCAGGGCACGATCTCAAGTTTATTAAGCCGTTTTATCCCTACTTCACGAACGCAGGGATGCGCGTATTGCTAGATTTTTGGACCGGTCATAATCATCACAATGAAACCGCTAGTAAGCGCTTAGTGCGCCAAGCCGATACCGTGTTCTGTGAGTGGACCCTGGGTAACGCTATTTGGTATGCCAAGCATAAAATTGAAGGGCAACGATTGGTAGGGCGCTTGCACGCTCAAGAACTGCGCAATGTGTTGTTTGACCAAGTGCCCTTCGATGCTTTTGATAAGGTGATATTTGTTGGCCCGCATATGCTGCGTAATGCCCAGCAACGCAATCCAGCACTGAAGAAAAATGGCGTGGTCATCTATAACGGCGTTGATATCGACGCCATGCAAGCGGTACCGCGTCAACCCACCAATGGCAAAGTGTTGGGCTTAGTCGGCATGGTGCCGCAAAGCAAGCGCTTAGACCGTGCGTTGGATATTCTGAAGGAGCTACGCAAAGAAGACACCGATTATATTCTGCGGGTAAAAGGAAAGCGGCCAGAAGACTTCGCCTGGATGGTCATGCACCGGCCCGAAGAAATGGCTTGGTATGAAGAGCAGTATCGTCGCTTACAAGATGACCCGCTGCTTAAAGATGCCGTGATCTTCGACCCTCACGGCAATGATATGCCTCAATGGTATGCTGGGGTTGATTTCATTCTTTCGGTAAGTGACCACGAAAGCTTCCACCTAGCGGTAGCTGAAGGCGCCGCCAGTGGCTGTACCCCGGTTGTATTGCCATGGGAAGGCGCGGATGAGATTTATCCGAAAGAGTGGGTTTACAGGGATATGGAGCAAGTAAAACAAAGCTTTAATGTTCGACTGGGAAGGAGGGATGATATCTTTGACTTTGCCAGCGCAAGTTTTAATATTAACGCTGTTGCAAACCTAATGGTGGAGATAGTTGTTTAGTGTTTTTAAAGTTCTAGAATCTAATTGTTTGAGAATTCTTTCGATAGCTATGAAAGTAGTTATAGCTTTTGGGATGGTTGGTGGAAGTGTTTGGGAGTGATATGCCCTGTGTGTGATGTTTCGAGCAAAATAAACAAAGGTAAAAGATCTGCGAATAGATTTAAAGTGAGTTTCTACTCGCTATCTATTGATCAGTTTCTTGATAGAAATATAATAGATGATGGGCTTTATCAGATATTGATTGGAGGTAACGCGATTGATGTTTTGATCAAAAGAGGAATAACCTTTAGCGATAAAGCTCTGTTGACCTTTAATGGAGCATTAAGTGAGAAAGCAAGAGAGTTAGATTTGATACCTAATTTTACAGGTGTAGCATTAGCTGAGGAGATAGGTGCATCTGTAGTAGCTTTTTTTGATCCAGTTATTTATTTAAAGGATGATATATATATTGGTTGGTATTTGGGGTGGCGAGAGCTAAATACTCAAAAAACTATTATATTGATTGTAAATCATTTGGCAAAAGTGATGGGCGTTAGTTTCTGCTCATTCGGCGGAAGTGGTGGTGGATTTGCGAGCTTATATTATTTGAGCGAAAGTGACGAAATCAATAAAGCTTTTGTCTGGAATTGTCAAACGGTTGTCGAGAAATATAATTCTAGGTTTTGGAGGCATTTGTCTGAGGTGTCTTTACAGAAAAAGCTAACAAGTGAAGTAGAGTTTTCCGAGGAAATGGGGGCGATTGGTATATGCACTAGTTTATTATCCAAGAGTGACAGCCTAAAGAATAAAGATTTTATTTACCTTCAAAATGCTCTCGACTGGCATACTACTGTTCATGCTGAGCCATTTATCAAAAAGCTTGACTTGGATGACGAAGATGGTTTTTTTTACAGCAAAGAGAAGATGCTTTTTTTTAAAGGGAATTGGGGTGCAGGTCATGCGGTTCCACCAAGAAAGCTAATTGTGTCTGCTTTGAAATTATATTTAGCTGATAACGTTGCAGGGCTTAGAAGAGAGGTTTCGAAGTATAAATACATAGCGGGAGAGAATAAAATCGTAAAAAAAGAAGAAGATCCTGGTTTTTACGTTTCTAAAAAGCCAAAGGGTTTATTGATAGAGGTGGTGGATGATTTTTCGATATGGGCTACAATCTATGAAAAGTGGGATGGAGTTGTTGTAAAAAAATATCAATATAATAAGGAGAAGAAGTTTTTTATAAATTGCGAGTCTGGTTTTGAAGGTTTGTCAGTGGTGCTTTTTAGTAAATATATTGATGGCTCTGTTGCTTGGCGAGAAATTAGTAATCAGGATATTATGGATAGCTTTTGAGCTTAAGTTGATTGGTAGTTGTTTTGATGCTTTTCGTGAGGCTAGGATTTTTAAAAGTTAAGGCGCGTTGGTTGTTGTGTTCTGAATTCATAGAATAACTGCATTAGCTTGTTGATTATTGGCACATCAGATTTTTTAGACGAACATCTAGAAGCGTTGCTCTGTAAGCTTTTGCCCATACTGTTGCCACGCTTAGCACCTACCGCGCAGGTGTGTCTGGTGGATAATATGAATGTATCCTTAAAAGCTTTGTGCCAGCAGTGGGCTGAGCGACATGGTCTCAAGGTAGCCGAATTGGCTAGTTGAGCTGCGTGCTCCTAATCAGAAAATATCCTAAAAGGGAAACACTATTGGTGTAATAACCAATACCGCGGCCGAGTAGGTAATACTCACAGGTAAACCAATCTTGAAGAAATCAGTAATTTTATAGCGCCCTGGTGAATACACCATCAGGTGGGTCTGATAGCCAAAGGGAATTAAAAAGCAGGCGCTGGCACCGTAGGCAACTGCCATCACAAATGGCAGGGGGTCGACACCAAAGGCTTGGGCGGTGCTCCAGGCAATAGGGAAGGCTAGTGCGGCAGCCGCGTTATTGGTGACTGTTTCGGTTAACAGTAGTGTTAATAGGTAGCAGCCAATAAAAGCAGCGTAAACGCCGTAACCGCTAAACATCCACTGCATTCCTCCTGCCAGTACAGCGGCGGCCCCTGAATTTTCTAACGCTAGTGCTATCCCCAAGGCAGAACCAATGATCAGCCAAAGTTCAAACGGAAAGCGGCGGCGCAATTCGGCCAAGCTAATCACTTTTAATAACAGTAGGCCGCCCAGCAGTAGTAGTAAACCATGAAACAGCGGCAGCCAGTTGGCAGTCGCCAGTGCGATAACGCTTGCAAATCCGCCTAGCGTAATAATGCTTTCTTTTCGCGTGAGTTGAGGACGTGTAAAGCTGCCGCTGAGTAGATGGAAGTTACGGTCTATGTTGCGATGTTGACGAAAGTCGGCACTAACAGCTGAGAGCAAGCAGTCGCCCACCCGCAAAGGGATTTTGCCAAGCTGGCCCTCCAGGCGTTTCCCACCACGGCGTATACCGACAACCCCTGCGCTAAACATGCTTCGCAAATCAACATCTTGCAGTGTTTTGCCAGAAAGCTCTGATTCGTGGGAAATGACCACTTCTACTAAATTGGTGGCGAGTAAGTTATCGGCTTGATGGCCAAATAGATTGAGTCCTGGAAAGCGCTGTAGCGCCTGCACCTTATTCACTTCGCCTGTAAATACTAACGTGTCGGCTGCTTGCAGGCGTTCATCTGGAGCAACGGGACTGATTAGGCGGCCCTGGCGTTCAATTTCTAATAGATAAAGGCCATTAAGGTTTCTAAGGCCGTTTTCCTCAATACTCTTGCCGATCATAGGTGATTCGGATTCTACGTCCGCTGCAAGAAAGTAGGAGAGTTTCTCGTCGGTATCTTCCAGACGATGGTGGGGTAGGGCATTCGCTCGCCATAACAATACGCATAGAGTGATCAATGCAACGGGCACACCTACTAAGCTAAATTGAAACATACCTAGCTCACTACCGCTGGCGCTGAGATTAAAAGAGTTCACCACTAGGTTGGTAGATGTGCCTACTAGCGTCGTGATTCCTCCTAAAATCGAGGCGTAGGAAAGTGGAATTAATAGCCGCGAAGGTGCAATGCGCTGTTGGCGTGAAATAGCCCCTAAAAAAGCGGCGACCACCGCTGTGTTGTTCAAAAAGGCAGAAAGCACAGCGGTGCTGCCCATTAGCCGGGCCGTGGCTAAGCGGGGGTGGCCTTTGAGTAAGTCGCGAGAAAGCCAGTCCAGCAGAGGTGAACGTTCTAATGCAAGTGACACCAGCAGCAGTAAGAGTAGCGTGGCCAATGCGGGGTTGGTGTATTGCATTAGCAGTGTGCTGGTATCAACAAACCCTAAAAGTAAAAATATGCCCGCGAGCGTCACAAAGTCAATCGCAGGCTTAACTTTTCCGCTAATTAACAGTACTAGCAATACAGCAATTGATAACAAAACGGCCCATGGGGTCATGTTGATCCTTACAAAACATAATTCATATTAGAAACTTGCTGGGTTTTACGTCGACTTTGATGCTGGTATCTAATAATTGCCAACGATAGCGTTATGTGTAGTTTGTTAATTGTTTTCAATCAAAGGTTTGTGCTCAATATTGGCCTTGGCCGCAGAAACTGAGTGCAACACCTGAGCATTTCGCTAAGGTGTTGTCCCATGTCTTACCTCGAACTCAGTATTGAAGAACGTGCCAGCATCCAAGTGGGTCAAGCCCAAGGGATGAGCCTTCGGCATATTGCCCAGCTCCTGGGGCGAGCTCCTTCAACCATCTCTCGTGAAATACGCCGTAACCAAATGGCCCAGAACGGTTACTGCGCCCGGTACGCCCAACGTCAGCGAGAAAAGCGTCGAGAGGTCTGTCGTCCTGCGCGTAAGCTTTTGCCAGGCACCGAGCGGTTTGATCTCATCGTGCATATGTTGCGGCGACGCTTGTCTCCCGAACAAATTAGCGGCAAGCTCAAGACGATGAAACTACCTGATTTGCGCGATGCCTACGTCTGCCGAGAGACCATCTACACGGCCATTTATGCCTTGCCTGTTGGCCACCTTCGCAAGGAACTGATTCACTGCTTGCGACAAGGTAAAACCACACGCAAGCCTCGCCGTGGCGAAGTGGATCGACGTGGCCAGATCCCTGACATGGTCAGCATTCACTTACGTCCGCCCGAGGTCAGTAAGCGTGAAATGCCCGGCCACTGGGAAGGCGATCTGATCAAAGGTAAGAATAACGCGTCCGCGGTAGGCACCTTGGTAGAGCTTAGTAGTGGCTATCTGATCCTCGCAAAAATGGACGACGCCACCGCCACCTCCGCCGTAGCAGGCTTTAGTGCTGCTCTGAATCGAATGCCGACCACCGCTCGAAAAAGCATGACCTATGATCAGGGGCGTGAAATGGCACAACATGCAAAAATCACTCAAGAAACCGGCGTTGCGATTTACTTTTGCGATCCCCATAGCCCCTGGCAACGTGGGGCCAATGAGAATATCAATGGCCTTATCCGTCAATATTTACCGAAAGGAACGGACCTTTCAGTACATAGCCAGGAAGAGCTGGACGCCATTGCCTTTGAGCTGAATATGCGACCTCGAAAACGCTTTGGATTTAAATGTCCGATAGAAGTGATGAGCGAGCTGATGGCCAAGTACCATGAAAGCCCATCAACCATCCAATGAGTGTGTTGCACTCAGAGTCTGCATCCGCCGGCCATTAAACATTTATCGCCTGAATTGCTAAACGAACGCCGTAAGCAGGCGGTTAAGCTCCGTTTAGACGGCCATACCGTTGCGGTTGCCTGCCAGCAAACTGGGCTTTCCGCTCCGACCGTTTCGGCTGCTTGGAAGGCTTTTCGTGAAGGCGGGTGGGCGGCGGTACCCGTAAAGTCCCGTGGGCGTTTAAAAGGGCAGGCCAGCGTTCTCGGGTTAGATGTTCAGGCGCTTTTGTGGCAAGCACTTTACCAGGAGCCACAAAATAGTTTATTGCACCCAGCACCAGGTTGGAGCAGTGCTGGTTTGGCTGAATGGCTTACTACGCACCACGGCGTTGTGCTATCTCAGCGGGCGATTGAGCACTGGTGGGAAGCGCAAGGGTTGAAGCATAAACCTTGGAAGCTTAAGTGCTTAACAAATAGCCACTTAGAAAATAGCCATTTAGCAAAACAGCGCTCCCAAGAGGGGCGCTGGTTTCGCAGGGGGGGGCCCCCGCTTTTGCCAAGCTGAAGGGTGGCGACCAGCGCTGGCAAGGTGGTGTTCGGCGGGTGACTCATCCATCCGGTTCCGTGTACCAGATTTATTTGCATGGCCCCTGGGAGGCGGTTATTAATGCGTTGTTTTAAAAAACTGCCTGAAGCACAAGCGTACCTATCGGTGTTTCGTGCACTAAATTCATCTGGTGGTGCTGCCCTGGTATTTCGTGGGGATTTGTTGTCAGCAAGCCCAGAGGTAACTGACTGGTTAGAGCAGCAGCCTTCATTTTGGCTAGTGCCAGTGCCTGCTGATTTGGCACTGGGCATGTAATTAAGTTCTATACGTAGATATTTAGACGTTTGGATACTTAGGTTTTTTAAGGTAGTGCCACGACCGGCCACTTGAGAACAATTTTTCACACAACGTTGGGAAAAATGATGACATCACTCACCCATCTGCAGCGACTGGAAGCGGAAAGCATCCAGATCATGCGCGAAGTGGTCGCCGAGGCTGAAAACCCGGTAATGCTGTATTCCGTCGGTAAAGATTCCGCAGTTATGCTGCACTTGGCACGAAAGGCGTTTGCGCCTGGTTCACCGCCATTTCCACTCTTGCATGTGGATACACGCTGGAAGTTCCGCGCGATGTATGAATTCCGCGATAAAATGGCCGAAGAGATCGGTGTGGATCTTTTGGTGCATATCAACCCGGAAGGGGTTGAGAAAGACATTAACCCGTTTACCCACGGCTCGGCGATTCACACCGATGTGATGAAAACTGAGGGCTTGAAGCAAGCACTTGATAAGTACGGGTTCGATGCGGCTTTTGGTGGTGCTCGTCGTGATGAAGAGAAGTCTCGTGCCAAAGAGCGTGTGTTCTCTTTCCGTTCTGCACAGCACCGTTGGGACCCGAAAAATCAGCGTCCTGAGCTGTGGAAGCTGTACAACACGCGTAAGAACCCTAAAGAGTCTATCCGCGTGTTCCCCATCTCTAACTGGACTGAACTGGACATTTGGCAGTATATCCATCTGCAGAATATTCCAATTGTTCCGCTTTACTATTCGGCAGAGCGCCCTGTAGTTGAGCGTGACGGTGCGTTGATCATGGTGGACGATGAGCGCATGCCGCTAGAGCCGGGCGAAGTACCGATGATGCGCAAGGTCCGTTTCCGTACGTTGGGTTGCTACCCACTTACCGGCGCGGTGGAGTCTGAAGCCGATACGCTTCCTGCCATCATTCAAGAGATGCTGTTGACCAAGACGTCAGAACGCCAGGGGCGTGTGATTGATCACGATAGCGCTGCTTCCATGGAGAAGAAAAAGCAAGAGGGGTACTTCTAATGTCGCATTCATCTGAACTTATTGCCGAAGACATCGAAGGCTACCTGAAGGCCCACGAACATAAAGGCCTGCTGCGTTTTATTACCTGTGGCAGCGTTGATGACGGTAAAAGCACCCTGATTGGCCGCTTGCTGTTTGAATCCAAACTGTTATTTGAAGATCAGCTGGCTGCTATTGAAGCTGACTCTAAAAAATACGGTACTCAGGGCGGCGACATGGACTTTGCGCTGCTGGTCGATGGCTTGGCAGCAGAGCGTGAGCAAGGCATCACTATTGATGTGGCGTATCGCTTTTTCTCTACTGAGACGCGCAAGTTTATCGTTGCCGACACACCTGGGCATGAGCAGTACACCCGCAACATGGTGACCGGCGCTTCCACGGCAGACGCTGCCATTTTGATGGTTGACGCACGTCACGGAATTTTGACTCAGACCCGTCGTCATAGTTTTTTGATGTCATTGATGGGCATGCGGCATGTCGTCGTTGCCATCAATAAAATGGACTTGGTGGATTACTCTAAGACGCGTTTCGATCAAATCGTCGAAGAGTACCGTACGTTTGCCAAACAGCTCGGTCTGGAAAACATTACGTTTATCCCCATGTCGGCGTTGAAAGGCGATAACGTTATTGAGCCAAGCCCGCACATGCCTTGGTATCACGGCACTACGCTGATGGGCTATTTGGAAACCGTAGAGCTGGATGCCGAGCATTTGCAGCGCTCTCCCTTCCGGATGCCAGTGCAGTGGGTGAACCGTCCTAACCTGGATTTCCGTGGTTTTTCTGGAATGGTAGCCAGTGGTGTTGTTCGCCCTGGCGATCAAATTCGCGTTCAGCCTTCTGGTAAATCCAGCACGGTGTCACGCATCTACACCTTTGATGGTGACTTGGACGAGGCGGTGGCAGGTCAGTCTGTAACACTGCTGCTAGACGATGAAATTGATATCTCTCGGGGCGATGTCATCTCCGGTGTAGAGCAGCCTGCTCATACGGCTGATCAGTTCGAAACAACGTTGGTGTGGATGCATGAGGCGCCGCTGCTGCCAGGCCGCCCTTACTTAATGAAGCTAGGCACCCAGATGGTGTCAGCGACCGTTACCGATATTAAATATCAGGTTAACGTTAATACGCTGGAACATACGGCTGGCAAGCAGCTTGATTTGAACGGCATTGGTGTCTGCACGATTAGTTTGAATCGTGCGGTTGCTTTTGATGCTTATCAAGATAACCACGATACCGGTGGCTTCATCCTGATTGACCGTATGACGAACAATACGGTGGGTGCAGGTATGCTGCATTTTGCTCTTCGTCGTAGCCAGAATATTCATATGCAACACGTGGATATTGATAAACAGGCACGTGCGTTGGCGAAGAGCCAGAAGCCCGCAGTTCTGTGGTTCACAGGTCTTTCTGGTGCTGGTAAATCAACGATCGCTAATTTGGTTGAGAAAAAGCTATTTACCCAGGGGCAACATACCTACCTACTCGATGGTGATAACGTCCGTCATGGTTTAAACCGTGACTTAGGCTTTACCGATGCTGATCGCGTTGAAAATGTGCGCCGTGTCGCGGAAATCTCCAAACTGATGGTGGATGCTGGGTTGATCGTTATGTCCGCGTTTATTTCGCCTTTCCGCAGTGAGCGTCAATTTGCGCGAGACTTGCTGGAAGCGGATGAGTTCATCGAGATTTTCGTAGATGCGCCACTGAATGTAGTAGAAGCCCGGGATCCTAAAGGCCTTTATAAAAAGGCTCGCCGAGGTGAATTGAAGAATTTCACTGGCATTGACTCAACTTATGAAGCACCTGAGTCGCCAGATATTCACCTGAAAACCTCAGAGATGAGTGCCGAAGAAGCGGCTGATAGCGTGATTAATGCGTTGCGTGAGCGTGGCCTAATTAGCTGATCTCTCATAGTATGTATGTTGAACGCGTAATGTAAGCATCGATAAGCCACCAAGCAGCTAGCCGTTGTTTGGTGGCTTAATCATAAGGGAATGGCACTATGATTGATCAAGCGTTATTGGATTCTGTAGAGCGTATTGCTCGTGAAGCGGGCGATGCCATCATGGCGGTTTATGCCTGCGAATTTAGCGTGGAAGAAAAAGAAGACAAAAGCCCGCTAACTGAAGCGGATCAAGCGGCCCATAATGTGATTGTGCGCGGCTTGCAGGGGCTTGAATTACAGTTGCCAATACTCTCTGAGGAAGATGCAGAAGGCTTTTCGGGAGTAGATAGCAATGGCCGTTATTGGTTAGTAGACCCGCTAGATGGTACAAAAGAGTTTATCAAGCGCAACGGCGAGTTCACCGTTAATATTGCGCTAATTGAAAACGGCAAACCGATTTTGGGCGTTGTTACCGCGCCGGCGCTTGAAACCGCTTATGTCGCCGCTGAAGGTTTAGGTGCTTTCAAGGTGGAAGCGAATGGCGAACGCCATGAAATTCGAGTTGCAGGTAAACCGGAAGCCGCGTCGGCTTGGCGTGTCGTGGGTAGTCGCTCGCACACCAGCCCGGATTTAGCAGCGTGGCTTGAAAAGCTGGGCAAGCATGAAATGCTGCCCATGGGCAGTTCGCTTAAACTATGCTTAATTGCAGAAGGAAAGGCTGATGCTTACCCCCGCTTAGGCCCTACCTGCCTTTGGGACACTGGTGCTGCTCATGCAGTCGTGCTTCAAGCGGGTGGCCGGGTTGAAGCGTTAGAGGGTAAACAGCTTAGCTACGCCAACCCCAGCGAAAAGCTTAATCCGTATTTTGTTGTTTGGGGAAATGGGTGAAGGCTGTACTTTGAAGCCTTAACCATAGGGAGTGTAAGATGCTCCCCCTTAAGGGGCCGTTCATGGGATACTTTCTATGATCGGTTTTCTAAAGGTGGCTGTGATTGGTCTCTTGTGGCCGATCTTCTGTAGCTGTTTTATGTGACTGGTCTTTGTAAATAGCCCTTTGCAAATGGCCCTTTGCTCTTCGTTTATTGCAAATGGTTTTTTGCACATGGCTCTTTGCATGCGAGTGAAAGCCATCGTCGTTATAAGTCGTTATTAAAGGATTGAGTATGTGCGGAATCGTTGGCGCCATTGGCGCAAGGGAATGTACCCCGTTTTTGCTTTCAGGCTTGAGGGTGCTTGAATACCGTGGCTATGACTCTGCTGGGTTAGCCGTACTAGATGCTTCTGGAGCTTTGGTGCGGGCCCGTGCCAAGGGCCGAGTATCAGAACTGGAAGCCCGCGTTTCAGAGAAGGGCGTCGAGGGTAATGTGGGCATTGCCCATACCCGTTGGGCGACTCACGGTGTTCCTGCTGAACGTAACGCTCACCCGCATATTTCTAGTGGTTTGGCGGTGGTGCATAACGGCATCATTGAAAACTATGAAGCCCTGCGTGAGAAACTTCAGGGGTTGGGGTATGAGTTCACTTCAGACACCGACACTGAAACCATCGCCCACTTGATTCAAGCCTGCTTTAAAGGTGAAGTTGGCGAACCAGCGGAAAATCTATTTTCTGCAGTGCGTTGCGCTGTGGCGCATTTGCAAGGCGCTTTCGCCCTGGCGGTGGTTAGCGAAGAGGAGCCGGATTGCTTAGTCGTTGCCCGTGAGGGTTCTCCATTGATGTTAGGTATTGCTGATGACGGCCACTATGCCGCTTCAGATGCCTCGGCACTGCTTTCTGTCACTCAGCAGATGATGTACCTAGAAAATGGTGATGTCGCGCGTTTGACCAGCGACTCTATCACCCTGGTCGATGCTCTCGGCCAACCGGCTCAGCGCGAAGTGATTACCTCCAGCCTTTCTGCCAATGCAGTCGAGCTGGGTGAGTTTAATCACTATATGCAAAAAGAGATGTTTGAGCAGCCGCAAGCGTTGGGTAACACGCTAGAAATGCTGAGCGGCGCAGGCCAACTGCAGCCGGGTATTTTTGGTGCAGAAGCGCAAGCCGTTTTTGAGCAGGTAGATTCCGTACTGATCTTGGCGTGTGGTACCTCTAGCTACGCGGGCATGACGGCTAAATACTGGATCGAGCAAGTCGCCGGTATTTCGTGCAATGTTGAAATTGCCAGTGAATACCGTTACCGCAAAAGCGTGGCGAATCCTAACCAGCTAGTGGTAGTGATTTCACAGTCTGGTGAAACCGCTGATACGCTCGCCGCATTGCAGCACGCTAAATCAATGGGGCACACCCATACGCTTGCGATTTGTAACGTACCTGAATCTGCCATTGTGCGTGAAACGCTGCTGCGTTTTATTACCCGTGCTGGCCCGGAGATTGGTGTTGCCTCTACTAAGGCCTTTACCACTCAGCTTAGCGCGCTATTTTTGCTCACGCTTTTGTTGGCAAAAGCGAATCAGCGTCTAGATGAAGCAGATGAGAAAGCCTATCTGGACGAGCTGCGCCACTTGCCCATCGCAGTTGAAAAGGTGCTGGCACTTGAACCAAGCATCAAAGCGTGGTCGAAGCATTTTGCTAATAAGCACCATGCGCTGTTCTTAGGCCGTGGCCGCCACTTCCCGATTGCGTTGGAAGGTGCGCTGAAGCTTAAAGAAATTTCTTATATTCATGCAGAAGCTTACCCAGCTGGGGAGTTGAAGCACGGCCCGTTAGCGTTGGTTGATGCGGATATGCCAGTGGTGGTGGTGGCGCCCAATGATGAGATGTTAGAAAAGCTAAAGGCCAATATGCAGGAAGTGAGCGCTCGTGGCGGTCAGCTTTACGTGTTTGCTGATGGTGATAGTGCCGTGAAGTCGAGCGAAGGTGTGAATGTACTGATGATGCCGGAACACTACGGCTTGCTTTCGCCCGTGTTACACGTGGTTGCACTTCAGTTGTTGTCATATCACGTGGCGCTTGTAAAAGGCACGGACGTAGATAAGCCACGTAACTTGGCGAAAAGCGTCACGGTGGAGTAAATCCAGGGGCGGCTTCGCCGCCTTCGCGGGTGCCTCATTCGCTCGTTCCTCGCGAGATTCGTTACACCGCGCTACAAACGTATTGAATAAACAGGTTTTGTAGCGCGGCGTAAGCGTCAGCGCACCCGCGGGGGTGCTCACCATTCACTTTTCATTATTCACCACTCACTATTCAGGTTTTAACATGCGTAAATATTTTGGCACCGATGGCGTTCGTGGCCGTGTTGGCGAATTCCCCATGACCCCGGACTTTGCAATGAAGCTGGGTTGGGCCGCTGGCAAAGTGCTGGGGGCAGAAGGTATTAAAGAAGTGTTGATCGGCAAAGATACCCGAGCAAGTGGCTACATGCTGGAGTCTGCGTTGGAAGCGGGCTTTTCGGCGGCGGGGGTCAACGTGGCGCTGGTCGGGCCGCTGCCTACGCCTGGGGTGGCCTACCTCACCTCTACCTTCCGCGCAGATGCGGGGGTGGTCATCAGTGCTTCTCATAACCCTTTTGACGACAACGGTATCAAAATATTTGGGCAGGGTGGCTACAAGCTGACCGATGCTCAAGAGCAGGAGATTGAAAATAAGCTGCATATCGCTCTGGAAGGCGGTATGGAGTGTGTAAGTTCAGAAGCATTAGGTAAAGCGCGCCGTGTAGACGATGCTGCTGGCCGTTATATCGAATACTGCAAAGCTGTGCTGCCTAGTACATTAAGCTTAAGCGGGCTGAAAATTGTAGTGGATAGCGCGAATGGCGCTGGCTACAAAGTTGCGCCGGCTGTTTACAAAGAGTTAGGTGCTGACGTTATTAGCATTCATGACCAGCCCAACGGGGTAAACATTAATGCGAACTGTGGCGCGACCTCTATGCGCAGCCTATGTACTGCGGTGTTAGAGAACGAAGCCGATCTTGGTATCGCATTGGATGGCGATGCCGACCGCCTGATGATGGTTGACCACACCGGAGCGGTCGTTGATGGTGATGAGCTGCTGTTTTTGCTGGCGAAAGATGCCAAAGCTGCGGGCTACACAGGCGGTATTGTTGGCACCCAGATGAGCAATTTGGGGCTTGAGCAAGCATTGGCTACGATTGACGTGCCGTTTGTGCGCGCCAAAGTAGGTGACCGCTATGTCATGGAGCAGCTGAAAAGTACGGGATGGCGCTTAGGAGGGGAGGGTTCTGGTCATTTGCTGAGTCTTGATCATGCCTCTACAGGTGACGCGGTAATTGCTTCGCTACGCGTGCTGACGTCATTGCTAAACCAGGGCACTACGCTTCATATGGCTAAGAAGGGCATGAACAAATTACCCCAAGTGTTGGTTAACGTGCGCTTTAAAGCCAGTAAAAATGAAGACCCTCTCGAAAGTGCACAGGTTCAGCAAGCGCTTACTGAGGCAGAAGAAAAGCTCGCTGCCAATGGCCGTGTGCTGTTACGCAAGTCCGGCACTGAGCCGCTGATTCGTGTGATGGTAGAAGCTGGTGATGCAAAGCTAGCCAAATGGTGCGCCGAGCATATTGCCAAAGCATTACCTTCTATCTAACCTAATCGCTTGGTAAATAAGCGTGATTAATCAATAATCTGGCATCGTGTGTAATGACTTTGGGTGAGGATAGATGAAAATTGCAGTCGCTGGCACGGGCTACGTGGGCCTTTCAAACGCGATGTTATTGGCACAGCACCACGAGGTGGTGGCCGTTGATATCGTGCCTGAGAAAGTTGAAAAGCTAAATAACCGTGTCTCTCCGATTGAAGACGCTGAGGTTTCAGCGTTTCTAAAGAGGGAAGACTTGCACTTTACGGCTACTTTGGATGCTGAAGCCGCCTATAAACAGGCGGAGTTCGTCATTATCGCTACGCCGACCGATTACGATCCAGAAACCAACTGCTTCAATACCCAAAGTGTTGAGGCAGTGATTACTCAGGTAATGCGCATTAACCCGGATGCGGTGATGGTGATTAAATCTACCGTGCCGGTAGGTTACACCACCGAAGCTTCCGAGCGTTTTAATACCCAAAACCTGCTTTTTTCTCCTGAGTTTTTGCGTGAAGGAAAGGCGCTTCACGATAACCTCTATCCATCGCGGATTATCATTGGTGAACGTTCTGAGCGTGCAGCGGTCTTCGCCGAGATGCTGAAGCAGGGCGCGATCAAACAGGATATTGATGTACTGCTGACCAACAGTACCGAAGCCGAAGCCATCAAGTTGTTTGCTAATACCTACTTGGCGATGCGCGTGGCTTACTTTAATGAGCTAGATACCTACGCAGAAACGCATGGGTTGAATGCCAAGCAGATTATTGAAGGCGTAGGCTTAGACCCGCGTATTGGTAAGCACTACAACAACCCAAGTTTTGGTTACGGCGGCTATTGTCTGCCTAAAGATACCAAGCAGCTGCTGGCCAATTATCAAGACGTGCCTAGCAACATGATTCAGGCCATCGTTGAGGCAAACCGCACTCGCAAGGATTTCATCGCAAAATCCGTTATGCGTCGTAACCCAGAAGTGGTGGGTGTGTACCGGCTGATTATGAAAACTGGCTCTGATAATTTCCGCGCCAGCGCTATGCAAGGTGTGATGAAACGCCTAAAAGCCAGGGGCATTGAAGTGGTGGTCTATGAGCCGGCTCTTGATGCCGATGAATTTTTCAATTCTAAAGTGATGCGTGATTTCGATGCGTTTAAACAAAAAGCCGATGTGATTTTGGCGAACCGCATGGTGGATGAGCTGCAGGATGTGGCGGATAAAGTGTATACCCGTGATCTGTTTGGCAGCGATTAAGCTTAGTGTGTTTTTATAATAGGTTGCCATGCTCTCTTTTCTGACCAAGTCCTTGTTAGCCAAGTCCTTATTAAATAAGTGGCGACGCGTTGCTCATCAGAATGCAACCAACGCTACTGAAAGCGGTTTTGATGCGGAAGTCTTTGATGCTCAGTGGTATTTGGCTACTTACACCGATGTGGCGGCTGCCGGTATCGACCCATGGGAGCATTACCAGCACCATGGCAAAGCAGAAGGGCGTTTGGCATGCCGCAACCAAGCCATTGGCTGGGGGCATGCGTTATGGCGAGGGGCTGAAGCCGTTGTTTTGCCACGCTTGCAACGCTTACTAACCGCTAACAATGCGACGACAGTTGAACGCTTGTCCGCTCGTTGGGAGCTCGCTCGGTGGTATGCCTGGCAAGCGAACTGGTCAGCCGTATTAGAGGTTTTGCTATCCGAAGGAAAACTGCCGAGCTTCGGTTTTCCTGGCCCGGCGTTGCTGGTGGTAGACGCTTGCTGCCAGCAGGCTGACCATGCCTCTCAGTGCGATAACGCGTTAGCTGAAGCGTTAGCGTTTTTAGAAATGTATTACCCACACCAAGCAGATACCACGTTGGCCAGGGCAAATGCGCTCAGCTTATCGAAAGAGCGGCTAAGCTTAACGCCCGATCCAGACCTTGAATCAGAGTGGCTGGCGGTGATTAATCGCTGTTTTCAAGCTCAGGGATTGCAGCCGCTTGCGTTGGCTGACCCTGAGCAGCCGCTGCATTTGAATAATCTTGCGCCTGACTATTCCAGTACTGACTTTGGTGGAGACTTATCACGCGCTAGTGGGGCTATTCTTCACCCCTCACCCCTCACCACTCACGATTCACCCTTCACCCTTCACGACTCCCCCTTTGTTAGTGTCATTATTCCGCTGTATAACGCGGAGCGCACTATCACAATGGCACTTACCAGCCTGTTTTGTCAGCGTGATGTGCGCTTGGAAATTATCGTGGTGGACGATGCTAGCCCCGATAGCAGCGTTGCCAAGGTAGAACAGCTTCAGGCCAGTGTACCGCCCCATATAGAACTGGTGGTGCTGCGTCATTCCCAAAACCAGGGGGCTTACGCTGCCCGTAATACGGGTATGGCGGCGGCCACTGCTCCATTTATTACTACCCACGATAGCGATGACTGGTCGCATCCTCAAAAGCTAGCCCTGCAATGCCAGGCGTTAATCGGGCAGTCCGCTATAAAAGCGTGTTTGTCTCACTGGGTACGGGTCACTCCTGAACTTATGTTCCACCGTTGGCGATTGGATGAGTTCGGTTGGGTGTATCCAAACATGTCGTCGTTGATGTTTCGTCGTGAGGTATTTGAAGCCCTAGGCTATTGGGATGGTGTCAAGGTCAATGCGGATACTGAATGGCGCTGGCGGGTCGAGGCCGCTTTCGGTGCGGGCAGCGTTAGTGACGTGCTGCCAGGCGTACCACTTTCCTTTGGGCTCGCCGATGGTGGTTCGTTAAGTCAGCATGCCTCGTCTCACTTAGTAAGCCAGTTCACCGGCAACCGCTTTCGTTATATGCAGGCGGCAGCGCGTTGGCATCGGTCGGCACAGGGGCTGAAACAGGGCCTGAATATGCCTATTGCACCCGCTGAGCGGTTGTTTACGGCCCCGGCAGGAATGCTTAGAGACACGGCACCTCCCAACCCTCCGCCTAGTGAGTTTGAGCTGATTAGTGAATCTGGCCTGTTGGATGCGGGTTGGTACCTTACCCGCTATATAGATTTGCAGCAGACGCCCGTTGAACCGTTAAACCACTACGTGGAAAGCGGGGCAAGCGAAGGGCGTGATCCTGGCCCAGGTTTTTCGACCTCTGGTTATGTGCGCCGTTATCCAGAAGTGGGAGAAACTAACCTTAATCCGCTGGCTCATTTTCTAAGTGTGGGGCAGGCAAAGGGTTATCAGCCACTGCCCGAATGGCAAGGTGAGAAAGCCTTTGCAAACCGGCCTACCGTGATGCTTTGTGCTCATCAAGCGGGCAGTACGCTGTTTGGTGCGGAACGCAGCCTGCTAGATGTGCTGGATGCGATGGGCGAATTGCGTTGGAATGTGGTGGTGACGCTACCAGAAGCCAACAACGTGGCCTACGAACAGGCGCTGCTGAAGCGTTGTAAAGCATTGGTGGTGATGCCCTATGGTTGGTGGCAGGTGGGAAAACAAGCCAACGAAACAACAGTGGCACAGTTTGAAGCGCTACTATCTCGCTACAACGTCAAGGCACTGCATGGTAATACGGCGGTGCTGCATGAGCCATACCTTGCGGCAAAGCGGGCGGGCATTCCTTCCCTTGTGCATGTGCGTGAACTGCCTGCTTTCGACGAGAGCTTATGTGACCTTCTGGGAGCGACGCCCGATGAGTTAGTGAGCCACGTGCATAAGCTAGCAGATATTGTCGTGGCGAACTCCCAGTGTGTGGCCGAGGCGTTTGCATTGTTTGGTTCACCCAAACGCCTTGCTATTGTGCCGAATACCATCGATATGCTGCCGTTGCTTACCTTGCCAGAGGTGAACTTCGTACCGCAGGCAGGCGTTCGCGTGGGCATGTTAAGTAGCAACGTGGCTAAAAAAGGTCTGAAGGATGTAGAGCAAATGGCGAGGCATCTACAGGCCTTGTCTCCCCTCGTTGAGGTGGTGCTGTTTGGTGCGCAAACGCCTGCTATTGATGATCTGCTTCGCCGCCAAGCTCAGGGAAAAGCACCCAGTAATATGCGTTTTGCAGGCTATGTGGAACATCCTGAAGCGGCTCTGGCTCAGTTGGATATAGTGGTGAACCTATCCCGCTTCCAGGAGTCTTTTGGGCGTACTGTACTAGAAGCGATGGCCGCTGCTAGGCCTGTTGTAGCCTATGATTGGGGCGCTTTGAGCGAGCTGGTCGTTGCTGCTAAAAATGGCGATGTTAACACTGGCATATTGGTGCCATTTGGCGACTCATCGGTTGCTGCCCAACAGGTGGCGATGTTGGCGAATGATCCTGCTCAGTGCAGACAGTTAGGGCAATCTGCTCGTCATCGTGCGCAAGCGTGCTTTAGCGCTGTTGAGCTGCGCGTAGCATTGGCTAACGCTTACGCACTCACGCAGTGCGATGAATTTTGTATGTAGTCTCGAATGATGAGGGGTTTTATTTGAAGCTTGCGATTGCTGCCATTGTTAAAAATGAACTAGACAGCTTGGTTGAGTGGCTGGCGTTCCATCTTGCGGTGGGGGCCAGCCATTTTTTGATGGCTGATAATGAGAGCACTGATGGCACCAAAGAATTTTTATCGGTACTCGCTGATCAGGGCTTAGTAACACTGATCTCAGTGCCAACAGGTGAGACGCCTCCTCAACTGCCTGCCTACCAGTCGCTTTTAGAAAAATGTCCTAAAAACATAGATTTAGTTGCTTTTATTGATGCTGACGAGTATTTATTACCAGATCTTGAAGGGCTAACGCTATTGGCGTGGTTAGAAGAGCGCTTTGTTTCGCCTGACGTTGGTGCGCTAGGCTTGAATTGGGCCTGTTTTGGTTCCAATGGAGCAAAATTCCGCGATGATGGGTTAGTTATTGAACGTTTTACCCAGCGCGCCAACCAAGAATTCGGGCCTAATCATCATATTAAAAGTGTGGTTCGCCCGCACTATGTAGAGCGTTTCGATAATCCGCACTTTGCCCGTTTAAAACGAGGCTGTTACGTGAATAGTCTTGGCCAACCGTTGGTGCCGCGTAAGGATAAGCAAGGCAAGCAGCGATTTGGACTAAGCGGAAACGTTGTTTGGGACGGGGCGCGTATTAATCACTATTTGGTAAAGTCAGTAGAAGAATTTGTACTAGGCAAAGCTAAACGGGGCAGTGCGGCTACGCCTAATTATCAAAAGCAGCGCGACTATTTTATGCGCCATGACCGCAACGATGCCGCGTGTCATTTGGCCGCTGAACTCGCGCCTAAGGTCAAAAAACAAATGAAATGGTTGCAGCAACTTGCTGATAAAAAGCAGGTCAGGAGTGGCTCGGAGATAAACGAGCAAGCCAATAAAATATCTCCCGCTCAGCCTTCTTCTGGTTCGGATTTAACCCGGTGGCTGAAACGCCGTTTGAAAGAGTGGTCTTCCACTACCGCGAATGGGCACTCTCCTGTTGATCGTTGGGCGTTGGATTACCCTTCTGAACAGCGCGGTTCACGCTTTCAACCTTCAGGGCGGGTTGTGCAAGGGTGGTTGCTACTGCCAGCAAGTCTGGCCGAAATGCATTCACAAGTGCGTATTGTGGCGGAATGGCAGTCTGCCTTTGAGCTGTGCCATCCTCTGGACGTTGATCGCCCGGACGTTATCAAAAATATTTTTGCAGTGCCGGCTGAAGGTCACCCCCAACGCGTGTGTGGTTTTCGTTTTACTGTACCACCCAAGCTGGGTAGCTTCCGGTTATGGCTGGCGCTTGAGGATGCACGCTGGCTACTGCAAGACGTTACGGTTGATACGCGGGATGTCGAAGCCGCAGAGCAACTGAAAGTGTTGCAAGGTAAGCAGGGTTGGCTGTTTTTAGATAACGACACTAACGGTAGCGTTGACCAATTTATGGGGCGCATGCGTCTTACTAAAGCCGGTATAAAAGGCTGGGATGATTATCTTCATCAGCTTGAAAATGCTGCTGGTAACGTGCCCTGGGCATTATTGGTAGCCCCTTCTAAAGAGAGTGTGATGGGGGCAAGTTATCACCCACGGGAAGAGGGCGCTTCCGGCCCTATGCACCAAGTGCTTAGCTTAACTGCTTCTGCTGGTGTGGTTTATCCTGTTAAGGAACTGAAAGCCCTGGGCGATGGAGCGTTTATTCCTACGGATACTCACTGGACCCATCATGGGGCGTTGGCCGCAACGATTGCCCTAGCGGTAAAGCTAGGTGTGGAAAAGAAAGCCTGTGCGGCGCTGTTTAAAAAAGACCGCTATAAAAATAAGGCCATGGGCGGCGATCTTGGTAATAAGCTAACCCCGAAGCAAACGTCTAATGTTGATGTACTGATTTCTTTTAGTCATTCTCGTTACAAGACCTACGATAATGGCTTGCCTAACTTTGGCCGATTACTGGTGATTGAGTATCCTGAGGCGTTAATGTCGGGCACGTGTCTGATATTCGGCTCTTCCTCTAGTTACTCCATGTTTAATTATTTATGCCGAGTGTTTCAGCGCATTGTGTTTGTGCATAGCGCGGGGAGTGTTGACCCTGAGTTGGTTAAAGCGGTCGCTCCCGCGTATCTGGCGACTCAGACCAATGCTCGTTTTGTAGTGCAGATACCGACGGTTACCCATAGTTTGGATGAGGTGATTCACCAAAAGTGTGCACAGCTGGATGAGAAGGCGTTTGAAGACGTTCATGAAAAGCGTATCATCGCATCAGATGACTACCTTCAAGCCTTGGGGCTGCTGCGTTGGGAACAGACTGCCAGCAGCCTACTTGTGTGAGTGTTGCCTTGGTAACGGAATGGGTTAAGGATGGCGATGAGGCAGCATATTGTCAGTTTAAAAGAAATGATGGCTGCCATTGGGAGGCACAGCAGTGTGCCCCCATTCTGGCGGCGTAATCCCAGTATTCGCGTAGTAGATGCGCCTGTCTTTAAAAGTGAAGCTGCAGCAAATGTTAATACACCAGTAAAGGCAAGTACCTACTGTGTTTGTGATGGAGAAAAGCCACTTCCTGGCTGGAATATGCTGGAGTTGGATGGGTTAGGGGCAGATGCTTATGGCGCTGCCACGATTCTTCTCTATACCCACAAAGGCATTATCGAAACGTCGGTGTCGTTGCGCCCAGGTAAAACGACTAAGCGGATTCTTTGGGTACCGCGAGGCGTAAAAAAAATCGCGTTCTCTTTTTTGGCCAGCGAAGCGGCCTTGGCCCACTTGGCGGTGGAATGGGTGTGGCTAACGCCTTGGTTTGCCCAAAGCCGCTTAGCGCGCCGTTTGATCAATAATCACGCCAGTTATAAGGGGATGAGAACGCGTGACGTGGTGCGTTATCTCCACACGGAGTCGGTTGCCCAAGCACGTAGCTGGCGCAGTATCGCTCTGGAAGAATATAACCAAACCCACGCAAAACAGCATGTGTCTGAAGACTATTCACGGTGGGTAAATACAACCGAGAAAGAGGCTGTTGAAGATCCTCAGTCGATTATTGCGGGCCTGAAATCAGCGCCCCTGTTCTCAATCATCATGCCAGTGACGCTGAGTGATTTAGAGCAGGGGGAAGCGCCTTTCATTGCCACAATTAATTCCTTAAAAGCACAAAGTTACTTTTTTTGGGAAGTCTTTATTGTGCTTTCCGCTGAGATCACCGATACACAGCGGAAAGCGTTAGAGCGCTATATTCCTACGACTAGCCGTATCAACTTGATCCATAGTTATCATCGCACCTTGGCAAAGTTAGACCACCAAGGGTTTATTCAAACCCAGGGCGATGGGGTCATGCGGATTAGCTGGGGCGATCAGTTAGCGAAAGAAGCCTTATGCCAGTTGGCGAAAGCGTGGAACGATCACCCTGACGCGCAGCTTTTCTACACGGATGAAGACGTGCTAGGAGCTGATGGCAAGCGTTGCAAGCCCAACTTTAAGCCGGGCTGGAACCCGGATTTGTTGCTTTCGACTAACTACATTGGCCGCATAGCGTTGTATAAGCGGCGGTTGCTTTGGCAGCTGGAGTCTGAGCAGACGGATCTGCTGTCTCACCTGACCAGTCGGGCTGCGGTTGATTATGCGCTGGCGCTCACCTTTATGATGTGGAAAGTGACTCACGGCAACGAAAAGTCGGTGTGTCATTTGCCTGCTATGTTGTATCACCGTAGCGAAGACTTTCCTCATCCGCTTCACCAGCAGGATGCTATTTCGCTGGTTAGCAGCGTATTGAAGCAGCAAGTAGCTAGCGCAAAAGCGGTGGTGCATCCAGGGTTATTGGAGAGCTCAGTGCGGATTGAGTGGCCAATACCCAACCCAGCGCCGCTAGTGAGCTTGTTGGTGCCAACCCGCAATGGTGTTGATATTTTGCGGCCTTGTGTGGATGCCATTTTAGAACGCACTGCTTACACTCATTTTGAGCTGCTGATTCTGGATAACCAGAGCGACTGCCCAGAAACCATGGCGTACATGGATGACGTGGCAAAGCGCGACCCGCGTGTCCGTGTATTGCGTTGGAATCATCCGTTTAACTACTCAGCGATCAATAATTTTGGCGCTGCGCAGTCCCATGGCAGCATCATTGGTTTGGTCAATAATGATGTAGAGCCGGTAAATGAACACTGGCTAACCGAAATGGTAAGCCAAGCCTGTCGTTCTGAAATTGGCTGTGTCGGAGCCAAACTCTATTACCCAAACGGTATGCTGCAACATGGCGGTGTAATACTTGGTTTGGGGGACGTTGCAGGCCATGCGCATCGTTTCTTCCCCCGTGAGAGTGACGGTTACACGGGACGGTTGAAGTTGGTTCAGAATTTATCTGCGGTGACTGCGGCGTGCTTGCTGCTGCGTAAAAACGTGTTCAATAACGTGGGCGGTTTAAACGAAAAGAAATTAAGCGTTGCCTATAACGACGTTGATTTGTGCTTGAAGGTTAGACAAGCAGGCTACCGCAACTTGTGGTCTCCGTTTGCTGAACTTTACCACCATGAATCTATCTCTCGCGGTGCCGATGATACGCCTACCAAGCGTGCCCGCTGGCTAAGCGAAGTTGCTTACATGCGCCGTACCTGGGGTAATCATCTGGACAGTGACCCTGCTTACAATCCCAATTTAACGCTTGTGCATGAAGATTTTTCTCTCAAGTGAGGGCTAGAGTGAGTAGTAACCACACGCGTTGGGTCGTTCTTAGTGATGGTGGCCTGCCGACTGAAGATATCTACTTTCTCGAATCAGCAGCTCCGGCGCTGCGACGTCAGGGGGCAACGATTGAGCGCGCTGTTACTTCGCGCTCTTTTGGTGCGGCTTGGCGTTATGGACGCTCTTTTTTACGCCATTATGCTGGCGCAAATGTGTTGTTATGCCGCTCGTTACCGCTGAGTTGGCTGCGTTGGTTAGAGCGTCATCGCCAAGCATTTGGTTATATCGGTTACCTAATTGATGATGATATCGAGGCAGCCGCCCACGATCCCACACTGCCGCCCGCTTATCGAAAACGCATGGCGCGTATTGCTAAGCTTCAACCCCGCTTTTTAGCATTAAGTGATGAGGTGATTGCTTGCAGTGATGGGTTAGCCGAGCGTTTTCGTCCTTATCACCGCTGCGTTTCAGTGTTAACGCCGCCTCTTATCGCTACGCTGCCAGAGAGGGGGCACTTTGAACTACCGCCTTCATCCTCAACGCCGTGGCGAATCGGTTTTCACGGTACTCGGGCGCATCTGAATGACTTGATGCACATTGCCCCTGCCTTGAAGGCGCTTCAACAAACGCGCTCCGATACACAACTTGAGCTGATGTTAGGCAAGTACACTCCCAAAGCTCTGGCGGAGTTACCCAATGTTTTGGCGCCTGACCCGCTACCTTGGCACGCTTTTCGCAGTTATCAATCTAGGTGCCAGCTGCACATTGGTTTGGCACCGTTGCTAAACACACCCTTTAATCAGGGCAAGTCATTTATTAAATTTCTGGATATTGCTGCGATGGGCGGCGTAGGCGTCTATTCTAACCGTTATCCGTATACTGACGTGATTAGCCATGGCATTAATGGGCTATTGGTAGAGGATTCACCTGAAGCTTGGCAGTCTGCCATTGAGCAGCTACTTAATAATCCAGCCGCGACTGCTAATATGGCGCAACAGGCCGCAAAAGACGCCTGTGAAATCGGTAATCTGCAGCGTGCAATAAGGTTTTGGCAGGCGCGTGTGGACCAGCCAAATGTTAATAAGGGAGCAAGTAGAATGGATGCCATCGTTAAAGCGTTTTTTGATGAAACCCCAGATGCTTCAATAGCAAAAGAGCGTGTCGCATTTGGTACATCGGGGCATCGAGGACGTGCCACAGATCGCACCTTTAACGCGGCACACATTTTTGCGATTACTCAAGCGGTGGTTGATTACCGCTCTGAGGCAGGCTATCAAGGCCCTATGTTCCTTGGCTTCGATACCCATGCGCTTTCAAAGCCCGCATGGGAGTGTGCTTTGCGGGTGCTGGCCGCTAATAAAGTGCCCGTATTCATTGAAAAAGACCATGGTGTTACCGCTACGCCCCTGATCAGCCGTGCGATACTGCAGCACAATCGTCCTCAACAACAGCATCCTCAAGATCAGGCTCTGCCAGACGTTGCGTTAGCTGATGGTTTGATTATTACCCCATCCCATAATCCGCCGGAAGATGGTGGCATTAAGTACAATCCCTTCCACGGTGGGCCTGCTGATACTGAAGCAACAAAATGGATTGAGCTTCGCGCGAATGCCTATTTGCTACGCCAGCTATGTGATATTTCTCCGGTACCGTTAGAGCAGGCGTTAGCATGTGCTCAAGAGTACGATTTCACTGCTCACTATGTGGCTCAGTTGGGCAGCGTGGTGGACATGACCGCTATCCAAAACGCTAATCTCACTCTTGGTGTTGATCCCATGGGCGGAACAGCGCTGCCCGTATGGCAGGCGGTGGCCGAGCATTATGGTTTGAATCTTGAGGTGGTCAATACGTCGGTAGATGCCAGCTTCGGTTTTATGCCGTTGGATCATGACGGCAAGATTCGCATGGATTGCTCTAGTCCTGATGCCATGGCTAACCTGTTAAAGATCAAAGACCGCTTTGATCTCGCCTTTGGCAACGACCCTGACGCTGATCGCCACGGCATTGTGGATGCTAATGGGTTAATGAATCCGAATCACTTTCTAGCGGTGTGCGTGGATTATTTGATTGGTCATCGACCTGAGTGGGCGGAAACGCTCAATATCGGTAAGACGCTGGTGTCCTCTTCGATGATTGATCGGATTGTCGCTTCCCATCAGCGTGAACTGTTTGAAGTGCCGGTTGGCTTTAAGTGGTTTGTTGAAGGGCTGCACGATGGCTGGCTTGCCTTTGGTGGTGAAGAGAGCGCCGGAGCGAGCCTATTAACGCGCGATGGTAATGCTTGGTCTACCGATAAAGACGGCATTGCGCTTTGCTTGTTAGCGGCTGAAATTACCGCGGTCACTGGGAAAACACCCAGTGAATACTACCGTTCTTTAACCGAGCGCTTTGGTGAGCCATTCTACAAGCGTGTAGATACTGCCTGTACAGCAGAAGAAAAAGCGGCCTTTAAGAAGCTTAGCGCTGATAGTGTTACGGAAACCACGCTAGCCGGTGACCCGATTACCGCTGTGTTGGTTAATGCGCCTGGTAACGGAGAGGCTATCGGTGGTTTGAAGGTGACTACCGAAAATGGCTGGTTTGCTGCCCGCCCCAGTGGTACTGAATCGCTCTATAAAGTGTACGCTGAAAGTTTCAAAGGCCCACAGCACTTGGATGAGTTAATTGAGAGTGCCACCACGCTGCTTTCCGGCGTTTTGAAGACATAATGTTAAAATAGCCAATGGCAACCAATAGAGCGGTTTTGTAGTGCGTGGTAAGCCTACAGCGCACCCGCAACAGAAAGGACGTTAATGATGACCCAAGTGCGTAAAGCGATTATTCCGGTAGCCGGTTTCGGCACACGTCTGCTGCCCATCAGCAAGGCGATCCCGAAGGAAATGGTACCCGTTGTGGATCGCCCACTCATTCAACACGTGGTGGAAGAAGCGCTGGCGGCGGGTATCAATGAAATCATTTTGGTGACTCGGGCTGGTAAATCAGCCATTGAAGACCATTTTGATGCCCACTTTGAGCTTGAGCATTCACTGGCCAGTAAGGGTAAGGATGCGTTGCTAGAGACG
Organism: Halomonas sp. TD01; assembly: GCF_923868895.1. GTDB lineage: Bacteria > Pseudomonadota > Gammaproteobacteria > Pseudomonadales > Halomonadaceae > Vreelandella. Next base: position 2,695,861 of record NZ_OV350343.1, read on the forward strand.
CTTTCCGCGATTTCCCCTAAAAAGCTCAAGGTGACTAGCGTTCGTCAGCCTAATGCCAAAGGCTTGGGTCATGCGATTTTCTGTGCCGCGCACCTGTTAGATAAAGACGAGCCATTTGCGGTCATTCTTCCGGATGTGCTGGTGAAGCCACAAGTTGGCAATACGGCCTGTGACCTGGGGAGCATGGTAGAGCGTTGGAATACAAATAACGCTTCGCAAATCATGGTGGAAGCGGTGCCCCAGGAAGACGTTTACCGTTATGGCATTGTTGATTGCGACGAGCCTGCCGCCGGTGAGAGTGCAAATATGCGCGGTGTTGTAGAAAAGCCGACGCCTGAGGAAGCGCCTTCACGGCTTTCGGTTATTGGCCGCTATGTGCTGCCATATCGCATCATGGAGCTGCTGCGCGACCAGCCGCCTGGTGCGGGTAATGAAATCCAGCTAACAGATGCCATCGACCGCTTGATGCAGGAAGGTAAAACCGTGCAGGCGTTCCGTATGCATGGCCGCACCTTTGATTGTGGGCATATTGAAGGCTGGCTGAAAGCCAACACCACGCTCGCCCGCGAAGCAGGTTATGACGTGTAAGATTCACGGGTATCAATGTAAGTATATGGAGCCGCTCAGTTCACACTGTAGCGGCTTTTTTAGTTGAGCTTATTCACACAAGGAAGCTGCACCATTTTATCGTGCATGGCACACCCATCGCGGGTGCCTCATTCGCTCGTTCCTCGCGAGATTCGTTACACCGCGCTACGGTAGTTGCTATCGGTTGATTCAAGGGGTTTTGTAGCGCGTGGTAAGCCTACGGCGCACCCGCGATGGTGGCTCGGTTAGCGATGACGCGGGTGCCTCACTCGCTCGTTCCTCGCGAGATTCGTTACACCGCGCTACGGCAGGAGCCACTGGTTGATTTCAGTGGTTTTGTAGCGCGTGGTAAGCCTACGGCGCACCCGCGACGGTGGCTCGGTTGGCGATGACGCGGGTGCCTCATTCGCTCGTTCCTCGCGAGATTCGTTACACCGCGCTACGGTAGGTGCCATCGGTTGATTTCAGTGGTTTTGTAGCGCGTGGTAAGCCTGCGGCGCACCCGCGACGGTGGCTCGGTTGGCGATGACGCGGGTGCCTCATTCGCTCGTTCCTCGCGAGATTCGTTACACCGCGCTACGGTAGGTGCCATCGGTTGATTTCAGTGGTTTTGTAGCGCGTGGTAAGCCTGCGGCGCACCCGCGACGGTGGCTCGGTTGGCGATGACGCGGGTGCCTCATTCGCTCGTTCCTCGCGAGATTCGTTACACCGCGCTACGGTAGGTGCCATCGGTTGATTTCAGTGGTTTTGTAGCGCGTGGTAAGCCTACGGCGCACCCGCGACGGTGGCTCGGTTGGCGATGACGCGGGTGCCTCATTCGCTCGTTCCTCGCGAGATTCGTTACACCGCGCTACGGTAGGTGCCATCGGTTGATTTCAGTGGTTTTGTAGCGCGTGGTAAGCCTGCGGCGCACCCGCGACGGTGGCTCGGTTGGCGATGACGCGGGTGCCTCATTCGCTCGTTCCTCGCGAGATTCGTTACACCGCGCTACGGTAGGTGCCATCGGTTGATTTCAGTGGTTTTGTAGCGCGTGGTAAGCCTGCGGCGCACCCGCGACGGTGGCTCGGTTGGCGATGACGCGGGTGCCTCATTCGCTCGTTCCTCGCGAGATTCGTTACACCGCGCTACGGTAGGTGCCATCGGTTGGTTTCAGTGGTTGTGTAGCGCGTGGTAAGCCTACGGCGCACCCGCGACGGTGGCCTCTGATGCGAATGCAGTTGAAGATCGTTATTCGCCATTGATATCTGCTATGGATGGTGCGTCGTTTGCTCCCCAGTCATCTTGATACCATCCTTTTTTCACACACCGTTTGAAGCTGGACCACTGCCAATCGCGAGGTGCGTTGGCCCATCCATGCTTTACCGGATTGTAATGAATATAATCCATGTGTTGTTGCCAATCTTGCTCATCGCGTATGACATGCTCCCAGAATCCCCGTTGCCAAGTGCCGGTGGCATTACCAGGAAGTAGAAAGTTTTTTGAAGCGTATTTCTTAATATCACGCCATCGAGATGAGTAATCAGTGTCATCTTTGGGAAGCGTCCAAAGGCAATGCAAGTGGTCAGGAAGTAGGACAAAAGCATCCATGATGAAAGGAGCATTTTCTTTTACCCGACGGAAAGCTTGCCCGAGAGCATCTATATTTTGTTGCTCAGCAAGTAGCGGCTGACGGTGATGGGTAACTACCGTGAAAAAATACGTTCCGCCTGGAATATATGCCCGTCGATAAGTAGCCACGATGCCTCCTTGCAGCAAGCTCTTTCTTATTAGCTTAATAGCATGAGTGGGCGATGAAAATTCCATTCTGACGTTGTGTTTAAATAGTTATTCAACACTTAGCGGATTTGAAGCTATGGGGCGGCCCACCCATCGCGGGTGCCTCATTCGCTCGTTCCTCGCGAGATTCGTTACACCGCGCTACGGTAGGTGCCACTGGTTGATTTAAGGGGGGTTGTAGCGCGTGGTAAGCCTACGGCGCACCCGCGGCGGTGGCTCGGTTGGCGATGACGCGGGTGCCTCATTCGCTCGTTCCTCGCGAGATTCGTTACGCCGCGCTACGGTAGTGCCATTGGTTGATTTCAGTGGTTGTGTAGCGCGTGGTAAGCCTACGGCGCACCCGCGATGGTGGCTCGGTTGGCGATGACGCGGGTGCCTCATTCGCTCGTTCCTCGCGAGATTCGTTACGCCGCGCTACGGTAGTGCCATTGGTTGATTTCAGTGGTTGTGTAGCGCGTGGTAAGCCTACGGCGCACCCGCGATGGTGGCTCGGTTGGCGATGACGCGGGTGCCTCACTCGCTCGTTCCTCGCGAGATTCGTTACACCGCGCTACGGTAGGTGCCATCGGTTGGTTTAAGGGGTTTTGTAGCGCGTGGTAAGCCTAAGGCGCACCCGCGACGGTGGCTCGGTTGGCGATGACGCGGGTGCCTCATTCGCTCGTTCCTCGCGAGATTAGTTACGCCGCGCTACGGTAGTGCCATCGGTTGATTTCAGTGGTTGTGTAGCGCGTGGTAAGCCCACGGCGCTGGCGATGACGCGGGTGCCTCATTCGCTCGTGCCTCGCGAGATTCGTTACACCGCGCTACGGTAGTGCCATTGGTTGATTTCAGTGGTTGTGTAGCGCGTGGTAAGCCCACGGCGCTGGCGATGACGCGGGTGCCTCATTCGCTCGTTCCTCGCGAGATTCGTTACACCGCGCTACGGTAGTGCCATTGGTTGATTTCAGTGGTTGTGTAGCGCGTGGTAAGCCCACGGCGCTGGCGATGACGCGGGTGCCTCATTCGCTCGTTCCTCGCGAGATTCGTTACACCGCGCTACGGTAGTGCCATCGGTTGATTTCAGTGGTTGTGTAGCGCGTGGTAAGCCCACGGCGCTGGCGATGACGCGGGTGCCTCATTCGCTCGTTCCTCGCGAGATTCGTTACACCGCGCTACGGTAGGTGCTATCGGTTGATTTCAGTGGTTTTGTAGCGCGTGGTAAGCCTACGGCGCACCCGCGGCTGGGTTGGAGCGGTGCGGAGGAGGGGTGTGCTTAGCAGGCTACTTTTGATTGGTTTCCATCGTATAGCCATTGGCGAGTATACTTTGACCTGCGCTAGTTTCTTCATTTGGCTACAAGAGATTGCTTTATGGCACCGCTGCCGAGCTTTGTTTTACGTTCATTACCAATCATTACAGCAGCTACGCCTGGTGCTTTTAGAATATTTGTTATTACATTTTCTATGTTCTTTATCGCTGGCGAAGAGGTTGTGGCTTTTTCTACGCAGTATACGCTTGCCGCGTTCTTTGTGATGATTTGTGGTATAGGGTTTTCTACGATATTGGTTAAAGGGATGGCGCAAGAAGATAGCATTAATACTTTTTTAAGCTACTCTTTGTCATCTGTTGTTGTAGGGGGGGCGGTGTCCCTTGTCGCTTTGCTGATGGTTTCGTGGTTTTTGATTATTCCGGATTTTTTATCATTGTTTTTCTTGATAATTTCTACGTCGGTTTATCAGGTTTTTAGAAATTATCTTATCTTTAAAAAAGATTTTTATCGGCTATTGGTTAACGATATTTTGATAGGTTTGTTATTTGTTTTTTGTTTATTAGGTGTCTATGTTGTTCAGGGTAAGGTTGATGGTTCTGCTGTTTTTGTTTTTTTATCTTTTTCATATTTAGCATCGTTGTGTATTGTCTTTGCCTGGCGTTTTTATCAAGCGCGCGAGGCACCTAGCGAAGATAGTGTAGCCTTGATATCTAAAGATAAAGCGGTTTCTAGCCTAGTAGTAGGTATGTCTAATGCGGCAAGCGGGGGCGTGAGTTTCATTCTTCCTTCCTTTTTTGCCGCTTTGGGCGGCGGCGAGATCGCGATTGTTGCCTCCATTGCGGCCTTGGTTTTTAGCTCGATCTCTGCCGTTCCTAGGGGGGTGATCAATAACGGCACGGCTGCTTTATCTAAAATGATATTGGCGAAACATTTTGATAGTCAGTTTGTATTAAGCCTGCGCTATAAGGTGAAGCTTATTATCGCTACGTTGTTTCCTTCTTTAACGCTCTTTATTTTTATTTATTTGTATGTATTTGTAGAGATTGATGATTTTTTAGCATCGATTGTATTTGTGGCTGCGCTTGGGTTTTATATTGCTACCGCTCAGCTTGGTGTTGTTGAGTCTGTTATGGTTAATTTATGTGGATATGAGCGACAAGCATTTTATTTTAACCTTGCTGTTTTTTTAGGCGTCATAGTTGTTTTTATGTTACCTAATCTTTTGCCAGCTATGAAAAATGCATTCTTTATTATTTATTTATTGCCTATATTGCTAGGCGTCATCAATATTTTTAGAATGTTTTGGTATCGGCAGTTGGTGGGGCGGTATTTTGCGACTGCTTGATAATGTTTGGTAGGCCTGCTTGTTGTTTAGAAACATTGAATGTGATGACTTAGGGTAGCCGTGTCTAAATCACGGGTGCCTCATTCGCTCGTTCTTGGCGCGGTTCTTTATGCCACGCCACGCACGGTATGTGGGGCTTTTTTCTTTTTTTCGTTAATAAATCGTTTATTAGATTTTGTTAATTGCACCAAAACGGGGCGATTTAGCTACCACTTTAGTCTATTTTTGATGCGATTTTTGCCTATACCGAACCGGCATAGGGTATGCAGGTTTACGTGCTCGCAGTTAAATACGTCATCGCTCTGGCCAGCAAATCGACGTTTTTAACTATAAAAGGGTGCCTGTTTATGCCTTATGTCCACGATACGCTGACGCGTTTAGCGAAAAGTAGCCCTGCACAAACTGAGTTTTATCAAGCCACTGAGGAAGTGCTTGAGTGTCTTCGCCCGTTGTTCGAGCGTGCGCCGCATTACCATCAGCACAGCATTATTGAGCGTATTGTTGAGCCGGAACGCCAAGTGATGTTTCGGGTGAGCTGGGTGGATGATGCCGGCCGTGTACAGGTGAACAAAGGCTATCGCGTGCAATTTAATTCGGCGCTTGGCCCTTATAAAGGCGGTTTGCGTTTTCACCCCAGCGTGACGTCGGGCACCATTAAGTTTTTAGGGTTTGAGCAAATCTTCAAAAATGCGTTAACGGGGTTGCCGATTGGTGGTGGTAAAGGCGGTGCTGACTTTGATCCGAAGGGGAAGTCTGACAACGAAATCATGCGTTTCTGCCAGGCTTTTATGTCGGAACTTTATCGTCATATCGGGCCGCATACTGATGTGCCCGCTGGGGATATCGGCGTTGGTGGGCGAGAAATTGGTTACCTATTTGGCCAATATAAGCGTTTAACGGGGCGTTACGAAGGCGTGCTGACTGGGAAAGGGCTAAACTGGGGCGGCTCTCTTGGCCGGAAAGAGGCCACTGGCTACGGTGCGGTCTATTTTGCCGAGAACATGCTGGCAGCTAAAGATGAAGCCTTGCGTGGTAAAACATGCTTGGTATCTGGCGCGGGCAACGTGGCGATCTATACTATTGAGAAGCTATATGAGCTAGGTGCGAGGCCAGTTACCTGTAGTGATTCAAAAGGGATGATTCACGACCCGAGCGGCATCGATTTAGGTTTGCTAAAACAGTTAAAAGAAGTACAGCGTGTATCGCTGGAAAGCTATCTGCACGATCATCCCGAAGCCCACTATATTCCGGCTCGCGATTATCCGCAGGATGGCCACGCGGTTTGGCGTATTGAAGGCGAGGCGGCGTTCCCTTGTGCGACGCAAAACGAGCTGACCGAAGCCGATGCCAAGGCACTGTTAGCCAATGGCGTTACCTGCGTGAGCGAGGGGGCGAACATGCCTTCTACCAAAGAGGCGGTAGATGTCTTTTTGGAGGCTAAAATTGCCTATGGGCCTGGCAAGGCAGCTAATGCGGGTGGTGTGGCGACCAGCCAGTTGGAGATGGCCCAGAACAGCAGTATGGAACAGTGGCCGTTAGAGAAGGTTGACCAGAAGCTTAAACAGATTATGGCGGATATTTATCGTCAGTGTGCGGATACAGCAAGCGAATTTGGCGAACCTGACAATCTTGTATTGGGAGCAAACATTGCGGGCTTCCGCAAAGTGGCCGATGCGATGATTGAGCAGGGCGTTATCTAATCGCTTTTATTAGCTAAACCACATACACTGTCGTGACACAGTCCTTTCCCTTTGGGGAAGGGCTGTTTTCGTTGGTGCGTTTTACACTCACTAACATCACTATTGATTGCTTTCCAAGGAGAGTAGAAATGGGGCAGCGTCCTCCTATTATCATTAACCGTCTTGATGCTGAACGACTTCAGCGCCTGATTGATACTGCATCTGAAAAAGACATGATGGTGGCGGAGCTACTGGAAGAAGAGTTGGCCCGCGGAGAGGTGCTTGACCCTCAGGATATACCTGAGGATGTGGTCAGTATGAATAGCCAGATACGCTTTACTGACCTGACCCGCGAGCGTCAGATGATTCGAACGTTGGTGTATCCTCATGCGCTTGAAAGCGTCGAGGATGGCATTTCGGTGATGGCACCGATTGGCGCAGCGTTAATTGGCTTGCGAGTAGGCGATGTTATTGAATGGCCGTTACCCAACAACACCGAAGTACGTCTACGTATTGATGCTATTTTCTGGCAGCCCGAGCGAGAGAAGCAATTTCATCGATAAGGTTGTGCGGCTCTGCCGCCAACGCGGGTGCCTCATTCGCTCGTCCCTCGCGAGATTCGTGACACCCGCGATGTGAGAGTATCACCCCTCGCGCTTTTGTAAGCTGTCGACAGATATCTCGACATCCTGTGGGCGTTGTAGCACGTTAAGCAGCACAATGGCGCGCTCTTCGCCTTTGCAGCGTTTAAAGACGGCTTCTAAATCTCTGAATGGCCCGTCGGTGATCGTCACTTTTTCCCCTGCGCAGAAGTAGCTGTGGCTGCCTTCCTGACGGTGCGGCTGTGCACGTAGGGTATCTACCAAGGCGTCCGGCACGGCAATGGGCGTATTGCCAAAGGTGAGTAGGCGCAGTACGCCACGGGTGGAGCGAATTGGCCGCCAGTTGCTGACGATCTGATCCAAACGAATAAACAGGTAATAGGGGAAAAGTGGTTCGGTCACCAGCGTGAGTTTGCCTTGGCGCTTACGTTTGGCGTTAAGTACGGGGTGGAACACCTCGTACCCTTGGTTGGTGAGGTGTTCAGCGGCGCGAAATGACTCGCCGCCTTTGCATTGAATCACATACCAGCAGGGGTTGGTCCACTTTGCTTGGGTTTCGAGCTCCTCCATAAATCACCCTTTGGCGTTTGCGAGCAGTAGCGCGAGTGCATCCAGCGTTTGGTCAACATGGGCTTTCGTGTGTTCACAGGAAAGAAAAAAGCGTAGCCGAGCGCTTTTTTCAGGAACCGCAGGATACAGAATAGGCTGCACATTAATGTGCTGTGCAAACAGCGCATGAGAGAGATGTGCCGCGAGCGGCGAGCTTCCCACAATAACGGGTACGACGGCAGAGCCAATGCTGTGGCCGGTGTCCATTCCCCTAGCTTGTGCCTGCTCTAGGAAGTAGCGCGAAATTGTCTGTAACTGGGTAACGCGCTCGGTTTCCTGGGGCATCAATTCCAGTACTTTAAGCGAGGGAGCAGCCACTTGGGCGGGCATGCCGACGCTATAAAGAAAGCCGGGTGCAAAGTAGCGCAGCGTTTCTACCAGCGCTTTATTGCCTGCGATATAGCCCCCGCAGCCTGATAGCGTTTTGCTCATGGTGCCCATCCAAATATCAACATCGGTTGGGTCAACCGCAAAGTGCTCTCGTAAGCCTAGGCCAGTGTCGCCCATGACGCCAAACGAATGCGCTTCATCTACCATCAACCACGCCTGATGGCGCTGCTTTAGTTCAATAAAGCGGGGCAAGTCGGGGATGTCGCCATCCATGCTGTAAAGCCCTTCGATAACGACAAGTACGCGTTCAAATTGATGGCGGTGACGACTTAACAGGGCGTCCAGTGCGGCGGGATCGTTATGGCTGAAAGACATGCGCTTAGCGCCGGAAAGTTGCGCGCCGACTAACGAGCTGTTGTGAATGTACTCGTCGTGAAGCACGAGGTCTTTCGGGCCTAACAGATAACCAAGGGTGGACACATTTGTCGCGTGACCGCTGACAAAAGCAACGGCGTCTTCAACACCATAGATGTTGGCGATCGCCTGTTCTAGTTCACCGTGAATAGGACGTTCTCCCGACACAACGCGACTGGCCGATACGGATGTGCCGTAGTGAGCCGCTGCATCGGATGCTGCTTGAACAACCCGCGGGTCGCCGGAGTAACCCAGGTAGTTATAGCTGGCGAAATTGATGCACAAATGTCCATCAATCACGCTGGTGGCACCGGCGAGCCCGTCGTGGACTTTAAAGAACGGGTCTATCAGGCCTAGCTGTTTTGCGCCCTGACGCATCATGACTAGCTGTTGATAGCCCGGGTGGGCATCAAATCGTGTAAAGCGCTCGGGAACCGTCCGAGTTGCCTCAGCGCCTGACGTAGCAGGCGTTTGGGGGCTGGTGGCTCGGGGCGTTGGGCGCTTGCGTGCCTGTTCCAGCAGCTGTCGTTTCAGTTCAGAGCGCTTTACGGTCATGGTGTCTCGGTGGTCGATGTTGAAGCCGTCTCATTGTTGAGCCCGTCCGCCCCGTGGCGAGCGGCCAGAGAGGCTAACGCATCTTGTGGCGCTTCTTCAACATCATTGTCATGCTGATGTAACTTTTGAATCAGCACAACTGCCAGCTTGTTCAACGTTGACGCCTCACTCAGCACCATTACCGGTACTTGCACATTTAGGCGGTTCTCGATGGCGGTCATCAATTCAACGCCCATGAGTGAATCAAAGCCCATATCGTACACCGAGCGATTAATGTCGATTTTCTCTTCATCAATCAACAGAATACTGGCCAGTTCTGCGCGCAGTAGGTCGGTAATGGTGCTATGTAACTCTTCGGGCGAAAGGTCGGCCAGTAGAGCACTGATATCGTCGTCGTGGTCAATGCTGCCATCATCATCGCTGGCGCGGGCAATTTCGTTGAACCGTGGTGCTTGGGCTGTGGGCAAGAAGCGCGCCAGTGCTCCCCACTCAAGCTCAAGAACACCAAGGCTTGGCCCAGGTGTTAGCAACATTTGCTCGAGCACATTGAGGGCATCATCAGAGCGCAGCGCAGAACCGCCTAAGCGCTCTTGCAACGCATCTCGTGTGCGCGTGTTGCGTGCCAGGAAACCGACATCTTCAATGGCACCCCAGCGTACACAGGTGGCAGGAAGGCCAGCGGCGCGGCGGCGGGCAGCAAAGGCTTCTAGCCAGTGGTTAGCGGCAACGTAATTGGCCTGCCCTGGGTTACCAAATAGCGTGGTAGCCGAGGAGTAGAGCACAAAGAAGTCTAGCTCAATGTCGCGGGTGAGGACGTCCAGGTGACGGGCACCGTCAATTTTAGGAGCCAGTACCTTTTGAATGCGCTCAGCATCTAAGTTGCGAATCAAGCCGTCGTCGATCACCGTCGCGGCATGCACGATGCCACGCAGCGGGCTAAGTTCGCGTTGGACGCGTCCCATAACGCTCGCTAGCGCATCGTGATCGGTAATATCACATGCTGCTGCTAGTACCTTCACGCCTTGGGCTTCGAAGGTTGCGATAGCTGACTGGGCTTCTTCGCTAGCGGGGCCGCTACGGCTTAGCAGGACAAGCTGACGTGCGCCTTTGCTGACCAGCCATTGGGCAGTTTTTAGGCCAAAGCCACCTAGTCCACCGGTCACCAGATAGCTGGCATCGGCAGCCAGTGTCATGGCGCCCGTGCCTAAGAGTTCGTCACGCGGCGGCGCAATAGGTTGTTCGTAGGTGACCACGACTTTGCCGATTTGGCGTGCTTGCTGCATGTAACGGAAGGCGTCAATCACCTGGCTGTGGCTGAACGCTGTGAACGGCAGCGGACTTAATGTGCCATCGTTAAACAGCGCCATCATTTCACCGAACAGGCGTTGGGTGAGGGCAGGCTGCACTTTCATCAGCTGATCGGAGTCGATGCCGAAGTAGCTCAAGTTGTTGCGGAACGGGCGCAGGCCAATATGGGTGTTTTCATAGAAGTCACGTTTGCCTAATTCTAGGAAGCGGCCAAACGGGCGCAATGCGCGGAGGTTTTGGTTGATCGCTTCGCCTGCCAAAGAGTTCAGTACGATATCTACGCCTTCGCCTTGAGTGTCCTCTAGGATCTCTTCAGCAAACGTCAGCGAACGGGAGTCGTAGATGCGTTCTTCACCCATGAGGCGCAGGAAGTCGCGCTTCTCTTCAGACCCGACCGTGGCATAGATGTCGGCACCCAGCCATTGGGCAATTTGCAGCGCGGCGATCCCTACGCCGCCAGCGGCGCCGTGAATCAGTACTTTTTCGCCAGGCTCCAGGCGTGCCAGATGTTTCAGCGCGTAGTACACCGTAAAGAAGGTGGTAGGAATCGTCGCAGCGGCGGCATAGCTCACGCCTTCAGGCAGTGGCGCTACGGCATGCTGGCTGGCAATCAGCCGGTCGCTGAAGCTGGCTGGCCCAAAGCCTACGACCGCTTGGCCGGGCGCAATGTGCTGGACATTGGCGCCAACCGCGAGAACCTCCCCCGAAAACTCAAGCCCTAGGGTTGGCCCGGCAAAGCCATTTTCAATCGCTTCATCGGACAGTAAGCCAAGGGTGTACATGACATCGCGGAAGTTGAGGCCGGTTGCTTTGACGCGAATTTCTACCTCATCTGCACCCAGTTCAGGCAGCGGGCGTGGCCGCCACTGCAGCTGGCGCAGTTGTCCAGGCAAGGTAAAGCCCAGCGTCATTGCTTGATGAGGCGCAGCGCTTGCCTGTTTCTCTGGATGAGGCGCGGGCAGGGTGCGAAGACGCGTGGCAAACCGTTCGCCTTCAACGGTTATTACCAGCTCGTTTTCATTATCTGGCATGGCAAGTGACGCTGCAAACGCGTTTAGCGTCGCATCGCTGGGTGTGCCTGGTAGGTCGATCAGCGTGACGCTATGGCCAACCGCTTCATTTGCTAGCGAGCGGCCAAAGCCCCATAGCGCGGCGTCATCGCCTGTACTGGCATCCTGGGTCGACAGCCAAAGCGTGACGCGGCTGCCTTGGCTTTCAAGCCCGCTTGCTTCTAATGCCAGCGACCATTGCTGTGCTGCGTAACAGCGTTGGGTTTGGGCGGTGGTTGTACTGCCCTTTAGCCCACGTAGGTCAATCACATTGAGTGCGGCAGGTGCGTCTTGGCGTTCCCTCAGCGCTGTATTTAACAGTGCTTGCGGAGTTGCATCGCTGACGGTTAGCCATGTGTTGGTCGTGCCTAGCCGCTCTGCAAGTTGGGCGGCGAGTGTTTCGTGCTCAGCGTCAGAGACAATTAGGTGGTATGCCTCTGCCGCATTTTGAATCGGTAAGTCATCACCTGCTGCGTATTGGGCATGAAGCAGGTAAGCGCCGTTTTCTTCAAGCTCGACTGGCGGCGAAACGCTAAGGCCTTGGTTGGTTAACCAATCGCGTAGGGTGTCTTGTTCCAGGGCCGTTTGGTCGATGCCTGGTGTGGCCAGCAAATCATCCAGCCAACGGCTGGGGTGAACGCTGATCACCATTACCTGAGCACCAGGGGCAAGCTGGGCAGGCAGGGCTTCAATCAGTTGGCGGGTGCGTTCGGGCTGGGTCACGTCCACGCTGATAAACGCCAGTTGGGCTTTTTCTGCACTGCTAAGCGTGGGCAATGAGTCGTCCAGCGGCTGAACATCTATCAGCGGGAAGCGCTCTTGAAGCTGTTCCGCCTGATGGCGAGCTGTGTCGCTGGTGGTGATGGCACGGTAGTGGTGCGCATCTTTCGCGATGAGTGCCGTGTTAGCCAACTGTTCGAGCAGGCGCTGGCCAAGGGCAGGAGCACAAGGGCCCGCTTCCAACAGCTGCACTCGCTGACCGTTGGGCAGCGTGGCTAGCGTGGCCTCCATCAATGCGCCAAGCTCGGCCGCTAGCACTTGCCAGCCGTCTTCGCCGATAAGGACGCGGTTAATGCCCGCCAGGTGCTCAGCCGTAATGCCTAAGCTTTCAAGTGTATCGCTGCCGCTGGTGAGTTGCTCACGGTGCAGCCCTAAGCGGCCCACCATATGAATAGGGGCAAAATAATCGGGGTAATCCTGTACCAGTAACTGCCAAATGGTTTCGGGTGCGAGTTGATCTTCGCCACTGTCAACATTAACGCCAGAAAAAGCTTCACTAAGGCTATCAAGTAACGGTGATACTTCTTGGGCATAGCGTTGACCAGTGCTGGCGGCAAACGCATCGCTTAGCCCTGCTAGTCGGGTGAATGCATTGTCAGGCAATGGTAGTTTTGCCGCGGTCAGCGGGGCAGGCGTTAACTCAACATCCAGGTAGCTAAAATGCTGATGGTGGGCGCGGTTCAGGCGAATCGCTTTGAAGCGAGTTTCACTGAGTACGGCCACGGCGTTGCCAGCAGCATCATACAGCTCGAAGTCGGCGGTGAAGGAGTGAGGTGCGCGTTTACCCATCACGGCCCGTGCTAGCACGGGGGCACCGGCTTCAGCGTTAACCTGAATGCGCCCAACGCGAACTGGCACGAAGGCTAACTGCGCTGCAAACTCGCTGTGTTGAGCCAGCAGCGGAATAAACATCTGGAAAGCACTGTCCAGAATGCCCGGATGAACGTGCAGCGTATCGAGCTGCGACTGAACGCTATCGGATAGGGTAATTTCACCTATGACGCAGTCGCCTTCAATCCAGCCACGGCTAATGGCTTGGAACGCAGGGCCGTAATGCAGTCCGATGCGCTCGGCCATCTGCAAATGCTCGACCAGGGTATAGTCAGGTGCGCGGTTAGGCAGGCTAGGCACTTGGCGGTTGAGCAAAAAGCCTCGGCTTTCGCGCATACGGCGAGCAACAGCATTTAGCTGCCATTCGCTGCCGGTTGCAGGCTCGCGGGAGTGGATCGCTAAGCGGCCGTCGTCTGGGTCCAGCGTTAAGCGCATGGTGCGGCCATTGGGGCCATCCAGAAGCAACGGGGCGCGAATCTCCAGCTCTTCAATGTCTAAAAGCGGAGTGTCTTTCTGCTGCAGGGCCGCGGCAAGCGTCAGCTCCACAAACCCAGCGCCCGGGAAGACTGCGCCTTCGCCGACGACGTGGTCAGCAAGCCATGGCTGGCGCTTGGTGTCCAACTGGCTTTCCCAGGTGTGATCCTGCTGCGCCAATGGGTAGCCCAATAGCGGGTGCTGGTAATAACGGGAAAGCAGCCCCTGACCATCGTTAGTGCCTTGCACCCAAAGCTGGGTGCGTTGCCAGGCGTAGCGTGGCAGCAGCACTCGCTGGCCTTCCACGGGGAAAAAGTGGTGGCTATTAAGCGTTAACCCGCTTAGCAGCAATTGGCCAAGGCAGCGAGTTAAGCCGTCTACGCCTGACATATGACGCTCAATGGTGCCTAGCACTAATCCGCTGCGCTCTTGCTGGCGCAGGGACTCGTTCAGATAGCGGCGTAGGATAGGATGGGCGCCGACTTCCACAAAAACGTTATAGCCCTGCTCAATAAGCACCGTCGCGGCGTTATCAAATAGAACAGGTTCACGAATATTGAGCCACCAGTAATGGGCATCCAGTTGTGTGCCTTCACTGATAGTGCCCGTGACGGTGGATACATAAGGAATCGTTGTGGTGCGCGGGCGAATGTCAGCCAAGGCTTCTAAAACGCCAGCTTTGATGCTGTCCATGGCGGGGCTGTGAAAGGCGTAATCCAATGGCAGGCGCTTAGCAAAGGTGCTCTGTTCGCTAAGGGCTGCTTCAATGGCGCTTAGTTGGTCACGGTCACCCGCTAAGGTGATGCCTTTGGGACTGTTAATGCCCGCCAAGCTGATGTTGCTAAATTCGGGTTTTTCAAGCCAGGGAGCGATCTCTTCCGCGCTCATGGCGACGGCCGTCATTTCCCCAAGGCCACGGGTTTTGCCTTGGTAGAAGCTGCGGTAGTAAATAACGTTAACGGCGTCTTCTAGCGTCAGTGCGCCGGACGCCCACGCGGCAGCCACTTCGCCAACGCTATGGCCGAATACGGCGGTGGGCACAATGCCCTTGGATTTAAGCCATTCGGTTAACGCTACCTGCAGTGCAAACAGTGCCGGCTGAGCGATTTCAGTGCGATCAAAGCGGCCACCGCCGGCTTCTGACTGGTTGCGGCCCGCCAGCTCGTCACGCAGTGAAAAATCGCCATGTTTCTGGAATAGGGCATCCACACGATCAATGGCATCGCTAAACGCTGGTTCGCTATCCAGCAGGTCGTGGCCCATGGTTTCCCATTGGCAGCCGTTGCCGTCGTATACGAACACTGGGCCGCGGGCGTTAGCTAAGCGCTCAAGTGTCACAACGCTGTTGGTTTCACCTTCGGCAAACTGGCTGAGCGCACTGACGGCGGCTTCCGGTGTTTGGGCGAAGCAGAGCGCGCCATGCGTGTGTTGTTCACGGTGGCTGTTCAGCGTATGAGCAATATCATAAAAAGCATGATCGCTTTCGCGTAAGAAATTCGCTAGTTCGCGGGCATTATCTGCCAGCGCTTCCTGGCTTCGTGCACTAATGCGAAGTGGCAGCGGGGTATCGGGCACTTGGCGAGGTGTTGATGCTTTTTCTGGAGCGCTTTCCAGTATGACGTGAGCGTTGGCACCGCCAAAACCAAAGGAGTTAACGCCAATGACCAAGCGGCCCTGTTTTTTGAGCGCCTGGGCTTTGGTAACAACGCTAATGTTCCACTCATCAAATTTGATACGAGGATTAAGGTTGCGTATGCCAATCGTGGCGGGCACTTCACGGTGCTGCAGGCTGTAGAGCGCTTTAGCAAGTCCGGCAACGCCAGAGGCCGTTTCTAAATGACCAAGGTTACTTTTCACTGAGCCAATCAGGAGCGGCGTTTTACGGTGCTTGCCGAGTGCTTCGCCGATAGCACGAGTTTCAATGGGGTCGCCAACGGCGGTGCCGGTGCCGTGAGCTTCAAGGTAGTCGATCTCGTCCGGCGAAATGCCCGCTTGTTCGTAGGCGCGGCGCATTAAATCAATCTGTGCGCTGGGATTGGGCACGGTGAGGCCGGACTTGTGGCCGTCAGTGTTAACCGCTGAGCCTGCTACCACGGCTAGGATATTATCGCCATCGGCCACGGCTTGATCATAATCTTTTAGCAAAAATAGCCCGGCGCCTTCTGAACGCACGTAGCCATTGCCGGCTTCATCGAAGACTTGGCAGCGCCCAGTGGGGGAGAGCATGCTGGCCTTCGAGAAAATAATAAAACCATACGGGTGCAGGTGCAGGCTTATGCCCCCCGCCAGCGCCATGTTGGTTTCGCCGCTGCGAATTGATTGGCACGCTTGATGGAACGCGACCATAGAAGATGAGCAGGCGGTATCCAGCGACATGCTGGGGCCATGCAGATCAAA
Organism: Halomonas sp. TD01; assembly: GCF_923868895.1. Classification (GTDB taxonomy): domain Bacteria; phylum Pseudomonadota; class Gammaproteobacteria; order Pseudomonadales; family Halomonadaceae; genus Vreelandella. The sequence continues at coordinate 2,711,847 of NZ_OV350343.1, forward strand.
GACGTAAGAAAGCCGGTTAGACGCAATACTTGAGGTATTACCTGTCGCGGTAGAGGCATCAATCGCTGACATGTCATCGGCCAGGCGATAGGAGTAATCAAGGCTGGCGACGCCAAGGAAAACGCCGCATTGGCTGCCGCGGAGGGTGCTGGGCACGATGCCCGCGCTTTCCATGGCTTCCCAGGTAAGTTCTAACAGCATGCGCTGTTGCGGATCCATGTTCGCCGCTTCACGGGGCGAAATGCCGAAAAACTCTGCGTCGAAGCCGCTGATATCGCCCAGGCTACCCGCGGCAAACGTGACGCTGGTGCCAGGGTGGCGTTTGTCAGGATGCCAGAAAGCATCGTGGCTCCAACGGTCGGGGGCCACTTGGGTGACGAGGTCTTTTTCGGCTTGCAGGTCCTGCCAGAACGTTTCAGGTGTGGTGCCGGGGAAACGATGGGCGGCGCCGATAATGGCAACGCGTTTAGTCATTCTTGCTCCTGAGGTTCTGGTTCTGCCTTGATCACATCGCTACTTATATCGCGTCCAAACGCTTGTTTAAATAGGTAGACGCCAAGTTCGTTTGCTTCCAGCGTGCACGACTCGCGCTCAATGGGCGGTTTGTCATGCAAATTACGATCTATTTCCGTTGACCATATCATGTACGGGGTGCTGCTAGCAGGAGGCGAATAGTGCCTATATGCGGCAGGCAGTATCGGTACGTGGTCACCGTACCAGCCCAACAGTCCTGGTCTTACAGCTGAGTTTAGCGCTGCTTTAACGCTTTCGAGCATTTTATCCGATTCACCTAGATGGTGCAGGTAAACGGCCAAATCGCGCAAATGATGCGGCAGCGGCCACGGCGCTGCAGGCAATGTTGACGCTACCCCGGCCTTTTCGGGTGCTTCTAAGTGTAAAGGGCCGTGATTTTCCATGGTAATCACAAATACAAAGAGTGGCCTATTATCGTTATCTTCAAGCAGGCGTCCAATCTTTCGTGCAACCGCTTGGTCGCCAATGTACTGACCATGCTTATCCTGGCTTTCGAAGGCGCTAATGTCGACAAACGTCTCAAACCCCAGTTTTGGAATAACGCTGTCTCGCAGATAAAACGTAGCAGGGTAAGGATGAACACAAACAGTTCGATACCCTTGGGCTTTAAAGGCGCTGGCAATGCTGGGCAACGTATGACGCGATAGCGTGCGGTAAGGATTGAACTGGCGCGGCCCCCAGGCATCAGGTGCTATGCCAGTTAACACGGCGCATTCGGTTCGCACTGTATTTGCGCCCCATGCGGGCACATTCAGCGCTCCCTTGGCTACAGCTTCCCTGCACGTAGCATCATAATTCGGCAGTAAGTCAGCGGCAATCTCGCTACACCATGGGCGAGGATCAAAAAACGATTCACTCTGTACCAACACAACGTTAGGCAGCGTCGCATGGGCGTCTTGCTCAAGGCAGTGTTGAGTCAATCGATGGAAGGGCGATGCGTCTGGTGTGGGCGGTTTGGAGTGGGCCAGGGCAATGCCGTATGTCCACAGGCTGGAAAATAGCCCCAGCCGATCTAGGTCAATCACAGGGTTAAGCGTGATAGACGGCAATTTGCGCCACCCCAGCCAAACAAACAGCGCACCGGTTGCTATCAGCGCTAGGCTATTAACTAGAAACGCTGTGCCGCCCCAGTGGCGGATCAGCGATGGTTCAAAAACCAAAAAACTACCAATGGCAATCGCCCCGGCACTGCTGGCAGCAATGGCAAGACCAATGCCAAAAAAAGGCACATACAGGCGTGGGTGCAAAACAGCATCCCAGAAGTATTCAAAGTCGTGACAGATAAAGGGTTCGTTCAACGTGCGTGATTTGGTATTGCTGGACTGCACGACCACGAGTTGCAGCGATAGAACGAAGACGACAGCAAACCAAGGGCGCTGCAGAAGCAGAATAAAGATCCCAAACAACAGTAACCAGCTGCCAAGGTGGACGATGTTTGTAGCAACGCCGCGCTTCCAGAGCGGGCGAGGGCGAGGGCTTAGCAGCGCCTCGAACAATAGGCTGCCTAGTAAACCTACTAAAAGCGGGCTAATAAACGTGGATGACAGTAAGAGCTGCACGCTACACGCCCCCGGTATGATTAAAGCCAAGGCGTTTAACGAGCCATTGAGAAATGCCAGCAGGTAGAACAGCTAGCCACCAGGTGCCGAAGTTCAGCGGAAAGGGAAAGCTAATACGAGCGCGGTTAGCGGTAATACCACGTTGTATGGCGTTGGCAGCGCGCTCTGGCGACCACTCCCAAGGCTTCGGGCCAGGCATGGCGTTACACATGGGTGAGGTGACGTAGCCAGGCATCACCACGGTCACGCCAATACCATGGGGTTCAAGTAAGCCTCTTAGGCCTTCTCCGTAGGCTTTAATGCCCGCTTTGCTGGCACTGTAACTAGGCGTTGTTGGTAAGCCGTGCCAGCCCGCCAATGAGCTAATAAACACCAACTGACCGCTGCCTCGTGCTTGCATGGCAGGCACAAGGCGCTGTGCCATCGCAATCGGCGCTTTCAAATTAATATCCAATAGCGCTTGAACCTCGTCCCATGGCTCTAGTGTGCTTTCGCTTGGGTGCGTATTGATACCCGCATTGGCAATCACAATATCTGGTACGTGTTCGTTGCATAGTGTATCGAGCCAAGCGTTGAGTTCGGTTTCGTCTGTCAAACTGGCCGATGAAAGCGATACTTGCGCGCCTTTTTCTCGACACGCCGTTGCCAACCCTTCAAGCGCCTGCTGATTGCGGCCATGTAGCACCAAGTACGTATTGGGGGTTGCATAAGCATGGGCTAGCGCCCCGCCTATTGCGCCGGTGGCTCCGGTAATCAGCACGCAGCGTGGGGTGCTAGAAGAGAGATGTGTCGTTACGCCAGCGCTCACAGCAACTTCTCCAACGGTGAGGGGCAGGCTTCCAGTATACGCGCTGCATTGTTCACGGCTAAATCGATACTGGGCTGGCAGTAAAAGCCACCGTTAATCTGCGTGGTGTGCATCACGGCATTGCGAAAATAGCTAAACAGCGCTTGGCTGGGCAGCGGTGGCTGATGCCAAAACTCATCTAGAGCGCCTTCGTAAGTGAGGCCCGCTAAATTGTAGATAGGGTCACTGAGCGCAAAAGTGGGGCACTGCTTTTCAAGGGAAACAATGCCGACCGTGCTGTTCACTGTGACGGTGCCCGTAGCGTGTTTCAGCAATGGATTGAGGTTGCCTGACTCCAGGTAAACGATACGCCCCTGGAGGCCGTAAAAATCCTCGAGCCTTTGAATAATGTCCGTGTAGTTAACCAGCCCCATATCTAGCGGATGGTTTTTTATGCACAGCAGTGAATCGCTAGGGGCGTGCAGAGCAAATGAACCCATGACGTGGTCCATCACCTCTTCCATATTGGCATAAGGCGAATGGTCACGAATCTGAGCATCGGTGTTGAGCTGCAGCGGCAACATAAAATAAGGCTTTCCGCCCTCTATCAGGTTTTTAATCCGTACTGCATCGCGCCTTTTCCAGTATCGAAGTAAGGTAAAGCGTTTGGCGTAGCCTGCATACTCCACCGGTGCAGTGATAGGCGCATGGTTACGGTAGTGCGGAGCCACCAGGGGATTCGCTAACCCCGCTAGGTGATAGCACATGTCGTGAGCGGCACGGATTTTAAAAGATGAGCGAAAGCGGACCGGTGCGGGTAATTTGGGCAGCGCTTTGCCCGTTTCGAAAAACCATTTGGGGTCCCTGGGTAGCAGCGAGTGTCCATTAACGCCCTCGCGTTCGAGGGTGACCCAAAAAGGACGAAAATAGCCTTCTTCAAAGACGTGAGTACGAATGCCAGCAGCGGGCGCTAAGTCTACCGCCGGGCGGTGAATTGGGCGGCGGTCACCAAACAGAACTTGGTCGGTAATGTCGTAGCGTTGCCAGAGCGACTGGATATAAGCCGGTAGCTCGCTTAACGGGCCGCGAAACAAATGGTTTTGACTGTGAGTGCGCTGCCAGTAGACGATATCGCCAGCGTTGAAGTTAACTTTTACCACGCGGTGTCCGTCGTCGGTTAGCCGACGGGCTAGACGCTGGTAAAAGGGCGAGCAGACGCCTTGGAGAAATAAGAATGCGCGCTTTTGCTTCAACTTAATGACTTCCAATGAATAAGTTACGATAGCAGCGATATAGTCGCTGCTTCCATGTAAGCATATGTTTTTGAGACTTAAATTGTTGTAATTTAGCCTGCTCCAACAGGCTGACTACCGTTTCAGCATTACACAGCTGCCGAGAGCCAGGGTCGACGTAGCTTGGGTATAGAAGCAGTGTTCCTGCTACCAGCGCATCCAGTGACAGCACCCGGTTTCGTCTCGGACAGTGCATGGCATCCTGGGTTAATCCCCAGCCTGCGTAAAACGGGAGGCCGTAGGTGTATACCTGGCGTTGACGAAGCAGTGCTTCAAAGCCGGTGAGCGAACTCATGGTATGCACTGCATCAACGCGTGCTAGCAGCACGGTGATATCTATATGACTAGCATCAAGATCATACAGGCGTTTGGCGTGGGTATCGAGTGCTCCGATACGAGCGCCGGTAATCACGTCAGGGTGAGCTTTATACACAATAAAGGCATCGGGGTTAGCATTTCGAACGGCTTTCAAAAGCGCACTATTAGTACTGATCTCTGGTGAGCCAGTGGCAATTGACGCATCACTTTCTACCTGGCCAGGCACCAAAATAATGTGTTTGTTGGCGGGTAATTCAATGGCTTCTTTGCCCGGTACATTATATTTGGAAAGCTTTAACGCGACTAACCGTTCGCGCAGCTGTGCCGCCCGCTCTAATAAGTCATCGCTGAAGTCGGCGGTATTAAGCAAGTTTTCTAGCTCGCTAGGTTGGCTGGGGTCGTAGTAAATGCCCAGGCGATCAATGACCAGGGATAGTGGCTGAGCAAGATCTACCCCTAGGCCAACCGATCGGATAAAACCGTCTTCCATTCGCCATAATGTCGCTAAATGGTCGCGGTGGCGGGCTTTAAAGTCATCGTTAATACGACTGGACCACACCAGTAAATTTGGTTTTTTAACATCTGCTTCGAAAGCAGCTGGCAGCTCTTTCTGATATACAATTTTTGCCGCTGGGCCAAGAAAATAGCCAATGAAGCGCTTTTTCCACGACGAGAAACCGCAGGCCACCCACTCCCCACGCAGACGCTCTTGCTGGCGCTTTTGGTCAGCAATCAGGGCAATCGTCTCTTCTAGCGTCGCGGTGTTGCCCGTGTAGGGGTTGGCATACCGGGTGTAGCGAAGATAGGCTGCGGCAAATACTTCTTCCAGGCGTCGCGGAACCCTTCTGCGAGTGCAACTGATCTGATCATGGGTTAACCCCCACCCCGCATAGAAGGGGAGGCCAAAACAGTGTACTTGCTTGCCAGCCATCAATGCTTCGAACCCCAACTGGCTTGTTACGACATAAACGGTCTTAACCCTATCAAATAGCGCCCAAGGGTTAATGTTATCGCTAACAATGTGGCAACGAGGATTCTCGTGAGCGTCTGCTAGATGGCCCTGTTTTTTGCCTGCGATGACGTCAGGATGTACTTTAATGAAAATATCGGCGTCAGGATGATTATTTAGAGCGCACGCTAACATTTGCCGAAAACTGTCTGCGTTAGCACCGCCATGGTGAATAGAGGCATCGCCTGCGGTTTGATCCACGACCAACACACTGTTAGTACCAGCATTGTCGGTTCCTACAGCGGGAAGCGGATAATCAGGCGCGTGGTTGTATTTTGATAAGCGATAACGTGATAGTTGCTCAATGCAGCGTTGGGCTTGAGCAAGTTCATCGTCGTCAAACGTGTCATGATTGAGCCAGTTTTCTAAATCACTAGGTCGAGAGGCGTCATAATAGATGCCCGTATAATCGACTACCATGCTATGAGGCTGATAGCCTTCAACCCCTAATCCTAAAGAACGAAGAAAGCCATCCTCTAGAGCGACATACGGTAGGCTATGGCGAGAGGCATAATGTCGAGCACGATCACTAGTGGGCTTAAGACCCCATCCAACGACCACATTCGGTTTAGGGCTCAGTGGCCTTATGCGTGAAAAATGTGAGTATTCAGGCAAAAAAGAAGCAAGAGCGTTGATCTTGGTAATACCGGGAGATGTATAGCCTGCTATTAGTTTTGCCATGAAAGAGCCGAATGGTGTCAAAAACAAGCGTAAATATAAACGCAAACAATTAAAGCGGCGAACATACGTGAAAAGGTCTAGCTTATCAATTAAGCCTAAAGTGGTCTTACGGCAAGAGGGTCCTTTGTTACATAATGATACATGTCAAAAAAACAACCACGTTGAATTACACCAACGCGCACTTCTCACGCCATTTTGGTAAGTTGTCGGTTTACAACGCGATTGGGGCAGATTCATTGGACGCAGTGGTAGTAAATGGTTACGGAAAAAGGGTGATTGGTGCGTCTGATCCCTGCCTGCAGAACGCCGATGTTCATAAGATCGATGTTTAGGAAATCGATGCTGAGTAAACCGATTCTTAGCACATTAAAAGGCCGGCTGCTGCTGGGGCTTTTGTGTGCGCTGTTATTGATGGCCGGCTTGGTGCTAGGGATGGCGTGGCAGGTGGGTAAAATCATGGTGCAAGAAACCAACATGGCCCACATGCGTTACGAAGCTGACCTGATAGCAGATGAAGTTACCCAACAGATCGACCACCGTTTCCAAGCATTAGACCGGCTAAGTAGCGTCCTTGGAATGTCTGATGATCCCGAATGGCTTGGCTATGAGCTGCGCAAAAACGATGCGCTATTGGCATGGTTTGACGCCATTGTTGTTAGCGATAGCAATGGGACAATAGTGTCAGATTGGCCAGCTGTTGCGGGGCGCGTGGGCCTTGATACAGCGGAGCTTGAATATTTTAAAATGCTGAAAGGTACGCGCAGGCCTTATGTCAGCGAGCCTTTTGTTGGCCGAGCTAGCGAAATGCCGATGGTGTTAGTGAGCGTGCCGCGATTAGACAGTGAAGGCCGGTTCGGAGGCATGATTGGCGGTGTGGTTAGTTTAGATAGCAGCGGGTTATTCAAACGCCTAGCAACTATTCGATTGGGTAGTGAAGGTTACGCTGCGGTTTCCACTGCCACTGGCAGAGTGTTATACCACCCGAATAGAACGCTAATTAACGATGATACCTTTGATGCAACGGCTATCCCTCTGTTGGATCTGGCGCTAGATGGCTGGCAGGGCGATGGCGTTGGTACTTTGCTTGATGGCCGAATTGGTCTGCAGTCCTACGCACAGGTGTGGCCGGCGAATTGGGTAGTAGGGCTTTATCTACCCATCGAACAAGCGCAGCAACCGCTTTCTGGTTTTATTCATAAGCTATGGTGGATCTGGGGTGTTACGGCGTTATTAATGATGCCCGTTTTATGGTGGTTGCTGGCGCGTATTTTAACGCCACTCAGTCGCCTGGAAGCACAAATTGGTGATGTAGGGCTTGGCCGCCGTTCTTACGTTGATCTTGCGACTAATATGCAAGAGCTGGAACAAGTAGCCAGCACATTTAATCGTGTTGAAGGTGAACGTCAGCAGCTTGTTGGGCACCTTCAAGAGCGTGAAGCATTTTTGGACTCGGTGCTTAATGCCTCGCCCCAAGGAATGTTTGTGGCTGACTTTGGCGGCAACATTACCTACATGAATCCCGCGCTACTAGACATCTTGGGTATTGAGTCTGATATGCCTATGGAAGCCTGGCTTGAGCAGATCCATATAGATGATCGCTCCGGCGCGAAAGACATGTGGATGCATAGCTTAAAAACCGGCAATGATTACATGCGTCAGCTGCGCTTTATTCGCAGTGACAAAGAGATGCTATGGCTGGATGTTCACGCCCGTGTGGTGATGCTTTCCCAAGGCGGTAACTCGCTTGGCTTGGTTGGCGTGGTGAAAGATATTACCGAGCGCCGTGAGCAAGAAGCGCTTCAACGCTGGGAAGCAGAGCATGATCCATTAACTGGGCTGCTCAACCGCCGTGGTTTTGAGCGTCGTCTTGAAGAAGCCTTTGCCGACTTCCAAAAAACCAGTACGCCGTCAGCGCTATTAATGTTCGATCTTGACCATTTCAAACCCATTAACGATGAAGGTGGGCATGCGTTAGGGGACGAAATGCTGCGCCGTATCGCTCAGGTAGTGGCGTGGGAAGTTCGCCGCAGCGACCACGTGGCGCGTCAAGGTGGCGATGAGTTCGGCGTGTTGCTGCCCAGCTGTACGTTAGGCCAAGCGCAACGTATCGCTGAATCGTTACGCCAAGCAGTGAGTGAAGTATCGGTTGTTCACGAGGGCAAAGAGTACTCAGTGACGCTGAGCATTGGTGTGACCAGCTTCGATGAGACCGACACTAACGTAGACGCTGCGCTTTCCCGGGCGGACTCCGCCAGTTACGATGCCAAAGGGAAGGGGCGTGACAGTGTAGTAGTCAAACTGACAAGGGCATTAGACCCACTGTCGTTATTTGAATAGCGGCATGCTTTGAATAACACGTGGCCGTCGCAATTCCGAGCTAGCCTTCTGTGTTGAGTCTCTTATTCATTCCCGTCAGTCGACAAACCTCGGGTGACGGTAGAATATAAGCGTCTGCTTATTCGATTGAGAGGGCTTTCGTGAACTTACTCGAGCTATTTTCCCGCACGCTAGATGTCACGTTACCTGTCTTCGCCATGGTGTTTGTAGGTATTGGCTTGAAGCGTTTGCAGTGGATCGACAGTGGGTTTGTCTCCACGGCGTCAGCTCTCGTTTTCAAAGCAACGCTTCCCACCCTCATTTTTTTGAGTTTGATAAAAGCCGACCTAAGCGTTGCGTTGGATTTGCCTCTACTGCTGTTTTTTGCCGCCGCTACCCTCGGCCAGTTCTTTATCAGCTGGGTATGGGCTAGCTATCGAGTGCCCAAAGCCGACCGCGGTATTTATGTGCAGGGCGCGTTCCGTGGTAACTGCGGCATCGTTGGGTTAGCGCTGGCGGCGGGGATGTACGGCAATTTCGGGCTTTCGGCCGGTAGCCTGCTGCTTGGTGTGGTTATTGTGATGTATAACGCACTTTCGGTGGTGGCTCTGGCGGCCTATCAGCCCGGCCAGTCAACAGAGTGGCGCAGCCTGCTAAAGCATATCATCACCAACCCGCTGATTATTTCTGTAGTTGCTGCGTTGCCATTCACTGCATTCTCGATTCCACTTCCCAGTTGGCTGATTACCTCAGGTGATTACTTCGCCTCGCTAACGTTACCCCTGGCATTGATCTGTGTCGGCGCCACGCTCTCGGTTGCCACCATGCGTAGCGGCAGTCAAACAGCATTAAGCGCCAGTAGCATGAAAATGATTGTACTGCCGCTGCTCGCCACGCTAGCCGCATGGGCGGTGGGGTTCTCTGGAGAGCAGCTAGGGTTGTTATTTCTATTCTTCGCCAGCCCAACCGCTGCCGCCAGTTTTGTGATGGTAAAAGCAATTAACGGCAATGTAGCGTTGGCCGCCAATATCATCGCGATAACCACCTTAATGGCCAGCGTCACCGTCACCACGGGTATCTTTGTGCTGCGCCTTGTAGGATGGATTTAACTGCGCGGTTGGCTGACACTCACCAACACGCTATACTATGCGCCCCATAAGTCCCTGTAGCTCAGTAGGATAGAGCAGCCGCCTCCTAAGCGGCAGGTCGCAGGTTCGACTCCTGCCAGGGACGCCAACTGGGGTTATTGAGAAGTCCTGAGAAGGCCTAAAAAGAGTACAATACTCTGAAATAAAAAGTCTTTAGCTCCTCATCGTTCCTAGCTGTTCCTTCCAAATCCCGCTGCTAAATGGTATACAGAATGGTATATGCCCCCATTCGAAGATGCTCGGTATACCGCCATGGCACTAACCGTTCGACAGATAAACTCAACCAAACCTAGCACGAAAATTATTACCCTCCAGATAGCATGGGGTTAGAACTTAGCCCCGGATCTGCAAGATGATGGAATACCGATCAACCGCAAGACAGTGGCTGCTAGCTTAAAGCGTCAATGCTTGTGTGCTAAAGCCGCCGAAAAATTCAAAGCTACTACCAACTAGCAGCAGTTGTCAGCGGGCGTTACCGTACTTTTTAAGCGAGCTTGTCGGTATTTTAGCGGCCTGCGATCGGCTGCCGGTAGACGTCATCGAGTTCGATAGCCAGATTATCCAGCGTAGCATGCTGCATGAAGGTCAGCTCCATGAGCTGGCGCACTGGCAGCGCCAAGGCGGTGGTGGAAGTGATATTCGCTCCGTGTTTGAATCGCTGGCGATCACATCACCTAGCGTATTGGTGGCGTTAACGGATGAAGTTGTAAACATCCCAGCGTTCACCAGGCTACCCAGTGATTTGGCCGTCATACTGCGAACCATCGGTCCCTTGTGACCTGGGGTGAGACGCTATCCATGGATGGAAGGCCTATCGCGGGGCGCGCCACTACTCAAAGACATGCCAGATTCACAAGCGACGAATACGCTGAACTGGATGAGCTGGGGGTATATTTGGAAGCGCAGCGGCTAGGAAGAATATCGATCTACCCGTCACGTTTAAAAGGAATGCTTTCAGGGCAATATCTTTATTGGAGTTTCCTGGGGGCTAGCTGCCATTCTCCAGCCCAGATCCTTTGCGGTAAAAACTGGGTATAGTACAGGGGCATCACAATATTGGTTGGCTCTAGGGCTGAGGGACCCTGTGTGCCCGTTAACTTAAATGTTTTGCTTGGTGAGCATTTTTCGATGTAGGACGCCAGTGATTTGGCTCGCGTGCGTTTCCCACTTTTGACTTCGACTGGGACAATGCCCCCCTCGTCCATTGCTAAAATAAATTCAATTTCGGCGCGTGCGTCATTCCACGAATAGCTTGGATCAACGCCAATGGCCGTGAGCTCTTGTTGCACAAAATTTTCTGCCACATACCCTTTGTACTCATAGTTTTGTTGTTTGAGCTCTTTGTAACTGCTACCCAGCATGTGGTTGAGCAGCCCAACATCAAACAGAAATAGTTTCACCATATTCTCTTTTTTGTAGGCCGCCAGAGGTGATCTTGGCTGTCCTTCAAAGGGGTAGTTCGCCAAGGCTAGTCGGCAACATGTTAACCAGTGGATGGCAGTCTCAAAATCGCTATAACGTGATTTACGCTCATGCACATATTTAAACTTAAAGCGCTTAACGGACGCATCGGCAACTTGAGACAGCTGTGACGTAATGTTGTTGAACACAGATTCAATCAGCGTTGCATCGACTTTGCCTGCATACTTGCCAAAATCGCGACGATATCCTTCGACTAAATCAGCATGAATTTTAGATACCTTTTTCAATGCGTTCTAAAATGCTCGAGTCTTTATATTGATACCAAGTAGCCACTGCTTCCTTAGCTGCAGGCCTCCTTGCGGATCCTCCACTTGCTGATGCCAGTTGGTAGCCTGAGCGAAAAACTGGCGTACAAGGCGAAGGAGCAGTGCAAACATCTGGTAAAAATCGACCAGTGGTTTGCCAGCTCCAAAACCTGCTCCTGCTGTGGTCACAAGGTTGAGTCAATGCCCCACAGTATCCGCACCTGGGACTGCCCTAGTTGCGACACAAAGGATATTGACCGTGACGTAAACGCCGCGATCAATATTTGCCAGCAAGGCATCTTAAAATTAAAGGCCAAAGGACTGTCGGCTTCTGCCCATTGAGGCCTGTGTAAGACCGGTAACGCACCTGCATCGGCCTAAGACGTGAGAAGCCTCGCCCGTGGTCGCGTAGCGACTCAGGGCGGGGAGCAGTCACTCATACTGGTGCTCAAACTGAACCACACTGCCGTCCGCGTGGATGAGCTGGCGGGCATAGACTTCCCTGGGGCCAAAGCCATCATCCACAAAACCGGTCACCTGGATGGCTTCGCCTACCTGAGTGGGCACCCAGTTTGGCCCAACGTAAATATTGATGCTGCCTGTCGCATCCTGCAACCGGAACTCGTCGGTATCCGAAATGCGCTCAACAGTGCCTGATAAGGTCACCATATTGCCTTTTTGCGCGTCGCCGATGGGGGTGATCTGGCTCGCCATCAAAGCAGGTGCTGAAAGAAGTGCGAGGAGTGCAATGGTCAATGCTTTCATGGGTATTTCCTCCATCAGTTCAGAGCAATCAGAATCAGGGTGACAAGAATGGCCGCACCAATGGCAAGCCATTTTTTGGGCACCCGTATATCAATATCGCCAGAGAGCCACTCGTTGGTATTGCGTAAATTTACTTGTCTGATATTTTTCATTGCGCACCTCCAAACCTGGTTGCGGGCAAATCCTTTATTGCCCTTGCAGATTACGTCGACAACCTGACGGGAACCTGACGAAGGTGCGTTTATTTAAACGTTATTTTTATTTCGATAGTTTTTATTACGATAGATCAGAATGAATTCAGCACCCCTTGCGGGATGGTTGGATACCTTGATAGCGCCTTTCTGGGCCAGCTGCAGGCGTTGAACAATGGCAAGCCCCAGGCCGCTACCGCCGGGGAAGGCATTTTCCCCTCGCCAGAAGGCGTCAAACAGATGGGCAAGGGCATCGGTGGCAATACCGTCGCCGAAATCACGCACACTCAGCGTACCTTCAGGGCTTACCCGTATATCCACCCGCTGGCTGTTTGAGTGCAGCACTGCATTTTCCACCAGATTGGTTAGCGCGAGCTCGACGCCCTCGGGAGCGGCCTTGACGATGGCAGGCTCTGAAGATGGGTGTAAGGAGAGCGAGACGCCGTTCTGATAGGCAAAGGGAGCCAGGGTCGCTATGACATCTCTGGCAATTTTGTTCAGGTCGCTGCGGGAGAGCGAGGAAATATCGAGCGAATCGGCCTTAGAACTAGCCAGCACCTGGTGGACGGTGCGGGAAAGTGCGGCCAGATCGGCGCGCAGTTTGGTGTGGGTTTCACCGTCGGGAAGGGCGGCTAGACGTGCCGTCAACACGGCAATGGGTGTTCTCAGGGCGTGGGCGATTTCTGCACCTCGGCGCTGTTCGGCCACAAGGGCCATGTTCAGGCGTTTCAGGGTGCGCTGAGTGGAGTGAACTAGGTCGTCAATTTCAGCGGGAAGCGCGGTATCTTTGAGCGGCGGTGCAGGTTGGCCGGGCTGGATGGTTCGCGCCCAGTTGGCGGCATGCGTGACAGGGCTCAGGCCGCGACGGATCATGAAGTGGTTGGCCGCGAGCATGATGACGGCCACCGGAAGAATGGGAATCCAGATATGAGTCAGAAACTCACGGGCCAGGGCGCGTCGGACAAGGTGGCCAGGATCATCGTGCATGACAAAGACCAGCCTGACCTTTCCTTCAGGGCGCTGAATCGCCGTTGACATTAAAATGACCTCCCCGTCCGCTGTTGTTAGGCGGGTCTGCCAGTGCTGGGTAAACAGGTCTGTTTCCAGCGCCTCTGGCGGTATCAGCGCGGTGTTCTCGGCATCCAGCAGGCGGCCTTGGGCATCCAGCAAGGCAAAGCCATAACTATGTGGATAAGAGCGGTATAACGCGGTTGCCTGTGCATGGAGGTTTGGGTCGGTACTTTCCATGGCCTCCTGCAGCAGGGAAAGCTGTTTTTCGATGGCCTCCCGTTCCAGTGACGGTTGATCGGCACTGTAATACGTCCCCACCACGATGACGTTCATCACGATGGTGACCAGCAGTATCCAGACCAGACGGTAGGTCAGGTTCCTGGCCAGTGTAGGCGGTCTGGGGCTCATGAGGAGGTATCTTCCACCAGCATCCAGCCCACACCGCGAATGGTGATGATCGTCAGCCCGCACTTCGTGGGTTTGAGCGCTCGCCGCAGGCGTGAGAGGGAGGCTTCAAGGGCGTTGGGACCAATGTCATCATCAAAACAGTAAATCGAAGCTTCCAGTGCCTCCCGTGATAGAACTCTCCCTTGGGCTCGCATCAACTGTTCCAGAACCCCTATTTCACGCTGGCTGAGAGGCAAGGGGGTGTTGTTGACACTGATCATTCGGGAAGCCGTATCAAACGCCAGCGAGCCGTAGCTGAGTATTGTCTGGGAGCGTTTGCCTGGCCGCCGTAATATAGCCCGGCACCGGGCAATAAGCTCGGGCATTTCCACGGGTTTGACAAGGTAATCGTCGGCTCCACCGTCAAGCCCGGCCAGCCTGTCAGAGAGCAGGTCCCGGGCCGTCATGACAATCACGGGTGTTTGGCCATTGGCGCTAAGACGTGGCAGCAGCGTCAGGCCATCGCCATCCGGCAGGCCAAGATCCAGCAGCACCAGATCATAGGTAGCCGCTTGGTGCATCGCGAGTGCGCTGGATGCGTTGCGGGCCGTATCAACGGCAAAACCGGCATCGCCCAAGGCATGGGCCACCGCTTCGGCCAGGGTAGGGTGGTCTTCAACCAGCAGCATCCGCATCGCCGTTTCCCGTTGGTATTTCTTTTGGATGTTAGCGAATCTTTACCCAACTTAGTACGATTACCACCTGATATTGAATACAACCTTACCGCCTTTAAAAGTCGGCTCATCCTGCCGCTAGGGCGGCCAACTTTCGTACCGCCGTTTTCACATGGTCAGTTCGACCCTCCCCTGTGCCCGTGCCACGGCTTCGGCACGTGCGAGCGCCTGGCGGGCGATGTCGAGGCGGCCTGCCTCTTGGGCCAGCCCAGCACGTAGTCGGTGAAGCTCGGCGAGGTACCAGCGCTCGCCACTCGCCCGGACGATCGCGAAAGCCTGACGCAAGGCGTGCATCCCAGCGACTGGATCGCCCATGTTTCCCGCAACCTCTGCGGCGAGTCCGTGGCAGAAGGGTAGCGTGATCCTGACGCCCATCGCACTGAAGGCCGAGAGACCCGTCGCAATCCGCGAGGCCCCGGTTGTGTCTCCGGACATTGCCTGCGCCCAGCCTGCCAGCATCTCGCCTGCGTCGCCCCAAACGGGCACCGCCTCAGTCCGGCACAGAGCGACTAACGCTTCTGCCCGGTCACGGGTTAGTTCAATATCGCTACGTAGACGTGAGCAGACCGCCCCGCACCATAGCATTTGGGCGCGCCCGAAGGCGGCGCCCAATCGGTCAGCGCGCGCACTGCCAGCGGCGAGGTGCCGCTCTGCCTCTGCCGAGGTGCCGGTTAATTCGGCGACACAAGCCGCGTACTGTCGACAAACAACTTCGGGGTCCTCACCGAAAAGTACATTACCGTCCTGCTCGGCATGTCGCGGTGCGATCTCCAGCACGGCGGCGATTTCCGTGGTACAGGCCTGTAGGTCGCCGGTGAAAAACCGGGTCTGCCCGACGGCATTATGGGCTACCATCGCCATATGGGCCGGTGCCTGCCCCGCGAGTGACTGCAGCCCTAGCGCGAGATCTTCGGCACGGGTCAGTTCAGCACGCGTCAGGTGATCGTTCCAGAGCCCTGCAAGAACCGGGATCGTTGTGGCGGGATCGCCGACCTCGGCAGCTAGTTGACCCGCGCGGCGGTAGACCTCCCGAAGTTCTTGCGCAGTAAACCCATCCGAGACGATGAGTGCCGCCCCGAGCCCGAGCAGGGCATCGAGTTCGGTAGCGCGATCGACCTCGGGCTTCGTCGTGCCAATCCCGCTGCCTCGAGTTAGGAGATCCCGCGCACGGCGGAACTGCTCTACGGCATCTATGGAGGCGCCGCGAGCCTGTGCACGCCGCCCCGATAGCACACGATAGTGTGCGGCGCGCGGCCAGTCGGCGCCGCGTTCAAAGTGATCAGCCAACACGGGGGCGATCTCGCCCGCTGCGTGACCGTGGCTGATCTCTAGTCGGAGACCGACCCTTCTGTGCGTGCCTTGCCTGTTCGCTGCCGGCAGCCCATCGTAGAGCGCTTCGTGATGTAGCGCGTGCCGGAAAGCATAGCGCGTGGCCACTGTTCCGTCGGGCCGATGGCTGAGGCCCGCGCGGGTGATGAATCGTCGGTTCCGCGCGAGGTGCTCTAGCTGCCGCTCCGCCGCTTCCACCCCGTCGCGGTTGTCGGCTAGATCGATGGCGGAAAAGGTCGGTCCCGCCACGCTGGCGGTTTCAAGCAAGCTGCGTTCCTCAGCCAGCAGGCGGCTGGTGCGTTCGGTTTCGATCAGGGTACGGACACTTGGGGCGATGGCTGCGACCAGCGCCTCGGGTGTGGATGAAAGCCGCCAGCCGGCCTCGTCACGCCGCACAAGGCCTTGCGCCTGCCAAACGTCTGTCGCCGCATCAATGAGCATGGCATGGCCCTCGGTTCGGTGGGCGAGGGCCTGCGCCAAACCAGGAGGAAAGGAGTTGTCCTTGAACCGTTCTGCAAGGTATCCAGACACTGCAGACTCATCTAGACCGTCAAGGGTGATCAACCTGCAGTCTGGCTGCCGACTTAGTTGACCCAGCGTGGTCGCAAGCGTCCCGGCGCGGTCTAGTTCGTCATCGCGATAGCTGCCCAGAACCAGTAATCGCGCCGGTGTGCGTTGCAGCCCCCAAGCGGCTAGCCAGGCGAGCGTACTAGGGTCTGCCCAGTGCAGATCCTCTAGCACCAGAACTCCAGGACGGCTACGGGTCAGTCGTTCCATCAGCGCCGAGAATTCCCGCAGCATTGAGTTGTGGCGAGTACGATCCAACGCTTCGGCCTCCAAGCGACGCCCGGGGGAGTGTTGCTTGACCCAAGAGGGAGCGACGAGTGGCAGAAGCCGCGCCAGCGTGGCCTCCTCAGGTCCGACCATGAGTTGCGTCAATACATCCATCAGCAGCCCGTAGGGTTCGCGTGCGCCAGGGTGAGCGATGGCCTGACCCCGAGCAATCCACAGTGGCGTGCGCTGGGGTAAACTAGCCTCAAATGCTTCCAGAAGGCGTGTTTTTCCGGCTCCTGCTTCGCCCGAAATCAAAGCCATCGCCCGTCGACCATGCCTGGCGGCGGCGGCCCTTTCACTTAGGGTTTCCAGCTCCTTGTCCCGTCCGATGCAGAACACTGTCGATGCCGCCACGAGATCTTCAGACGCATCGCCGATCAGCGGGATCGGACGCGTTAGCCGGTAGCCCCGGCGGCCCACTGTCTCGATTAGCCTGATGTCTTGGGCGTTGTTATCCAGCATCTGGCGTAATTCGCGGATGCACTGTTTGGGTCCCGCCTCGTTACCAGGGCCGTTGCCCCATATCATGCGCCGCAAATCAGTCGTGCTGACCACTTCTCCTTGCTGCTCTATCAGTGCCACCAGTACGGACAGTGTCTTGGGGCGTAGGCGTATCTGTACTTCACCGCACTGTAGGATGCCTTCGCATAGGTTTACCTCGATATCTTCCGAAGTCATGTTTTATGGGGCCTCAAGACTTATTGCCGGAAGCCATTGCGCGTGAATGGCGGCAGCAGTTAAGTAAATGGCTTAGTAAAGCGCGAATTATACCAATATTGAACCCTAATTGAACTTTACACTTATTTGTTTGCAATCAGAAATGAGCTATCTTCGCCTTCGAGAAAATATAAGCAAAAATGCGCACAACAGAAGAGGGGCAGGCACATGACAGTCATCCGGTTCCAACACAGAACAGCCCGCTGGTTCCGGCCCGGCCTCTCGGTTTGCACCGTGGCTTTAGCCCTCGCTGCCCCCGTTACCTCGCAGGCTCAGGATCAGTCGCAGCAGCTCTGCGTGGCCGACCCGGCTGCAGTGACGGCTCGCGCGGCCATCACGCTACCCGACACGCCGCTGCCTGAGGCCCTGTCCCGCGCCCTCGACGCTGCCGCGCGCAGGGCGTTAGACGGGGCCGCTGCGCCTGGGGTTATTGCGGGCGTTGTCACACCCGAGGGCCGCTGGAGCGGTGCTTGGGGGGGCGCGGACCCCGAAACCGATGCTGCGATGGAAGTCGGCATGCACACACGGATCGGATCGGTCACCAAGACCTTCACCGGCACCGCCCTGATGCAGTTGGCCGAGGCTGGCAAGCTATCGCTCGACGATACGATCGACCAGTATGTGCCTGGCGTTCCCAACGGCGATATCATCACTCTGCGCCATCTAGCCAGCATGACCAGCGGCTTGCTGAGCTATACTCAGGCGGATCCCTTCCTTGATCTTTTTTTCTCAGATCCTAGCTTGCACTATACTCCGCAAGACCTGCTTGATTTTGCCTTCCCCGGCTCGCCGATCTTTGCACCAGGGGAGAAGTTCAATTATTCGAACACCAATACTGTGCTGCTGGGCCTCGTGATCGAACAGGTGACCGGGCAAGATATAGACACTGTCTTTACTTCGATGATCCTGGACCCGCTGGGCCTGACAGAGACCACCGGCCCTGACGGTGCTGCCCTCATGCCAGAACCTTATCCGCAGGGATTTACCCTGCAAGGCGATGCTGCAACGCCGGCTGCACCCTCAAACGCGACACACTGGGATCCGTCCTGGGGATGGACAGCGGGTGGAATGATCTCGACCCTCGACGACCTGCTGGTGTATGGACGCTCCCTCGGCACAGGCAAGGGCCTGCTGGGCGCTGAGGCGCAGCAGGAGCGTCTGCGGTCCTTCCCAGAGCCGGCGGGCTACGGCATCGCTATGGGGTGCGTTGACGGCTGGGTCGGCCACACAGGTGAGCTGCCCGGTTACAACACGACGGTGTTCTACGACACGACGACGGATACAACGGTAGTCGTACAGGCCAACAGCGACATCCCTTCGGGGAATTGCGGGGATGAGGACGTGCTACCGGACAACCCCGACGACCTTGCATGCAGCTCGCCCGCTAGTCGCGTGTTTGAAGCGCTATCCGTTGCCCTCGGGCATCCGTTTTCTATGACATCGACGGCCTCAGCAGAGTGAGCGCGCTGACATTGCTGTTCCAGCACAGCCGTTCCTCAGCTCTCCGCTTGGGTGTTGCCGCTCTGCTTTGTGCCTGTTACGCGAGCCCAGCATTGTCGCAGGGCTTGCCAGACGTCAACCGCATCCTATCTGGGCAAACTGTTATCCTACAGCGCTACGAACCGCCGCCTCAGGTCGGCCGTGTCGCCATCGGCGTGCAGGACGAGCGCGACAGGATCGACTTAGAGCGCGCCAAAAGCATCCGTATTCGCCTGGCTTCGGTGCGCATTGATGGGGCGCGGACCCTACCTTTGTCGACGTTGACGCCGATCTGGCAGGGCCGAATCGGTGCCGAAATTACGCTGGCTGATCTTTACCGCATGGCAGATGCTGTTGACGCGGCCTATCTCGCTGCGGGCTATTTTTCCAAGACAGTGGTGCCGGTGCAGGATTTTTCTGACGGACAGATCCGGCTGCAGGTATTTGAAGGCTATGTCGACCGCATCGAGATCAACAGTCATATTCCTGGCATCGAGACACGGTTGGCACCCTACCTGCAACGTATTCTCGACATGCATCCTATTCGGGTAAAGGCGGCCGAGCGTGAACTGTTGTTGATGAGTGATCTTGCCGGACTTTCGATTGAAGGGACTTTTGTGCGCCCCGAAGGCGCGACGGGCGGCGGGGTGCTGCGCCTGGAGATCGGACAATATCGAAGCTCAGGAATGATCGGACTCGACAATCTGGGATCCGACACCGTTGGCCCATTACAAATGGCCGGTGTGGTGACCTTTAACGATGTCCTGAACCAGTTCGAGACCACCAATTTGACCGGTGTCATCACACCGCAACACCTTGACCGGATGACCTTGCTTCAAATGATGCAAAGCTATCCGCTCGGATCGAACGGCCTTAACGCGGGCTACAGTTTTGTTTACCTGCGCCAACACCCCGACGGGGGAGCCGGCGCGCCGGACATCGATGTGACATCCGCCATGGGCACGGCGTTTATGTCCTACCCGTTTCTGAGGACGCTGGACCGCTCGCTCTGGGGGCAGGCTGAACTGACGGTGCGTAACGATGACGTCGACGTTCTTGGCTCGGCCGCTGCCCGTAGCCGGATCCGCTGGGTGACGAACTCACTGCAATATAGTCAGAGCTTTGAGACATCCGAGATCAACCTCGAAGGAGCGGTGAATCTCGGCACGAACTCGGATATTGATATGGGCGCGGTGCCGGATGATTTCCACTTTGTTACCGCCGAACTGGACTACACACAGGCTTTCAGCGAGACGACGACAATGACATTGCTGGCTCGCGGCCAATACGCTGGCAGGCCCCTGCCGGGCGCTGTTCAGTTCGGTATTGGCGGCGAGACTTATGGCAGAGCCTTCGATAGCGGCACTATCTCTGGCGACAAAGGTGCAGCGGCCTCGGCCCAGTTAAGCCACGAGATCGATATCGGGCTAGCATTCCTGCCCACGCTTTCAACCTCGGCCTTCGTGGATTACGGCGCAGCCTGGTCCGACGACGTCACCGGACACATGTATCTTGGCTCCTATGGAGTAGGCCTTGGTGGAACGTTAGAGGAACAGCTGAATTTCCAGGTTATCGGTGCGCTTCCCTGGACCCGTTCTGACATAGTGGAAGACAAGGGGGGCAAGCTAATTTTCCAGCTGGCAATGCCATTCTAATCCGGCAGGAGGCATCGCCTCGCCCGTCGCGCTATCCATCCCACAGGAGACCCTGATATGACCGCACCGAAAGCCGCACGCCCCCTTCTGAGGTCGGCCTTGGGCATTCTAAGCGCTGCCGCAGCGTTGCTTGCACTCAATGCCCCGCTCCATGCGGGGACGCTGCCGACCATTGCCTTGCCGGACCCTGCGATCTCTCCTGCACGGGTGAACCTGTTGCCGGTGCCGCAGACGCGGATCGACGAAGCAGTCGCCTCGCTGGATGAGCTGGTGCAGGATATGTTGGAGCGGACCGGAGTACCAGGCCTCGCCGTTGCCGTGGTGCATGGGGAAGAGACACTGCTGATGCGCGGCTGGGGGCTGCGGGCGGAGGGCGCGGAGGAACAGGTTGATGCGGATACAGTCTTTATGCTCGCTTCGTTGTCCAAATCTGTCGGAGCCACAGTGGTGGCCACACAGGTCACGGATGGGATCGTCAGTTGGGACGATCCGGTTCGCAACCACTTGCCATGGTTCGACCTGGGCGATCCGTGGGTCAGCAATCATGTCACCATCGGGGATCTCTATGCGCACCGCTCTGGTCTGCCGGATCACGCTGGTGATGATCTCGAGGATATAGGCTATGACCGTCGCGCGGTGCTGGAGCGGCTGGCGCAGCTGCCCATGGGGCAGTTCAGGGCCGATTACGCCTATACGAACTTCGGCCTGACCGCTGCGGCCGAGGCGGTAGCCACCGCAACCGGCAAGGACTGGTCAACGCTCTCGGAAGAGGCGCTCTATGGTCCGCTCGGCATGGAGGTGACCAGTTCGCGCCACTCGGATTACATGGCGCGCGATAATCGCGCGGCAAGCCATGTGCCGGATGCCAACGGCTTCAGAGTGGCAGATCTGCGCCAGCCCGATGCGCAAAGTCCGGCGGGCGGGGTTAGTTCCAGCGCGCGAGACATGGCGAAATGGATGAAACTGGTGCTCTCCACCGGGCGTTTTGAAGGGCAGCAGCTGATTG
Source organism: Halomonas sp. TD01 (assembly GCF_923868895.1). Taxonomy (GTDB): domain Bacteria; phylum Pseudomonadota; class Gammaproteobacteria; order Pseudomonadales; family Halomonadaceae; genus Vreelandella. Next base: position 2,733,326 of record NZ_OV350343.1, read on the forward strand.
CACCCGAAGCTCTCGTGCCTGCGCTTTCGCCGCATGCCATCAGCGGCCATCCCAGTGAAGCGGCTGATCGGGCTGGCACCTATGGCTACGGCTTTGGTGTCGGCGTGCGCCCCACCGGACGCGTTGTGCTGAGCCATTCGGGCGCCTTCGCCTTTGGTGCGGCGACCTCCTATTCGATGCTGCCGGACCTAGGGCTTGGGATCATCGTGCTGACCAATGCCAGCCCCACCGGCCTCCCCGAGGCATTGACTGCCAGCTTTCTTGATCGCGCAGAGTTTGGTGTGGAACAACGCGACTGGCTAGCGGCCTACGGGCCGCGCATCGCACCGCTCTCGGCCCCGGTCGGGGATCTGTTGGGCGTGACACCTCCGGCTGAGCCCACCGAAGCCCGGCCTGCCGAAGCTTATACTGGGATCTATGACAATGCCTATTTCGGGGCGGCTGAGGTACGTGAGACCGCTGACGGCTTGGTGCTCGAGGTTGGCCCCGCACCACAGCGCCTGCGGTTGATCCACTGGGACGGCGACCGCTTTGTCGCCTTCCCGGTGACAGAGAACCAACCAGAGGGCTCGGTTTCGCAGGTCGAATTCACCATGGGCGCGGATGGGAAGGCAGAAACGATAACCGTAGAACATCTGAACGAGGCGGGCCTTGGAGAGTTTCACCGATCATGACGCAGCCCAGCTGAGTGCTTCCTCCTTGGCTGGATCAGCTGCGCGGACTGTGTCGTCAGATTGTTGGGTAGGCGTCATGGCTGTTCCCTGTCTTGTCACCAACTTCCAGCCTGCCTCCGCGAGGTCTCTTCTGGGGATATTTTCAGAAAGATAAATGGCTTCAGAAAACGGCATATAAACATAGAGAGGATAAGAAGCACTTCAGGAAAGGGGGAGGCAGTGACAAGCTCAATGAAGTGCCGCCTCCTTTACGGCTGTCCATGATCTACAACCACAGAAAAGGTGCTTGAGCATTAAGTTCAGCACTATTTCCAAAGGGCACATAAACATTTGATACAAACTTTGACCTACCTTGAGAGACAGTACATTATCGTTTGATACAAGATACGCTGGATATAATTTGGTCAGTAAGTAACTTTTATAGAAACCTTTTTTTCCAATGAGTTATAAAAATAATGAATAATATCCCGTCGTTTGGCTTACGAAAATACATATGGTGGTTACACTCAGTTTCGCTGGTTTTCTTTGCTACTATTTTACTGGCAGCTGAAGTTAAGCCCGTTCCAGGCACTTTTGCTTCTTCACAAGATGAGGCTCCTATATTGATGGTGGATACTCAGGAAGGACGCCGTTATATTAGCCGTGCTGACATCGAAACCTTGCCACTTTATGCTACAAATTTTCAGCATTTCAAAGGTTTGTATGGAAGTTTTGCAGGCGTATGGCTGAAAGATCTGCTCTCTGCTCAAAATATTGATGAAGCGGCAACGCTTCGTTTCATCGCTCATGACGATTACAGCGTTTTTATAAATTCAGAAGATCGTCTCAAACGGGATTATCTTCTCGTTACCCGCCTCGATGGAGAACCTCTAACGCTGACTGACTTTGGACCCACGTTGTTGATTGTCCCGGCTGAGGCAGAGTCCTTGGCCGCAGAAACTGAGTGCAACACCTGAGCATTTCGCTAAGGTGTTGTCCCATGTCTTACCTCGAACTCAGTATTGAAGAACGTGCCAGCATCCAAGTGGGTCAAGCCCAAGGGATGAGCCTTCGGCATATTGCCCAGCTCCTGGGGCGAGCTCCTTCAACCATCTCTCGTGAAATACGCCGTAACCAAATGGCCCAGAACGGTTACTGCGCCCGGTACGCCCAACGTCAGCGAGAAAAGCGTCGAGAGGTCTGTCGTCCTGCGCGTAAGCTTTTGCCAGGCACCGAGCGGTTTGATCTCATCGTGCATATGTTGCGGCGACGCTTGTCTCCCGAACAAATTAGCGGCAAGCTCAAGACGATGAAACTACCTGATTTGCGCGATGCCTACGTCTGCCGAGAGACCATCTACACGGCCATTTATGCCTTGCCTGTTGGCCACCTTCGCAAGGAACTGATTCACTGCTTGCGACAAGGTAAAACCACACGCAAGCCTCGCCGTGGCGAAGTGGATCGACGTGGCCAGATCCCTGACATGGTCAGCATTCACTTACGTCCGCCCGAGGTCAGTAAGCGTGAAATGCCCGGCCACTGGGAAGGCGATCTGATCAAAGGTAAGAATAACGCGTCCGCGGTAGGCACCTTGGTAGAGCTTAGTAGTGGCTATCTGATCCTCGCAAAAATGGACGACGCCACCGCCACCTCCGCCGTAGCAGGCTTTAGTGCTGCTCTGAATCGAATGCCGACCACCGCTCGAAAAAGCATGACCTATGATCAGGGGCGTGAAATGGCACAACATGCAAAAATCACTCAAGAAACCGGCGTTGCGATTTACTTTTGCGATCCCCATAGCCCCTGGCAACGTGGGGCCAATGAGAATATCAATGGCCTTATCCGTCAATATTTACCGAAAGGAACGGACCTTTCAGTACATAGCCAGGAAGAGCTGGACGCCATTGCCTTTGAGCTGAATATGCGACCTCGAAAACGCTTTGGATTTAAATGTCCGATAGAAGTGATGAGCGAGCTGATGGCCAAGTACCATGAAAGCCCATCAACCATCCAATGAGTGTGTTGCACTCAGAGTCTGCATCCGCCGTCTGTTCAAGCAGGAACAGCCGACATGACCCATTGGGTCTGGTCAATTCGAGATATCATCGTCCAATGAAGTTGCGGGCTATAAAGTCAATAGGCTGGAAGCTGGGGTTAGCTTTTATTCTGATAACGGGTACTTGTGCCATTGCCATAGCGTTATATGGTTTACATGTTCGTCAGCAAATGGGGTCTAATTATACTTCGCTTGTAGCAGTGATTGTACGTTCTCAGACGCATGCCGTTATGTTTCGAAACGCTTTAGAGGATTTACGCGATCATCCTGGAGATCCTGAAGTATTTAGTCGCCTGGAGAATCTTCTGTGGCGGATACCGCAACATATTGATGGAATAAGTTTTAGTCTGCAGACTAATCTGCTTTCCGAATCAGATTATCATGCCTCTCTGGCAAGGTTACAGGATATTAAGGAGCGTCTGTCTGAGATGCGACAGCAGCTCGATGGAATTATCTTAGGTGACTCAATCGAAAAGTTTCTGTATCAAGGCCAAGTGATCGAAAACGACTTGGCTCAGGTTTACAGTACCTTTGAAGGAATGGTGCACTCAGAAGCAGCCAAGCAGCGCATTGTCATGGAGCGACTGGGGCGCACCATATCGGTGCTGGCTTTTATGACCCTGATACTGATACTAGGACTTCTGATTTCATTATTTAGACTTAAACGCGAACACCAAAAAGTTAAGCGCCTCAGTCAGTTTGATGAGCTAACAAAATTAGGCAATCGTCGCTATTTGCTGAGCTTTGCAGAACATTGTTGTAAACATAGCCAGCGCTCTGGTAGTCCTTTGGGCTTGATTCTTATTGATATTGACAACTTCAAGTATATAAATGACACATTTGGTCATCCTGCCGGTGATCTAATACTTCAGGTAGTTGCGGGAGTGCTAAAAGATGAAGCTCGCAAAATAGATGTGTTAGCTCGGATTGGAGGTGAAGAGTTCTGTATACTATTACCAGATACAGATGTTGATGGCGCCATGCAGCTAGCAGAACGGCTGCGTAAAAAAACGAGTGATCTAACACAAAAACAATTAGGCGTTGCTACCTCAGTTACAATGAGTCTAGGAGTAGCGATAGCATGTAAAAACGAAGCTACTTTTAAGCATCTTTATGCACGTGCAGACAAAGCTTTGTATCAAGCAAAAATGCATGGTCGCAACCGGATAGAATTCGGTTAGGGGAAATATATAGATCATCCTGCTGCTATAGGTTTAAAAAGTAGTTTGCATTTTCTGGTTATTCCCAGAGCGGCATATAAAAATACTCCTTTCACCAGCATCAATATTTCACCAATTTGGTGTAATAACACGCGCTATCCGCTTTGACACTTTAATCAGAGCTGTGTAGTGGCATAGTGAATTTGGCCGTCTAATTACAGGTGCTAATATGCACCAATAAACAAATAGATGGCAGCATGGCTAGAACGCCAAAACGTAATTTCAGCCCTGAATTCCGGCTCGAAGTAGCACAGCTGGTCGTCGTATCAGGTATGCTCTTGGCTTGCCGTTTCTGCTGCACCTGCTAAGGACATTGCTATGCGTTTCTCAACACCGGTTGCCATTACGTCGCTTGTGATGATGTCTACGTTAATGCTGACTACTTCGCTTCTGGCGCAGGATGCCCATATTGGCAGCGTGCGTACAGAGTTTAGGTTGATCGGACCGAACAGTACGATTGAAGTGGAGCGCTTTGACGACCCGAAAGTACAAGGGATTTCCTGCTATCTTTCCTACTCCCAAGTGGGCGGGATTTCAGGTGCGGTAGGGCTTGCTGAGGAAGCTAGCGAGGCGAGCGTGGCGTGTCGGCAAACGGGAGAGATCGTCTTCGACCCTGACGAGGTAGACGAGCAAGAGGTTGTTTTTAACCAACGTCGATCCGCACTTTTCAAAAACATGCGCGTGGTGCGTATGCACGATGTCGAAACTGAAACCTTTGTGTATTTGACCTACAGCACCAAGCTGGTAGATGGTTCGCCTAAGAACGCAATTTCAGCGGTCAACTACGGTGAGTTTTAAGAAGGGTTAGCGGGGGTGTCCCAGCACCTGTGCCCAAAAGGTGGTATACCGCGAGTCAGCATTGTCGGCTTTTGCCATGCCCATCTCGGTGAAGGTGTCGTTCATCATATTGCTGCAATGGCTGGGGCTCTCTAACCAACCGTTAACCACGGCAGCGACAGATGTATGCCCAGCGGCAATATTTTCACCCACCGCTTGCCATGCGTACTCTTGTTGATTGACGCGTTGCTCAACCCCTGCGCCGTCAGGATCTGAATGGCTAACGTAGTCGTTTTTGGCCATATCGTTGGCGTGCATGGCGGCAGCGGCCTCCAGTTTACAGCTCCAGGTTAACGGGCTGGCTGCTGGAAATGATTGATCACCACATTGACGGGCGTTGTTTCGTGCCTCGTTCACCCGCGTTAGCATTTCCTGTTGCTGATCAGTCAGGCCACACTCGCTGTTAGCACTGTCACTGTTGGTACTGTCGCTATTAGTACTGTCGGCGCGGGAGTCATCATCGGCCCACGTTCCGCTGCCTATCAGCATCAGTGTTACCAGACTAAAAAGCGCCCAGTGGGTAGGGCGCTTTAAGGTGACGTTAGCCGCCGAATTTTTCATTTTCGCCCATGTTGGGGGTGGCATCTTTTTTCAGATTGGCTTTCGCGATTTCATAGAGCTGGAAGGCTTTGCTCTCTTTTGCTTTCCAGTGCTCGCCCATTTGCACGTCAATTTCTAGCAGTGCTACGTCAGGGTCGTCTTTACCTTCTGGAAACCAAGCGGCAATAAAGGGGTTCCAGTAGCGCTCAATCAGCTCGCGGTTATCGGTCAGGTTGGCTTTACCTGAAAGCGATACATAAACGCCATCTTCCTGGTCGGAGAAACTAAGGCAAACGTCGTGATCGCTTTCTGTTTCAAATACCTTTTCGGCGCTGCGTCGTGTGAAGAACCACAGCTTGCCATCATACTCGTCTTGCACTAGGTGCATGGGGCGCGCTCGTGGAACCTCGTTATCCAACGTCACCAACATACCTACTTTAATATCCTTGATCATCTTCCAGATTTTCTGCTTATGCTCCGGGCTGGACATAGCGTCACACTCCTTATGTTTTCAAGAACAACATGTTTTCAAGAACGACAGTTTCAAGATGCCGATTTTGATCCATCTTCGTTGACAAGAATTTATACCAAAGCTGTCTGAGGTGATTCGCTTTTTGTACAAATCCTGTTAGCAGCCTAGTCATCATTTTCGATGTCATCAAATATCTCTGCACTTTTTTATGTATATGTTAAAAATATATTTTGACGTTTTTTTTAAATGTAGATATTTTTGTTGGTCATTACGTTTGATACTGCCTATCTGAAAAATGAAAAAGCTGGCTCGGTAGTGCTTTCGGAAGTACAGGCAATGGCGTTGTAGTGAGTTCGTGGGAGGCGCGGCCAGCGTTCGAGAGCAAGCTCTAATGTCATGGCAAAAAGGAAAACAAGATGAGTAAGTTACCCGATATTTTGATACCTGACGCATTTATTGGCGGAGAGTGGTGCGGTGCTGAAAAGCGCTTTGCGGTCACTAACCCTGCAAATGGTGAGCTATTAGCAGAAGTTCCAGACCTGGATGCGGATGGTGCACGAGCAGCGGTTGCCGCAGCGGAGGCAGCAGGACCTGGCTGGAAAAAGCGTACAGCGAAAGAGCGTGCGACGCTGTTGCGCGCCTGGTTCGATGCCATCATGGCGCACCAAGAAGACTTGGCTCGGCTAATGACGTTGGAGCAGGGCAAGCCGCTGGCAGAATCCCGGGGTGAAGTGGCCTATGGCGCATCATTTGTCGAATTTTATGCCGAAGAGTCCAAGCGCATGGCAGGTGAAACCTTGCCGGGTCATGGTGTCGATAAACGCATTCTGGTGTTTCGCGAACCCATTGGCGTTGTGGCCGCTGTTACGCCCTGGAACTTCCCGCTGGCTATGATCACTCGTAAGTGCGCCCCCGCTTTAGCAGCAGGCTGTACGGTGGTGATCAAACCTGCAGAAGCAACGCCTCTAACGGCGTTGGCAGTGGCGCGCTTGGCTGAGCTCGCTGGCTTGCCCGCTGGGGTGATCAATGTGGTCACTGCCAGCCAGCCTGCACCGATAGGGGAGGTGCTAACCACCGATCCCCGCGTGCGTAAGTTCTCTTTCACAGGCTCCACACCTGTTGGTAAAAAGCTGCTCGCTCAATGTGCAGGTACGGTCAAAAAAGTATCGTTGGAGTTAGGTGGTAACGCACCTTTCATCGTGTTTGATGACGCCGACCTAGACGCCGCCGTTGAGGGTGCTGTTGCCTCCAAGTATCGCAATTCTGGCCAGACCTGCGTCTGTACGAACCGCTTCTTGGTTCAGAGTGGCGTTTACGACGTTTTTGTCGAAAAGCTGGCTAAGCGCGTGGCGCAACTGAACGTGGGCAATGGGCTGGATGAAGGCGTTATGCAAGGCCCGTTGATCAATCAGGCCGCAGTTGAAAAGGTCGAGTCCCACATTGCTGATGCGATGGAAAAGGGTGGGCGGTTGGTCTGTGGTGGCAAGCCTCACACGTTGGGCGGCACGTTCTTCGAGCCAACGATTATTGCTGATGTGACCGACAACATGCGGGTTGCCCGTGAAGAGACGTTTGGCCCCTTAGCGCCTGTGTTCCGTTTCGAGACGGATGACGAAGCCATTGCCATGGCGAATGCGACTGAGTTCGGGCTAGCAGCCTACTTTTATGCACGTGACTACCGCAGGATTTGGCACGTCATGGAAGGGCTGGAGTACGGCATGGTGGCGGTTAACGAAGGAATTCTGTCTACCGAGCTAGCGCCCTTTGGTGGGGTGAAAGAGTCCGGGCTGGGCCGTGAAGGCTCACGTCATGGCCTTGATGAATTTACCGAGTTGAAATACGTCTGTGTTGGCGGCCTGTAAGCGATTTTCACTAATTTAATAAGGAAAGCAGTAAATGAAAATGAGCAATGCACAGCTGAATGAGCTTAAACAAAAATATGTCGCTAATGGTGCCGCCAGCCCCGCAACCCAATTCGCTGACCGTGCTGAGAACGCGATTATCTGGGATGCGGATGGTAACCGTATTATTGATTTCGCGGGCGGTATTGGCGTGCTTAATATTGGCCATTGTCACCCGAAGGTAGTCGAGGCTGTTCGTGAGCAGTTAGGTCGAGTGATGCACACGTGCCAGACCGTCATTCCCTACGAAGGCTACGTTAAAGTGGCTGAGAAGCTCAGTCAGCTTACCCCTGTGCGCGGTCATGCCAAAGTCATGCTCGTCAACTCTGGGGCTGAAGCGCTAGAGAACGCTGTGAAGGTGGCCCGTGCCGCCACAGGTAAGAATAACGTCATCTGCTTTGATGGTGGCTACCATGGCCGTACGTTTATGACCATGGCCATGAACGGAAAAGTGGCGCCTTACTCGGCTGACTTCGGCAGCATGCCTGGCAATGTGTTCCGTGCGCCTTATCCGGTTCCTTTCCATGGGGTGAGTGAAGAAGACGCTCTTCGCGGCCTTAAAATGACCCTTAAGACCGATGCCAATCCGAAGGACACCGCCGCTATCGTCATTGAGCCTGTGTTGGGTGAAGGTGGGTTCTATCCTGCACCGGCCAGCTTCCTTAAAGCGGTGCGTGAAATTTGCGACGAGCACGGCATGCTGATGATTGTCGATGAGGTTCAGTCAGGTTTTGGCCGCACCGGCAAATTGTTTGCTATTGAACATAGTGGCGTTCAGCCGGATATCATTACCATGGCCAAAAGCATGGCGGGGGGCATGCCAATCTCCGCGCTGGTAGGTACGGCTGAGCATATGGATGCATCAGGCCCTAACTCTTTGGGTGGCACCTATTCGGGCAGCCCCGTTTCTTGCGCTGCTGTTTTAGCCGTGCTTGAAGTGCTGGAAGAGGAAAAAATTCTTGAGAAAAGCCAGGCCTTAGGAGAAGTGCTGGGGCAGCGTTTTACTCAGTGGCAGCAACGTTTTGCGTGTGTAGAAAATGTACGTCATTTAGGCTCTATGGCGGCATTGGATATTGTTTCAGCTGGCCAAGAACCGGATGCAGAACTGGCCGCAGCAATGTGTAAGCGCGCACGCGAGAAGGGTCTTATCCTGCTTTCGTGTGGGCTTTACGGTAATACAATCCGCTTCTTAATGCCGGTCACTATTGAAGACTCGATACTTGAAGAAGGCTTGGCGATTGTTGAAGCGTTGCTGGAAGAGCTTACGGCGTAGCGTCTGATGCTTGTGGGTTATTTAAGCCCTGATTTAAGTCCTTACATATGATGATAGAAGCCGGTGCAGCTAGTCTGCATCGGCTTTTTTATTTCTTATTGCACTGAGTTATTGAGTGCGCGGGGTTGAGCACATTCAAACAGGTGTTACAAATTGTGCTATGATTTTTACCCACTTTGCGAAATGCATACTCATGAATTCATCATTCTTCCCAGACGAAACGGCAGATGCCAAGGAAAACTTGGGTATTCGTGCCTATAAGCTACTTAAGATAGACATTATTAAAGGCATTTTTCAGCCTGACGAAAAATTGCGTATGAGTGTTCTTAAAGCGCGCTATGAACTGGGTATTGGTCCTCTGCGAGAAGCACTTTCCCAGCTTGTTGCTGAGCATTTAGTGGTGGCCATTAGCCAGCGTGGCTATCGTGTGGCACCCATGTCGCTCGCTGAGCTTAAAGATATTTATGATGCCCGTGCGCAGGTCGAAGCCATGATGTTGGGGCTTGCGATAGAGCGTGGCGATGATGCCTGGGAAGCCAATATTCTGGCAAAGTCTTATCAATTAGCAAAGCTGACAGAAATGAGCTCGTCAGAAGGGCTGTTAGATATTTGGGACAGACGGCATAGTGATTTTCACACTGCCATGGTAGCTGGCTGCAACTCCCCTCATTTGATGAAAGTGCGCGCTGGGCTATTTGATAAAGTTCAGCGCTACCGCTTTTTGTGGCTTAAGGAAACCGTGTTTTCTGCTCAGGCCCTTGAAGCAAAACGCCAAGAGCATGCCGCTTTAGTAGACGCCACGCTTGAGCGTCGGAAAGATAAAGCAGTGTCGTTGATGCACGAACACTTGATGTCCCCTGTGCCTATTATTACACAGGTGATGCGTCAACAAGGCGTGGCATAAGGCAAGGCAAAAGAAGGGATCGAAGAAAGAATAAAAGAAAAGGCCCTAATGATTAGGGCCTTTTGGGTTGAGTTTCTGTCTATAGCCGTTTGATACGTTTGTTTAGAACAGTAGGTTGGGTAGCCACAGCGCAATACTTGGAAATAGTACGATAAGAGCTAAACCAATTATTTGCAGAGCAACATAAGGCAGCGCCGAACGATAGATATCGACAATAGTAATAGACTTTGGTGCGACTGATCGCATATAGAACAGGTTATACCCAAAGGGTGGTGTCAGATAAGCGGATTGCATACTTATAATGAACAGCACCGCAAACCAGGTAGTATCGAACCCTAAGTCACGTACGATCGGCACATAAAGCGGAATCGTGATGAACAGGATCGCAAAGTCATCCAGAAACATGCCAAGCGCAAAAAAGCTAACCAGCATGATGATGATGACGGTATAGGGTGACAGCGCGAAGTCATCGATAAAATCACTGACGATCATACCTGCGCCCAAGCCCATATAAATACGGCTAAAGAACACCGCTGCAATGGCAATCCAAAGCAACATACCCGTTATTTTGGTCGTGCTGAGCATTGCGTAACGTAGAAGGCTCCAATTAAGCCGGCCCCTTAGCGCCGCAATAAGCATTGCACCGCCTGCCCCCACTGCTGAAGCTTCAGAAGGTGAGGTGACCCCTCCGATGATGCAGCCCAGTACGGCGGTGACCAAAAGGCCAGGAGCAATAACATGGCGTAAAGAGATCAGCTTTTCTTTGGCGCTAAAACGTTCTTCTACTGGCGCTGCGGGGCCTAAGGCAGGATTTATGCGGCAGCGTATCAATATATACGCCATGTAAATACCGGCCAGCATTAGGCCAGGTACTAAGCCCGCAGCAAATAGCTTTCCTACGGATTCGCGAGCAAGAAACGCATAGACAATCATTAAGATACTGGGTGGGATCAAAAAGCCTAGTGCGCCACCTGCCATGATAGTACCGGTGACAAGCCGCTTGTGATAACCGCGCTTAAGCATTGCTGGCAATGCAATGATCCCTAAGCTGACGGTAGCAGCCCCTGAAACACCCGCCATGGCAGCGATAAGGGCGCAAATAAGAATGGTGCCAATCCCAAGTCCGCCTGGAAGGCTCCCCATTAGCTTATGCATCATTTCGAAGAGATCATCTGTAATGCCGGAGCGTTCCAGTACCAATCCCATAAAGATGAAGAGCGGGAGGGCCACCAGGAGAAAGTTATCCATGGTGCTATATGCCGATGATAACAAGAAGTCCAAGCCCCCAGGACCAAACATCATGTAGGCACTTCCCATGCCCGATATCATCAATGCCCACGCTAGCGGAGCACCTATTGCCATTAGGACGATCATGGAGAGAAACATGATCGCCGTAATTATCATGGGGTCTAAATTTAACATAGGGATACCCTTTGCATAGCATACCCAGGAGGATGTGCCGGGGTGTGTCTCTTATTTTTCACGGTAAAGCCACGTTGAAATAGAGCGAGGGTTAAGCAGCACGATGTTTAAGCAGTCCGTTGTTCAAGCAGCGCTAGTAAACACAACGACTAAACGGGGCTTATAAACGGGGCTTATAAACTTGAGCTAAGTCTAGGCTTAAACAACGCCAGGCTGTCTTTAATCAGCGTCGCTAATGTCGTCTCGCGGATCGTCATAGGGAATGCCAAGTAAACGCACGATGGCCCGCACTAGCTCTGCTACGCTCTGAAGAATTAGAAATCCAACGGCGATTGGAATGGTCGCTTTTATCGGCCAGAGCGGTGGACGCCAGATGCTACGGTTGGAATACTCGCCGATTAGCCAGGAGCGGTGGGCGAATTCCACGGCCATAGTGAAAAATATGCTCAGCACCAAAATGCCTAGTGAAAACACAATCACGTCACAGAACGCTTGCGTGCGCATAGGCAGCAGGCGATAGATGACATCACTTCGCACATGGCTTTGGTGGCGGAGGGTATAGCTGCCAGCCAGGATACTCAGCGCACCGAAGAACATCGTCGCTAGTTCGTGCCCCCACACAGTGGGGGCATTGAGTATATAGCGAGCGACTACTTCATAGAGCAGTACACCGATAATACCTAGCGTCAGCCAGGCGGTGACTCGTCCGACCCAGTCGGAAAGCCCATCCTGAAAACGTAGATATCGGCTGATCTTACTCACTCAGTCGTCCTTGCGCTTTGGCGTTGTTGATTAAGATTTCAACGGCTTTTGCGTTTCGCTCAGAGCGGGCTGCCTCTTCTTCCCAAATTGGCAAGGATGCTTCGGCTAGACGTTGCGAGTCTTCTTCCGGCAGCGTGGCGAATTCAAACAGCTCACCTTCATCGATGATGCGTTGGTTGCCTTCTTCAAGCCAGTTGTGAACGTCGTCCAGATACTGAGCCAATTCATCTACCAAAATTTGCTGCTGTTCTTCGCTCATACGTTCCCAGGAGTTGGGATTGATGAACGCGTTTTCTGTCCAGCCTGGGTTGAGTAAGTTGATATCGGTGTAGTACCCCGCCACTTCATTAATTCGCAGCTGTTCGTACTCTACAGGGCCACCGTAAACGGCTCCGTCAATAACGCCAGTCGAGAGTGCTACGTAGAGCTCTTCACCGGGAATAAAGGCCGTTGGGATATCGAATTTTTCCAGCACCGTTGCAATGGAGCTGGTTGCGCGGATGCGCATGCTGGATAGATCTTCCAGACTAGTGACAGGCTCTCGGGTGACTAAGCCATAATCGCTACCAAAGCCACGGCCAATCAGTTTGACGCCTTGTTCTGCGTAAGCTTCAGCGATGAGTTCATCAAGACCTTGATTGGCAAATATGTCACGAGCTTCTTCAACGTTTACCCAAGCTCCAGGGAGACCCCCTTCGATAGTGCCGATGCCAACGGTGCCAGGCCAATAGCTACCAACACCGTGGCCGATATCGATGCTCCCACGGGCTACGGCTTCGACAAACTGATCGCTGCTAACCAGCTCGCCACCACGGAAGAATTGTATGTTGATGGTGCCATCACTTGCTTCACTTACCCGGTCCCGCAAGTCAGCTGCTATATGATCAACTTCGGTGCCATAAAACGTATGCATGCGTAAACGAACAGTATCTGCATAGAGCGCTTGGCTAGCCATGATGGAAGCGGCGATGGAGGTCGCAAGAGCGCATTTCACGGATGTTGAGAGCTTCATAAAACCTCTTTGTTGGTAGCGTTTAGAGTTATAGAGGGCATCAATGTTTCTATTTCGAAACGATGTTGCACCTCCAGTTTAATCACACGCGCGGTGGTCATGCCATAAAAAATTTCTATAAAATCGTCTAACATCAACATTTTTACGATACGTTGATTAACAGTTAACCAGGTATTATTCGTGTCGCGACATGATTTTTAATATTTTTTTCAAAGAGTTAGTGTTTTAAAAAGCAAGTATTGTTGGCCAAGCTCATGCTCGAAACGTTGATAAAAGGTGTAGCCAACCACTCGTTGAGTCTGTTATTGGCCAAATCTTAGGTTAGACGGCACTTGAGATGGCGCTTGAGACGTCACTTGATGCATGGTTAAAGTAATCTTAGCTTAAGTATTTGGAAGCACGCTAGAGAAGGGGACTTGCGTCAGTTTATTGCGTCCTAGTACTGCTTTTTTTAATAAACGCGGCACGCGCTATCGTTAAGAATTGTTAGGGCAGGTTAGTGTGAGCAGTGGGTTTTTAACAATGAAAACTAATCAAGGATTTGATAATGAAATATCCACTAACCCTGTTAGCTGCCGCTGTTGCTGCCACCGTTACCACTACAAGCTATGCGGCGCCGTTGCTTAGCGACCAGGCATTGCTGGTTGATAGCCCTGAGCACTTGAGTGCCAATGCCTGGGTGGAAATCTCGCAATCGGCTTTTGAAGGGAACGTTCGTGGTGTTCAGGAACTGCTGGGCGAAGAAGCGGACCTTTGCGCCATTATGAAGGCCGATGCTTATGGTCATGGCATTGCTAATTTAATGCCTTCCGTGATCGCGTTAGGCATTCCTTGTATTGGTGTGGCAAGTAATGAAGAAGCCCGCGTTGTTAGGGCGGCTGGCTTCGATGGACGTTTAATGCGCGTCCGTAGTGCGACACCTGAAGAGGTGCGCGGCGCATTCGATTACGACATGGAAGAGCTGTTCGGGGATATAACAGCCGCGCGCCAAGCGGCCAGCGATGCGGCTGAGGCAGGAGTGACACTGCGCTATCATTTAGGCCTGAATGCGGGCGGCATGGGGCGTAATGGTATGGCGCTTGATAGTGAAGCAGGTCGCCAGGAAGCCTTAGAGCTGCAAGGCTTAGCATCGTTGGAATTGGTGGGCATCATGACCCACTTTGCCTTTGAGGATGAGGACTTTGTCCGCCAAGGGTTGGAAGTATTTCACGAGCAAAGTGATTGGTTAATCGAGACCGCAAACCTGGACCGTGATGGGTTAATTCTTCATGCCGCCAACTCGTTTGCCACCATGGAAGTGCCTGAAGCACGCCTTGATATGGTGCGTCCGGGTGGCTTGCTCTATGGAGATCTACCCCATTATGAGCAGTTCAAGCCAGTAATGTCGTTTCGCACGCGGGTAGCGTCTGTCAACGATTACGCGCAAGGCAGCGGGGTTGGTTACGATAACGTGAGGGTGTTGGAGCGCGATAGCTTATTGGCGAATTTGCCAGTTGGTTATTCTGATGGCTATCGGCGTGTTTTCACAGACGCCGCCTTTGTTCTGGTCAACGGTGAGCGAGTACCGGTCATGGGTAAAGTGTCAATGAACACGACCATGGTCGATGTTACGGATGTGGAGGGAGTTGCGCCGGGTGATGAAGTGGTGCTTTACGGGCTCCAGGGCGAGGAGCGAATCACGATTGGTGAACTTGAAGACCTCAATGGTGCGTTACTCGCCGACCTTTATACGGTATGGGGAAACTCCAACCCGAAGGTGTTGCGTCCAAGTGATAGCGATATGAATAGCAATAACGAGTAATTACCGCTAATAAAGACAGTGATGTACTAGCGTTTATTGACGAAACTACCCCGCTCATTCGAGCGGGGTAGTTTGGTTTTGGGGGAAAGTCATTGCTGTAAAAATATGGGGTTGCGCGTCATAGGATCATGGCGGCTATCCACCCAAAGGCAATCAGCGGGATGTTGTAGTGCAAGAAGGTCGGTACAACGCTGTCCCAGATATGGTCGTGCTGGCCGTCAGCATTGAGACCGGCGGTCGGGCCAAGCGTCGAATCGGAGGCGGGTGAGCCTGCATCGCCCAAGGCGGCCGCGGTACCTACCAGCGCGACGGTGGCCAGCGGTGAAAAGCCAAAATTCAGCGCAAGCGGTACGTAAAGTGAGGCGATGATGGGAATCGTCGAGAAAGAAGAGCCGATACCCATGGTAATGAAAAGGCCCACAAGCAGCATAATTAGCGCTGCCAAGCCTTTGTTATCACCAATTATTTCTGTGGAGCTGCTTACTAGCGCTTCAACCTCTCCACTGGCCTGCATCACACTGGCAAATCCCGCTGCGGTAATCATAATGAACCCGACCAGGGCCATCATGCGCATACCTTCGGTAAAAATGCCGTCCTGTTCGTGCCAGCGGAAAACGCCACTTAGTGAAAGCAGAGCAAAGCCAAAGATACCACCCAGCACCATCGAACCGGTGTAGAGCTGAACGACCACGGTTCCAACCAGTGCTATCGCCAGCACGGCTTTTTGCCAACCTTTCAAATGCTGGGCTGCTTCTGCTGGGGTTTCATTACCCTTGGCAAGGTCGCGGTCTTGGTAGTTACGCCCTTTGCGATAGCTAAACAATACCGCTACGGCCAGGCCTAATGCCATGCCTCCAATAGGTATCACCATCGCCATGGGCACCATCTGGCGGGTGATTTCCAATCCAAATTCGGCACCGCTTTCATTCAGGTTGGTGAGCAAAATGTCGTTCAGAAAGATAGCGCCGAAGCCCACTGGTAACAGCATATAGGGGGCAGTAATACCGAAGGTAATTACGCAGGCCACCAGGCGGCGGTCGAGCTGAAGGTGGTTCATCAGTTTCAGTAACGGTGGTACCAGCACAGGAATGAAGGCAATGTGAACCGGAATAAGGTTCTGAGAACTGACCGCCGCGGCTAGCAAGGCGGCTAGTAAGGTATAGGTCACCATGCGGCGGCTGCTGCCGGAATCATCCACATGAAAACGCGCAATGGCACGGTTTGCCATTACTTCGGTGATGCCTGAACGTGAGAGTGCGACGGCGAAAGCGCCCAGCACGGCATAGGCCAGTGCCACCGTGGCACCGTTGCCAAGGCCGTCGTTAAAGGCATCAAGGATGGCATTGACGGGCATGCCTGCATAAAGCCCACCGACCAATGTAGCGACGATTAAGGCAAAGACAACGGAAACGCGAGCCAAGCTGAGGCTGACCATCACTAAAATGGCCAAAACGATAGCATTCATGAATAGCTACTCTTGTCGTTAGAATTGGATTTAGCTGGAATTAGATTTAGCTTTAATTGGGCTTAGTTGAGATTGAATGCAGTGGAACCCCGCAGCCTGTTGCTGCGGGATAGAAAAAGCCGCTTAGTGCTGGCTTGGTAGGGTGCCAGGCCGAAGCAGGTGGCTTAGTGTTCTGGCGGCTAATAGGTCGCTGGCTGCTTCAATGTCTGGGGCAAAGAAGCGATCCTGGTCGTAATGGGTAACATGCTTACGCAGCAACTGTTTGGCTTGTTCCAGTGGCTCGGTGGTGTTTAAACCGTGGCGCATATCGAGCCCTTGGCAAGCACTTAGCCATTCGATCGCGAGAATGCCACGCACGTTATCGGCCATTTCCCATAACCGCTTGCCCGCCGCCGGTGCCATGGAAACGTGATCTTCCTGGTTGGCTGAGGTGGGCAGGCTGTCTACGCTATGCGGATGCGCCAACGCTTTGTTTTCGCTGGCCAGGGCGGCTGCTGTGACTTGGGCAATCATAAACCCGGAGTTGACGCCGCCTTTTTCGACCAGGAAGGGCGGCAGCTGGGACATGTGCTTGTCCATCATCAAGGAGATGCGTCGTTCCGCCAGCGAACCGATTTCAGCGATGGCAAGCGCCAGGTTGTCGGCAGCCATGGCGACCGGCTCGGCGTGGAAGTTACCACCGGAGATAATGTCGTCGGTATCTTCAAACACCAATGGGTTGTCGGATACCGCGTTGACTTCAACCGCCAGTATGTCGGCAACATGGCGAATTTGAGTCAGTGCTGCCCCCATTACCTGCGGCTGACAGCGCAGGGAGTAAGGATCCTGCACTCTATCGCAGTTGGCGTGGGAGTCGCCGATGTCGCTGGTTTCGCCGAGCAGATGCCGATAAGCCGCCGCTGCGTCGATTTGGCCGCGTTGGCCACGCACTTCATGAATGCGCGCATCGAACGGCGAGCGCGAGCCTAACGTGGCTTCAACCGTCAGGGAGCCGCAGACCGTGGCGGCGGCATACAGGTCTTCGGCATCGAACAGGCCGCGTAGCGCGTAAGCGGTTGATACCTGGGTGCCGTTGAGCAGTGCCAAGCCCTCTTTGGGAGCCAGCGCAATGGGGCTAAGACCGGCGACTTTGAGCGCTTCCTCAGCGGAGAGCCATTCGCCTTTGTATCGCGCTTTGCCTTCACCAATCAGTACCACACTCATGTGGGCCAGCGGCGCAAGATCACCGGAGGCTCCCACCGAGCCTTTTAGCGGAATATGCGGATACACCTCGGCGTTGATCAAGGCGATCAGCGCATCGAGGACTTCCCGGCGAATGCCGGAAAAGCCCCTCGCCAGGCTGTTAACCTTAAGCACCATGATGAGCCGTACAAGGCTGTCATCCATCGCAGCGCCCACGCCGGTGGCATGGGAGAGCACTAGTGAACGTTGCAGCGCTTCCAGGTCTTCATCGGCGATACGTGTTTGAGCAAGCAGCCCAAACCCAGTGTTAATGCCGTAGACCGTGCGGTTCTCGTCGACCACACGGTTGACGCAATCCACGCTTTTTTGAATGGCTTCGTCAGCACTGCTTGGCAGGCTAACCTTGACCGGTGATTGAAAGACCTGGCGCGCCTGCGCCAGTGTCATTTTGCCGGGCTGAATATCAAGGTGGGGCATGATTCGTACTCCTTGTCGTTGTTAAATGTCTAGCGGTTCAGCATCGGCAAATCGAGGCCGTTTTCACGGGCAGATTCTTTAGCGATTTCGTAGCCTGCATCGGCGTGGCGCATAACGCCAGTACCTGGGTCGTTACGCAGCACGCGGCCAAGGCGTGCGTGGGCATCATCGGTGCCGTCGGCGACAATAACCACACCCGAGTGCTGGGAGTAGCCCATGCCGACACCGCCACCGTGGTGTAGCGATACCCAAGTGGCACCACCGGCGGTGTTAAGTAGGGCATTCAACAGCGGCCAGTCGGAGACGGCGTCAGAGCCATCCATCATCGACTCGGTCTCGCGGTTGGGGCTCGCCACAGAGCCGGAATCCAGGTGGTCGCGACCGATAACCACCGGTGCTTTAAGCTCGCCGTTTTTGACCATCTCGTTAAAGGCTTGGCCAAGACGAGCGCGATCTTTCAGGCCGACCCAGCAGATACGTGCCGGAAGACCTTGGAAGCTGATGCGTTCCCGCGCCATATCCAGCCAGTTGTGCAGGTGCGGGTCGTCGGGGATCAGCTCTTTGACTTTCTGGTCGGTTTTGTAAATATCTTCTGGGTCGCCGGATAGCGCCGCCCAGCGGAACGGGCCAATTCCCTGGCAGAATAAAGGACGGATATAGGCTGGCACAAAGCCGGGGAAATCGAAGGCATTCGTCACGCCTTCTTCTTGAGCCATCTGACGAATATTGTTGCCATAATCGAAAGTCGGCACGCCCATTTTCTGGAAGTCGAGCATGGCTTGAACATGCACTGCCATCGACTGCTTGGCGGCTTTAACGGTGGCTTGGGGTTGTGATTTACCACGGGCGACGTACTCTTCCCAGGTCCAGCCTGCCGGCAAGTAGCCGTGTAGCGGATCGTGGGCGCTGGTTTGGTCAGTCACCATATCGGGCTTCACGCCGCGCTTGACCAGTTCAGGCAGTACATCTGCCGCGTTGGCACACAGGCCAATTGAGATGGCTTTACCTTCGGCTGTATAGCGCTCAATCCGCGCCAGTGCATCGTCAAGATCGTCGGCTTGCTCATCCAGGTAGCGGGTGCGCAGACGGAAATCGATGCTGGTTTGCTGGCACTCGATATTCAGCGAGCAGGCACCGGCCAGGGTGGCAGCCAGCGGTTGTGCGCCACCCATGCCGCCAAGGCCAGCAGTGAGAATCCAGCGCCCCTTTAGGTTGCCGTCGAAGTGTTGGCGGCCCGCTTCAACAAAGGTTTCATAGGTGCCTTGAACAATGCCTTGAGAGCCGATGTAAATCCAGGAACCTGCGGTCATCTGGCCATACATCATCAGACCCTTGCGATCCAGCTCATTGAAGTGTTCCCAGTTGGCCCAGGCGGGCACCAGGTTGGAGTTGGCAATGAGTACTCGCGGGGCGTCTTTATGGGTCTCAAATACACCTACCGGTTTGCCGGACTGCACCAGTAAGGTTTGCGTGTCTTCCAGTCGCTGGAGCGTCTCAACAATTTTGTCGTAGCACTCCCAGTCACGGGCGGCGCGGCCAATGCCGCCATACACCACCAGATCTTCGGGGCGTTCAGCCACGTCAGGGTGGAGGTTGTTCATCAGCATGCGCATTGGCGCTTCGGTCAGCCAGCTTTTGCAGCTGAGTTGGCTGCCGGTGGGGGCTGCAATCTTACGGGATGCGTCGTGACGTTTATCGTTCGCTAACATGGCGAGACTCCTCTGGTGTGGCGGTTTGTTGTTAGTTGATTAGTTATTGGCTAGTGATGGATTGGTTATTAATTGAATAATTGATTCAGGACGCTAGGTGTCGAGCGCCAACTGAAAGACAAGCCGGGCTGCCGCGCGGGCGGTACGGCTATCGATATCGTGAGCGGGATTTAGCTCGGCTAGATCGGCTAAGCGAAGCTTGCCGCTGTCGCGGATGGCTTCAATCAGCGGTTCAATCAACGCAAGTGAGACGCCCCGAGCGGCAGGGGCGCTGACCCCAGGGGCTTCCCCAGCGGGCAACACATCCAGGTCGATGGTCAGGTAGAGATGATCACAGCGCACCATGAAGCGCTCTAGGTCGCGCTGAATGCGCTCAAGGTGTGCCGCTTGAAAGTCCCGGTCTTCACGAACCATGACGCCGAGTTGTGCGGCACGGTTAAACAGGGCGCGGGTGTTGGCAGCGCGGCTTACGCCTAAGCAGGCGTAGCGAAATGGCCAGCCGCGTTGGGCGCATTGATCGGCAATCTGCGTAAAGGGGGTGCCCGAAGAACGCACGTGGGAGGGGGCGCGTAAATCGAAGTGGGCATCAAAATTGATAATGCCGATGCGCGGGGCCTTCTCACCGTTGTCAGCGAGATGCTGGGCAAGCCCCAGCCAGCTGCCGTAGGCCACCTCATGGCCACCACCCAGCACAATGGGGAAATGCTCCGCCTTAAGCAGCGCCGATACGTGATCGGCGAGGGCCTGTTGGGCTGTTTCTAAGGCATCGCCTTCGCAGCGCACATTCCCCGCATCGTAGGCTGGCCCTGTGCGGTGCCAGGCCAGCGGTGCCAACGCTTTACGCAGTGCCGAAGGGCCTTGTGCGGCGCCGGTGCGGCCCTGGTTTCTGGCAACACCTGCATCGCTTTCAAAACCTAATAAGGCACAGCCCGGCGCTGCCGTTTCACTCAACGGCTGAATTTTCTGATGCCAGCGCTCGCTGTTGGGCTCTGGATCTGTACGGCCCGCCCAGAGTGACATATCGAGGGCTGTCTCGACGGATGTACTGGTAAACGTACTGGTAGAGGCGCTGTTAATTGCCATGGGTAAGCGCTCCCTGGAATAAACGCTGACGAAGGCGCCCAGGCTGCACGGCGTAAGCGAGCTCAGCTGGCGCATCGATATCCCATACGCAGACGTCGGCTTCTGCACCTTCGTGGATGAGCCCTTTCCCCGCTAGCCCTAGTGCAGTTGCCCCGTGGGCCGTCATGCCTGACAACGCTTCCTGGGGTGTCAGGCGGAAAAGTGTACAGGCCAGGTTGAGCATTAGCGTGGGCATAAATAGTGGGGAGCTGCCGGGGTTGGCGTCGGTAGCCACCGCCATTGGAACGCCAGCGTTGCGCAGGGCGGCGATAGGCGGTTGTTGCGTTTCACGTAAGGTATGGAATGCGCCGGGCAGTATGACCGCCACGCTACCTGCCTCACGCATGGCGGCGATGCCAGTGTCATCCAGGTATTCAATGTGGTCAGCAGACAGCGCACCGTGGCGAGCGGCCATGGCCGTTCCCCCCAGGTTAGAGAGCTGCTCGGCGTGGGCCTTAATGGGTAGGCCATGGGCCTTGGCGGCTTTAAACACTCGCTCGCACTGTTCCACCGAGAAGGCGATCTTTTCGCAGAAAACATCAACCGCATCGGCCAGTCCTGCGGCCACTGCGGCGGGGATCATCTCCTGGCAGACCAAGTCGATATAGCCGTCGCTGTCATCCTTGTACTCTGGGGGAAGGGCATGAGCACCCAGCAGCGTAGTGACTATTTTTACGGGCAGCATCTTGCCGAGGCGACGCGCGACGCGCAGCATCTTGAGTTCATCTTTGACGGTTAGCCCGTAGCCAGACTTGATCTCTACGGTGGTAACGCCGTCGGCAATCAGCGCTTCAAGACGCGGTTTAGCGAGCCTTAACAACTCATCTTCACTAGCTTCGCGCGTAGCGCGAACGGTGCTGAGAATACCGCCGCCGCGTTTAGCGATCTCCTCATAACTAGCCCCTTCAAGCCGCGCTTCAAACTCTTCAGCGCGCGAGCCGCCAAACACAAGGTGAGTGTGGCAATCCACGAGACCTGGTGTCATCACGCCACCGCTACCCATCTCAATGCAGTTTTCGGCGAGCTGCTCGTCGAACTCACTCATGGGCGACAAGGAGATGATGTGTGCTCCCTCGGTGATAACGGCCATGCGGTCAGGCAATGTCCGCAGGCCATCGAAGACGCTGATATCGCGCCAGAGGCGACGATCCGTTGAATTCGTCATGAGGAGCTCCTTTCAAAGGCGACTTTCAAAAATTTATCTTCAAACCTTAATGTATATACAATTAAGGTCAATATGAGAGGATTCGTCAAGATGGTTGTTACAAAATAATGTGAAAGATGCAACACGTGAAAAGGAGGGTTGTTATATTTTTGTTTTTACAAACAATTGTTTATGTATTTTTTTATTTTGATAAAGCGTGTTTTTAGAGTGATTGGTTAGACTAATGTCTACTTATATTGATTGGAGGATGGTCTTCAATTGATGTGTATATGTATATACATTAAGTGTTGAAGATGCGTGGAAGGCTCACTAAACGCTGTCACACAACAAGAGGCATGCTCATGCTCCCCCCAAATACAACAACCCATCAGCGGCCCAGTGCCGCGCTGATTCTCAAACTGTTTCTGCCAAGTGCACTGGGGATATTGATTTTCTTCGTGCCTGTTGAAATAGGAGGCCGCAGCACTATATTGCTCGATCATATGGTGACCGGTGCCCGACGCTGGTTAGGTGATGCTAGTGGCTTTTATGCGCTGGCGCTGATTGTCGCCGGTGCTGCGTACCCGCTGATTCGAGGCTACTGGAATCGTAATGTTACCGAGCGCATTTTTACCGCACTAAAATTACTTGGGGTAATTGCCGCTCTGATGGCGCTGACCGGCTGGGGGCCTGCCTTTCTGCATGAACCGGATATGCTGCCTTTCCTGTTTGATAAGCTGGTGATTCCGGTAGGTTTGATTGTTCCCATTGGCGCGATTTTTCTCGCTTTGTTGATCAGCTATGGGTTGCTTGAGCTTATTGGTGTACTGGTTCAGCCGGTGATGCGGCCCATTTGGCGAACGCCAGGACGTTCGGCTATCGATGCGGTTGCCTCATTCGTGGGTAGCTACTCTATTGGCCTATTGATTACCAACCGGGTGTATCAGGCAGGGCAGTATTCAGCGCGCGAGGCCGCCATTATCGCCACGGGGTTCTCTACCGTATCGGCAACGTTTATGATCATCGTGGCGCGCACGCTGGACTTAATGGCGGTATGGAACCTGTATTTTTGGCTAACGTTGTTGATCACGTTTATTGTCACGGCCGTAACCGTTCGCTTACCGCCACTATCCGGTATGGATGACAGTGCTGACGATGGTGAACCAGCGGCGGTGGCAGGTAAACGGTTGCTGACGGCATGGCAAACCGGGCTGGAAGTAGCTGCCCGAGCGCCCGCATTGCATAAAAGTGTCGCGATCAACTTTAAAGAGGGGTTAGTGATGGCGATTAGCATCCTACCCTCTATCATGTCGGTTGGTTTGCTGGGATTGCTTGCGGCTAAATACACGCCACTGTTTGAGTGGTTAGGCTGGTTTTTCTACCCCTTCGTGGCGGTATGGGGCATTGCTGATGCTGCAGCACTTGCACAGGCATCCGCTGCAGGTCTTGCTGAGATGTTTTTACCGGCGCTGTTGATGGCAGAAGCGGAATTTGTGTCGCGTTTTGCTGCAGGCGTGGTATCGGTATCTTCGGTGTTGTTCTTCTCAGCCTCAATTCCTTGCATCCTTTCTACGAGTATTCCGCTTTCCGTAGGGCGCATGGTCGTGGTGTGGTTTATTCGCGTTGCATTAAGCCTGATGCTCGCCATACCAACAGGCTATTTTGTGCAAGCCCTTATCAGCTAAGCCATTATGATGCTTGGCGATGCACCGAGGAACGCAGCTTGTAGCGGTCGCCTGGGTGCAGTAGGCGGGCATAGCTGATGAGCTGTTCGCCTGACCAGGTACGCCGAACCATGCTCAGGCAGGGGGTTGAGGTATCGATAGTTAGCCAGTCGGCGGTTTGTTGATCGACGAGCACGGCTTCAACGATGTGTTCTACGTCAGTAATCGGGCAGGCCGCTACCAATATTTCGTTGGGTGTATGTACCGAAAAGTCACTCTTTAGATAATTGGGTACCCAGCGGGGGTTAACATAGCGGTTTTCAAGCTGAATGGGTGTGTCGTTTTCCAAGTGCACGAGCAGTGTCTGAAACACGCGACTGCCAAGACGCACGCCCAAGCGCAAAGCGATTTCGTCATCAGCTTCAATGGCTTCACAGACGAGTACGCGATTACTGTAATGGTGCCCCCTGAAGCGGACTTCATCGGCAATGTTGTACACCTCGACCAGAGACGACTCTGCCTTGCGATCTGTTACAAAGGTGCCTAGCCCTGGCTGGCGTGTAAGGTAGCCTTTTTGGACGAGATCACGAATCGCTTTATTGGCTGTCATTCGGCTTACCCCAAAATCTCGGGCAAGCTGCTCTTCGGGAGGGATCTGGTGGTGTGCTGGCCAGGCACCGCCCTGGATTTTCTCTAGCAGGTGCTGCTGTATTTGCAGGTAAAGCGGGGGAGCGCTGGTCATGACGTGCCTTTCAAATGAATCTAATGTCTATACATATCCAGTGTACCTTGTGCGAAGGCTGAGAGCATCCTGTTGCTGATGGCACGCCGGGTCAGAAAGGCCCGGCGGCAACGCATTTTTATCGCTGGTGATGGTCGTTCATGGCTGCGTTAAGGTGTATGCAGTTCTACACGCAGTGGTTCTAGAGCCATCCGGACGTTCTCAAAGCTGTAGCGATCTAGCGTCATGTCCTGACTCCAGTAGCCTTGGGTTTGCTCGTCTTGGCTAAAAACGATCCGAAGTCCTTGGTTTTCGTCGCCTACTAGCAGCGAAGTGACTTGTTCGGTGGCTGAATTATCTAGCAGGTCAAAGCCAATAAGTTCCTGCAAGTTGCGGTTGGCGCTCAGCAAGCCACTCTGCAGGCTCACAGGGACATCGAAATACTCATTCCCCGAGGTTTCATAAGCACCTTCGCGAACGTGATATTCACCACTTTCAGGTAGGTAGCGATCACCCGGTAGTAAATAGCCTAGGCGAACGTTTTCTACACTGATTGGAAATCCTGATGAAGGGCGAGTCGCTTCGCTGGTATCCACTAGTGTTATGCCCCCACTGCCTGCCACTTGCCACTCGTCGTTATCAACAATGAGCGCGGTGCCTTCATCAATGCCGATGCCTAGTGGCTGTCCATCTTCATGCTCTAGCATCACGGCTAGCAGTCGGCCAAGACGGGCTTTGCGGTCGAAGTGTTGGTCGATCAGCCCGGCTTCGAAAAAGCCTAATCCTGGGCGTACAACGGCAGGGCCAAACTCTTGATTATTCATGCTCTCATAGTCATCACTGAACCCCTTAAAAAGGGCGCCTTGACTATCGCCACCTGCGAGCATGGAGGAAGACATAATTGCTGCCCCAGCGCTGGTGCCTGCCAGAACGCCACCCCGTGAATGGAAGTCACGTATAGCGGCGAGCACTGGCGTATCGCTACCATCTTCCTCCAGTAGCACTGCGGTGATGCGGGTTTGATCGCCGCCTAGGAACCAGATGGCATCTAGCTCGTCGATAGAAGCAGCCAGTTCTTCATCACGACCATTGTCTACCCACTCTGATTCATCAACGTCTTCGGTCCGTTTGTCATCGTTAACCGCTAGTGGAAGCAGGCGAATGTTCTCTTCTGCAAGACCAAGGCGAGTGAACGCCTCAACAATTTTGCCATAGTTGCCGGAAATATTGCCGGTAGCAGCGGGTACGACGCCAAGGCGAATGTCGGCGGCGGATTTGTCGATGGGGTTGATGACCGCTTGGAAGATATCTTGGTGGCTCTCTTGTAAGAAACCACCTGCAATAATGAGCGCCCCGGGTGAGTCAGCAAAAGCTGCTTGGCTGCTGATTAATGCACCACCCAGTGAGAGGGCGAGTAGGGAGTGTTTCAGGGTACGGCGCGTCGTGATAGTCGACATGAATAAATTCCTTAATCGATACGTCTGATTTCGTCAGCAATTGACGAGCTCGGGAAAATCTGATGACGGATCGATCAGGCTATTCGTTATACCACTCGCTGAGAGCAGTACGGGTGAGGGGGTAAGCACCTGTGCGCACTACCGCATCTACCCAGCGGCTACGTAAAAGCCGATAGGTCTGCGATAACAATGACAGGTAATCGTGCGACATGGGGGAACACTTCTTATCGTTTTTTTCAAAGCTACCACTGCTGCCTGGTGTTTAGCAAACGCTTAGCGATATTGTCGGAAGCGGGTGCCAAGATGTGTGATGCTCTGAATAACGGTTCGTTATTATTGTTAATATGCTGTCTCTTATTCACTAGTAATCGTGAGCGATATCAGAACAAACCGCTGAGCTGAGGAGTTTTTTTGCGCCTGAACTATTCTGGTCCACTGCCTGAGCGCGTTGGTTTTTTATTGCTACCGCGCTTTTCAATGATGGCGTTTTTTTCTGCGGTGGAGCCGCTACGCATTGCCAATCGTATTAGTGGCCAAACGTTGTTTGAGTGGACGCTATTTAGTCGTGATGGTGAGCCTGTCACCGCAAGCAATGGTATGACGCTATTAGTCGATCAGCCGATGGGCGAGGGTCTCGACCTACCATCGTTGGCGGTGTGTAGCGGCTTTGAGCCTGAAGATCATTTAAGCCGAGCGCTCATTTCATGGCTGCATCGGCTTGATCAAGCGGGATGTGCCCTGGGTGGGTTGGACACCGGAGGCTTTATATTAGCAGCCGCCCAATTGCTGAAGGGTGAGCGGGTCACCTTGCACTGGGAAAGCTTGCCGGTATTCCGTGAGCGTTTTCCAACGATTGAAACAACCGATGAGTTGTTTGAGATCGGGGAGCGGCGTTTTTCCTGTGCGGGTGGTGCCGCTGCCATGGACATGGCCTTAGCTGTGATCGCCAGGCGTCACGGAACCAAGCTGGCGGTTGATGTTTCCGAGCAGCTTATTCACGAGCGTTTACGTAGCCGTAGCGATCAGCAGCGAATGTCGCTAGCTCAGCGTTTAGGCACCCACAATCGGCGTTTGGTCGAGGCCGTTGCACTGATGGAGAGGCATCTAGAAGAGCCTCTTCCATTGGCTGATATTGCCCACCGGAGTGGGGTGTCATCTCGCCAGTTACAGCGGCTTTTTGAACAGCACTTGAATGTATCTCCTCGCCAGTGGTATCAGCAACTTCGTTTACGCCGTGCCCAGCGGTTGTTGACGGAGACCGATATGAGCGTACTTGCCATAGGTGTGGCCTGTGGCTTTACTTCTAGTTCGAGCTTTGCCCGTGCGTTCCGTGCACACTTTGGCCGCTCACCGATTGAAGCGCGCCAACAAGCAGATAGTTGAGTGTTCTCGAAGCGAATGTCGCTTTGTGCGTAAGTAATGTCGCTTAGTGTCGTTTCTGCTGCGGCTTAGCAGGCAAACTGATGTCGTATATTGATAAAAGAGGACATTACAATGAAGAACGCGCACGGTGGTTTAAAGAGTATTTACACGCTTGGCGCCGCAGGACTGGCAGCGCTTACGATTGCTGGTCCTGCCGCCGCTGAACTTGACGAAGTAAGTTTGGGCGTTCCCCCTTGGCCAGGTGTCACCGTGAAATCTGAAGTGGCAGCGCAACTCATGGAAGCCATGGGCTATCAAACACGCCAACGTGGTTTGGCCGTGAGCGTGATTCTTGAAGGGCTAGCGCGTAACGATGTGGATGTTTATCTAGGAGGCTGGTATCCGGTGCAAACCGATATGGTTGAGCCACTGGTTGCTGATAATAAAATTGAAAAGCTGGTCTCCAATATCCAGGGGGCGAACTCTGGCCTGGTTGTCCCTCAGTACGTTTATGATGCCGGTGTGACATCGGTGGCCGACCTGGACGCCTACCGTGACCGTTTCGACGGTGATATTCAGGGCATCGAGGCGGGCACCGGGATTAACACGGCCATTCTGGCGGCTATTGATAATGACATTGCAGGCTTAGGAGACTGGCGTCTGCGTGAAAGTTCCACCGCCGCTATGTTGGCGCAGGCAGAGCAAAAAATGGCGAATGAAGAGTGGGTGACCTTTGTTGGTTGGGAGCCCCACTGGATGAACGTCAGTTTCGACATAGCTTATCTGGATGACGCCGATGAGGCGGGCATTGCTCAAATTGAGAGCACTGTTTGGACCATCGTTCCGGCCAATATGGCCGAAGATGATCCCCAACTGCATCGTTTTCTTTCACAGTATGTAGTGGATATTGAGGATCAAAACGCGTGGGTGCATGACTACAGCTATGAGGATCGTCCCGCCGACGAGGTAGCGTCTGAGTGGATTAGTGCTAATTTAGACACGGTAGAGACATGGCTGGATGGCGTGACGAGCAAAGATGGGCAGCCAGCGATACAGGCGGTACGTTCGACTTACCAGTAACCAATATTTCGTGTTAACCGTTTGTTAAGCGCTTGGCAAAAATCTTGCCAAGCGCTTTGCATTTCAGGCAGGTTCGCGTGGGCATGTAATGCCGCATGAACCATGTTTTTTGCACAGCGATAGCCTACCGGCATACCGTTGTTCCTCCA